>NZ_JBSGVW010000001.1:0-623588 GCF_053608645.1 Streptomyces sp. NPDC055013
GGGCCCGCAGGGGCCGGCCCGGACGCCGTCGTTTGCGTACCGCTGCAGCGGCCGCACCTTTCACAGAACGCGCACCCATCCCCATCAATTATTTAAGTTTCAATCGCTAGGCTCGCCGCCAGAGGAAGGAGACCGGGCGTGCTTGATGGCGACGTAGTGGTGATCGGCGGCGGCTATGCCGGAGTCCGTCTGGCCAAGCGACTGGACGCGACGGCGCGGGTCACGCTGGTGGACCGCAAGGAGGTCTTCTTCCACCGCATCGCCGCCCTGCGCGCCGGGGTGCGTCCGGACTGGTCGCACAGCCCCTTCATCCCGTACGACCGGCTTCTGCGCAACGGCCGGGTGGCCGTGGGCAAGGCGGTCCGCATCGACACCGCCGAGCGGCAGGTGACGCTCGCGACGGGAGAGCGGCTCCCGTACGACGTGCTGGTGATCGCCACCGGCGCCGACTACCCCGAACCGGCCCGCTTCACCGGCACCACCACCGAGGAGGCGGTGAAGTCCCTCGTCGCCCATCAGCAGCACATCGCCGCGGCCGAGCACGTCCTGGTCGTCGGCGGCGGACCCTCCGGGGTCGAACTCAGCGCCGAGATCCGCCTCGCCCGGCCGGACGCCCGCGTCACACTCGCCCACTCCGGGCCGGAGCTGCTGCACGCGACGGGCAGCGCGCGGGCCGGACGCAAGGCGCGGGCCTGGCTGGAGTCCCGTGGCGTGGACGTGCGGCTGGACTCCTTCATGTCCCCCGGCACCGACTTCGACACCTACCGCGACGCCCGCGGCAACGTCATCGAGGCCGACCGCTCCTTCTGGGCGACCGGAACCACGCCCAACACGCTCTGGCTGCGGCTGGCCGGGCTCGGGAACTGGCTGACGGGCACGGGCCATGTGAAGGTCGACCAGGCGCTCCGGGTGCAGGGGTGGCTGGACGTGTTCGCGGTCGGCGACGTGAACGACGCCACCGAGGTCAAGATCACCCCGGCCGCGCTCGCCCAGGCCGACCTGGCCGCACACAACATCCGTGCCTATCTGAACAGCGCCGGCAAGCACCGCAAGGAGCCCCGCTTCTACCGGGCGGTCCACCGCACCCCGCTCATCGTCCCGTTCGGCCCGGCCGACGGAGTGACGATGCTGCCGGTGCCGGGCGGCGAGACGGCGGTCCTCGGCGGCCGCACCACCACGCTGGCCAAGTCCAAGACCCTCATGACGCCCTACATGAGACGCCAGCTCGGCTACACCGCGGCGTGACCCTGCCGTATCGAAACCCCCGTGCCGGGTACTCGGTGCCCTCACCGAGCCCGCCGCGGGCTCGTATCGGACCTCCGTGCGGCGAACGGAGCGGGCATGACGCAGAACCAGCAGAGCGCGGCAACGCCGGCCCGGCGACCCGGACCGACCGAGCTGCACCCGGTCGGGGACGGACCGCTCGAGCCTGACGAGCCGGTCGGGAACAGCCCGTTCGAGCCGTCGCCGGGCGGATCGCGCGCACTGAACAGCCAGACACTGCCCCATGACCGCAGCCAGGCGATCCTGGAGGCGGCGAAGCAGGTGGGCGCGGTGCTGAAGCGCAACGGGCACAGGTTCGCCCTGGCGGGCAGCGTGGCGGTGTACGCCCACGGCGGGAGCGGTCATCTGCAGCACGACGCCGACTTCTGCGTGCTGCGCTCGGACGCCGACGCGGTGGCTCGGACACTCGCCGAGGCGGGCCTCACGGTCCGTACGCCGCCCGAGGACTGGCTGATGAAGACGACGTGCCTGGGACAGGAGGTCGACTTCCTCTTCGAGATGGCCCACCGCCCGGTCGGCACGGACGTGCTGGCCCGCGCGCAGGACATCCCGGTCGACTCGGTGCACATGCCCGTCCTCGCGCCGACCGATCTCATGCGCGGGCTGATCGAGGCCTTCTCGGAGCACTACTGCGACTTCGGACCGGTGCTCGCCGCCGCCCGGGCGCTGCGCGAGAAGGTCGACTGGGAGGACGTACGCGGATCCTGCGGCGACGAGCCGATGCCTGCCGCGTTCCTCTTCCTCCTGGAGCGGCTCGACGTGATCGCCCCCAGGGAGCAGCCCCGATGAGCCGCCCCGGCGCTGAGCCGGCCCAGGGCCCGGGCGGCGCGCAGAGCCTGGACTACCTCGTGGCCCATCTGACGGACCACCTGGCCGCCGGGCCCCTCGGTGAGCTGGGGGTGCGCATCGAGATCCGTGGCGAGGCGATCCTGCTGACCGGCACCGTGCCGTCCGCCCGGTACCGCGACGACGTCCTGCGCACCGCCCGCGCGGAACTGGTGGGACACCCGGTGCACTGCGACCTCGTGGTCGCGGACAGTGCCGCGCCCGACCACGCCGAGGAGGTCGAATGATCCGGATCGCGGCCGTCGGGGACATCCACATGGGCCCCGAGAGCCAGGGCGTGCTGCGGCCCTCGTTCGAGACGCTGCACGAGAGCGCCGACGTCCTGCTGCTCGCCGGGGACCTGACCAGGCACGGCACCCTCGAGGAGGCCCAGGTCGTCGCACGGGAGATCAAGGACCTGGCGGTCCCCGTGGTCGCGGTCCTGGGCAACCACGACCACCATGCCGACTGCCCGGAGGAGGTCACCGCCGTGCTCCAGGACGCGGGCGCGCGGGTCCTGGAGGGCCAGGCCACCGTGGTGGAGAACGGCTCCACCCGCATCGGCGTGGCCGGTACCAAGGGGTTCGGCGGCGGGTTCGTGGGCCGCTGCGCGGGCGAGTTCGGGGAGCCGATCATGAAGGAGTTCGTCCGCTACTCGCGTCGCCGCGCCGACAGCCTGCGGGCCTGTCTGCAGGAGCTTCAGGGTCAGGACTGCGACGTACGCATCGCCCTGACCCACTTCTCGCCGGTGCCGGACACGCTGGCCGGGGAGCCTCCCGAGATCTATCCGTTCCTCGGCAGCTATCTGCTGGCCGAGGCCATCGACACGGCGGGCGCCGACCTCGCCGTGCACGGGCACGCCCACCTCGGCACCGAGCACGGCATGACCAGCGGGGGCGTGAAGGTGCGCAACGTCGCCCAGCCGGTCATCGGCCGGGCGTTCCACGTCTACCACCTCGCGCGGCCCGACCGGACGGCGGCCGACGCGGCGGGCGGCCGGGCGAGCTGAGCGCCCTTTCGGTGCCTCGGCGCAGCGTCCCGGTGTGGGCGAGGCCACGTCGGTCACGAGGTGAAGGGCATGTCGGACGCCCGGATCGCCGGGCTACCGTGTGAGGGATCCCCGTTCCCGCCAGTACCTCGGACGGCCCTGCAGTGCTCGCAGACCTCTCCCCGCTCATCGCGGCGACCACCCAATGGCTGACGTGTTCCTACCCCGCGTGCGGTGGCGCGCTCGCCGCGGCCCTCGGCGAGGTGCAGGCCCGCCAGGCCGTCACGGTGGCGGCCTGGCTGCGCTACCCGACGCCGACCGACGCAGCGCTCGTCGCGATGGCCGGGCCGGGCGGATCGGCCGGCCTGGACTGGATCACCGGCGCGGACACCGCCGTGCCCGACCACGCGGACGACTTCGCCTGGCGCACCTGGGTGGACGAGGTCGTGGCGAGCTGGGCGGCCTGCCTGCTCACCGACACCGACCTGGCCCGGCTGGCGGTCACCGAGATCGCCGAGGGCAGCCACGCGACCGGCCTGCCGGTCGAGTTCCGCCGCCTGGTGGCCCCCGACACCCAGGACCGCCAGGCAGCGGCACTGCTGCGCCACCCGGACCTCCTCGACCCGGTGGCGGCCCTGCACCGCCCCGCCCTGCACGCGCGCCTCGACCCGGGCCGGGCGCTCATCGCCTGAACACGCGGCTGAGCGCACTCGCCCTGAGTGCGCTCTCGCCGGGTTTTTCTCACCGGAGCGGTCGCCGAGCCTCCGCCGGGCGCCGCCCGTGGGAAATACGCCGGGTCAGTCCTTCTTGCCGCGTCCCGACAGTGCGTCGCGCAGCCGGTCGACCAGCCCGGCTCCCGGAGCCAGCAGCTTGTTCGCCGGCGGGGTGTCCGGGACGGACGGGTGCGGGCGGGTCGGCGCCAGCTTCTTCGCCTGACGCACCTTGTCGCCCAGTTCGTCCAGCGTCTCCGGGGGACACGCCGCGCGCAGCCTCGGGAAGAGGTTCTGCTCCTCGTCGGCCAGATGCGAGCGGACCTCGGTCATCAGCATCCCGATGAGCCGGTCGAAGTCGGGGTCGTCGGCGTCGCACCCCTCCAGGTCCTTCATGAGCCGCTCGGCCCGGGAGTGGTCGTCGATCTCCCGGTCGGCGATGACGTTCCCGCCCGCCACATGCTCGCGCACGGCCGGGTACAGATAGGCCTCCTCGGCCACCGAGTGCCGCACCAGTTCCATCGTGGCCCGGTCGGCGTACAGCTTGCGGTCCTTGTCACCGGACGGAAGCGCCTCGATCCGGCCGAAGAACTCCTCGACCTCGCGGTGATCGGTCACCAGCTCGTCGATGACGTTCCCACCATGACCCATTGCTCTCCACCTCCAGAGTCGGGCGGCGCTCCGGTCGGACGCGCCGCGGACTCCGAGTGCCCGCCCCCGGCGGGCTCACACGGAGGTCGGCGGCAAGGACCGGCTGCCGCTTCCGGGACATCCAGCCGCGCTGCCGCCGCCCAGGTACACCGAGCGCCCGTTCGTCGGCGGACGTTGTATCTCCGGCTCGCACGGGGCCCGGTCGTCCCGCCTCGTCATGCCCGTCGCGACGCGACCGGCCGGGCGGTGTCAGCGTCGCACTGTCCGTCCGGCACGGCCGCGGTCCCCGCGAACACCCGTGCCGCAGAAGCCCCGACGACGACGCCCCCGAGCGCTGTCCTCCCGAACGAGCCGCCTAGGGTGCGGACATGACGTCGCAGGCATACCTCTCCGAACTGTTCTCGCTGGAAGGCCGGGTCGCCGTGGTGACCGGCGGCAGCTCCGGCATCGGCCGGGCCATCACCGAGGCCCTCGCCCGCGCGGGCGCGAGTGTCGTGGTCGTGGCCCGCAGGGAGGCGGAACTGGCCGCGACGGTCCGCGAGTTGGAGGCACACGGCTGCCGGGCGGCCTGGGTCGGCGCCGACCTCGGCACGCGCGACGGCGTGCGGGCGGCGGCCGAGGAAGCGGTCAGGGCATTCGGTGAGCCCGACATCCTCGTGAACAGCGCCGGGATCAATCTGCGGCCGCCGATGGGCGAGCTGGGCGAGGACGTCTGGGACACCACGATGGCCGTGAACCTGGAGGCGCCCCATCTGCTGGGGCAGCGCTTCGGGCCCGGCATGGCCGAGCGGAGCTTCGGCCGGATCATCCACATCACCTCCCAGCAGGCCCATCGGGCGTTCGTCCAGAGCGGCGCCTACGGCGTGTCCAAGGGGGCGCTGGAGTCGCTGGCCCGGTCCCAGGCCGAGGCCTGGTCGCCGTACGGCGTCACCTGCAACACGCTCGTGCCGGGGTTCGTGATGACGCCGCTCAACGCACGCCTGTCGTCCGACCCGGAGAAGGTGGCGGCGCTCGCTGCGCGCACGATGGTCGGACGCAACGGCCTGGCGGAGGACTTCGCCGGTGCGGCGGTGTTCCTCGCGAGCAGCGCCTCCGCCTACGTCACCGGGCAGGCGATCTTCGTCGACGGCGGGTTCTCCGTGCACTGAGCCCCGCCGGGCGGTCGCGTCAGCGCAGGTCGAGCCGCATCAGGATGCGGGGGTGACCGGCCAGGACGGAGGTCGTGTCGGCGGCGTGGACGAAGCCGGCGCGCTCGAAGTTCTTCCGGATCCCGGCGTACGCCATCGTCAGGTCGACCCTCGCGTCACCGTTGTCGAGGGGGTACGCCTCGATCACCGGGGCGCCCCGGTCGCGGGCGAACTCGACCGCCCCGGCGATCAGGGCGTGCGTGATCCCCTGCTTGCGGTGGCCGGGGCGGACCCGGATGCACCACAGCGACCAGACCGGCAGGTCGTCGACGTGCGGGATCTTGCGGTTGCGTGCGAAGGACGTGGCCGAGCGTGGCGCCACCGCGGCCCAGCCGACCGGCTCGTCACCGTCGTAGGCGATCACGCCGGGAGGAGGATCGGCGCGGCACAACTCGGCGACGTACTCACCGCGGGCCGGCCCCCGCAGCTCGTTGTTCAGTTTGGACGGGATCCGGTAGCTCAGGCACCAACACACGTTTGCCGCGGGTGACTTCGGGCCCAGCACCGCGCGGACGGCCTCGAAGTCCGAAGCCGGGCGGACGTCCATGGTCATGTCACCACCCTTTCACGGAGCGCGTGCGTGCGTCGCGTGGTGGCACCGCGCAATGCGGGTACCCGAGGCGCATGAAGTGGCAACAGGTGGAGGCTTCTCCGGCGTCGGTGTACGTCCTGGTGCTGGCTCCCGGCGAGGACGCCCTCGCCGAGATCACCGGCTTCGCCCGGGAGCAGGGGCTCGGGGCGTCGCAGGTGACGGCCGTGGGGGCCTTCTCGGAGGCCGTCGTGGGGTGGTTCGACCGCGAGGTGAAGGACTATCGCCGCATCGGCGTCGAGGAGCAGTGCGAGGTCCTGTCCCTCCTCGGAGACATCGCGGTCGGAGAGGACGGACCCACCGCGCACCTGCACGCCGTGCTGGGCCTGTCGGACGGTACGACGCGGGGCGGCCACCTGCTGGAGGGCCGGGTGTGGCCGACCCTGGAGGTGATCGTCCGCGACAGCCCGGCGGCCTTGGCGAAGATCCACCGGCCCGAGCTGGGGCTTGCGCTGATCGACCCGGAATGACGTCGGGCCAGGACGCGTCAGGCCGTGGCGCGGAACCTGTGCAGCAGGTCCGCGATCTCCGCCTCGGGGAGCCGCCCGAAGTCCTCGTACCACTCGCCGACCGCGTGGAGGGACGCCGGCTGTTCCAGGCACACGAGGTCGTCGCACCGGGCGCGCAGGGCGGTCAGGGTGCGTGGATTGCCGACGGGGACCGCCAGGATCAGGCGCGCCGGGCCGTGGCGGTGCAGGAAGCGCAGTGCCGCCGTGGCGGTGAGGCCGGTGGCCAGGCCGTCGTCGACGAGGACGATCGTGCGGCCGTCGACGGACGGGAGCGGGCGCCGGCCGCGGTAGACGTGTTCGAGGCGGTGCAGCTCGTTGCGTTCGCGGGCGACGACGTCGCCGAGCCGGTCCTCGGACAGATGCATCATGGCCAGGCTCTGCCGGTCGTACAGCGGCGGATCGTCGGCGACGACCGCCCCGATCGGCGTCTCCGGCTGGATGGGCGTGCTGATCTCGCGGGCGACCAGCATGTCCAGCGGGGCGTGCAGGGCACGGGCCACTTCGGCGGCGACGGGCACACCGCCGCCCGGCAGGGCCAGCACGAGCGGATTGATCAGATCACCGGAGTCGGCCCACTCGACCAGTCGCAGGGCGAGTGCTTGTCCGGCGTGGGTACGGTCGCGGAATGGCACGGCGCACCTCCCTCGCGCTCGGCGCGGTCGCCGGGTTCCCGGCGACCCGGCCGTGAAACGAAGCACGGTCCGCGACGTGAGCGTCCGGGGAGTGCAGGGAGTGCAGGGAGTGCAGGGACGACGGTGCGCACATGAGGCGTGCGAACACATGAGGGATGGTGGAGCGGGTACCCGCAGCATGCGGCGCGTACCGGACGGACGGGCACGACACGGCAAGGGGATGGACCATGACTGACCCCCACTTCGAGAGCGGCGCCTTCGCGGCACAGCAGGCTCTGCGCACGGTCGTCGAGAACGGCGCGGACGAGGCGGCGCTGAGCACACTGGCCCACAGCGAGGTACTCGTACCGGCGGCTGCGGACGCGGAGGGGCCGGCCCCCAAGGCGCTGACGCTTCCGGTGTTCGAGCAGGAGGACGGGACCGAACTGGTGCCGGTCTTCACCACCCAGGAACGCATGGAGCAGGCCCTGCCCCGGATGCACCGGCACCGCAGCGTGCAACTCGGTGCCCTCGCCCACGGCTGGCCCTCCGACAACCTGTCCCTCGTCATCGACGCCGGCACCCCCGAGCAGCTCGCGCTGACGGCTCACGGCGTCAAGGCACTGCTGGACCGGGACGAGGGCTGATCGGCTGACCTCGCTTTTCGGCGGCTGCGCGGCGGGAACCCGGTCAGTCGTCCGAGCCCGCCAGCGGCCAGGAGGCCGTCGTGACCGATCCGCAGCACAGCCGGCAGCACCCGGCCACCTGGCACCCGCAGCCCGAATTCCCCGCGCAGGCCCGGTCCCACCCCGGGTGGACCGGGCCGATGGACCCGCCGCCCGATCACGGTGAGGCCGGCCACCGCGGCAGCGGCCGGCTGGACGACCGCAAGGCCGTCGTCACAGGCGGCGTCTCCGGCATCGGGCGGGCGGTCCCGCCGGGGCCGGTGTGGAGGCCGCCGATCCCCACGACGATGCCCGACACGGTCGAGTGCGGAAAGCAGAGCCCGCTGAGCCGCCCGGCACAACCCGCCGAACTGGCCCCGGCGTACGTCCATCTCGCCTCGCGGGAGGCCGGCTTCGTCACCGCCGAGATCCTCGACGCGACGGGCGGAACACCACTGCCGTAGCCGGGGGACGTGGCCGATGCCGACAGAGGAGGACCCTCGTATGACGAGGCCGAGCCGGGTGGTGGACGGCAGGGACACCACAGCGCCACCGCTCTCCTACGCCGTGGTCGTGCCGACGCTGTTGCGCGCCACCCTCGCGGACTGCCTGGGCGCGCTCGCCGCCGCGACCGGACCGCCGCCGGACGAGATCGTCCTCGTCGACGACCGTCCCGTGCCGGACCACGGCGACCTGGGCCATCCGCTCGACGTGCTCGGCGACCTGCGGGCCCGCACCACCGTGGTGCGCAGCCGCGGCCATGGTCCCGCGGTCGCGCGCAACGCCGGCCTGCGGGGCGTGCGCAGCGCGGACTGGGTCGTCTTCCTCGACGACGACGTGCAGGTGGGACCGCACTGGTGCGAGCAGGCGGTGCGGGACCTGGCCGAGGCGCCGCCGACCACGGCGGGCGTCCAGGGCGTGATCACGGTGCCGCTGCCCGGCGGGCGCCGCCCCACGGACTGCGAGCGCCGCACCGTGGGCCTCGCCACGGCCCGGTGGATCACCTCCGACATGGCCTATCGCACCGATGTCCTCCGGGAGGTCGGCGGCTTCGACGAACGGTTCCGGCATGCCCAGCACGAGGACACCGACCTCGCACTGCGCGTCCTGGACGCCGGCTGGGGCATTCGGCGGGGCCGGCGCACCACCCGGCACCCCGTGCGCCCCGCCGACCGGTGGGACTCCCTGCACGACGAGCGCGGCAACGCCGACGACGCGCTCATGGTCCGGCTGCACGGCCCCGACTGGTGGTACAAGACGGCGTCGCCGCGGGGCCGTATCCGCGCCCATGCGGCGGTCACCTCGGCGGGCGTCGCCGCCTGCGCCCTCCTCGCGGTCCGCAGGCCCGCGGCCGCGGGCCTCGCGGCAGGTGTCTGGACCGTCGGTACCGCCCGTTTCGCCTGGAAGCGGATCGCTCCCGGACCCCGCACCCGGTACGAGGTGGACACGATGCTCGTGACCAGCGTCCTCATTCCGCCCGCCGCCGTCTGCCACCGTCTCGGCGGACTGTGGCGCCATCGCGCGGCCCGCCCCTGGCACGAGGTGACGGGGAGTTCCGAGCCCGCCGTCCCCACGACCTGACCGGCGCGGAACCCGGCAGGCGTCCGCCCGGGACACCCGAACGGATGCGCCGCGTGTGGTCCGCGTGCCGACGGGTACTGCGGCGCACATGACCGACATCGAACTCAAGAGCTCCGCGTTCGACGACCACGCGATGATCCCGCGGCGGCACGCCCTGGAAGGGGAGAACCTCTCCCCGCCACTGGCCTGGTCCGGAGTGCCCGACGAGGCGGTGGAGCTGGCACTGCTGTGCGAGGACCCGGACGCGCCGTCGGGCACCTTCGTCCACTGGCTGGTGACCGGCATCGATCCGCACGCGGACGGGCTGCCGGCGGGCGGGACGACCCCCGGCAGTCACCCGCACACGAACGGCTACGGCGAATCGGGGTGGGGCGGGCCCCTGCCCCCGGTCGGCGACGACGCGCACCGGTACTTCTTCCGCCTGTACGCCCTCCCGGGCCCCGTTTCCATACCGGAGGCGGCCTCGGCCGTGGAGGCCCACCGGGTGTTCGACGAGCAGCAGCTGGCCAGCGGAACACTCATCGGGCTCTACAAACGGTGACGGCCGGGCTGCGTTTCCGGCGCGCAGAGCGCATGGTGGTGGCATGAGCACGCATCCTCTTGTGGTGGTGCAGCCGCCGGCGTCGGACGGCGGGCGTCAGGTGACGATCCGCGGCGAGCCGACGGGCACGGCATACAGCCTGTTCGACGTCATGGACCTGGTGCACCGCGCCGGCCTGCCCGGCGAGGACCGGGCCGTCGACGACCCCGACCTGATCGAGTGGCGCGGCGGCGGACCGTACGACTGGAACGGCACCGACACGTCCGACACGTCCGACACGGCAAACGGGTGAACGCCGGGCCGGCCCCGCCCTCGGAGGTCTGAGGCCGACGGAAGGGGAAGCCCATGCAGTTCCGTGACCGCACCGAGGCCGGGCGTGAGCTGGCCGAGCAGCTGCGGGTCCGGCAGGACAAGGGCACCCTTCCGCATCCCGTGGTCCTCGCACTGCCGCGTGGCGGTGTCGCGGTCGCCCGAGAGATCTCCCGGGTGCTGCAGGCCCCGCTGGACGTGCTCGTCGTACGCAAGATCGGGGCCCCGTTCCACGAGGAGTTCGGGGTCGGCGCGCTCGCGGGCGACGGGCCTCCGCTCTTCGACGAGCAGACGCTGTTCCGGCTCGGGCTGAACGAGGCCGACTTGGCGCCGGTGGTGGAGCGGGAGCAGAACGAGCTGCGGCGGCGCGAGGAGCGCTATCGGCAGGGCCGGCCGGCCCCCGAGCTGCGTGGCCGTACGGCTGTGGTCGTCGACGACGGCGTCGCGACCGGCTCGACCGCACGCGTCGCCCTGCGCGCGCTGCGCCACCGGCATCCCGGGCATCTGGTGCTCGCCGTACCGGTCTGCCCACCCGAGGCGGCCGAGGAACTGCGCCGGTTGGTCGACGACTTCGTCTGTCTGCAGCAGCCGAAGCTGTTCAGCTCGGTCGGCGAGTGGTACGAGGATTTCGGCCAGCTGACCGACGCCGATGTGCTGGAGGCACTTCGGGAAGAGTGAGCGCGCCGTCCGTATCGAGGGCGAGGCGGACGCCGTGACTGATGCGGTCGAGGGTGGCGTGCAGCCAGGTGCGGTCCTCGGGCGGGGCGGGTTCCAGACGCATACGGCGGGCGAGCAGGGGCACCATGCGCAGGCCGGTGAGTTCGCCCGTGTCCGCCGCGAGCGTGACGAAGCAGGCGAGGCGCAGGTCGTCGCGGTACTGCTCGTAGCCGGGGATGCCTTCGTAGTCGTCGATGAAGTCGCCGCAGCCGTGCAGGATCAGCCGGTCGCGGTGTACCTCGACGGGGCGGGGGTGGTGCGAGGAGTGACCGTGGACGACATCGGCGCCGCCGTCCACCAGGGCGTGCGCGAAACGGCGCTGGTTGCGGGGCACGGAGTAGCCCCAGTTGGATCCCCAGTGGACGGAGACGACCACGATGTCGCCGACCTGCTTCACCTGCCGGATGTGCCGTACGGCTTCGGCGGCCGCGGCCTCCGACAGCTCGGGCACATGAGCGACGCCGGGCCGGTCCGCCGTCGCCGCCCAGGCCGCGGGGACGCCGCTGGTGCTGACGCCGAGGGCGAGGACGAGCACGCGGCCGCCGTGGGGGAGCGGGAGCGCCACGGGCGCGTACGCCTCCTCGGCGCTCCGTCCCGCGCCCGCCGTGCGCAGCCCCGCTCCGTGGAGCACGTCGAGGGTCTCCTCCAGGCCCGCGCGGCCGAAGTCCAGCACGTGGTTGTTGGCCAGCACGCACACGTCGGGCCGGGCGACGGTGAGGGCGGGCAGGTTGGCGGGATGCATGCGGTAGTGGACCGCCTTGCCGGGCTCGAACGCGTCGCTGCGCGTGACCGACGTCTCCAGATTGACGATCCGCACGTCCGGACCGCTCGACTCCAGCAGCCGCAGCGCCTCGCCCCACGGCCACGACGGAGCGGCGGGCACCGGGATCGGGCCGTTCACCGCCTCCGCCATGCGCACGTAGGAGCGGGCGTCCGTGACGTACCCCTCCCGCAGCGCCGGGTCGCCGGGCCGGGCCAGGATCTGGTCGACGCCGCGTCCGAGCATCACGTCACCACAGACGAACAGCGTCACCGTGCCGCCGCTCATGCCTCAACGGTACGGGGGTGGGGCGGCGCCGTGGGACCTGCACTTCCTGGGAGCGCCACTCATACGTCCACGGTCACCGCGCACGACCATCCGTACGGATCCGGCCCGATGTGCAGCCCGTGCCAGGAGACGCCCTTCGGGGAGGCGCCGGTTGCCTGCACGTCCGCCAGCTCGGCGAGCGCGAGCCGTACGTCGAGGTCGCCGTCCGCGGTGTCGGCCTCCAGGTCGACGGGGACCCGGCCGTCCACGTCGAGCCGGAGGACGACCTCGTCGAGCAGGGCGGCCAGCAGCTCTTCGTCGTCCTCCTCGTCGAGACGTACCCGTTCCATCGAGGTGGGGCGTACCGCCGTCACATCGGCGAAGCACTCCACCAGGCCGAGCGCCGCCTCCACCAGGCAACGTTCCCGGCTCACGCCCCAGGCCTCGATCCGTACATCGCCCGGGTGCGGCACCGCCCGATGCCCGCTTCCGCCGCGCCGCCGGGTCTGGATGTCGTCGTCCGTGTCGCCGACCATCGGCACCACCTGATCCGCTCATGCCGTTCGGGCCGCTCAGGTCCACACGGATAGGGGTACCCGCCACAGGGTGCGGCGTACCGCAGGGGCGGAGGGAGCCGACATGCCGGACATGGAGCGGGACGAGGCGCGCAGCCGTTTCGCGGGGGCGCCCGTGGCGCGGCTGGCGACGGTCGACCCCGAAGGCCGGCCGCACCTGGTGCCGGTCGTGTTCGCGCTGCGCGGCGACGAGATCGTCACCGCCGTCGACCACAAACCGAAGCGGTCCCAGCGGCTCAGGCGGCTGCACAACATTGCCGCGCACCCGGCGGTCTGCCTGCTGGCGGACGTGTACGACGACGACTGGGACCGCCTGTGGTGGGTCCGGGCGGACGGCGAGGCGCGGATCGTGCCGCCCGACGCCGCCGACCGGGCAGCGCGTCAGGAGTACGCCGCCGCCGTCGAGTCGCTGCGGCGGAAGTACCCGCGCCACTACCGGGGGCGGCCGCCGGAAGGGCCGGTGACGGTGATCACCGTCCTGCACTGGAGCGGCTGGCGGGCGGCACCGGCCCCCGACTGAATCAACAGGCGCAGACCCATTGACCTTGACCATCCATGAACATAATCTCCGTCTTCATATGTAGACCACGTCTTCATGTGGGGACCCCGTTCAGCGGGGTGAACGTAGGCGGCCGGCGTTCAAAGGAGAACTGACATATGCCGCTCGTGGTGGTCGGGATCAGCGTCCTGGTCCTGCTCGTCCTGATGACCAAACTCAGGCTCAACGGCTTCGCCGCCCTGCTCCTGGTGGCGGTGGGCGTCGGCCTGGTGCAGGGGATCGGACTGGAGAAGATCCCGGACGTCCTCGCCGAGGGCATCGGCGACCAGATCGGCGACACGATGCTCACCATCGGGCTCGGTGCCATGGTCGGCCGGGTGATGGGGGACTCCGGTGCCGCCCAGCGCATAGCCGGCCGGCTCCTCGACGTGTGCGGGCCGCGCTGGGTGCAGGTGGCCATGGTGCTGACGGCCATGCTCATTGGCGTCACGATGTTCTACGAGGTGGCCTTCGTCATCATCGTGCCGATCGCCTTCACCCTCGTACGGGTCACTCGGGCCAACCTGCTGTGGGTGGGGCTGCCCATGTCGATCGCCCTGTCCACCATGCACAGCTTCCTGCCGCCGCACCCGGGCCCCACCGCGGTGGCCGCCACCTTCCACGCGTCCGTCGGACTCACCCTGTTCTACGGCCTGTTCATCGCCGTCCCGGTCGGCGCGTTCATCGCCCTGCTGTGGCCGCGCCTCCCCTTCGTCCGGGCGATGAACCCCGCCATCCCCAAGGGCCTGGTCAGCGACCGGGTCTTCGAGGACGACGAGATGCCCGGCATGGCCTGGTCGCTGTCCGTCGCCCTGCTGCCCGTGGTCCTGATCGCCGGCGCCGCCGTGACCGACCTCGCCACCTCCGGCGACAACGGCCTGCTGCACTTCATCGCCTTCATCGGGTCCGCGCCGATCGCCCTGCTGCTCACCCTGCTCGTGGCGATCTGGGCGTTCGGCCCCCGCATCGGCCGCAGTCTGGGCGAGGTCAGCGCCTCCTGCAAGGAGGCCGCCCAGGCGATGGCGATGATCCTGCTCGTCATCGGCGCGGGCGGCGCCTTCAAGAACGTCCTCGTCGAGGGCGGCATATCCGACTACATCAAGGACGCCACCGACGGCTGGTCGATCTCCCCGATCCTCCTGGCCTGGCTGATCGCGGCCATCCTCCGCATCGCCCTCGGCTCCGCGACCGTCGCCGTCGTCACCGCCTCCGGTGTGGCCCTGCCCCTGCTCGCGGGCAGCGGTGTCCACCCCGAGGTGATGGTGCTCGCCGTCTCCTGCGGGTCGATCGCCTTCTCCCACGTCAACGACCCGGGATTCTGGATGTTCAAGGAGTACTTCAACCTGTCCGTCCTCGACGCGATCAAGGCGCGCACCACGTACACGACGGTGCTCGCACTCCTCGGCCTGGGTGGCGTACTGGTCCTGGAGCCGGTCCTCGACGCCCTCGGCATCTGACCCACCACCACCCTCACGAGAACGGCATCCGCCAGTCATGACCCAGCCCGTCGTCACCAGCTTCTCCGTCTACCCGGTCGCCGGCCACGACTCGATGCTCCTCAACCTCTCCGGCGCGCACGCCCCGTACTTCACCCGCAACGTCGTCGTCATCGAGGACTCCGAAGGACGCACGGGCCTCGGTGAGGTGCCCGGCGGCGAGAAGATCACCCGGACCCTGCGCGACGCCGAACCCCTCGTAGTCGGAGCGCGCGTGGGCGACTACAAGCGCGTCCTGAGCGCCATCGGGTCCACCTTCGCCGACCGCGACACGGGAGGCCGCGGCGCCCAGACCTACGACCTGCGCACCACCGTCCACGCGGTCACCGCCGTCGAGTCGGCCCTTCTCGACCTGCTCGGCCAGCACCTCGAAGTCCCGGTCGCCGCCCTCCTCGGCGACGGGCAACAGCGCGACTCCGTACGGGTACTCGGCTACCTCTTCTACGTCGGCGACCCGGACCGGACCGACCTGGACCACGTCCGCGCACCCGGCGCCGACGTCGACTGGTACCGCATCCGGCACGAGGAGGCGCTGACCCCCGAGGCGATCGTCCGGCAGGCCGAGGCCACCTACGACCACTACGGCTTCCGCGACTTCAAGCTCAAGGGCGGTGTCCTGCCCGGCGCGGAAGAGGTCAAGGCCATCACCGCGCTCAAGGCCCGCTTTCCCGAGGCGCGGATCACCCTCGACCCCAACGGCGCCTGGTCACTGTGCGAGGCGGTCGAGCTGTGCCGTCCCCTCCTCGGCACCCTCGCCTATGCCGAGGACCCCTGCGGGGCGGAGGGCGGCTACTCGGGGCGCGAGATCCTCGCGGAGTTCCGCCGGGCCACCGGGCTGCCCACGGCGACCAACATGATCGCCACGGACTGGCGACAGCTCACCCACGCGCTGGCCCTGCAGTCGGTGTCCATCCCGCTCGCCGACCCGCACTTCTGGACCATGCAGGGATCGGTGCGCGTCGCCCAGCTGTGCAACGCGATGGGGCTGACCTGGGGCTGCCACTCCAACAACCACTTCGACATCTCGCTGGCGATGATGGCCCACTGCGGAGCGGCCGCACCCGGCGAGTACAACGCCCTGGACACGCACTGGATCTGGCAGGAGGGGCTGGAGCGTCTCACCGTGGAGCCGCCGAGGATCGCCGGCGGCGAGGTCGCCGTGCCGGACACGCCCGGACTCGGCATCCGCCTGGACAGGGACCGACTCCTGGCAGCACACGAGCTCCACGAGGAGAAGGCGCTGTCGGGCCGGGACGACGCCGTCGGCATGCGCTACCTGATCGACGGCTGGACCTTCGACGCGAAGCGGCCCTGTCTCGTGCGCTGAACCTCAGGGTGCCGTCACGCGTCGCGCTCGCTGTCCCGGGTCGGATCGGTGACCGCGATGCTGCCCTGGGCCACCGCGCACAGGGTCGTGGTGCCGTCGGCGGCGACCGTCGTCAGCTCGCAGCGGCACACCGCACGCGTACGGCCGGCCCGGATCACCCGGGCATGGGCGCGCAGGGTCTCGCCCTTGGCGGGGCGCAGGAAGTCGATGGTGAAACCGGCGGTCATCACACCGAAGCCGACCGCGGCGCCCGCGGCGAACGACAGCGCGTTGTCCGCCGCGTAGCCGAGCAGACCGCCGTGGGCGAAGCCGTGCTGCTGCAGCAGATCCTCACGGAGGTCCAGCTCGAGTGTCGCCTCGCCGTCGCCGAAGGCCGTCAGCCTGGCACCCAGCAGCACGCTGAAGGGCTGGGCGGCCAGCACCTTGCGGGCCAGGGGCAGATCGAGGGTGTTGTCCACGAGACACCGTCCACCGTCGTCGTAGGTCACTTCAACAGGTCACTTCAGTAGTGAAGTGAGGATGGCGTCGTCCCGTCCCGTCTGTCAACATCGGTCCATGCCCGAGCCCGATCAGCGTCTGTTCTTCCTGCTCCAGCGGGCGGCGCATCAGCTGCGCACCGCCACCGACCGGCGCCTGCTGGCCACCGCCGGGATCACCACGGCCCAGCTCGGCGCACTGTTCGCGGTCCGTGACGAGCCGGGCGTCACCCAGCAGGCGCTGGCCCGCACCCTCGGGCTGCGCGAGTCCGCGATCACCGGGCTGGTCGGCCGGCTCACCGCGGCCGGTCTGGTCGTCAAGCGGGCGCATCCGCGGGAACACCGCGCCGTGGTACTGGAGTTGACCGACGACGGGGCCGCCGCACTCGACGCCGCGCAGCCGGAGGTCGACCGGTTCAACGCCGAGGCGCGGGCGTTGCTGGGCGAGGACGGGTTCACGCGGACGGCGGCGGCGATGCGCGCACTGGCCCATTGGGAGTCCCCCTGACCCGTGTGCCCGCCGCTATCGTGAGGCCATGTACTCGACGCGGGTCTCCCGGCACGTGAACGCCTCGCGCGCGGCCGTCTATCGGGCGCTGCTGGACGCGGACGCCGTCGAGAAGTGGCGGGTTCCGGACGGCATGAGCGGGCATGTGCACGAGTTCGAAGGCCGCGAAGGCGGGGCGTTCCGGGTCTCGCTCACCTATGACCTGCCGACCGGCGGCGGGAAGTCGGACGCGCACACCGACACCTACCACGGCCACTTCGTGCGTCTAGTGCCGGACGAGCAGGTCGTCGAGGAGGTCGAGTTCGAGACCGACGACCCCGCCCTGCGCGGCACGATGACGATGACCACCACCCTCACGGACGCCGGCGGCGGCACGGACGTCCTCGTCGTGCACGAGGGGATCCCCGACGTGGTGCCCGCCGCGGACAACGAGACCGGCACGCGGATGGCACTGGCCAACCTCGCCCGGCTGGTCGAGGTTGGCTCAGGGTGATCCCTTCCGGGAGTCACCTGATCTTTGCCTGGGGTTCGCCGCCCGTATGAAGGCGCTCGCTTTCATGGGTGTGTATGGACACCGAACTGCTGTCAGGGTTACGCGTCGACTACACCGACCAGGACGACCCCGTGCTGATCCGGCCGGACGGAAGTCCGGTGGACACGTGGCGCGAGAACTACCCGTACGACAAGCGCATGGAGCGCCCGGAGTACGAGTGGCACAAGCGGCTGCAGCAGATAGAACTGCTGAAGCTGCAGAGCTGGATCAAGGAGACCGGCCGCCGGCTCGTCATCGTCTTCGAGGGGCGCGACGCGGCCGGCAAGGGCGGCACGATCAAGCGGTTCACGGAGCACCTCAACCCGCGCGGTGCCCGGGTCGTGGCGCTGGAGAAGCCGACCGAGCGCGAGCGCGGGCAGTGGTACTTCCAGCGGTACGTCGAGCATCTGCCCACCGCGGGCGAGATCGTGCTGTTCGACCGGTCCTGGTACAACCGGGCCGGCGTGGAACGGGTGATGGGCTTCTGCACGGATGACGAGTACCGGCGCTTCATGCGGCAGGCGCCGGCCTTCGAGCGCATGCTCGTCGACGACGGCGTCGACCTGATCAAGTTCTGGTTCTCGGTGTCCCAGGGCGAGCAGCGCACCCGGTTCACCATTCGCCAGGTCGATCCCGTACGGCAGTGGAAGCTCAGCCCGATGGACCTGGCGTCGCTGGACCGCTGGGACGACTACACCGCCGCCAAGGTCGCCATGTTCCGTGAGACGGACACCGAGCACACGCCCTGGACCGTGGTGAAGAGCAACGACAAGAAGCGTGCGCGCGTCGAGGCGATGCGCAGCGTGCTGGCCCGCTTCGACTACCACGACAAGGACGAGGAAGTCGTCGGTAGCGCCGACCCCCGGATCGTCGGCGCGGCCGCGGGCCTGCTGGAGGCAGGGGAGGACGACTCCTAGGTCCTGGGCCGCCCTAGCGGCGGGGCAGGACCGTGACCCGGCGGAAGTTGCACTCCGCCCCTGCCGGTCGCTTCCCGGCAGGGGACGGCACGCTCTGGTGGGCCTTGAGCGCCGCGCTGACCAGGCTCATCAGCAGATCGACGTCCGTGTCGCAGTCGAGATGCACGGTCACCCAGCCCGAGCCGGGGACCAGCCTGATCGCGGTGGACTCCTGGAGGTCGTCGTGGAAACGTCGGATGGCCGACACCGTCAGGTGCAGGTCCACGTCATGGTCGGAGTGGAAGTGCACGATCTCGCTGTGGACGGAGCGCAGTGCCCGCCCTGCACCGCAACTGGCCGGGCCCGGGCTCAGATCGGGCCAGACTTCAAGTTGCTTCATGGCGCGCTGGGCCAGTGTCATGCCCCCATAGTCACCCGATCACCGCGTCGCAACCAGAGGTTGAGCAATTCGTAACCGTGGCGTGAGGTACCTCTCGGCCACCCCGGCCTAGTCGGGAGGGGTCGGCGTGTCGTGCGTGCGGTACATCGCCTGGACGTCCAGCTCCAGCTGGACCGTGGGCCCGACCACCGCGATCCCGCGGGCCAGCATGCTGCGCCAGTTCAGGGTGAAGTCCTCCCTGTGCAGCTCGGCCCTGGCCAGCGCCGCACACCGCAGCTCCTCGCCGTAGCCGCCGTTGACCGACCCCAGGTAGGTGGTGTCCAGCTCCACCGAGCGGCTCACACCGTGCATGGTGAGCGACCCCTGCAGCGTCCATTTGGCGCCGCCGCGGAAGGCGAATCGCGTGCTCGTGAAATCGATGTACGGGTAGCGCTCGACGTTCAGGAAGTCGGCCGAACGCAGATGGTTGTCCCGGGTGTTGTTGCCCGTGGCGATGCTGGCCGCCTCGATGCGCACCGACACCTGGGAATCGGCCATGTCGGGCGCCACCCGGATGCCGCCGGTGAACCGCTCGAAGCGGCCGTGGACATGGGCCATCCCGACATGCCTGGCGATGAACCGGATCGCGGTGTGCGGCGGGTCGAAGAGCCAGGTGCCCGCAGTCGGCAGTTCCAGCTGCCGGCCCGACGTCAGCCGGACCCGCGCGGCGGGCTCCGGCGCACCGGCGGCGACGTCCAGCGACTCGCGGTGCGGAGTCAGGCCCTCGGCCGTGATCATGAGGCTGTAGCGGCCCGGCGGGAGCGCCGCGAAGAAGAGGCCGTAGGGGTCCGTCGTACCGGATGCCACGACCTCGTGCGAGTCCATCGCGGTCACGGTCACGTCGGCGCCGCGCATCGGCAGCCCGACCGGATCCACGACCTCACGGCCCACGACACCCGCACCGGCCGGCACGGGCATCGGGACGCCCGGTGCTCCTCGTGAGCGTCGACTCCCTCGGGAGTTTCGGCTCCTGAGTGGACCGAGGGGCATGCTGATCACCTTTTCTTCCGTCGTGGGGGGATCTTTGAGCGTGGGGGAGGGGTGGGTCAGGGGGCGTTCGGGGCCGGTGTCACGCCCTCGTACGCCGCCCGCAGCACGGCGAGTACGCCGTCGGCGGTGACCGGGCGGGGGTTGGCGTACGCCGAGCCGGCGGTCTGCGCGGCGGCCCCCGCCAAGTCGGTTTCGGCGAGGCCCAGTTCGGCGAGCGAGCGGGGTGCGCCGAGGCGTCCCGCCAGTTCCCACAGGGCCGTCGGTGCGTCGGCCGCGCCCAGGGCGCGGGCCACGGCGGCGGCGGCGTCCGGGGCGGCGGGCGCGTTGTGGGCCAGGACGTACGGCAGCACGACCGTGTGCGTCTCGGCGTGCGGGAGGCCGAAGCCGCCGCCCAGGACATGGCACAGCTTGTGGTGCAGGCCCATGGTGGTGGCGCCCAGACAGGACCCGCACAGCCAGGCCCCGTACAGCGCGCGAGCGCGGGCGGCCGGCGACGTCGGCTCCTCGGCCACCGCCGGGAGTGCCCGCGCCATCGCCCGTACGCCCTCCTCGGCCATCAGCGCGACGAGGGGCGAGGTGTCCGGGGCGTACAGGGCCTCCACGGCGTGCGCGAGCGCGTTGATGCCGCTGGTCACGGAGAGGGGTACGGGCAGCGAGAGGGTGAGCTCGGGGTCGTAGACCACACTGCGGGGCAGCACCTTCGGGTCGCGGCCGGTCCGTTTGGCGCCGTGCTCGGTCAGGCCCCAGACCGGGGTCATCTCCGAGCCCGAGTACGTCGACGGCACCGCGATCAGCGGCAGTCCGGTGCGCAGGGCGATCGCCTTGCCCAGCCCGATCGACGAGCCGCCGCCCACCGCGACGCACCCGTCGGCACCGGCCGCGCGCGCCGCCTGGACGGCCACGTCGGCAACCTCGACCGGGACGTGCATCCGCGCCCGGTCGTGCACACCGACGCAGGCCGGGCCGAGCGCGTCGGCGACCGCCCGCGCGGTGTCCGCGCCCCGCGTCCCGCACACCACCAGCACCCGCCGCAGCCCCAGCCGCCCGGCCTCGCCCGGCGTCGCGGACACGGCGGCGCCGGGCCGGAAGACGACCCGGACGGGCAGGGCGTCGTAGGAGAAGTCGAGGACGTCGTTCACGACCGCTCCAGTACGAGGTCGAAGCGGGCGTGCCGGAACGGGTTCGGCATGCCGAACTCCCGTGCCGCGGACGGGTCGTCGACCGGGGCGAAGTCGTTGACGAGGCCCGGCTTGACGGCGAACACCGCGTCCGAGTCCAGGTAGTCGCTGCCCGCCACGAAGATGTGCGTGGTCACCGGGGTGTGTCCGTCGGCCGCGGCGATGAAGTGGATGTGCGCGGGCCGGTAGGGGTGCCGTCCGGTGGCCCGCAGCAGCGCGCCGACCGGTCCGTCCGTCGGGATCGGGTACGGGCTCGGCACGCACGTACGGAACCAGAACCGTCCCTCGCCGTCCGCGGTGAACAGGCCGCGGCCGTTGCCCGGCGGCTGTACGTCCGGCTGCTGCACGTCGTAGAAGCCGTTGCCGTCGGCCTGCCAGACGTCGACGACCGCGCCGGGCAGCGGGCCGCCGTCCCGGGACAGCACGCGCCCGCTGACCACGCACGGCTCGCCGCCGCCGACCAGGTCGATGTTCGCGCCGAGCGCACGCACCGGCGACTCGGTCATGTGGAACGGGCCGAGGACCGTCGACTCGGTGGCGCCGGGACCGTGCCGGTCGTTGATCGTCTCGAGGAGCATCGACAGGCCGAGCACGTCCGACAGCATGATGAACTCCTGCCGGGTCTGCGTACATGCCTGCCCGGTCGCGGTGAGGAACCCGACCGCCCGCTCCCACTCCTCCTGCGTCAGCCGCGACTCCCGCGCGAAGGCGTGCAGATGCCGGACCAGACCGGTCAGCAGCTCCCGCAGACGCGGATCGTCCGTGCCCTGCAGACTCGCGACGACCTCGTCGGTGACCGTGTCCGGCGCGTCACCGGTCATGTCGGCTCCTTCCCAGGCTTCTTGTCCCGCGGCTTCCCGTCCTGCGGCTTCCTGTCCTTCATCGGCTTCCTGGGCGTCCATCTCAACCGTGCCCGAGAATCCGCCGCAGCGCGTCCGTCAGCGACCGCTCGGCGTCCACGGCCGCGTCGGCGTGCCGGAACGCCACATACCCGTCGGGACGTACGAGGAGGGCACCCGCGTCCGAGATCTCGCTCAGACCGGCCCAGTCGCCGTAGGGGTCCTCGAACTCCCGGCCCGGTCCGATGACGACCGTGGCGATGTCGAGGGGCTGCGCCTCGGCCGCCCGCAGCCACGCCTCACCGCCGATTCCGGTGAGCAGGGTGAAGCGGCCCTGGCCGACGGTGTCGAGGGTGGACACGGTCCGGGTGCCGGAGGTGATCCAGGCGTGCGGAAGCTTGGCGCCGGGGCGGGAGGTGGGCTGGTGGTGCAGTTCCGGATCGCGGGTGAAGCCGGGGTCGGGCGTGCCGTCGGGGACGACCGCGGCGGAGGTGTAGCGCTGGTTGAGGTCGACGCCGTGCGCGTTGAACTCGTACACCTTGAAGGCGATCGCCTCGCGCAGCGCGGCCCGCTGCTCGGCCGCCGCCTCGGTGGCGTCCCTGCGGGCGGCGATGTTGGCCCACAACTGCTCCGGCGTCTGCGGCGACAGCCCGTCGAGCGCCTCGAAGACCGGGGCGGTCTCGGCGATGGACTTGTTGGCGCGGGTCACGATCTGCCGGCCGACCGGAGCGCGCTCGGCGTCGTAGCTGTCGAGGAGCCGCGGCGAGGCGACGCCGTCGAGGACGAGCTTCAGCTTCCAGGCCAGGTTGTAGGAGTCCTGGATGGACGTGTTGGAGCCGAGCCCGTTGGACGGCGGGTGGCGGTGCACGGCGTCACCGGCGCAGAAGACCCGGCCGTTGGCGTACGTCTCCGCGTACATCTCGTTGACCGTCCAGGCCGAGGACGACTTGATGGTCACCGGGATCTCGTCGTCGCCGACCAGCTGGCGTACGACGGACAGGGCGTACTCCTCGGTGAGGTCCGGGGCGCCGGCGGTGACGTCGTAGCCCCACACGATCAGCCACTCGTTCCAGGGCCGTACGCAGCGCACCAGGCCCGCGCCGATGCCGCCGACCGTGGCGCCGGGCGCGAGGACCCAGTACAGGGTGGAGGGGCGGTGGGCGGTGTACTTGCTCAGGTCCGCGTCGAAGACGATGTTGATGCTGCCCGCGACACCCATCTGACCGCCCATCGGCAGCCCGGCGTCCTCGGCGACCTTGGAACGGCCGCCGTCGGCGCCGATCAGGTACTTGGCGCGAATCGTGTACTCGTCGCCGCGCAGCCGGTCCTCGACGGTGACCGTGACGCCTGCCTCGTCCTGGACGAAGGACCGGTAGACGGTGCTGAACCGGAGGTCGGTGCCGCGCGCGATCGCCGCGTTCACCAGCACCGGCTCCATCAGGTGCTGCGGCACGTCGCACATCCGCGTCGGGCCGGCCAGCTCGTGCGCCGCCTGCACGAGCGGGTCGTTGCCCCAGGAGCGCACCCGGCCGAGCTCCTCGCCGGCCAGGCTGGTGCAGAACGTGGTGTTGCCCATCAGGTGCTGGGGCGTCGCCTTCGCGATGACTTCCTGCTCGACGCCCAGATCGCGCAGCACCTCCATGGTCCGCTGGTTGGTGATGTGCGCCCGGGGCGTGTCGGCGAGGCTCGCGTACCGGGTGACGACCATGTTGCGCACGCCGTAGGTGCTCAGGGCGAGCGCGGCCGACGCGCCCGCCGGGCCGCTGCCCACGATCAGTACGTCGGTCTCGACAACGGTGTGCACGACAGAACGCTCCAGGAGGCGAGTCAGGGGTGAGCAAACAGACGAGCCAGGGCACGAGTCCGGATCCGGGCAGAAGCCGAGAAACGAGAACGGACCCATGCCTTTCAAGATCATGGAGCGCCGCGGTCGTTCATGGGTGTCTCAATACGAGACAACCGCCGCCCGCACAGCCCGCCGTCGCCGCGTGCGCACGGCCCCCGATACGGTGAGAAGCGCCATGACCACCGCGGAACATCCTCCTGCCCTCGCCCCTCTGCGCCATGCCCGCGAACGGTTCCTGACAGGGCGCCCGCTCCCGGCAGGCGTGCCGGACGACGTCGTCGCCGCCTGGCGGCGCGCCCGTTTCTTCGGCGTACGACCCGATCTCGACGGCCCGGTACGGGAGTCGGCCCACCCCGTCGACTCGCCCCTGCTGGAGGCGGCGCGCCCGGTGCTCGCCCGGATCGCCCCGGCCCTCGACGCCGGACGCTCGGCGCTCGTGCTCACGGACGAACGGCTGAGGGTGCTGTGGTCGACCGGCAGCGCCCCCGGCGACGACACGTGCAGCGACCTGTCCGAACGCGCGGTCGGCCACAACAGCGCCGCCCTCGCCCTGCGCACCCGGAGCCGGGCCGAGGTGCACGGCCCCGAGCACTTCCTCGACGTGTGGCAGGACGTGTCCGCGGTCAGCGTGCCGCTGTTGTCCCCGGATTCGGATCAGGTGCTCGGCACGGTCACGGTCGCCTCCGGTCTGTGCGCGGGCTGCCGACCGCACCCCGGCGCCGCCCTCGCCGAGGCGGCCGCCGCTGCGATGGAGGCCGAACTGCGGGCGCGCGCGCGTACCGCGGAACGGGTGCTGCTCGACGCATACGAGCGGGCCGCGCGGGGCCGCGAACGGGCCGTCGTCGCGCTGGACGGCCGAAACCGCCTGATCAGCGAGGCGGCGGCACGCCTTGCCTCGCCGCAGGTGCTGGAGGCGCTGGAGCGGGGCGCCGGGGCATGGGGGAGGGGGACCGGCGAGCCGTACGAGGTCTCGCTTCCCGAGGACGCCGGATGCAGCGTCGAGATCACTCCGGTACGGCATGAGGGGCGCGTTTCCGGCCTGATCGCCGTGCTGGCGCCCCGTTCCGTGGAGCCGGCGCCGGCGTCTGTGCCGCGCCCGGAGAGCGAGTTGGTCGGGAACTCGGTGCCGTGGCGGCACGCTGTCGCGCGGGCGGCGGCCCTGGCCCGGACTGCGGGGCCCCTGCTCGTCGTGGGCGAACGGGGAACCGGCAAGACCACGCTGGCCCTCGAACTGCTCGGCGGCACGGCCCCGTTGGTCGTGGATGCCGCGGAATCACCCGAACCGGGCCTCAAGGATGACGAGCGGGACGAGATGGAGGTCGCCCCGGCCGACGGCTGGGGGAGAGCCGGTGACGGGCCTGTGCTGCTGCGGCACGCCGAACGGCTCGCCCAGTCCGATGTCGCCGCCCTCAACTCGCTCCTGGACGAGCGTCCCGACGCCGGCCTGGTCGTCACCTACACGCCAGGAACCTCACCGGGCCCCTGCCTCCAGCGCCTCCTCGACACCCTCGCGGCCCGCTCGGTGACCCTGCCAGCGCTACGGGAACGCCCCGATGACATTCGGGAGTTGCTGCCCGCCCTCGCCCCCGGGCCCGCCCCCGGCAGCCCGCCGCTGACCTGGTCGCTGGACGCGCTGCGGGCGCTGGAACGGCACCCCTGGCCCGGCAATGTCACCGAACTCGCCCACCTCGTGCGGGCGTTGGCGCGACAACGGCGGATCGGCGGACCGGTGCGGCTGAGTGAACTGCCCGATCCCGTCCGGGAAGGACCCGCGGGACGGAACCTCAGCCCGATGGAGCTCGCCGAACGCGCCGCGATCCTGGAGGCGCTGCGCCGCTACGGCGGCAACAAGGCGCGCGCCGCGGCGGCGTTGGGCATCGCCCGGGCGACCCTCTACCGGAAGCTGCGGGAGTATCAGGGGCGGGACGCCGCCATCAGGGGCGAGGCGCTCTGATCGCTCCCCGCCCCTGACCGCCCTCAGCGTGCCCCGGTCCAGTTGTGCGCCACGTCGACCACGATCCGGTTGTCGGCCACCCACACCTTGAACGGCAGCCGCGCCCGGACTCCGAGCCCGATCTGCGTGTCCCCTTCGAAGCTGCCGACGAAGCGGCCGTCCCTGAAGGTGCGGTACCCCGTGAGGTCCACGCCCTTCAGGCGCTGACCGGCCCGCACGGGATAGGTGGGCTTGCCGGTTTCGGGGTCGTACGCCGGCGCGGCCACGCGCACCTCGAGGACGGCTCCGCCGCCGACGGCGATGTGGTCGCCCGAACCGTCCTGGTAGAGGCGGCTGACGTACCTGACGGAATAGCCGAGGTCGCCGCTGCGCGCGCCGGGGACGTCGACGACCATGCGGTCGAAGCAGGCGTGCCGGCCGGTCCGGACGTTCGTCACCGACTCCGTCGTGGCGGCGGAGCGGGTCTCGGCCTGGCTGCCCCAGCCGGTGGGGCAGGCCGTGGTGGCCTGGGTGGTGCGGGCGGGGGCTGCGTCGGCAGGGACCGCCGCCACTCCCAAGGTGATGCCCATGAGCGCGGCTGTCGCCCATGCCGTTCGTTTTTGTACCATTGCGTCCCCCGGGGAGGCTAACTGTCTGATATCTGGTGAGACACCCGGCTCGCGTCAATGGTTGCACTCCTCGCGAGAGATGGCGGGAATCATCCGGAATACGGCGAGAGCGCAGATGACCAGCGCCCACAGCAGGATGGGGAATGCCGCCACCGTGGGCGCGGCGCGACCGCCACCGAGGTGCGGGAACCGACGTCGGGGCCCGGACGTTCCATGAAGTACCCGGGCGACTCACGGGGGTCGGGTGTGGACGAGTGGGGGGAGCGGCGTGGCACAGGTGCTGGTCATCGGGGGCGGAATCGCGGGCGCGGGAGCGGCTCTGGCACTGGACAAGGCCGGATTCGACGTCGTCGTGCACGAGGCGCACCCCGACTCCGCCGAGGACATCGGCGCGTTCCTCACGCTCGCGAGCAACGGCATGCGCGCCCTGGCCCAGGTGGACGCCTCGGCCGCGGTCACCGCGATCGGCTTCCCGCTGACCTCGATGCGGGTCCTGGACGACACGGGCACCGAACTGGCCCAAGTGCCGCTCGGCGAGGCCGGCACCCCGCACCTGCAGTACCGCTGTCTGCGGCGTGGGGATCTCAACTCCGCCTTGCAGGCCGAGGTCAGGCGCAGAGGCATCGACATCCGGCACGGCGCGCGCCTGATGTCGGTGGTCGAGGGTCCGGGCGGCGTCACCGCCCACTTCGCCGACGGCACCGCGGCGGCCGGCGATCTACTCATCGGGGCCGACGGCCTCAACTCCACCGTCCGCCGGCTCATCTCCCCGGACGCGCGGCCTGCTTACGCCGGGCAGTACGTCTTCTACGGCTACACCGGCGGCGCACCCGGACCGGCCCGGCCCGAGACCATCACCATGGTGCGCGGCAGCTCCGTCGCCTTCGGGTACGCGGTGTCGCCGGACGGGGAGACGTACTGGTTCGCCCGCGTCACCGACGAGCCCCTGGCCGCCGACACCATCGCGCAGGGCACCCCCGACCAATGGCGCGACCTGCTCCTGCCGCTGCTGCGCAAGGACGCCACCTTGGCCGCTGACCTGGTGGCAGCCACCCCCGACCACCTCATGGTCACCAACGCCACCGAACTGCCCACCGGAACACCCTGGCGTTCGGGCCGCACCCTGATCATCGGCGACGCGGCGCACGCGGCGTCCCCCGCCACCGGGCAGGGCGCCTCGATGGCCCTGGAGGACGCCGTCGTCCTCGCCAAGTCCCTGCGGGACGCGCCGGACACCGACGCCGCCCTCTCCCTGTACGAGACACTCCGCCGCCCCCGCGTGGAACAGAACATCACCGTCAGCGGAAACATCTCCCGTGGCACCCACGCCCCGTCGGGCCCCGGCCCCCGGGGCGCGAGTGCGGAACGGTCGGGCGACGACGAGCTCATACGGCACCTCGAGTGGAGCACCGACCTCTCACAACTCGCGCCGTAGTCCGAAGGAACGACCAAGCGGCGCAACCCCGCGGTGCACCGACCCCTCATACATGTCGAACCAGTCCGGTTCGCGGAGAGGAGCGCCTGTTGGCCCGTCAGTTGTCCCGTCGACAGTTCGTGGTCCATTCACTCGTGGCGACCACCCTGACCGTCGCGGCACCGCTCGGCTGCGACTCCGCCACCGCCAAGGGCGCCGAGCGAACCGTGGACGGCGACCGTCGGCCCTCCGACGTCCTGGTCACCGGCACCGACGCGGAGATGCTGGTCCTGGAGGTCACTCCGGCCAACAAGGTCGTCGTACGGCTGCCCCGCGTCGAGGTCGGCCAAGGGGTCACCACCGCCGTCGCGATGATGATCGCCGAGGAACTGGACGCCCGGCTCGCCGACGTCGACATCCCGCTCGCGGATGCCCGCGACGAGGGCAACCAGTTCACCGGCGGCTCCAGTTCGGTCAGTTCGCTGTACGGACCGGCTCGGCACCTGGCCGCCACCGCACGTGCCAAGCTGGTGACCGCGGCCGCGCGCCGCTGGCACGTCCCCGCGCGGACCCTGCGCACCCGCGGCACGAGAGTCTTCGCACCGGACGGGCGCTCGGCCACCTTCGGCTCACTGACCAGGAGCGCTGCCCGGATCACACGGCCTGCCGTGCCGACCGATCCCAAGCCGGCGTCGAAACACCGGTTGATCGGGCGGCCGACGACCCGGATCGACGCCCGCGACCTCATCACCGGCAAGGCGAAGTACACCGGAGACCTCACGGTGGCGGGAGCCAGGCCGACAGTCGTGGCCCGGCCGCCGACGATCGGCGGGAAGGTCCTCTCGGTCGACTCCGGGGCGGCCCGCGCCATGCCCGGTGTCCACGCGGTCGTCCAGATCGACGGCGGGGTGGCCGTGGTCGCGGAGACCTTCCACCACGCCTTCCAGGCCAGGGACGCGCTCCGGATCAAGTGGGCGCCCGGCCCGCTGGCGAACCTCTCCGACTCCGGCATCCGCTCCCGGCTGCGAGCCGCGGTCCCGAAGCTGGAGACTCCGCCGCGCGGATCGGCGCAGACCGAGGCCGAGTTCGAGTTCGCCTTCGTCAGCCATGCGCCGATGGAGGTCCTCACCGCCGTGGCGGACGTACGCCCCGGGCGGGCCGAGATCTGGTTCTCCGCCCAGACCCCGACATCCGCGCGGGAGGACATCGCGGCGCGGCTCGACCTGCCGGTGTCGAAGGTGCAGGTCCACGTACTGCGCGGCGGCGGCTCGTTCGGGCGGCGGCTGAACCATGACGCCGCGGTCGAGGCGGCACTGATCTCCAAGCAGGCACGCCGGCCGGTCAAGCTCATGTGGAGCCGGGCCGACGACATCCGGCACGGCAGGATGCGCCCGGCCTCCCATCACCGGATCCGGGCCAGCCATGCGCGCGGCAGGGTGGTCGCCTTCGCCCACGCGACGGCCTCGGTCAGCGAGTCCTTCGAGGAACAGGGGCTGTCCACGCAGGGCGGCCTGGGCCCCGCCCAAGTCGGCGCGAACTCGGCCGTACGCGCCGCCCCGCTGCCCAGCGACAGCGGCCTCTACAACTTCGGCCGTCTCTCCGGGAAGTCGGGCTCGGTCGACCTGGTCATGCCCCTCGGCGCATGGCGCTCGGTGGACTCCGGCACGGTGCGCACCGCCGAGGAGATCGTCGTCGACGAGGTCGCCCGCAGCCTCGGCCAGGACCCCGTCGCCTTCCGCCGTACGACACTGCGGAGCAAGACCGTCAGGGCCGTACTGGACAAGGTCGCGACCGCCGGGAAGTGGGGCCGGACCATGCCGAGGGGGCACGCCCAGGGTGTCGCGGTCCACGAGGAGTACGACTCCTGCGTGGCCTGTCTGGTCGAGATCGACGCCGTCGACCCGAAGAACCCACGGGTGACCAAGGTGGTGATGGCGGCCGACGTAGGAACGGCGGTCAACCCTCGTGGCCTGGAGGCCCAGCTCATGGGCACGGCCGTCGACGGCATCTCCACCATCCTCCGAGCCGGCCTGCACATCGACCGGGGCGCCGTCCGGGAGAGCAGTTTCGCCGACTTCCACTACGCCCGCCAGCAGCACGCCCCGCAGCACTTCGAGGCGCACATCATGCCCTCCCGCCGCGCTCCGGGCGGCGCCGGTGAACTCGGCGTCCCGGCCGCGTCCGGCGCCGTCGCCAACGCCTACGCACGGGCGACCGGCACCCAGCCGCGCCGTTTCCCCCTCAACTTCTGAGCCACCCGAGAAGGTACCGATGCCGTCCTACTCCTTCACCCTCAACGGCAAGCGGGTCACCGTCGAGGCGCCCGCCGACATGCCCCTGCTGTGGGTGCTGCGCGACCTGCTGAACGTCACCGGCCCCAAGTACGGCTGTGGCGTGGGCGCCTGCCGTGCCTGCACCAGCCATCTCGACGGCGACGAGATCCAGCCCTGTGTCGTCCCGGTCGCCGACTGCGCCGGCCGTGCGGTCACCACCATCGAGGGCCTGGCCGACGGCGACCGTCTCCACCCCGTCCAACAGGCCTGGCTCGACTGCGACGTCGCCCAGTGCGGCTTCTGCCAGCCGGGCCAGATCATGGCCACGGCCGCGCTGCTGAAGAAGACACCCCGGCCGACGGACGCGGACATCGACCGGATCGAGAACGTCTGCCGCTGCGGCACGTACGCCAGGATCCGTGAGGCGATCAAGAAGGCCGCCGCCAACAGCTGACCGAGCAGGTGCCTTCGGCAGGGCGGGGAGCCGCCGTACCCTGTGGCCCGTGTACGACTCCTTCGACGGCCCCGGCGCCACGGCCGCGCACTTCACCGGGATGCCGGTCACCGGTGAACGCCGGCTCTCCGGATCGCTCGCCGAAGTCACCCTCGCCGGCGGGCAGGTCGTGATGGTCAAACGCGGCGAAGGCGACGGCGCCGCACAGGCCGAGGCGGCCGGGCTGCGCTGGCTCGCCGACGCCGGCACGGTCCGTATCCCCGCCGTGCACGGCGGGGACGGGCAGTGGCTGGTCACGGACCGGGTGTCGACCGGCTCTCCCACCGCCGAGGCGGCCGAGCGGTTCGGCCGAGACCTGGCCGCACTGCACGCCACCGGCGCACCGGCGTTCGGCGCCGCACCGCCCGGCGGCCCCGAGGACGCGTACATCGGGCTCGCTCCGATGCGTAACGTCACCGGCCCGGACTGGGCGCGCTGGTACGCCGAGCACCGGGTGCTGCCGTATCTGCGCAGCGCTGTCGACCAAGGCACGGTCCGCGGCGCGGAGGCGTCCGTGATCGAGCGGGTCTGCGAGCGGCTCCCCGAGCTGGCGGGCCCCGCCGAGCCGCCCGCCCGGCTGCACGGCGACCTGTGGAACGGCAACGTCCTGTGGGGCGCCGACGGGCACGCCTGGCTGATCGACCCGGCCGCGCACGGCGGCCACCGCGAGACCGACCTCGCCATGCTCCACCTCTTCGGCTGCCCCCACCTGGACCGGATCCTGGACGGCTACCGGGACGCGGCACCCCTCGCCGCCGGCTGGTCCGACCGGATCGCCCTCCACCAGCTCTTCCCGCTTCTGGTGCACGCCGTCCTCTTCGGCCGCGGCTACGCCGAGCAGGCCGTGGCGGCGGCCGAGGGAGCCCTGCGCAGTTGATGGCGCACGGACCGACCACGAGGGACCTGTGACCGTCAGTCAGCTCCAGCTGCCGGAGGGTCCGTTGGGGTTCCCCTGCGGCACCGGGCGGCCCGTGAACGCGTCCAGCAGGAGCCGGTCGGCGAGCTGGCGGTCCAGCTCGACGGTCACCTTCTTCGCCCGCAGGTCGGACGTGCACGGGCCGTCCTTCATGCCGACGACGTAGCCGGACAGGACCACGCTGCCGTTCGTCTCCAACACGTCCACGGCGGGTCCGTCGTCGCAGGACCCGTGGTGGGCCAGCACGGTGACGGAGCGGCCGTCCGCGGCCACCTCGACCAGCCGGTTGAGCTCCCACAGACTCTCGGTCGGGGTGTCCCGGGCCGGCCCGATGGGCGGCTTGGGAAGCTTCGACGGGTTGACGGCGACCCGCTTGAGCGGGGTGTCGTAGCCCTCGACGGTGAACAGCCAGGCCGGGACGGTGGCCGGGCCGCGGCTCGTGACCAGCGTCGTCTCGCCCAGCTTCGCCCCGGTGACGACGAGACGCGGCGCGGGCGCGTCCGTACGGTCCACCGTCCTGTACGCCTCCCGCGCCCCCATGAGCGGCAGCGTGAGGGAACCGCCGTTCCGCCACGTCACCTCCCCTTCCCTCTGCTCGGAGTCGGGGAGGTCGCCGCGCAGCTCGAAGTTCTGGCGGTCGTAGGCCTGCTTGTCGTCCTCGTCGTGGAAGGCGTCCTCGGGCGGCTGCACCGCGTCCGCCATCGGGTAGTAGCCCTTGCGCCAGGCGTCGGCGGCCGGTGAACCGTCCCAGGCCTCGGCGACCTCGTGGGCGCGGGCCTTTGTCTCCGGGGCCGGGGCCGCGTCGTCGGACCCGGCCGTGACCGTGCCGCAGCCGGCGGCGAGGAGGCCGAGGGCGGTGAGCAGCGAGGCGGTGCGTGAAGCGGTCGTACGCATGGATCCCCCTGAACGGTCAGCGGCAGGCACAGGAAGGGCGGTGCCGCAGCCGCCCGACACTGTGACGCACGGAGGGTGGGCCGCGTTCGGTCACGCAGGGGGCCGGTTGTCAGATCACGGCGTCGGCGCGCAGGGCCTCGATCTCCTCGCCGGTACGGCCGAGTTCGGTGAGGATCGCCTCCGTGTGCTCGCCCACCGCAGGCACCGGGTCCATGCGCGCGGGCAGTCCCGCGAGGTCGGCCGGCGGGAGCAGGGCCTGCACCGTCGCGCCGCCGGGCACCGGCACGTCGCGCCAGCGCTCGCGGGCGGCGAGGATCGGGTGCTCCAGGAACGCGGTGACGTCGTTGACCCCGGCGCAGGCGATGCCGATGGACTCCAGCTCCTTGAGGATCTCCTCGGCGTCGGAGCGGACGCAGCGGTCGGCGACGACGGCGTTGACCTCGTCCCGGTGCGCCACCCGCGCGGAGCTCGTGGCGAAGCGCGGGTCGTCGGTCAGCTCGGGCCGGCCCAGGAACCGATCGCACAGGACGGCCCACTCGCGCTCGTTCTGGATGGAGAACAGCACCTCCCGGCCGTCGGCGGCCGGGTAGGCGCCGTAGGGAGCGAGGGTGGGGTGCTGGGTGCCCAGCCGCGGGGGCTGGGTGCCGCCGTACCGGGTGTAGTTGGCCGGCTGGCCCATCCATTCGGCCAGCGCCTCGAACAGGGAGACCTCCACCGGATGGGCCGTGCCCGTGGTGGCGCGCGTGAAGAGGGCGGTGAGGACGCCGCTGTACGCGTACATCCCGGCCGCGATGTCGGCGACGGAGATGCCGACGCGCGCGGTCTCGTCGGGGGTTCCGGTCAGCGACACCAACCCGGTCTGGCACTGCACCAGCAGGTCGTACGACTTCCGGTCGGCCCACGGCCCGGACGTGCCGTACCCGGAGATCGTGCACGGGATCAGCCGCGGCCACCGCGCGCCGAGCGCCTCCACACCCAGGCCGAGGCGGTCGGCGGCGCCCGGTGCCAGGTTCTGCACGAACACGTCGGCGTCGTCGAGGAGCCGGTGCAGGATCTCGCGGCCACGCGGATCCTTGAGATCCAGCGTCAGGGACTCCTTGGACCGGTTGAGCCACACGAAATAGCTGGAGTGACCGTGCACCGTGGTGTCGTACCGGCGGGCGAAGTCCCCCTCCCCGGGCCGCTCGACCTTGATCACACGCGCGCCGAGATCGGCGAGCTGCCGGGTGGCGTACGGGGCGGCCACGGCCTGCTCCAGGCTGACCACGGTGATGCCGGACAGGGGAAGGTGTGGCGCGCTCATGGGGCCATGTGTACGGCCACATCGGAGATCGCGTCAATGTGAGCCGCCACGCTGAATGTAGCTGCATATATTGCACATGCTGGTAACAGTCGTGTGCTTACATGGGAACCATGAAGGCCATCACACTGCAGCACTACGGTCAGCCCGAGGATCTGAAGCTGGTGGAGCACCCCGACCCCAAGGTGGCTCCGGGCGAGGTCCTCATCCGCGTGAAGGCCGCCGGGGTCAACCCGGTGGACTGGAAGGTCGGGGCGGGGTACCTCGACCCGCTCATGGAGACCCGCTTCCCCGTGATTCCCGGCTGGGACGTCTCCGGAGTCGTCGAACAGGTCGGCCTGGACGTCGAGGAGTTCGCGCCCGGTGACGAGGTGTACGGCTATCTCCGCAAGGATTCCGTGCAGCTCGGCACCTATGCCGAGCTGGTGGCCGCGAACGTGCGGCTGGTGGCGCGCAAGCCGGCCTCGCTCAGCTGGGAGCAGGCGGCGGGCGTGCCGCTGGCGGGACTGACCGCCTACCAGTCGATCAAGCGCGTGGGGGTGCGTGCGGGCGAGACGGTCCTGGTGCATGCCGCGGCCGGCGGGGTCGGCATGTTCGGCGTGCAGATCGCCGTCGCGCTCGGGGCCCGGGTCATCGGCACCGCGAGCGAGCGCAACCACGACTTCGTCCGGGAGCTCGGCGCCGAGCCCGTGACCTACGGCGACGGCCTGGCCGACCGGCTGCGCGAGCTGGCCCCGGAGGGCGTCGACGCGGCTCTCGACTTCGTCGGGGGCGACGCCGTGGACGTGTCCCAGCAGGTCCTCGAGCGCCGTGACCGGGTGGTGTCCATCGCCGACCCCGACGTCCTGGCGAAGGGCGGTCACGTCCTGTGGGTGCGCCCCGACCCGGCCGATCTGACGGCCCTCGGTGAACTGGCCGACGCGGGCCGGCTCGCCGTCCACATCGACCGGGTGCTGCCGCTCGCCGAGGCCGCGGAGGCCTGGCGGATCAGCAGTGCGGGGCGGGTGCGCGGAAAGCTGGTGCTGTCGGTCGGGGACCAGGGGTAGCGCGAGGCGGGGGCGGGCTCAGACGGGGATGCGAAGCGTCTCGACGGCCCGGACGAGGGGGGCCAGTTCGGGATTGGTCGCGGCTTCGTCGAGGGCCTGGCGCAGGGCCTTGTCGTTGGTGGGCCGTGCCTCGTCCAAAAGCTTGAGGCCTGCTTCGGTGACGTCGGTGTAGATGCCGCGGCGGTCGGTGGGGCAGAGGTAGCGGGAGAGCAGGCCGCGGTCCTCGAGCCGGGTGACGAGCCGGGTGGTGGCGCTCTGGCTGAGGACGACGGCGTCGGCGACCTGCTTCATCTGCAGGTGGCCGCCTTCGCCGCTGTGCTGGCGGCTGAGCACGTCGAGCAGGGAGTACTCCCGCACGCTCAGGTCGTGCCCGGTCTGCAGGGCGCGCTCGATGTGCGCCTCGATCCTCCCGTGCAGCAGGGAGAGAGCGCACCAGCCCTGTGCGAGCGCGGTGAGCGCGGGGTCCGTGGCAGTCATGGCGCCGGAGTCCTCCGTCCCGAGATGAATGGCCTCCAGGATAGGCCATCCGTGAAATTTCCGGCGAGTGCGCGTATAGCGCGCATGCAAGCAGTGGGATGCCGGCGCCCGAAACTCCGTGGCCCCTGAGCTCGGGGCGTGGATATCGTCACCGCCCATGAGCAGCCCGACCCCGACCACCACCCTGTGGCGACCCACCGGCCCCGAGGAGCTGGACCTCGTCCGCGAGCTGAACTGGCGAGCCTGGCCACCGAGGCTGCCCGAGCAGCCGATCTTCTACCCGGTGCTCAACGAGGACTACGCCGTGAAGATCGCCCGGGACTGGAACGTCAAGCACGACGGCGCCGGCTTCGTGACCCGGTTCGAGGTCGAGTCGGAGTTCCTGAGCCGCTACCCGGTCCAACGGGCGGGCGGCGAGACGATCCTCGAACTGTGGGTGCCGGCCGAGGAATTGGACGAGTTCAACGCCCACATCGTCGGCACGATCGAGATCGTCCACGAATTCCGGTGACGGTGTGCACGGCCGCCGGGGAGTGCGCCTTCGCCGGCGTGATCCGGAAAATCCCCTAGTTCCGCACCAGATGCCGCATGGCCAGTGCCAGACCCAGCCGGAACCTGCCCTGCGGGGTGCGCAGGGGCCAGCCCAGAAGGTGCTCGGCATGGGCCAGGCGCTCCTGGAGTGTGGAGTGGTGGACGTTGATCTCGGCCGCCGCCGCGCGCAGGCTCACCGTCGAGGCGACCGCGTGCAGCGTGGCGAGCAGCCAGGGCGCGGCCGCCGCGGCAGCCTCCAGCGCCTGTACGTCGGGCGGCGGTTCGGCGCCCGGCAGTACGAGGTCGGAGAGCAGGGCGATGCCGCCCAGCTCGTCGGCGTGGACGACGCAGGGACCGGGGTCGTGGGCGGTGCCCTCGGCCGTGAACCGTAGCGCGATGCGGGCCTGCGACCAGGAGCGCGGCAGGTCGAGCACCGGGACGGCGGGCCCCACGCCCATGCGGCCGACGGGCGGGTCTGCGTTCAAGTGCGCGGAGACGATGCGGGGTTGGCCGTCCAGCGGGGCCAGGACGCGTGCCGTCGCGGCGGGGTCGAGCCCCAGGCGGCGGGCCGCGTGCAGCCGCGCCGCCTTCGGTGCCGTGGCGTCGAGGACGGTCTCGATCAGCGCCGGGTCGTCGGCCGGCGCCCGCCCCCGGGTCCGGTCGAGCACGAGCCGTACGGCCCCGGCGGCCCGCTCCAGGATCACCGCGTCCACGACACTCGGCTCCGCCTCCTGGGCCCGCTCCAGCCACAGCGCCGGAACGCCGCCCGGCATCAGCGCGGCGGACGGCCACGCGGGATCCGGCGGTACGTCGCTGTCCCGCCGCGTCCCGTCGACCTCGACCCGGACCTGAACCCGCCGGTCCACGTCGACCAGCCGAGCCGGCACCCCGGCCAGCACGGCGGCACCACGCACCAGTGCCTCCAGCCCGGCCCGCGACTCGGCGAGCCGATCGAAGTAGGCGATGACCCGCACGGCCGCCCCGGCATCCGGATCCAACGCGGTCAGACGTCCGGCCAGCTCTTTCATAGGCCCATGGTGCGGCACGGGGTCAAGGACCGGCCCCCCTCGCACGGAAGCCCGGGGGCGCGGGGACTGCGCGCCAGAGCCACGGACGACCCGCACCCGCACAGCTCCAGGACCCGGAAGGGGCCAAGGACCGGCCCCCTTTCGCGTAGGACCCCGGGGACGGCAACCCACCCCGGGGGCGCGGGGAACTGCGCGCCCAGCCACGGACGACCCGCACCCGCGCAACACCAGAACCCGGCAGACGAGCAGGCGCAACCCTCGCCCTCCGGCCCCTGCGTCTCACCCGCTCAACAACCTCTTCAGCCAAGCCAGCTGAGCCCCCCGACACGCCTGCGAAACCGCCGCCTGCGGTGCGAAGCCGTCGAACCCGTGGAAACCGCCGGGCCACACGTGCAGCTCGGCCACCCCTCCGGCCTGCCAGATCCGGGACGCATAGGCGACGACCTCGTCGCGGAACGTCTCCGCGGAACCGACGTCCACGAAGGCCGGCGGCAGCCCGGACAGCACCTCCGCACGGGCCGGCGCAGCGTACGCGGAGACGTCGGGACCGCCCCGCCGCTCGCCGAGCAGCGCCGTCCAGCCGGTCTCGTTCGCCGTACGGTCCCAGACGCCGAGCCCGGCCATCTGGCGGGCGGACGGGCTGTCGTTGCGGTCGTCCAGCATCGGGCACATCAGCATCTGCCCGATCAGCTCGGGCCCCCGGCGATCCCGGGTGAGCAGGGCAAGCGCCGCGGACAGTCCGCCACCCGCACTGGCACCGGCGACGACGATCCGCTGCGGGTCGCCTCCCAGCTCGACCGCATGCTTCGCCGTCCATTCAAGGCCGGCGTACACGTCCTCGATCTGGGCCGGATACGGGTGTTCGGGCGCGAGCCGGTACTCCACGGACACCACGACCGCGTCCAGTTCCTTCGCCCAGGCCAGTGGAACGTCGACGCCGACGCGGTTGGTGCCGATGATCAGGCCGCCGCCGTGGACGTGATAGATCACGGGCCGCGGTCCCGCGCCCGCCGGAGCGGCCGGCCGGCAGATCAGCAGGGAGATCTCGGGCGCGCCCTCGGGCCCCGGCACCACCCGGTCCTCCACCTCGAAGAAGCCGTCCACGGTCAGGTCCAGTTGGGCCAGCATCTCGATCCCCGGACCCTGGCGGACGTCGGCTATCTCGTCCACCGTGAGGCCGGGCGAGATCATGTCCTTGATGAGCTCCAGTGCGGCGGCGAGCTCGGGGTCGAACGGTGGCGGGGGCGGGGCCTGGGTCATGGGGTCTCCTCACACGGCAGTACGCGGGTGCCGGACGGCTCCGCGGCGCTGCGGCCATGATCCGCGCACCGGTCCCCGCTCAGCGGGCCGCCGTTCGGCGGGACCTCCCCGCCGTCCGGCGGGTGGCACCCGCGTGACCACGGAGCTTGCCAGGACATGACCCGTTGTTCACCTGCCGTAGGTGGCAGGGAAACCGGGTGGCGACAACGCTGTCAAGGTCCCACCTGCACCAGGAGTACACCCCGTGAACGTCTCCCTCTCCGGCTGGCTGCTGACCGTCGTCGTCCTGTGCGCGCTCGTCGCCGTGGACTTCTTCATCGGCCGCAAACCCCACGACGTGTCCATCCGTGAAGCGGGCACGTGGACGATCGTCTGGGTCGTCCTTGCCTGTCTGTTCGGCCTCGGCCTGTTCTTCTACGGCGGTGGCGGTCCCACCGGCGAGTTCTTCGCCGGGTACATCACGGAGAAGTCGCTCAGCGTCGACAACCTCTTCGTCTTCGTCCTGATCATGGGCAAGTTCGCGGTGCCCTCGCAGTACCAGCAGCGCGTCCTGATGGTCGGCGTGATCATGGCCCTCGTGCTGCGCGCCGGCTTCATCGCGGCCGGCGCGGCGATCATCTCCGCGTTCTCCTGGGTGTTCTACCTCTTCGGCGCCTTCCTGATCTGGACCGCCTGGAAGCTGATCCAGGACGCCCGCAAGGAGGAGCACGAGGAGGAGTACCAGGAGAGCAAGCTGCTCAAGGCCGTGGAGAAGCGCTTCGGCGTGGCCGACCGGTACCACGGCACCAAGCTGTTCATCACCGAGAACGGCAAGCGGGTCATGACCCCGATGCTGGTCGTGATGCTGGCGATCGGCTCCACCGACGTCCTGTTCGCCCTCGACTCCATCCCCGCGATCTACGGGCTGACCCAGGACCCGTACATCGTCTTCACCGCCAACGCTTTCGCGCTGATGGGGCTCAGGCAGCTGTACTTTCTCATCGGCGGCCTGCTGAAGAAGCTGGTCCACCTCAGCTACGGCCTGTCGATCATCCTCGGCTTCATCGGCGTCAAGCTCTTCCTGCACGCGCTGCACGAGTCCGGCGTCCACGTACCGGAGATCGGCATCCCCTTCTCGCTCGGCTTCATCGTGCTCGTCCTGGCCATCACGACGGTGACCAGCCTGCGGGCTTCGAAGAAGCAGGAGCAGGAGCAGGAGCCGGCGAAGTCGGAGCGCAGGGCACAGTGACGGCGTTGCGACGGCTCGCATGGCGGGCGACCGCCACCGCGGTCAGCGTCGCGACGAGTGCGTACACACCGGTCCAGCCGAAGCGGCCGTAGGCCCGGACACCCAGCCACGAGCCGGCCGTGCCACCCAGGTAGACGCAGGTCATGTACGCGGTGTTGAGGCGGCCGCGGACGTCCGCGCCGAGGCCGTAGATCCGCACCGTGTTGGCGACCATCCCGGACTGCATGCCGACGTCGAGCAGCAGCGTGCCGACGACCAGCGCGGTCAGCCCGGGCACGCCGCCCAGGCCGCCGAACGCCAGCACCACCGCCGAGGTACCGACCACGAGGAAGCACACGAGGTTGACCCGGTCCGGACCCCGGCGGTCCACCAGCCGCCCGGCGACCGGCGTGCACAGCATCGTCGCCGCGTTGACGAGCGCCAGCAGCCCGGCGGCCTTCGCGCTCATGCCGTACACCGGCCCCGTGAGCAGCAGCGCCACGCCCGTCCACACCGCGCAGAACCCGGCGAACACCGTGGCCTGGTACAGACAGGAGCGGCGCAGCTCGGGCTCGGTGCGCAGCAGGCGCAGCGGCGCGGCGAGCAGCGCCGGGTAGGGCACCCGGGCCGACGGGGGCAGCGTCGGCAGCATGCGGGCCAGCAGGGCGGCGACCGTGAAGGAGAGCGCGGCGGCGAGGACGTACGGCGCCCGCCAGCCCAGCCAGTCGCCGAGGGCGCCGCCGACGGCACGGGACAGCAGCATGCCGGCCAGGGAGCCGCTCAGCAGGGTGCCGCTCACCACTCCGCGCCGTTCGGCCGGCACCAGGCCGGCCGCCAGCACACCGGCGAGCGGCGCGATCACCGTCACCGCACCGACGAGCGCGCTCGCGACGACCAGCGGCAGCAGCGCCCGCGCCGAACTCGCCACGAGCAGACCGAAGCCGGTCAGCGCGAGCAGGGTGACCAGCAGCCGGCGGGGGCGCAGCCGGTCACCGAGCGGCACGAGCAGGTAGATACCGGCCGCGTAGCCGAACTGGGTCGCGGTCACCACCGTGGCGGCCGCGCCGGGGGAGACGCCGAGGCCCGAGGCCACCAACGGGCCGATCGCCTGCGGGAAGTAGACATTGCCCACCGCGACTCCGCAGGCGAAGGCGAGCAGCGCGATCGCCGGGGTAGCCTGCCGGGAGTTGTGATCCGTCATACGCCGAAGTCCACGGCAGCGACGGACGGTTGCCAAAGGATGTAGCCGGAGGCTTAATGATCAGCTTCCTGCTCGACGTCGACGACCTCGCGGACACCCGGTTCGCGATCTCGCCGTTGCGGGAGGTCATGGGCAGCCTGCGGGCTCTGCGCGCCCCGGGCGTCTACCCCCTGCACACCCCGTGGCGCCGCTCGGTCCTCGAACGCCTCGCCCCCGCCGACGCCGGGCTGCTGCGGGCCCTGGTCGGCCGGACCCTGACCCTGCCCGACTTCCTGACCCCGCGCCCGACGACCTTCGCGCCCACGCTGGCCGACCAGCTCACCGTCGTAGGGTCGACGCCTTCGGATCTCGTACGGCGCGACCTGCTCGCGACCCATGCCCCGCACCCCCTCCCGGACGCCCTGCGGCAGATCACCGCGCCCGGCGACGCGCCTGTGACGGAGCTGTTGGAGGAGCTGTGCGAACTCCTGCAGCGGTACTGGGAGTTGGCGATACTTCCCGACTGGCCACGGATGCGGCTGGTCCTGGAGGCCGACATCACGCACCGCGCCCGGCAACTGGCCACGGGCGGAGCCCAACTCCTCTTCTCCGACCTGCACCGCAACGTCCGCTGGCGCGACGGCGTCCTGCGCGTCGACCGGATGATCGGCCGGCACGAGGTGGACGGCTCCGGGCGGGGACTGCGCCTGGTCCCGTCGCTGTTCTCACACAAACCGGCCCCGCCGCTCAGCGCCGACGAAGCCCCGATGCTGGCGTATCCCAGCAGGGGCGCCGCCACCCTGTGGGAACCGCGGCCCGAGCCCGAGGCCTCCGCCCTCACCGCGCTGCTCGGCGCACCCCGCACCACGGTCCTGCGGCTGCTCGCCGAACCGCTCCCCACGGTCGAGCTCGCCCGGCGCCTCGGTGTGACGCCCAGCGCGGTCTCCCAGCACCTGAAGGTGCTGCACGCGACGGGACTCGTCACCCGGGCCCGTGACGGGCGGCGTGTGCTGTACCGGCGTACCGCGCTCGGCGACCAACTTGCCGGCGCGGCCTGACGGCGGTCACGCGGCGGGCTCGACTGAACCGACGTCACCGGCCGGCCGAGCGCGCCGGAGTCCCCGTGGGCCTGCTGCGGGAGACGACGCGCATGCCGCGGGCGTCCACCATGCGCACCTGCAGGGAACCGCAGGCGCACCGCGTCCACACCGTGCTGCCCGCCGCCGTGGTGTGCCGGGACACCACCTGGTAGGGCTCGGCTCCGTCGGGCCACCCGCAGTGCGGGCATACGGTGCCGGTCGTGCTGGTCATGGCGACTCCTCGTACCTCGTGGCTGGTTGACCGTCGCGACACAACCAAGCGTGCGATGCGCTTTCGTGTACGTCCAGGTTGACTTTCCGGACGTCACCTTGAAGCGTGGGCTTCATGATTGATCTGCGCCGACTGCACGTACTGAGGGCCGTGGCGCACTACGGCACGGTCACCGCGGCCGCCCGCGCCCTGCACTTCACCCCGTCCGCCGCCTCGCAGCAGATCCGCCAGCTGGCCCGCGACCTGGGGGTCGGCCTCCTCGAACCCCAGGGCCGCGGGGTGCGGCTCACCGCGGCGGCCGAGAGCCTGCTCGCGCACGCGGACGCGATCGCGGAGCGCTGGGAGGCGGCTGAGCTCGACCTGCGTGCCGAGTACAGCGCCCCCGCCGGGCAACTGCGCGTCAGCGGCTTCACGACGGCCGTGTCGGTGTTGCTGGCGCCGATGTCGGTACGGATGCGGGAGCGGCATCCGCAGCTGACCGTACGGATCCGCGAGACGACGGTGGCGGAGAGCTTCGACCTGCTCTTCGAGGGGGAGGTCGACCTGGCGGTGGTGGACGTGACCCCGCTCAACCCGCCGCTGAGCGACGCGCGCTTCGACCAGCAGCCGCTGCTGGACGACCCGTACGACCTCGTCGTCCCCGACGACCATCCGCTGGCCGGACTCGAACGCGTCGACCTCGCCCGGGCGGCGCACGAGGACTGGATCGCGCCGGTGCCGCAGAGCCCCTGCCTCCCGCATGTGATGTCGGCGTGCGGGGCGGCCGGGTTCACCCCGGACGTGATCCATCACGCGCTGGACTGGAACGTCACCGCCCACCTGGTCGCCAACCGGCTCGGCGTCGCCCTGATCCCACGGCTGGCCCAGCTGACCCCGCAGCTCCCGATCACCCGGGTCCGCTGCGTCGGCGACCCGCACCGCAAGGTGCTGACCTGTACGCGCCGGGGCTGCCGGGAGCGGCCTGCGGTGGCGGCGGCGCTGGCGGAGCTGCGGGAGCTCGCGCCGACGCTGGTGGCGTGACACGGGAGGAGGCGCCGGGCATGCGCGGAGGGGCCGGAGCGCTCGGCTCCGGCCCCTCCTGGAGGACCTCGGGGCAGGTCAGGCCGCGACGACCTCGCCCGCGTGCCCGTGGACGCGCGCGATGACCTCGGTCAGCTGCGCGGCGACCTCGGCGTCGTCGACCGGGTGGGTCTCGGCGAAGCGGGTCACGGAGCCGGGGATGGAGAGCTTGACGTCCTCCAGCACCTTGCCGCCGGCGATGCCCACGGCCTTGCGGGTCTCGTCCTGCGCCCACACGCCGCCGTACTGGCCGAACGCGGTGCCCACCACGGCGACCGGCTTGCCGCCGAAGGCGCCGGAGCCGTACGGGCGGGACAGCCAGTCGATGGCGTTCTTCAGTACGGCCGGGATGGTGCCGTTGTACTCGGGGGAGAAGAGCAGGAACGCGTCCGCGGCCTGCGCGGCCTCACGCAGCTTGGCCGCGGTGGCGGGGGCGGTGCCCTCGACGTCGATGTCCTCGTTGTAGAAGGGAATGTCGGCCAGGCCCTCGAAGAGCACGACCTCGGCGCCCTCGGGGGCGAGCTTGACGGCCGCCTCGGCGAGCTGACGGTTGTGCGAACCGGCGCGAAGGCTGCCGACGAGCGCGAGGATGCGAACAGACATGCGAACTCCAAGGATGCTGAAACATTGCCGTTACGATCCGGACCGGGGTCCGTTTAATTTCTAGCACCGTAACCGGACCGCGGTCCAGTTTCATTCCCGATGCTTTACCCTGGCTTCATGTCCGCCGTACTGCCGCCGTTCCCGCAGTCTCAGGAGCCCGAGGGCAAGCCCCAGTTGCTGGAGGTCGGCTCCGCCCCCGATGAGCCCTGCCTGCGCGCCGACGCGGCACGCAACCGCGCCCGGCTGCTGGAGGCGGCCACCGAGCTGATCGCGGAGCACGGGGCGGCCGGAGTCACCATGGAGGCGGTGGCCGCGGCGGCCGGCGTGGGCAAGGGGACGGTCTTCCGCCGCTTCGGCGACCGCACCGGCCTGCTGACGGCGCTGCTGGATCACTCCGCGCGGAAGCTGCAGGCCGACTTCATCGGCGGGCCGCCGCCGCTGGGTCCGGGCGCGCCGCCGGTGGAGCGGCTGCGGGCCTTCGGTGTCGCGGTGCTGTACCGCGCGGCCGAGCAGCTGGACCTGCAACTGGCCGCGCAGCCGGAGCCGACGCGTCGCTTCGCCCACCCCTCGTACCGCGCGCTGCACACCCATGTCGCCATGCTGCTGCGGCAGATCGTGCCGGACGCCGACTGCGATCTCCTCGCCCAGACGCTCATGGCGTACTTGGACCCCGGCCTCATCCACCATCTGACCAAGCAGTGCGGCATGCCCATGGAGCGGCTGGAGAACGGCTGGTCCGACCTGGTCACCCGCGTGACGCGCACCGAGGTGTGACCGGGCGGGGACCCTGACCCGACCGCTACGTACAGGTTCTGCAAAGATGCGGTACGTCATGGTGCAGATACCGAAAACGCCCGCGCCCGCTCTGCCCGCACAGCGCTCGGTACCCACGAGCGCCGACGTGGCCCGCCTGGCCGGCGTCTCGCGCGCGACCGTCTCCTACGTCCTCAACAACACCAGCGCCGTCCGGATCAGCGAACCCACCCGCCGCCGCGTCCACGAGGCCGCCAAGGAGCTCGGGTACGTCCCGCACGCTGCCGCCCGCAGCCTGCGCGCCGGGCATAGCCGGATGGTCCTGATGCCCGCCCCGAGCTTCCCCGTCGGCTCCCTGTACGGCCGGTTCCTCAGCGACCTCCAGCTGGCGCTCGGCCGCCTCGACTACACCGTCGTGCAGCACGGCAGCGCCGGCCTGCACGGCGATGAGGCCGCCCGCGCCTGGGCCGAGCTGCGCCCCGTCGCCGTCCTGTTCTCCGGCTCCGGCCTCGGCCCGAAGGGCGTGACGGTGCTCAAGCGCTCCGGTGCCCGGGCCGTGGTCTCGCTCGGCCCCGAGTCCGTCGAGGGCGCCCACGCCCTGCTGATGGACTACGAGGCCGTGGGATACCGCGCGGGCCGCCACCTCCACGACCGCGGCAGGCGCCGAGTCGGTGTCGTCGTCCCCGAGGAGGACGGCCTGGAGTCCTTCTCCGCGCCGCGTCTCGAAGGGGTGCGCCGCGCCCTGCACGGCACGGACGCCACCGTGACCGAGCTGCCCCTCACCTACGACGAGGAGTCCGCCGCGCGGCTCGCCCGTAGCTGGCGCGACCGCGGTCTCGATGCCGTGTTCGCCTACAACGACGAGTACGCGATGCTGCTGATGCGTGCCCTGCAGGACGAGGGCGTGCGCATCCCCGCCGACACGGCCGTCATCGGCGCCGACGACCTGATGCTCGGACGGCTGCTGCGGCCCAGGCTGAGCACCGTCCACATCGAACTGCCGTCCGGCCGCGACCTTGCGGAGCTGGTCGACCACGCGGTGCGCAACCCCGGCGCCGCACCCCAGACGCACAAGGTGCTGGGAGCGACGGTGGTGCACCGCGAGTCCAGCTGAGGCAGCCGGCGCCCGGCCGTCGTACCGTCGAAGCCAGGGAGGCGTGGAATGCGCACGACGGTCGGCATCATCGGCGGCGGCCCCGCCGGGCTCCTCCTCGCCCGCCTGCTGCACCGGGCGGGAATCGACTGCGTGGTCCTGGAGAGCAGGACGCGCGAGTACGTCGAGCAGCGCCAGCGGGCCGGAATGCTGGAGCAGGGCACGGTCCACGCGCTGCACGAGGCCGGCGCCGCCGAGCGGCTGGACGCGGAGGGCCTGGTGCACCAGGGCATCGAGCTGCGCTTCGACCGGGAACGCCATCACCTCGACTTCCCGGCCCTCACCGGCGGGCGTACGGTGACGATCTACGCCCAGACCGAGATCGTGAAGGACCTCGTCGCGCTCCAACTCGCCGACGGGCCACCGCTGTTGTTCGAGGCCGAGGCGCTCGCCGTCGAGAAGCCGGAGAGCGACACGCCCGTCGTGCGGTTTCTGCACGAGGGTCGCGAACAACTGCTGACCTGCGACTGGGTCGCCGGCTGCGACGGCTTCCACGGCATCTCCCGGGGCGCCTTCCCGGCCGGGATCAGCAGCTCGTTCGCGCACGACTACCCGTACTCCTGGCTCGGCATCATGGCCGAAGTGCCGCCGTCCGGCGACGAGTTGATCTATGCGCGGGGCGAACGCGGTTTCGCGCTGCACAGCATGCGCTCCTCGTCCGTCTCCCGGCTCTACCTCCAGGTCCCGGTCGGCGCCGATCCCGACGACTGGCCCGACGACCGCATCTGGGACGAACTCGCCGCCCGCCTCGCGATCGACGCCGACTGGACCCTGAACCGCGGGCCCATCACCGCCAAGTCCGTGACCCCGATGCGCAGTTACGTCCACGAACCGATGCGCCACGGGCGGCTCCTGCTCGCCGGGGACGCCGCCCACATCGTCCCGCCGACGGGCGCCAAGGGGCTCAACCTCGCCGTGTCGGACGTACGGGTGCTGGCCCGCGCCCTCGTCGACCTGCGCCGCACGGGGAACACACAACTCCTCGACAGCTACTCCGAGTTGTGTCTTCAACGGGTGTGGCAGGCGACCCGTTTCTCCGACGACATGACTAGGATGTTGCACGCTCAACCAGACGGGGATGCCTTCGACCACCGGATGCAGCTCGCACGTCTGCGCCGGATCACCGCATCCCGTCACGCTGCCGCCGAACTGGCGGCGAACTACTCGGGACTTCCGCTCCCCCTGTGAGTCCCGCCGGTGATCGAACGGAGAGTCGCACATGCCGTTGCTCGACCCCAAGGCCTGGCAGTCCCGCCCCCTGTCGGGAGACGAGTACACCGTCACCGAGCCCGCCACCGGCGACACGCTCGGCACCGTCACCCCGGCCACCGCCGAGGACGTCGCCACGGCCGCCGAGGCCGCCCGCGCCGCGCAGGCCCAGTGGGCCGGCGTCCCGCACTTCGTGCGCGCCGGCGTGCTGCGCAAGGCCGGTGACCTGTTCGCCGCGCACGCCGACGAGCTGCGCGAATGGCTGGTCCGCGAGTCCGGGTCGATAGCCGGCAAGGCCGACTTCGAGCTGCACGTCGCCGCCCAGGAGTGCTACGAGGCCGCCGCACTCGCCTCCCGCCCGGCCGGGCACGTCCTGCCCAGCGAGGCGCCCCGCCTGTCGTACACGCGCCGGGTTCCCGCGGGTGTCGTCGGCGTGATCGCGCCGTTCAACGCCCCGCTGATCCTGTCCATCCGCTCCGTCGCCCCGGCCCTCGCGCTCGGCAACGCGGTCGTGCTGAAGCCGGACCCGCGCACGGCGGTCTGCGGCGGGCTCTCCCTTGCCGCGATCTTCGCGGAGGCCGGTCTGCCCGAGGGGCTGCTGCACATCCTGCCGGGCGCCGCGGAGGTGGGCCAGGCGCTGGTCGCCGACCCGCGGGTGCCCGTCATCTCCTTCACCGGATCCACGGCCGCGGGCCGGGCTGTCGGCGAGGCCGCCGGCCGCCATCTCAAGCGCGTCCACCTGGAGCTGGGCGGCAACTCCGCCCTGATCGTGCTGGAGGACGCCGACCTCGACGCGGTGATCTCCACCGCCGCCTGGGGTTCCTTCTTCCACCAGGGCCAGATCTGCATGACGACCGGCCGCCACCTGGTCCACCAGTCGTTGTACGAGGAGTACGTCGAGCGCCTGGCGGCCAAGGCCGACGCCCTCGCCGTGGGTGACCCGCACCGGGCCGAGGTGCACCTCGGCCCGCTCATCGACTCGGGCCAGCTGGGGAAGGTGCACGGTCTGGTCGAGGCCAGCACGTCCCGGGGGGCCAAGCTCGCCGCGGGCGGCAGCCACGAGCGGCTGTTCTACCGGCCGACGGTGCTCGCCGACGTCGACGACGCGACCCCCGCGTACACCGAGGAGGTCTTCGGACCCGTCGCGCCGGTGCGCCCCTTCACCACCGCCGACGAGGCCGCCACCCTCGCCGCGGCGAGCTCCTACGGCCTCTCCCTGGGCATTGTCACCAGGGACGCCGCCCGGGGCCTCGACCTGGCCGAGCGCATCCCGACCGGCATCGTGCACATCAACGACCAGACCGTGAACGACGAGGCCGTCGCGCCCTTCGGCGGCATCGCCGCCTCCGGCACCGGCGCCCGGTTCGGCGGCGAGGCCAACCTGGACGCGTTCACCGACGTGCGCTGGACGACGGTGCGTGGTGACGTGGCGGCGTACCCCTTCTAGAGCAGGGCCTCACGGGCTGGAGCAGGGCCTCACTGGCCGTTCTGGCCGGCCTGCTCCTGCTGGGAGGCGACGGCCTTGTGGACCTCGTCCATGTCGAGCTTGCGGGCCTGCCCGATGACGTCCGCCAGGGCGGCCTCGGGCAGGGCACCCGGCTGCGCGAACACGGCGACACGGTCACGGACGATCATCAGAGTCGGGATCGACTGGATACCGAAGGCGGCGGCAAGCTCCGGCTGCGCCTCGGTGTCGACCTTGCCGAACACAAGGTCCGGGTTCTCCTCGGCGGCCTTCTCGTAAACGGGGGCGAACTGACGACACGGCCCGCACCAGGACGCCCAGAAGTCGATCAGGACGAACTCGTTGTCCGTGACCGTCTCATCGAAGTTCTCCTTGGTGAGCTCCACGGTGCTGCTCATCGCGTTTTCCCTCTTCCTGGTGTCGGGGCGGTGCCGTCGGCGTCAACATGACCGTACGGCCGCGTATTCCGCGCGCGTACCCGTGTGGCCACTCCGCACACCACCCGTAAGACTGACCACATGACGGAAACGGATTCCAACGTGTACGACGTCGTGGTGGTCGGAGCCGGACCGGTGGGGGAGAACGTGGCCGACCGCACCCGTGCGGCCGGTCTGACCACCGCGGTGGTGGAGAGCGAGCTGGTGGGCGGGGAGTGCTCGTTCTGGGCGTGCATGCCCAGCAAGACGCTGCTGCGCCCGGTCATCGCCCAGGCGGACGCCCGTCGCCTGCCGGGCCTCAGTGACTCGGTGCAGGGCCCCCTCGACGCGGCCGCCGTCCTCGCCCGGCGCAACGAATTCACCTCGAACTGGAACGACGACGGCCAGGTGCAGTGGTTGGCCGGCATCGGCGTTGACTTCCACCGCGGCCACGGCCGCCTCACCGGACCCCGCACGGTCGAGGTGACCGGGCCCGACGGCGCGCGCCACGTGCTGACCGCCCGGCACGCCGTCGCCCTGTGCACCGGCACCCGCGCCATGCTCCCGAACCTGCCCGGACTCGCCGAGGTCAAGCCGTGGACCAGCCGCGAGGCCACCAGCGCCCAGTCCGTACCCGGCCGCCTGGTCGTGGTCGGCGGGGGAGTGGTCGCCACCGAGATGGCCACCGCCTATCAGGCCCTCGGCTCAAGCGTCACGCTCCTCGTGCGCGGCAAGGGCCTGCTCAACCGCATGGAGCCCTTCGCCGGCGAGATGGTCGCCGAGGCGCTCACCGAGGCGGGCGTCGACGTCCGCACCGGCACGTCGGTCGAGTCGGCGACCCGTGAGGACGGCACGGTCGTGGTCGTCACCGACCGCGGCGGCCGTATCGAGGCCGACGAGATCCTCTTCGCGACCGGGCGTGCCCCGCGCACCGACGACCTCGGCCTCGACACCGTCGGCCTGACGCCCGGTTCCTGGCTGGAGGTCGACGACAGCCTGCGCGTCACCGGCAGCGAGTGGCTCTACGCGGTCGGCGACATCAATCACCGTGCCCTCCTCACCCATCAGGGCAAGTACCAGGCCCGCATCGCGGGCGCGGCCATCGCCGCCCGCGCCTCCGGCGTCCCGCTCCTGGAATCCGACCCCTGGGGCGCCCACTCCGCCACCGCCGACCACGCCGCCGTCCCCCAGGTCGTCTTCACCGACCCCGAGGCCGGCTCCGTGGGCCTCTCCCTGGCCGAAGCGGAACAAGCCGGTCACCGCGTCCGCGCCGTCGACTACGACCTCGCCTCGGTCGCGGGGGCGTCGGTGTACGCCGAGGGCTACCGGGGCCGCGCCCGCATGGTCGTCGACCTGGAGCGCGAGATCCTGCTCGGTGTCACGTTCGTCGGCCCCGGCGTCGGTGAGCTCATCCACTCGGCGACGATCGCGGTCGTCGGGCAGGTGCCGATCAGCAGGCTGTGGCACGCGGTTCCGTCGTATCCGACGATCAGCGAGGTGTGGCTGCGGCTGCTGGAGTCGTACCGGGACAACTGACGTACTCAGTGGGGCAGTCCGAAGCCGAGGGCCCGCGCCGCCTCGACCGGGGCGGGCTGGGCCCAGCGCTCGGCCATCGCCTGGTTCGAGGAGAGTGAGCGCAGCTCGGCCCGGTCCAGGTAGAGCACGCCGTCGAGGTGGTCCGTCTCGTGCTGCACGATACGGGCGGGCCACCCCGTGAACACCTCGTCGACCGCGTGCCCGTGCTCGTCCTCGCCGGTCAGCCGCACCTCGGCCGGCCGGGCCACCACCGCCTGATAGCCCGGCACGCTCAGACAGCCCTCGAAGAACGCGGCACGCTCGTCGCCGACGGGTTCGTACGACGGGTTCACCAGCACCCGGAACGGCTGCGGCACCCGCCCGCGCACCAGCCGCACGTCCTCCGGCACCGGCGCCGGGTCCTCGATCACCGCGATCCGCAGCCCCACCCCGACCTGCGGCGCGGCGACTCCGACACCCGGCGCCGCGTGCATGGTGACCCGCAGCGCCTCGACGAAGCGGGACAGCAGCCCCGGGTCCAGCTGGCCGTCGAAGCGCTCGGTGGGACGCCGTAGCGCCGGGTCGCCGGCCGCCACGATGGGCAACGGTCCCTCGGTGGCCAGGAGTTGCTCGACCTGCTCGGCCAAGGGTGCGCGCTCGTTCGGAAGTGCCATCGCGCCAGCATGCCACGGCACCCGCGGCACACGCCGACTCCCTTGTGACGCATGCCACTTCATACACCTGGAACCCGACGGCCCCTTCGTCCGACTACTGAACCGCACAAGCACCGAAGGAAACGTCCCCACTCCCCGTCCAACCCCCGGAGAAGCCGCCGATGTCCACCGCTCCCGCCGCCACCACGGAGGAGGCGACGCAGCCCGACGCCCCGGCGTCGCCGCCCCGCAGATGGGCACCGCTGCGTCCGCTGATCCTGCGTCTGCACTTCTACGCCGGAGTGCTCGTCGCACCGTTCCTGCTCGTCGCCGCGGCCACCGGCTTCCTGTACGCCGGAGCGTTCCAGGCCGAGAAGCTCGTGTACGCCCACGAGATGTACGTCCCGGTCGGCGACGCGAAGCTGCCGATATCCGAGCAGGTCGCCGCCGCGCGCAAGGCTCACCCCGAGGGCACCGTCTCGGCGATACGGCCCTCCCCGGCCGACGACGAGTCGACCAGGGTCATGCTGTCCGGCGTCAAGGGCGTCGACGCCGAGCACACGATGGCCGTGTTCGTCGACCCGTACACCGCCGAGGTGCGCGGCGCCCTCGAACAGTACGGCTCGACCGGTGCGCTGCCCCTGCGCACCTGGATCGACGAGTTCCACCGCGACCTGCACCTCGGTGAGACCGGCCGCTACTACAGCGAGCTCGCCGCCAGCTGGCTCTGGGTCATCGCGGCCGGCGGCCTGGTGCTGTGGTTCTCCCGCCGCCGCGCCCTGCGCAAGGTGCGGGGCACCAGCGGGCGCCGCCGCACGCTCGGCCTGCACGGCACCGTCGGAGTCTGGGCCGCGATCGGGTTCTTCTTCCTCTCGGCGACCGGCCTCACCTGGTCGGCCTACGCCGGCGCCAACATCGACGAGCTGCGCACCTCCCTCGGCCAGGCCACGCCGTCCATCTCGGCGACGGCGGGCGGCGAACACGGGGGCCACGGCGGCGCCGCCGGCACGGGCGGCAGCGGCGAGCACGGCGTCGGCCTCGACAAGGTCCTGGCGTCCGCCCGCGCCGAGGGCCTGAGCGATCCCGTGGAGATCGTGCCGCCCGCCGACGACTCGTCCGCGTACGTGGTACGACAGGTGCAGCGCAGCTGGCCGACGAAGCAGGACTCGGTCGCCATCGACCCGGCCGGCGGCGAGGTCGTCGACGTGCTGAGGTTCGCCGAATACCCGGTGCTCGCCAAGCTGACCCGCTGGGGCATCGACCTGCACACCGGGGTCCTGTTCGGTCTGGTCAACCAGATCGCCCTCATGGCGCTCGCGCTCTCGCTGATCCTGCTGATCGTGTGGGGCTACCGCATGTGGTGGCAGCGCGGCCGCGGCTCGGCGTTCGGCCGGCCGATCCCGCGCGGCGCCTGGCAGCAGGTGCCTCCGCAGATCCTGGTCCCGCTGGTGGCGGTCGTCGCCGTGGTCGGCTACTTCGTGCCGCTGCTCGGCATCTCGCTGGCGGCGTTCGTCGTCGTGGACGTCGTCCTCGGCGAGGTGGCCCATCGGCGGGCGAAGCGGGAGCCCGCGGAAGTGAACTAGGCGGGCGGGAAACCGGCCGCGAGAGCGGACGGACGAGACGAGGGGCCCGGTTCCGAGATGAACCGGGCCCCTCGTGTCGATGCCGGCAGGAGCTGCTGCTCGACCCTGCTCAGAGCTGCTCGAAGTCACCCGCGAGCGCCGAGGCGAGGCGCAGGTGCGGCTCCGCCTCCTCGTCCCGGCCCTGCCGTTGCAGGGTGCGGCCCAGCATCAGCCGGGCGTAGTGCTCGACCGGATCGCGCTCGACGACGATCCGCAACTCGCTCTCTGCGCGCCGCAGTTGGGCCGAGTGGTAGTAGGCGCGTGCCAGCAGCAGCCGGGGTCCGGTCTGCTCCGGCACCTCCTCGACCAGCTTGCCCAGGACGCGGGCCGCGGCCGCGTAGTCCTTGGCGTCGAAGAACATCCGCGCACGCTCCCAGCGCTCGGCCGGTGCTCCGTGGTCGTAGTACGTCGTGTCCACTCGTGACCTCCTTCGAGGCCGTCAACCTAGCGCGGTGGTTCAATATTCCACTACTTCATGCCAGGTGCGGGGACTACCGGCTCATGGCGGCGAGCTCGGCGTCGGCGCGCTCGGTGATGAGGGTCAGCACTCGTCCGGCGGCGGCCAGGTCCTCCGTGGGGATGTCGGCGTAGACCCGGGCGGAGATGGGGGCGGTCTCGGCGGAGGTCTGCTCGTACAACTCCCGTCCGGCGTCCGTGATCCGCACCTGGGACGGCTCCTGCGGGGCCAGCAGCTGGGCGGCGATCAGCTCGTCGACCACGGAGTGGGCCTCAGTGGCGTCGATCTTCAGTGCACCGACGACGTCGTCGGCGAGGTGGTCGCGCTCGACCGGGCCGTCGGCGACGTTGACGAGCCGGAGGGTGACGGACTGCTGGAACGTCGCGCCATGGCGGGCCAGGACGCGCTCGAGAAGCGCGCGGCTCGCGTAGTGGGCCAGAGCTATGACTCGGGGGTTGAGCAGGGGAGTGGTGGTGGTCATGACTGCTCCTTGTCGGACTCACTGTCTGGGGCGAGCGGGTCAAGAGGTGCGTCGAGCAGGACCGCGAGGTCACGGGTGAACTCCCGCGCCCGCGCGCTGTCCAGGCCGCCGAGGGGTGCCAGCAACTTCTGCAGGAGCCCGTGCACGACCTCGATCGCCTGCCGGGTCCGCTCCCGGCCCTGTTCGGTCAGCGCCAGCTGCACCGCGCGCGGGTCGCGGGGGTCCCGGGTGCGTTCGAGGAGGCCGGCGCTCTCCAGGGCGCGCGCCAGCTTGGACACGTACAGCGGCTCGAGCCCGGTGTGGTCGGCCAGGCGCCGCTGGCTCGGGCGCTCCCCGTGGCGCTGCATGCCGTACAGCGAGGCCACCAGTGCGTACTGCGCGTGGGTGAGCCCCAGCGGGGCCACGGCCCGGTCGACCGCGACCCGCCACTTCGTGGACAGGCGCCACACCAGGAAACCGGGCGTGGCCTTCTCGGAACCCTTGCTCATGGTTAGTACGGTACATGGCTACTATGTCCATGGCTACTATTTTCTCAACGGCATCCGGACAGCGCAGGGTGACGGACTGACGTGATGGCCCGGACAGGGCTAGTTTGGGCGCCATGAGCAATCTTGATCGCGAGTCGGTGCCCGCCATCTGCGGCGGCCGCGGTTTCGTCGTGGCAGAGCCGGTACGCGAACTCCTCAGCCCTCGCCGCGTCAAGCTCGGCGAATCCACCGAAGTCCGCCGCCTGCTGCCCAACCTGGGCCGGCGCATGGTCGGCGCCTGGTGCTTCGTCGATCACTACGGTCCCGACGACATCGCCGACGAGCCGGGCATGCAGGTGCCGCCGCACCCGCACATGGGTCTGCAGACGGTGAGCTGGCTGCACGAGGGCGAGGTGCTGCACCGGGACTCCACGGGCAGCCTGCAGACGATCCACCCGCGCGAGCTGGGCCTGATGACCTCCGGCCGGGCGATCAGCCACTCCGAGGAGAGTCCCAAGTCGCACGCCCGCCTCCTGCACGGCGCCCAGCTCTGGGTCGCCCTCCCGGACGGCCACCGCCACACCGACCCGCACTTCGAACACCACGCCGACCTGCCGGTCGTCACGGCGCCGGGTCTGCGGGCCACGCTGATCCTCGGCGGCCTCGACGGTGCGACCTCGCCCGGCACGACGTACACCCCGATCGTCGGCGCCGACCTCACCCTGTCGCGCGGCGCGGACGTACGCCTCCCGCTGGAGCCGGACTTCGAGTACGCCGTCCTGTCCATGTCCGGCGAGGCTCACGTGGACGGCGTGCCCGTACTCCCCGGCTCCATGCTCTACCTCGGCTGCGGCCGCACCGAACTCCCGCTGCGCGCCGAGTCGGACGCCGGCCTGATGCTCCTCGGCGGCGAGCCGTTCGAGGAGGAGCTGATCATGTTCTGGAACTGGATCGGACGGACCCAGGAGGAGATCGTACAGGCCCGCGCGGACTGGATGACCGGTACCCGGTTCGGTGAGGTGAAGGGATACGACGGGGATCCGCTGCCTGCTCCTGAGTTGCCGCCGGTGGCGCTGAAGCCGCGGGGGAGGGTTCGCTGACCTGCGGGGCGGCACAACCCGGTGCCGTTCACCTCGTGGTGGGCAGCGGAAGAGCATCCGTGTACGCGGTCACCGGCCGGGCGATCCTTGTCACGGTACGGGCGTCGAGCGCGACCGGTGCGGAGTTCGTGCCCAGGGTCCCGCCGCTGTGCCAGGTTCCCGTGACGGACACCCAGGTGTCGGCGGGCAGGTCCCGGGCCCCATGGATCCGCACCTTGACGGACTGGGCGTCTGCCGCGCAGCAGCTGAGAATGAGCCGTGTCAGGTACCAGCCGTCGCCCTCCGCGCCGGGCGTGACGAAACCGGTCAACAGGACGCTGCGACCCTCGATGTCCCGCTCGCGGTCCTGCCGCACGCGGCTGGTGAACTCGGTGAGGGTCAGGGGGACCGGGGAGGTGGCGGGCAGCGGATCGAAGTGGTCCCGCTCCTCCACCGTCTTGGAGGGTTCGCGGGAAGCGGTGTAAGCGCCGAGGGCCGGAGGGGCGTAGAAGAGCAGGCTCAGGGCCGGGAGGAGCAGCAACCAGGCAACGCGCGGCACGGAGGCGTGGCTGTGCCCGTGCCCGTCGCCGTCGTGATCTTCATCGGCTTCGCCGGCCCCGTCGCCCCTGCCGCGCCGCCAGTACGACACCGTCTCCGCCGCTGCCAGCAGGAGCAGGATGACTCCCGACGCGATCAGAAGCGGCCGCATTCCCTCCTTGACGTACCTGAGGTACACGTCGGTGAAGAGCGAGGCATGCAGCACGCCGAGGCCGCTCAGGAAGAGCAGGGACACCTGGAACAGTGGTCTCACAGCAGCACTTCTCCGATCAGCACGCTGCACAGGATCGCAACGACGGTCGTGGCGGCGGAGAAACGGACCGCGAAGGCCCGGCCGAATGTGCCCGACTGAAGGGCGATCAGCTTCAGGTCGACCATCGGCCCGACCACCATGAACGCCAAGCGCGCGAGAGGCGAGAAGCCGGTCAGGGAGGCCGCCACGAACGCGTCGGCCTCGGAGCACACCGAGAGCAGGATGGCGAGCCCGGCCAGGAAGATCACGGACAGCCAGACGGAACCGGAGAACGCCTCGAGTACCGAACGCGGCACCGCCACGTTGAAGGTGGCCGCCGCCATGGCGCCGAGGACCAGGAAGCCGCCCGCGTGCAGGAAGTCGTGCTGGAAACCGCGCCGGAACTCGGTCCAGCGGCTGTGCCCCGGCCGGTGCCCGGAGTGCCGCACGGCGGGCCGCAGCCATTCCTCGCGGCCGAACCGGAGCCACAGCCAGCCCATCACGGTGGCGGTGGCGAGCGAGGCGAGCAGCCGGGCCAGCACCATGGCGGGGTTGCCGGGGAAGGCGATGGCCGTGGCGGTCAGTACCACCGGGTTGACCGCGGGGGCCGACAGCAGGAACGCGAAGGCGGCGGCCGGGGTGACGCCCCGGCCGATCAGACTGTTCGCCACCGGTACCGACGCACATTCGCAGCCGGGCAGGACGACTCCGGCGGCGCCGGCGACCGGGACGGCGAGCGCGGGCCGCTTCGGCATAACCCGGCTGAACACCCGCGCCGGTACGAACGCGCTGATGGCGCCGGACAGGGCCGTACCCAGCAACAGGAACGGCAACGCCTGCACGGTGACGGCGAGACATACGGTCCGCCATGCCTGTACGGCCGGTGTCTGCAACCACCCGCCGCTCAGGAAGAGCACCACGTCGAGAAGGAGGACTGCCCCGACCAGCAGGAGCATCCCGGACCGGAGCCGTTCCCGTATCGGACTCTCGTCGTCCGTCTCGGTGGCCGTCTCCGTCCCGGTCTCCTCGGTCCGTTGTTCTGTTCTCTGCACGCCCGCCCCGCATGTCTGATGCCGAATGCCGGGTCGAACATAGCGGGCGCACCGCAGCGACACGGGTCTCCCCCGCAGCCGGGGCACGCGAGCTGGGCGTCCAGGGCGTCGGGCGGAGCGGACGCCCTGTTACGGCTGACTCAGGATGAGCCGACCGGTGCTTCGCCCGTCTTGTCGGCGACGCCGATGTCCAGGAGCGCGATCCTGGTCGTTCCGAGGTAGACGAGGCTGGAGGAGTCGAAGACCCAGGTGGAACCCTCGGGGGCGTCCTCGAAGGTGAGGCCGAGCGTGCTCGTCGAAGAGTTGTCTGTACGCATCCGGATCCCCGGCCCGCACACGGGCGCGCAGTGAAATCTCCACACCCCTGCCTGTCCGCTTCGCCGACCATGTTGCGGTGATCCGGGTCACAGCATGGCCGAACCGGCTTCGCCCACCGCCCCCAGTATCGGGCAGTTCAGGCGGCGCAGCAGAGCACCTCAGGGTCGGTCGTGGCCGAGGAGCGAGCCACGGTCGCGGGCACCGGGCGGGTGGTGCTGACGGTGGCTGCGGCCTGCGAACGGTTCCGCGCGAAGACGACGAGACGGAGCACCGCGAACCGTGCGGCGCCGGCGAGTGCGGAGGCGGACAGGTAGACGACCTGCTCGAGCACCGCACCGGGGGCCGCCACCACCTGGTGCAGCACGAGCATCGCCACACAGGTCACCGCGTACGCGGCCGCCGCGGACCCGGCCGACTGCGCATGCTGACGCCAGGTCGCGCGCCCGCCCGCGCCGAAGGTGAAGCGGGCGTGCAGTTCGGTGGCCAGGAGCGTGGAGACCACGGTGACCAGAGCGTTGGCGAAGGCCCAGGGGAGCCAGGAGGCGAGGGCCGCCACGGCGAAGCTGGACGCGAGCCCCACCCCGCCGCCGCAGAACACGAAGCGGGCGAAGGCGGTGAAGGCGCTGGGCGCCGCTTGCTGCCGGCTCTGTGCTGTCTCCATGGTCCGACCCCTTTGACTCACGTCGCGAAACGCGCATCCCTCGGCTGTGATGCCGAGAGGTGCCCCCTGTGGCGCCATGATGGCACATTGATGGCGCCATGAGGAGTCAATTTATGGCGCCGTCGGTGACGTCGGCGGTGTCACGGTGTGCGCGATCCATCTGCTGCGCCTAGGAGCATGGGCTTTCGTGGGGCATGTGGTGCCAGTGATTGCGCCAGGCAGGCGCGACGCCAGATGGTGCCGTGCCGGACCGGTCTGGATGCCCGCATGTTTGCGCAGGTCGCGGGCGGCGAATCGGCTCGGTCCGCATTCGTTCCCTTCGTGGACTTGCGCGTGGTGCCATAGTGGTGCCATCGTGGCGGCATGGACCTCACCCCGTATGTCGACACCCTCCGCCGCGAACTCGCGGTGGCTGCCGAAGCCGGCGGCGACGAAGCCCGGGAGCTGGCCGCGAGGCTCACCGCTCCCCTGGAGTCGGCGACCCGGCTGACCATGCTCAACGTGCTCTCCGCCGCGATGGACGAGATCACCCGCGAACTCGCCCCCGGCTCGGTCGACGTACGGCTGCGCGGGCTCGACCCCGACTTCGTGGTGACGCCGCCGCCCACCTACGGCGACGCCCCCGCGGAACCGGCCGCGCCCGTCGAACCGTTCAAGGCCGCGGCGCCGACATCGACCGACGTCGACGAGGGAGGCACCGCTCGCGTGAACCTGCGTCTGCCGGCCCACCTCAAGGCCCGCGCCGAGGAGGCCGCCGGTCGCGAAGGTCTCTCGGTCAACGCTTGGCTGGTGCGCGCCGTGTCGGCGGCGGTCGACGGCGGAACCCGGCCGCGTGCGCCGGAGAAGACCAAGACCGTCGGGCAGAGCTTCACGGGCTGGGTGCGCTGACCGCGCCCCGTCCACACCGATTCGCTCGCACTGCGTCACCCGCACTGCCCAACCCGAACCACTTCACCCACACCACGTCCCACCAGCGGGGACGGCCCAAGGACTCATGAGGACGGGACAGCCATGCCTTCTTTCGAAACTCCCGAAGCGATCTCGGTCACCGCGCGTGTGGAGGCCGGTTCCATCCAGTTCGTCGCCGGCGACCGCCTCGACACCGTCGTGGAGGTGCAGCCCCGCGACCCGAAGAGGGAGCCGGACGTGCGGACGGCGGACCACACCGAGGTCACGTACGTGAGCGGCGTACTGACCCTCAGGACTCCCAAGGCCAATCTGTTCGGCCTGGGCCGCACCGGCGTGGTCGACGTGACCGTCGAACTGCCCGCGGGTTCCCGCGTCGACATGACCGGCGCCTGGGCCCAGGTGCTCGGCGCGGGCCGGCTCGGCGAGGTCCGTGTGAAGACCTCGGTCGGCGACATCCGCCTTGACACGACCGGCCCGGTGACGCTGACCGCGTCGCACGGCTCGATCACCGTGGACCGGGTCGAGGGCATGGCCGAGATCACCAGCAGCACCGGCAACGTGCGCGTCGGTACCGTCGACGGCCCTGCCGTCCTGAAGAACTCGCACGGCACCACGACCGTCGGCGCCGTGACCGGCGAACTGCGGCTGAGCGGCGCCAACGGCGGCATCGACGTCGCACGCGCCGAGGCATCGGTCACCGGCACCGCGACCAACGGCTATCTCCGCGTCGCCGAAGTCGCCCGCGGTGACGTCCAGTTGGAGACCTCCAACGGCGTCATCGAGATCGGAATCCGGGAGGGCTCCGCCGCCTGGCTCGACGTCAGCTCCAACCGCGGGCAGGTGCGCAACGCGCTCGCCGAGTCCGAGGCGCCGGAGCAGACCGGGGACACGGTCAGGGTCCACGCGCGGACCAACTGGGGGAACATCGACATCCGCCGCGCGAAGGTCTGAGCGCCGCGTCCGACCGGCCCCGCCTGAAGCCCGGTTCAGCCGGACCGCAGGCTACGCGTCAGCCATCACATCAGCCATCACATCAGCCTTCAAACGGAGGGCCCATGCCTTCATCTGTCATGCCCACGTCCAGGACCGTCGACGGTCAGGCGTCGGCCGCCGCCGTCTCCACCGTCGGTCTGCGCAAGTCCTACGGCGACAAGCTCGTCCTCGACGGCATCGACCTGCGGATCCCGGTCGGGTCCGTGTTCGCGCTGCTCGGTCCGAACGGGGCCGGCAAGACCACCGCCGTGAAGATCCTGTCCACCCTCATCACCGCCGACGGCGGACAGGCCCGGGTCGCGGGTCACGACCTCGCCGCCGACCCGCAGGCCGTACGGGCCGCGATCGGCGTCACCGGGCAGTTCTCCGCCGTCGACGGCCTGATCACCGGCGAGGAGAACATGCTCCTCATGGCGGACCTGCACCACCTGTCCAAACGCGAAGGACGGCACGTCGCCGCCGAGTTGCTGGAACGCTTCGACCTCACCGAGGCCGCGAAGAAGCCCGCCTCCACCTACTCCGGCGGCATGAAGCGGCGCCTGGACATCGCCATGACCCTGGTCGGCAACCCGCGGATCATCTTCCTCGACGAGCCGACCACCGGCCTCGACCCACGCTCCCGGCACAACATGTGGCAGATCATCCGCGAACTCGTCTCCGGCGGCGTCACCGTCTTCCTCACCACGCAGTACCTGGAGGAGGCCGACGAACTCGCCGACCGTATCGCCGTGCTCAACAACGGGAAGATCGCCGCCGAGGGCACCGCCGAAGAGCTCAAGCGGCTCATCCCCGGCGGACACATCCGGCTCCGCTTCACCGACCCGGCCACCTACCAGCACGCCGCCACCGCACTGCGGGAAGCCACCCGGAACGACGAGGCCCTAGCCCTGCAGATCCCCAGCGACGGCAGCCAGCGCGAGCTGCGCTCCATCCTCGACTGGCTCGACGCCGCCGGCATCGAAGCCGACGAACTCACCGTCCACACCCCCGACCTCGACGACGTCTTCTTCGCCCTGACCAGCGGCACCGCCATCCCCAACCAGCCGACCCAGCCGAACCAGTCCAAGGAGAACGTCCGATGAGCTCCCTCTCCCTCGCCGTACGCGACTCCACCACCATGCTGCGCCGCAATCTCCTGCACGCGAGGCGCTACCCCTCCCTCACCCTGAACCTGCTGCTCACCCCGATCATGATGTTGCTGCTCTTCGTCTACATCTTCGGTGATGTGATGAGCGCCGGCATCAGCGGCGGTGCCGACCGCTCCGCATACATCGCGTATCTCACTCCGGGCCTGGTGCTGATGACCATCGGCAGCACCACGATCGGCACCGCGGTGTCCGTCTCCAACGACATGACCGAGGGCATCATCGCCCGTTTCCGCACGATGGCCATCCACCGCGGCTCCGTGATCATCGGACACGTCATCGGGAGCGTGCTGCAGTCGATCATCAGCGTGGTCCTCGTCGGCGCCGTCGCCGTCGCCGTCGGCTTCCGCTCCACCGACGCCACCGTCCTGGAATGGCTCGCGGCGTTCGCACTGCTGGTGCTCTTCGCCACGGCACTCACCTGGATCGCGGTCGGCATGGGCCTGATCAGCCCGAACGCCGAAGCGGCGAGCAACAACGCCTTGCCGCTGATCTTCCTGCCGCTCATCTCCAGCACCTTCGTCCCGGTCGCCGCGATGCCGGGCTGGTTCCAGCCGGTCGCCGAGTACCAGCCCTTCACCCCGGCCATCGAAACCCTGCGGGGACTGCTGCTCGGCAGCGAGATCGGCCACAACGGATGGCTGGCCGTGGCCTGGTGCCTGGGCCTCGCGGTGCTCGGCTACTTCTGGTCGACCTCGAAGTTCAACGACGACCCGAAGTAGGGAGAAGCCGCTCGCGGGCCGCGGCCGGCAACTCCTCTCGCTCCAGGGCGGCGTACTCCGACACAGCGTCGGCGACGCCGTACCTGTTGTTGCGGGAGACGGCCGCGAGGTCACGGGGAACGGTCGAGACCGCCCGGCGTATCGGCCGTCGTGCCCGGGCCGGACGGCGCGGCCGGCAGGGGCGGGAGGCCCGTGGCGAGGTCCGGGAGGAGGACGGGCTCCAGGCGGATGCGGTCCTGGGCGGTCAGGCGGCGCTCCAACTGCGGGGGCCGGTAGCTCGTGTCCCGGTCGTAGCGTTCCTTGGCGGGCACCGACAGGAACTCGTTGCCGTCGGGCACGCCCTCGGTGTCGACCGCTTCTCCGATCGGCCGATGCCAGGGCTTGGCCAGCCGGTACATTCCCGTCCGTGAGTTGTGCAGGTCGCCCACGGCGTCCGGCCGTACCCGGAAGTCGATGCTCTGCTCGGGCTTCATCACCCTGGGCCCGGCGGCGCTGAGCGCGTCGGTGTCGAACTGCAGCCCGTATCTGCGGGCTTGGTCGACCATCCACAGCAGGGGGATGTCCGACAGCCCCGTCTCCTTGTAGCCGCCGCCGACATCGCAGTGCACCCCGGAGAACCAGACCTGCTTGAGCTCCTGGCCCTGCTCGGCTGCGCCCGGCTGCTGGTGCCACAGCGCCGGCTGGAACGCGGAACGCCGCTCGTCGATGGCCAGCGCGTGGAAGGCTGCCCCGACCCAACTGCTCAACTCGGTGTTGTGGAACGCCCAGCGGCGGTTGAACCGGTGCGCGGCGGGCTGGAGCCACGAGGCGCCGGGCACGGGGATGCCGAGGGCGCCGACCGTGTCCCACACCCCGATGAAACGGATCTCCGACTCGCGGGCGTACGAACGGCGGAACAACGTGGCTGCCGCGCCGTTCGGTTGCTCGATACGGTCCCGGTACAGGGCCCAGGCCTCCGGGATCCGGTCGGCGTGCTCCCGGCGAAGGATGCCGCCGTTGCGCACCAGTCCCGCGAGGCTACGAGCGGTGAACGCGCCCCGGCTGAAGCCGAAGAGGAAGAGTTCGTCGTCGGGCTCGTACGTCTCCACGAGGAACCGGTAGGCGTCGACGACGTTCCGGGACAGGCCCATGCCGAACGCGCCGCCGCGCAATCGTTCCCGCCGTCGCGTGCCCACACCGCTGTGGTAGTGGACACGCTGCTCCTTCCCGGCGGTGAACCCCGGGAGCACGGACAGGGCGACCTTGGCGACGTTGGTCTTGCTCGGTTGGTCGGCGAAGTTCCATGTGCCGTCACAGCAGACGACCAGACGCTTGGCCATGACCATCCCTCCTCGCGAGAGCGCGGAGCGGCGCACAGCACCACTTCCAGGTTCCCACCACTCGAGGGGCCTCGCCATGTGACAGAGGCTCCGCGCAACGGGGCGTACGTGAATTCATCCCGGTCGGTGAGGGCACTTGGCCTGCATGCACGGGATGCGAGGAAGGGCGCTGGGCGTACGGCCCCGCGTCAGGGCCGCGGTGGAAACGGTTCGGCGGGCGTTTGCGGAACCGGGGCGCGAGCGGGATCTGGCGATGCAGGCGGCCAAGGCTGCGCTGGCGGCGTGTGTGGCGTGGGCGGTGGCGGGCTGGTGGCTGCAGGCGCCGATGGCGTTCATCGCGCCGTGGGTGGCGATCGTGCTGGTGGAGTCGACGGTGTACCGGTCGATCGCGCACGGGCTGCAGCAGCTGGCGGCCATCGCCACGGGAACGGTGGTGGCCACCTGCGTCGCCCTGCTCCTGGACTCCCCGATGGCGGCCATGGCGCTGGTGCTGCCGGCCGTCGTGCTGCTGGGGAACTGGCGGCGCCTGGGCAGCCAGGGCGTGTACGCGGCCACGGGCGCCCTCTTCGTCCTGACAGGTGGGCCGATCACGATCACCTCGTCTGCGGCACGGATCGCGGAGGCGGTCTTCGGCGCGTTCGTCGGTATCGCCGTCAACGCGCTGATCCGGCCTCCGGTGTATCTGCGCAGCACCCGTGCCGCGCTGGAGGACGCGGCCGGCGAGGCGCAGGAGATCCTGGAAAGCGTGGCCGACCGGCTGGCCGCCGACGAGTGGGACTCCCACACGGCCGGTTCGCTGCACGAGCGTGCGCTGCGCCTCTGGCGCCTGGTGGACCAGGCACACGCGGCCGTCGGCTGGAGCCGGGAGAGCCTGCGCGTCAATCCCCGCCGCCGCAGCCGCCTCGTCGCACAGCCGGGCCAGGACTACGACGACGCGGTCACCGTCATCGACTACGTCGCCGTCCACACCGCGGGCGTCACCCGGGCCGTGCTGGAGTCCTCCGGTGACGATCGCAAGGGTTGGCGACCGGGCCCGCACGCCGCGAAGCCGTATGCGGACTTCCTGCACAGCAGCTCCCGCGCCATCGGGCTCTACACCCGCAGCCGGTTCGCCCCCGGCGGGCAGGACCAACAGGCCGACCAGGAACTCCGCGAGGTGGTCGAGGACCTGAACCGCGCCCTGGACGACCTACGGCAACGGCTGCTCGGCGCGGCCCCCGACGACCCCGACACCCTGGCGATGTACGGCACGCTCCTCACCCAGGCCCACCGCCTGGCCGCCCAACTGGTCGGGCACTGACGGTGGGCGGGGCCGGAGGCGGCTACGGCCGGCCTGGGCGGCGCACCCCGGCTACTTCCGCCAGGTCCAGTGCAGGCGGTCCAGGCCGCTCCGGTTGTTCAGCTTCAGGCTGAGGCGGGTGCCCGTGCCCTGGAGGGTGGTGAGGGAGTAGGCGTCGCCGTTGCGCAGGCCGGGCCAGTGGACCGAACCCAGGCCCAGTTCCCGGACCGTGTCGGTCGCGGCCCGGATGTAGGCCACCTCGCTGGAGCCGTTGACCGGGCCGTTGTAGTCCAGGCCGGAGGTCATTGCCCCCCACGCCAACCTCCGCGCCGACCCTCACGTCGGCCCCGCGCCGGGCTGCGCGACGGGCCCTCGAAGCCCGTCGCGCGCGGGCGTCAGGTCGACCAGACCACGCTGCCGTTGTGCACGATGACGACCTTGGCGTCGGCCCGCAGGACCAGCTGGGCGCCCTCGCGGCCCCAGGTCTGGGAGGCCCAGATGGGGCGGTCCTCGGCGTTGTGGATGACGAGGTTGCCGTCCGGCTGGAAGATCGCCCGGTGGTTCTGGCCGAAGGTCATGGATGCCCAGATGGGCTTGCTCTGCTCGTTGTAGACGACGAGGTTGCCGTCGGTCTGCATGACCATCCGGATGCGGTTGGTGGTCCAGGCCTGGTTGACCTCCAGCACGCTGGTCGCGAAGACGCTCTCGGTGCTCCAGTTCGGCTGCGGGCTCGCCTTGGGCTTGGGCTTCGGCTTGGGTTTGGCGGGAGCGCTGGTCCTGCTGGGCTCCGGGGAGGGCGCGACGGGCGGGGGAGCGACGACCTTCGCAGGCTCGCTCTTCTTCGGCTTCGCCTTCTTCGGGGACGGACTGGGCTTCTCGGCCACGTAGTCGTCGAGCGCGGCGGGGGCGGAGTTCGGGTTCAGGACGGTGTCGGAACCCGCGGCCGGGCCCTTGGAATCGCCGGGCCCGTCGTCCTTCGCGCTGCCGGCCAGCAGCAGCGGTACGGCGATGAGGACCGCGCCGGCTATCGCGGCACCCGCCAGGACCGGCTTGCGGGGGCGCCCGCCGCGGACGCCGGTGTCGGTCCTGGTGCCCGGGGGCGTCGTCCCGACCGCCGCGGCGACCGCGACGCGCTCCTCGGGTGCCTCCGTCGTGCCGGCTGCAGCCGCCGTCGCTCCTGCGGGCGGGGCGGCGGCTTCGGCGGTCTCCTCGGTGGGCGGCGCGGTGGCGGTGGTCTCCCCGGCCGGGGTGGTGCCGGACTCCGCCTCGGGGGCTGCGGCCGTGCTCGGTGCCGTCTCGTCCGGTGCGGAGGGCGTGGGCGGTAACCCGGCCTCCCCTTCGCGGGCGGCGGCCGCCTCCGCGTTCGCGCCGGGGGTCTGCTGCTGGGGGGACATGCGGTACTCCTCCTCGGTGGCGGAGCCGTCGGTGGTGTGCGGGGCCCGCGCGACGGTCGGCCGGACGAACGCCGGGAAGCCCGGAGCGTGTTGGTCGAGTGCCGCGCCGGGACGAACCGGTTCGCCCGGTCCCGGGCGCCGAGTTCCACAAGACCCACCGCGGTGGCGGCCGCAGGCCGGTCCGACGCCCTTCCGAGCTGCGCGCGGTCTTCCCGTACGGCCCCGGCCCGGACGTCCGGCCGGAAGGCGCCGTATGCCGACCGGACCGATGGCGTGCCCCAACTTAGCCTGTACCGGGGGCGATCAGCCGCCCCACCCGCCCCAACTCTCCCGTCGCTTTGTCCGCCCACGCCTCGCTGCTCCCGGAACGTCCCCCGACCGGGCAGCAAACGGGCACGCGGGCGCCCGATACGGACCTTGCCCGAACCGCCACGGACGAGGCTCGTGTGGCATCCTGTTGGCGCCCCGAGTTGATCAGTGTCGGCGCGCGTCCATGCCGTTCGACACTCAAGTATTCGTAGGGACACAAGAGTTCAGGTGGAGATGCGGCCCGGACAACGGCAGGAGGGCGGGCGCGACGCCCGGCCCGTGGTGCCCGACGGCTCCGGTGCCACCGCCGCTTCGGAGTCACCCGGCGCCGACCCCGTCGAGGCCACCGACACCCCCGCGATACCCGAGGCCGTGCAGGCCGCCGCCCGCCGGGCGCCGGGGCACTGGATCGGCGTGGTGGACCCCGAGTGGACCGACGAGCGGACGCCGCCCGAGTGGGCGGTCCTGGGGGAGTGGCAGTCGGACGGGAGCGGGAGCGTGGGGGGCTACCGTGCCAACCCGGCGTACCGGCCCTCCGCCCGAGTCCTCGGCTGGCCGGAGCCCACCGACCCGGTGGACGCAGCGGCACAGCGGGCCGCCACCGGCTACGGCTCGGTGGACGAGGCCCTCGCGGCGCTCGCCGAAGCGGACATCACGGTGGTGCGCGGACCGGACGGCGGGCCGCTCACGGCCGCCGGGCGGGACGGGGCGCCGGTGGTGCTGTTGTTCACCTCACCGGCTCACGAGTTCATGTCCACGGCACTTCGGCATGACACGCTCCCCGCCCGGGAGTTGGCCCGTTCGCTGACCGGTTCGGGCACCTTGCTGATGGTCAACGCCGGGGCCGCGGCCCCCTTGCTCGTCCCGGCGGACAGTCTCCTCGGCCCCGAACGAGGGCCGGGTACCGACGGGGCGCCCGCGGCGGACGCAGCGGCGGACGAGGGCTACGGCGTCCGCTCCGGCCCGGCGGACCGTTCCGGCCCCGCGACCGCTGTCGCCTCCGCAGCCCACACCGACAACTTCTCTGAACCCTGGCCCCACATCACAGGGAGGACCCCGTGACGCGTCCGGTCCAGCACACCCCCACCTCCCCGCCGTCGGAGTCCGGCTCCGACCGCGAGGAGACGGCCGCGACCACCGCCACCGCCGTGGCCGCCTCAGCCACCGAGCCCGAGCCCCGACCCGAGCCCGCAGAGGCGAAGGCCGGGACCGAGGCCGAAGCCAAGGCTGCCGAGGCGGAGGAGACGACCGCAGAGAGCAGGACCACCGAGGCCGGGGCCGAGGCGCGGACCAACCCAGAGGGCGGGGCCGGCTCCGGCAGCCGGTCCGAGTCCGAGGCCGAAACCGACCCCGGTGCCGCGGCGGCGGCCAAGAGCCGGCTGCCCGCACTCGTGCGGACCATGACCGCGACCGCCATCGACCGGCCGCAGCAGGAGGCCGGCCAGGTCGGGCGGCCGGGCAGGGCGGCGCTGGCCGGAGCCGCGGTCGCCGGGGCGCTGCTCGTGTCGGTGCCGTTCCTGGTACTCGTCGGCGGCGACGACAAGGACAACAAGACGGCCCCGGCGGGAGGAACCGTACTCGGCGGCGGTTCGCCGGAGGCACCGGGCGACTTCGTGGTGACCAAGCCCGACGCCGGCGCCTCGGGCGACGGCAAGAAGGAGTCCGCCAAGCCCGACAAGCCGGTGAAGGAAGCTCCCGCGGGCGCCCCGGCGCAGAACTCGGGCAAGGACACGCCGAAGCAGGACGCCGGCCGGAAGGACAGTCCCCGGGGGGACTCGGGCGACAAGGACCAGCCCGAGAAGACCGGAGGCGGGAGCAAGTCCGGCGGTGACGACAAGCCCGCCGACACCGGTTCGGGTGTCACGTTCAGTGCCCCGGTCTCCCTGCGCAGCCACCTCTCCGGCCGCTGCATCGACGTACCGAACGCCGAGTTCGGCGACGGCAAGAAGCTGTTCGTGTGGGATTGCAACAACGGCCCTGCGCAGCGGTGGCAGTTCGCCTCCGACGGCACCGTCCGCATCAACGGTCTGTGCCTGGACGTGGCCAACGCGAACTACAACGACGGCACTCCCATCCAGATCGCCTTGTGCAGCGGCAACGCCGCCCAGAAGTTCGTCCTGAACGAGCGGCACGACCTCGTCAACACCGTCGTCGGGAAGTGCGTCGACATCAAGGACAACAACCGGGGCAACGGGGCCTGGCTGCAACTGTGGACCTGCGCCGGCACCGACAACCAGAAGTGGAGCGTCTGACCGGACGCCCGCAGGCCGAGAACACCGCTCTCGGCATCCGTACGCCCCGAAGCCGGGGCATGATGGCTCGGTCGGCTCGCCGACACGCGCCGCCGATGAGGGGGCGCCCGCTGAAGACGCCGCCGGAGCAAGGAGGTTGGTGCGTGTCGCGCCAGGTACTGACGGTCGGTCCGGGGGACCGGGACCGCTACCGGACGATCGGTGAGGCACTCGCGGCCGCCCGTACCGGTGCGCTCATCAGCGTCCGGCCCGGGACGTACGCGGAGAACCTGGTGATCAACACCAGGGTCACCCTCACCGCCGCCGACGGGCGGGGCACGGTCGAGATCCGGCCGCGTTCGGGCAGTGTGCTCGCGCTGCGCGCCGACGCCGTGATGGTCTCCGAACTGACCCTGCGCGGCGGCGACGCCGAACTGCCCGCCGTGGACGTGCGGCGCGGGCAGGCCGCGCTCGACGGCTGCGAGGTGGTCGGCGCCGCCTGGACCGCGATGCTGGCCGGGGGCACCGGTTCGCTGGCGCTGCGGGACTGCCGGGTGAGCAACCCGCAGGGCGCGGGCATCGTCGTCACCTCGACCACGCCCACCACCGTGGAGTCCTGCACGCTGGAGCACCTGGGCACCAGCGGCCTCGTCCTCGCCGAGCAGGGCGAGGCCCGCATGCGCGGCTGCACGGTGCGCGACGCCCGCGGCAACGGCCTGCTCGCCAACGGCGATTCCCGCGGCACCGTCGAGGACTGCGACATCTCCTCCACCGACAAGCCCTCCCTCGCCCTGGAGCAGAACTGCTCCCTCACGGTGATCCGCACCGTGGTGCACGACACCAGCACCGGCGTGCACCTGAGCAGCGCGGGCCGTACGACGCTGGAGGACGTCCGCGTCACCGGGGCATCCGGCAACGGGATCGCCCTGGCCGCCGGCACCGACCCGGTGCTGCGTCGCTGCCGCGTCTCGCGCACCCGCGGCCAGGGCGTGCTGGTCACCGACCGGGCCCGCGGCACCTTCGAGGACTGCTGGGTGGACGGCGCGCAGGGCGCCGCGGTGCGCGTCGCCGGGGCCGCGTCCCCGGCGCTGACAGGCCTGACGGTCCGCGACTGCGAACAGACCGGGCTGCTCCTGGAGGAGGACTCGGCGCCCGAGCTGGACCGCCTCGAGGTGATCGGCGGCGCGCCCGCGGTCTCCGTGCGCGGCGGCGCCAATCCGCTGCTGCGCCGGGCCCGGCTGGTGGAGCCCGCCGGCGACGGCATCGTGGCCGGCAAGGATGCCCGGGGCCGCGCCGAGGACTGCGAGATCGTACGGCCGAAGGGCGCGGGTGTGCGCGTCGGCTCCGGCAGCACTCTCTACCTGGCCGGTGGCGGCGTCTCCGACACCGCCACCAGTGGCCTGATCGTGGAGGACGGCGGCAACGTCACCGTCCGCGACTTCCGCGTCGAGATATCCGGCGAGGAGGGCGTGGTGGTCGCGGCGGGCGGCGAGTTGACCGCCAACCGCACCACCGTGCACGCCGCTCAGGGCCATGGCTTCCTGCTCCGCGAGGGCGCGCTCGCCTCGCTCAGCGGTTGCGAGGTCTCCGGCGGTGCCCAGGACGGCTTCCGGGTGGAGTCGACCGCGCCGGTGTCGCTCGTGAACTGCCTCGCCCGGGAGAACGAGGGCGGCGGCCTGGTGCAGACCGTGCCCGGCGAACGGCTCGCCGTGGAGGGCCTGAACAGCACCGGCAACGGCAAGCGGGACGCCTGGGGCACCGGCAGCGCCGAGAACACCGACCCGGCCGGCTCCGGCGCCGCGGACGCGCCTGCGCCGGACCGCGCGGACGGCCCGCTCGGCGCCCTGAACGCGCTGATCGGCCTGGAGAACGTCAAGCAGCAGGTGGGCACGCTGGTCAACCTGACCCAGCTCGCCCAGCGCCGCGAGCAACTCGGCATGTCCGCCCCGCCGATGAGCCGGCACCTGATCTTCGCCGGCCCGCCCGGCACGGGTAAGACCACCGTCGCCCGTCTCTACGGGGCGATCCTCGCCGAACTGGGTTCGCTGCGCAGCGGACACCTCGTGGAGGTCTCCCGCGCCGACCTGGTCGCGCAGGTCGTCGGCGGTACGGCGATCAAGACCACCGAGACCTTCCAACGCGCCCTCGGTGGCGTGCTGTTCGTCGACGAGGCGTACACGCTCACCGCGGACAGCGGCAACGGCGGCGCCGACTTCGGCCGCGAGGCGGTGGACACCCTGCTGAAGCTGATGGAGGACCACCGCGACGACGTGGTGGTGGTCGCGGCCGGCTACTCCCGTGAGATGGAGTCCTTCCTCGGCTCCAACCCGGGTCTGGCGTCGCGTTTCTCACGGACCGTCGAGTTCGAGAACTACTCGGTGCCCGAACTGGTCGCGATCATGGAGAACATGTGCGGCCGGCACCAGTACGAGCTGGGCGAGGGCACCGCGGCGGCACTGGCCGCGCACTTCGAGGCGATGCCGAGAGACGCCGGCTTCGGCAACGGCCGTGCCGCGCGCGGGGTGTTCGAGGAGATGGTGGACCGGCAGGCGGTCCGGCTCGCCTCGCAGGCGCAGGTCGGCGAGCACGACCTGCGGCTGCTGCTGCCGGAGGACGTCTCCACCGCCGCCGCGACGGCCGCCGGGTCCGCCGCTCCGGAGGACGACCCGTTGACCCGTCTCGGCGACATGATCGGCCTGGCCGAGGTGAAGCGTGACGTCGCGGACCTGGTCAACCTCATCACCACCGCCCGCCACCGTGCCGCCGCCGGGCTGCCGGTGCCCTCGCTCAGCCACCATCTGGTCTTCACCGGCCCGCCCGGTACCGGCAAGACCACGGTGGCCCGTCTCTACGGCGAGATCCTGACCCAGCTCGGCATCCTGCAGCGGGGCCAGCTGATCGAGGCGGCCCGCGCCGACCTCGTCGGCCGCTACATCGGCCACACCGCTCAGCTCACCCGCGAGGTCTTCGAACGGGCCCGTGGCGGCGTGCTGTTCATCGACGAGGCGTACACCCTCACCCCGCGCGGCGGTGGCGCCGACTTCGGCCAGGAGGCGGTGGACACGCTGCTGAAACTGATGGAGGACCACCGCGACGAGGTGGTCGTCATCGTCGCCGGCTACACCGACGAGATGGAGCGCTTCCTCGCCTCCAACCCGGGCCTGTCCTCCCGCTTCCCGCGCCGGATCGGCTTCGCCGACTACTCCTGCGAGGAACTGGTCACCATCGTGCGCGGTCAGGCCGCGAGCATGGGCTACGAGTGCGGCCCGGGCACCGGCCCGCTGCTCAGGGAGTACTTCGAGTCGCTGCCCCGGGACCGTTCGTTCGGCAACGCCCGGCTGGCCCGCCAGGTGGTCGAGGCGATGGTCACCCGGCAGGCGGGACGGCTCGGCTCGCTGGCCGCGCCCACCCTGGACGACCTGCGCATCCTCATCCCCGAGGACGTCCCGGCCGTTGCCCCGAAGGCGGCTCCCCGATGACGCCGCGCGCCCGCGGGGCCGCCCGCCTGCTGTCCGGTGCCGGCCTCGCCGCCGCGCTGCTGCTGCCCACGGGCGTCCCGGCTCATACGACACCCCTCTCGCGCCCGTCGACGGCCGACGAGAAGAAGGGGCAGGAACTGCCCGGCATGCCCTCCGCTCTCGATCCCGAGGCCGAGGAGGCGGCGTGCACCGCCGCCTCCCGTGAGACGGCGAAGAAGCAGGACTGGTCGCGTCAGCGCCTCGACCTGGACCGGCTGCGCGGGCACAGCACCGGTGCGGGCGTCACCGTAGCCCTGATCGACACCGGCGTCGCCCCCGACGCCGCCGGTCTCGACGGGCGGGTCACCGCCCGGGGCGCGGCCGCCGAGGACTGCGTCGGGCACGGCACCTTCCTGGCCGGGCTGATCGCCGGCACCGGCGGGGACAGCCCGCGCCTCGCCGGGGTCGCCCCGGGCGCGAAGGTCCTGGCGCTGCGCGGCACCGACACGCGCGGTGCGGCGAGCCCCGAACTGGTCGCGGCGGCGGTACGCGAGGCCACCGAAGCGCGGGCCGAGGTGATCGCGGTCACGGTGGCCCTGCCGCGCCGCGACAAGGCGCTGACCGACGCCATCGCCGCGGCGCGCCGGGCGGGCACGGTCGTGGTCGCCGCGGCGACCCCGGACCCGCCGTCCCGGGGCGGCACGGACGAGATCCCGTCCCGCGTCTACTGGCCGGCCGGTGAACCCGGCGTCCTCTCGGTCGCCGACATGCTCCCCGGCGGCGTCCGCCCCGACAACTCCCTGCCCACCACGGGCATCGACCTGGCCGCCCCCGGCGCCGGGGTGGTCTCCGGGGGCCCGCGTGGCAGCGGCCACTACCTCGGCGCCGGTGCCTCGGTGGCGGCCGCCTACGCCGCCGGTGCCGCCGCGGCGGTCCGCGCCGCCCACCCCGACGACGCGCCCGACGCCGTCATCCACCGCCTGACCGCGACCGCCTACCCGGCCGACATCCCTCAACTGGACGCCTACGCCGCCGTGACCACGATCCTCGGAGACCCGGGCGCGCCGGCCGGGGCCGAGCGGGCCGTGGACCCCGTGACCGTCCGCGACACCGCCACCGCCGACCGCGCCACCGACCGAGCCACCCTCTTCGTCCTCCTCGGCTCCGCCGCCGTACTCGCCATCCTCTGGGCAGCCTTCACCCTCCCCAGGGCCCGCGCCCGGGGGTGGCGTCCGGCGGGACGGCCGGAGCGGGAGGGGACCGAGTCGAGGCTTGGGGAGGCCGAGGTGACGTAGGGGTGGTCGCCCTTCGCCGGGTCGCTTGCGCGAGGTGTGGGCGTGGTCTTGGAGCGATTGGCGCCAACTACCGTGCAGCTCAGGTCAGTTGACCTCGCGGCCTTCTTCGGTCTGGCGTCCGGTGGGTGGCCGCGGGAGCGGGGCCGAGCCGAGACTCGGAGAGGCTGAGGCGCCGTAAGCGGCGGTGTTCCCTGGGCAAGGTCCGGGCGCTGGGTGTGAGCCTCGGTGCGGGGGCATTCGCCGCCCATTCCAGTCGGGTCCACGTCAGGTGACCCCGCATCCGTGCGGTTCGTTCCTCGGCTGTGCCACGCCGGTGACGTCCGTATCAGCCGCGTCCGGGATGGCGTACGGCATGCGGACGGAGTGAGGGAGTGCAGCCGGCCCAGGGACGCCGAGGCGTCGAGGGGCCCGCGTGGGTGTGGGCCCGGCCCGGGGCAACCGCTCCCCATGACGGTGGGGGCCACCTCAGATGGCCCCCACACTACGTGCCTCACATGCCCTCAGCCCTCCTCCTGCCCCCGCCCCTCCTCCACCAACGCCGTCTGCATCAACCGCGACTTGCGGCGGGCGATGTGCAGGGCCCGGCCGGGTGGGAGGTTGAGGGGCTTCGCGTTGCCGAAGAGGCGGCCCTCGGTGGGTGGGCAGGAGAGGAGGACGGCGGGGTTGTTCGCCTCGTCCATGCGGCGGATCAGGGCGTCGCTGAGGCCGCGGCCGGCGCCCATGGCGCTGCGGGCGACGACCAGGTGCAGACCCATCTCGAAACCGAGGGTCAGATGCTCGAAGAGCGGCTCGAAGGGGCTCTGGAAGGAGTTGCCGGAGACCATGTCGTAGTCGTCGACCAGGATGAACAGCCGCGGGCCGGTCCACCAGTCGCACTGGCGCATCCGGGCGGGGGCGATGTCCGCGCCGGGGACGCGGGTCTTGAGCGCGCGGGCCGCGCCGTCGACGGTCTCCTTCAGGTTGTCCAGGGAGATCACGTGCCCGATGCGGTACTCCGCCGGGATGGCATCCACCAGGGTGCGGCGGTAGTCCACCGCGATGATCTTCGCCTCGCTCGGGGTGTACCGGGCGGTGATGCCCTCGGTGATACGGCGCAGCAGGTTGGTCTTGCCGCTCTCCGTGTCGCCGACCACGATCAGGTGCGGGGTGCGGCTGAAGTCGTGCCACACCGGCTCCAGGGCATCCTGGTCGATGCCGAGCGGGAGGCGCAGGCCGCCGCCCTCGGTGGGCTGCGGCGCGGGGAGTTCGGCGAGCGGCAGCCGGTGCGGCAGCATCCGCACCGGCGGTGCGGCCGGACCCGACCAGTGCTTGGCGACCTCACCGACCAGGTGGGCGACGCCCTCGCCGAGGTCCTCGAGGGAGCCGCTGCCGTCCAGTCGGGGCAGGCCGGCCAGGAAGTGCATCTTGCTGTCGGCGGTGATGCCGCGACCGCCGCTGCGCGGCACCGAACGGGCCTTGCGGGTGTCGATCTCGGAGTCCATCGGGTCGCCCATCCGCAACTCCAGCCGGGTCGCGGACTGGTCGCGGACCTGCGCGGACAACTCGACCCAGCGGGTGGTGGTGATGAGCAGGTGGATGCCGTAGTTCAGGCCGCGGGCGGCGAGTTCGTTGAACTTCGGGACCAGTTCGTCGTAGTCCTGACGGACCGTCGACCAGCCGTCGACCACCATGAACACGTCGCCGAACGGCTCGTCGGGGAACTCCCCGGCGGCCCGGCGACGGCGGTAGGACTGCATGGAGTCGAGGGTGTGGTCCACGAAGAACTGCTCGCGGCGGGCGAGCAGCGTCATCACCTCGGCGACGGCCCGGTGCACCCGCTCCGGATTGAGCCGCGCCGCGACCCCGCCGACGTGCGGGAGCGAGGCGAGCTGGGAGAGACCGCCGCCGCCGAAGTCCAGGCAGTAGAACTGGATCTCGGCGGGGGTGTGGGTGAGGGCCAGGGCGGCGATCAGCGTGCGGGCCAGGGTCGACTTGCCGCTCTGGGAGCCGCCCGCGACGGCGACGTGACCGCCGGCCCCGGAGAGGTCCACGACCAGCGGATCGCGGCGCTGGTCGAAGGGCTTGTCCACCAGGCCCACCGGAACCCGCAGTTTGCCGGTCCCGGCCCAGCCGGCGGCGGTGAGGCCGCGCTCGGGGTCGGGGGCGATGCCGGGCAGCAGTGCGTCCAGCGGGGAGGGCTCGTCCAGCGGCGGCAGCCACACCTGATGGGCTGCGGGACCCGCGTCCCGCAGCCGGTCGAGGGCCACGTCCAGCAGGGTCTCCTCGTCGCCGGTCTCCTCGGTCTCCGGTTCCGGCTCGGACGCCGGCTCCAGCGTCCGCGGCACCACCCAGCCGCTGGTCCACGGCACCACCTGGCTGGCCACGCGGGCCTGCACCACCGCGCCGGTGCGGCGCCGGTACGTGCCGGAGGAGTAGGCGGCGCGGAACCGGGTCAGGGCCTCCACGCCGGACTTCAGATAGCCGCTGCCGGGCTGGGCGGGGAGCTCGTAGGCGTCCGGCACGCCGAGCACACCGCGGCTCTCCATGGCGGAGAAGGTGCGCAGGCCGATGCGGTACGACAGGTGGCTCTCCAACTGGTGCATACGGCCCTCGTCCAGGCGCTGCGAGGCCAGCAGCAGATGCACCCCGAGGGAGCGGCCGAGGCGGCCGATCATCACGAACAGGTCCATGAACTCCCGGTGCGCGGAGAGCAGTTCGCTGAACTCGTCGACCACCACGAACAGGCTGGGCAGCGGGGTGAGGTCGGCCCCGGCGGCGCGGGCCCGCTCGTACTCCAGGGCGGAGGTGTAGTTGCCGGCCGAGCGCAGCAGCTCCTGGCGGCGGATGAGTTCGCCGTGCAGGGCGTCCTGCATGCGCTCCACCAGGGCGACCTCGTCGGCGAGGTTGGTGATGACGGCGGAGGTGTGCGGGAGTTCCTCCAGGCCGAGGAAGGTCGCGCCGCCCTTGAAGTCGACCAGGACGAAGTTGAGGGTCTCGGAGGAGTTGGTCAGCGCGAGACCGAGGACGAGGGTGCGCAGCAGTTCGCTCTTGCCGGAGCCGGTGGCACCGATCAGCATGCCGTGCGGGCCCATGCCGCCCTGTGCGGACTCCTTGATGTCGAGGTCCACCGGGCGGCCGTCCACGCCGACGGCGATCGGCACCCGCAGCCGGGCGGAGCCGGTGTGCCGTTCGCAGAGGACCTTCGGTTCGTGCCGGTGCAGATCGGGGATGCCGAGCAGGGTGGTGAGCTCGACGTCGGCATCAAGGGGCTGCGCGATGTCCGTGCCCAGGCTCATCCGGCGGGCGGTGAGCAGCCGGGCCAGCGACTCCGCGCCGAGCGGTCCGAGCCGGTCCGGACGACCGAGCGCGACGGAGCGCTCCTTGCGGCTGCGGTCGGTGCGCACCAGGTTCACCCGGTCCGGTCCGACGGTCAGCCGCAGCGTGTTGCGGCCGGGCCGCCAGCGCAGCGCCCCGGAGACGTCCAGGACCATGGCGTTGCGGTAGCCGTGGCCCTCCCAGCGGTGGCTCTCGGGGACGGTGACGCCGTCCAGGATCACGACCGTGTAGGGCTCGTCGCGGCCGGGGCGGGCGTCCGGGTCGAAGCCGGGACGCTCGGCGAACTCGGCGCCGAGCAGATCATCCAGCTCGGTGAGGTCGGCGGTGATCCGGCGGACCTGGCCGGCGCCGTCCTCCTCGTGCGGGTGCAGCGCGTGCGGCAGCCACTTGACCCACTCCCAGTCGGGCCGGCGCTCGTCACTGACGCAGACGGCGAGCCACAGCTCCTCGGGCGCGTGGAACACGGCGAGCTGGCCGAGCATGGCGCGCACCAGGGCGTGTACCGCGTCGCTGCCCGGATCGGCGCCCTCGGCCCGGCTCTCGCCACTCGCCCCGTACGACGCGGCGCCCGGCTCGGCCGTCTCCTCGCCGGGTGCCTCCTCGGGGCGCAGCATGACCCGCGCCGAGGAGCGCAGGTACAGCCCGAGGGGCTGCTCGGGGATGGTGGAGTAGGCGCGGATGAAGCGGCGCAGGGCGTGCGCGCAGAGCGGTTCGAGGTCCTCCACCGGGCGGGTGGAGACCGGGGTGAGGGTGAGGGCGAGCTGCTGTTCGCCGATCGCGAGCCGGACCTCGCCGAAGTCCTCGTCGGCCGGGCGGCGTTCCCACAGCCGTGAGGTGCGGGCCACCGAACGCAGCGAGGCGGGCTCCGGGTGGCGCCAGGCGAGCGCCCGCTGCTGCTCCGTGATGGTGCCCCGGACCCGCTTGCGCATCTGCGCCAGATAGCGGAGGTAGTCGCGTCGTTCGCCCTTCAGGCGCTGCTTGCGTTCGCTGGAGCGGCGCATCAGCTGCCCCAGCAGCATGGCACCGGCGGAGAGCGCCATGACGCCCATCGCCAGATACATGAAGACGCCGTTGCCACCGCCGGGGCGCAGGAACATCAGCATCATGGACACCGACATCAGTGCCATCGGCAAATAGGTCCATATCGCCGAGGTGTCCGGCACCGTCTCAGCGAGAACCGGCGGCTCCTGGAGGGTCAATTGCCCGTCGGGCATCTCGGGTCCGCGCCTGCGGGCCGGCCGGCGAAACAGCACCACACTCAAGGAACGAAACCTCCGGTTTCACTGGCTTTCCGGCCCGCGCCGAATACCGGCCAACCCGGTAGCGGGAAAGACCGCACCGCACCCATTCTGCGGGTCCCGGGCGGCGCGGTGAACGCCGGATGAATGCTGGGAACTGAAAGCGGGGGACGGTCAACTCCCCCCGCACTCAACTGCATACCGGACAAGGAGTCCGGTCCGCAGCACGATCCGGCGGGCGTAGGCAGTAGTCTGCATTCACGTAACGCGACCTGTCCACGTGGGAGAGGTGGTTTCCGGGCGCACGGACACAATTCCCTTGTCCGACCGCCCGGTTCTGGGCCGCGCGGGCCTTACCCGCTCTGCGCACGGCCCCTCTCCCGAGGAAGTCCTTCTGTCAAAGCCCCCCACGGAAGACGAGAGTTCAGCTGATGACCGACAGCGTGGTGGCCGAACTGTGCCGCCTGACCGTACGTGCGCCGAGCGTCTCCGTCGATCTGGCCGTGCCCGCCGACGTGCCGGTCGCCGATCTGCTGCCGACGCTGCTGCGCTACGTCGGCGAGGAGGCCGAGGAGTCCGGACTCGACCACGCAGGCTGGGTGCTGCAGCGGCTCGGTGACGCCCCGCTCGACGAGGAGACCACCCTCGCGCGCGCCGGCCTCGCCGACGGGGACGTGCTCTATCTGCGCCCGCACACCGAGGCGTTGCCCGAGGCGAGGCTCGACGACCTGGTCGACGGCATAGCCGACACCGCGGGCCGCAGGCTGCACACCTGGCACCCCGAGGCGGCCCGCGGACTGCTGGTGGGCACCACGGTGGCGACCGTGGTGGCCGCCCTGGTGCTGGTGTTCTGGCCAGGCGTGACCCGCTCGGGCTCGGTCAGGGCCGCGTGCGCGGCCGTGGCGGGGGTGCTGCTGCTCGCGGGCGCGGGCACCGCCAGCCGCGCCGTCGGCGAGCGCCTCTCCGCGAACGTGCTCGGCCTGCTGGTCGCGCCCTGCCTGGCACTGGCGGGCTGGGTGCTGCCCGGCGGCGAGCTGACCGGCCCGGACGCGGCGCGGGTCGTGGGCGCGCGGTTGCTCGCTGCGGGTGCCGCGGGCGCGGGCGGCGCGGTCCTCGCGCTGGCGGCCACCGCGGTCGGCGCCCCGGCCCTGCTGGCCACCGCGGTCGTCTCGGTGGCCACCGCGATCACCGGCGCCCTGATCGGGTACTCGGGCCTGGACGCACCGGCCGCGGTGTCGCTGGTGGCGGCGGTGGTCGCGCTGGCGGCGGGGACGGTCGCACCGTTCGCCTTCAAGCTCGCCGGCATGCGGATGCCCGCCCTGCCCTCCTCCGCCAGCCAGCTCCAGGAGGGCATCGAGCCCTACGCGGGCGACGAGGTCGCCGAGCGCACCGAGCTGGCCGGACGCTGGGTCACCGCGCTCTTCGCCGCCACCGGCACCGTCGCAGCGGCCGCCCTCGTCGTCATCGCCCAACGCCCCAATCTGCCCGAGGTGTTGACCGCCGCCACGCTGAGCCTGCTGCTCCTCCTGCACTCCCGCGGCCTGGTGCACATCGGGCAGCGGCTGACCCTGGCCGTACCCGGCGTCTGGGGGCTGCTGCTGCTCGCTCGCGCCTGGGCGGTGGACAGTGACGGCGACGGACGCCTGGTGGTCTTCGCGGTGCTGCTCGGCGCCGGGGCCGCACTGGTGATCGCCGCCTGGACCGTGCCCGGCCGGCGCATGCTGCCGTACTGGGGCCGGGCGGCGGAGATCGCGCACACCGGCTTCGCCGTGGCGCTGCTGCCGCTCAGCCTGTGGGTGGCGGGGCTCTTCGGCTGGCTGCGCGGCCTGTTCGGCTGAGCACAACCGCACTCCGGCAAGAGAACGAAGTCGAGGAGAGGCCGTGCAGTCCAAACGCGACCAGGTACACGCCCACAGTTTCATGATGGGCAGGCTCAGTTCGGGCCTGTTGATGGCCGACCCGGACGCCCCGGAGAGCCCGCTCGGGCGCACCACCCGCGGAGTGGTCTTCGGCGTCCTGGTCACCGTCCTGATCGGCGCCGGCGCCACCGTCTACGGCCTGCTGCGCCCCGGCGGCAACGACGCCTGGCGCGACGGCGACCACCTGGTGGTCAACCGCGACACCGGCGCCCGTTACCTGTGGACCGGCACCGACGGCGTACTGCACCCGGTGCGCAACTACGCCTCGGCGCGGCTGATCGGCGGCTCCGACCTGGAGACCGTGGACGTCGGCACGGCCTCGCTGCGGGACGTCCCGGTGGGCGCCCCGGCCGGAATCCCCGGCGCCCCCGACACCGTGCCCGAGCCCGGCCAACTCGACGCCGGCGCCTGGCACATGTGCGTCACCGGGCCGGACGGGGCGCAGCCCAACACCTCCGGCGTCGTGGCGAACACCGGCGTGGACGAGCCGGGCGCCACGACCGTGGTCGCCGGGGCGCCGCTGGACACCCGCGGCATCGGCGCCGACCGCGCGCTGCTGGTGCGCGGGCCGGACGACACCGAGTACCTGGTGTGGCGGGGCAGCAGACTGCCGCTGGACCGCGCATCCGACGCCCGCAACGCCCTCGGCTACGGCTCCGAGCGGCCGATGCCGGTCTCGGCGGCCTTCCTCGACGCACTGGCACCCGGGCCCGCCCTGAAGCCTCCCGCGGTGCCGGGACGTGGTGCGCAGGGGCCCGTCCTCGGAGGCGAAGCCAGCCGGATCGGCCAGCTGTTCAAGGTCAGCGTGCCCGGCGGTGGCAGTACCTACCACCTGCTGCGCGAGGACGGCCTGGTGCCGCTGACCCGGCTCGGCGCCGCGCTGGTGCTGGGCGACCCGGCCACCCAGAAGGACGCCTACCAGGGGCAGTCGCCCGAAGTGCGCACGGTCGGCGCGGACGCGCTGCGCGAGCACCGGGCCATGGACCCGGGCCCCGCCGCGTCCGCGGAGCTGCCCGACGCGCCGCCCCTCCCGCAGTCCGCGCCGCGCGGCACCGCTCTGTGTGCGCAGGTGGACGGCGACGACGGCGGCGCCCGGATCAGGTCGGTGCTGGTCCCCCTGACCCGGCTCGCCCCGGTCGCGGTGCCGCAGGGCACCGCCGAGCCGCTGCAGCCGGCCTGTGTCCCGGTCGACGCCACGGTGGTACGTCCCGGACGCGGCGCCCTGGTCAGGGCCCTGCACGCCAGCGGCGCCGCGCATGCGGGGACCACCTATCTGGTGGCGGAGAACGGTGTGAAGTACCGCGTCTCCGCGAAGAATTCGCTGGCAGCCCTCGGGTACGAGACCGGGGACATCGGCTCGGTCCCCGCCCCGCTGCTCGCGGCGCTCCCGACCGGCGCGGACCTCGACCCGGCCGCCGCGTCTGGCATCGCGGAGCCCAAGGTCACGGCACCGGCGTGCGGTGCCGCCGGACAGCCGGAGCGCGGCGGGACGAACGCCGGGAAGGACAAGGCGGACACGGCACGCTGATCACGGCAAGAAACGCATACCGTGCCGAAGAAAAGGAAAAGGTCGGGGGCAGCAGAAGTATTCAGCCAAACTCGGCGCCGAGGGTGTGGAGTTCGCGGAGTCATCCCCGGATCGAGCGCGGCGGAGAACCTCAAATAAAGCTCTGAAATTTCGCCGGACCGTACCCCTGAAATCCCTCGGAAGCGCTTTCCTCGCCGGATACGGTCCACACCGATGCCCGTTCACGCGCTTCGCATGCCCGCTTTCTGCCCGCATCGCATCGCCCGGTGGACGGGTTCACAACCACTGTCCCGCTGGTCGGGCGCGCCTGTTCATATCGCCGAAACCTCCGCACAACTCCCTTGCCACGCAAGAATTCTGGGGTGAGCTGACCGATGCTCAAATCTTCCCTGCACGCGTTGCGCGGAACGCTCAGTTCTCTTTAGCCTCAGCGGGCAACGATGCGTCGGGACAAGCCTGAACGAAGGGAGCGCGACATGGCGGACAGTGCCGCGAGGAAAGCGGACTATGCCAAGGGTTTGGGGGGTGTCTCCTCCCTGGAGTCGGCCCGGACCCAGGTCGAGAAGATCCAGAACAACGTCGCCGAGATCGCCGCGCGTTCGGGCGTCGGCGGCGACGAGGGCCAGGCCCTGCTGAAGCTCTTCCGCAGCTGGAACGCCGAGGCGCAGAAGGTCGTCATCCAGATCAGCAAGATGGTCGACGCGCTCCAGGAGAACGTGACCTCCGCCAATCGTCTGGCGCAGGAGAACCAGGACCTGACCGAGGTCCTCAACAGCAAGACCAGCCAGGGCGTCTTCGAAGCGCTGCGCTGACCCGCCCCCGCAGCACCGGCCCCCGTACGGGCGAGACCGGACCCCCTGAGCTTCCCGGGCGCTCACGCCCGGCCGTCCGAGAGGAGACGTCATGGCCGACGGCATCATCGACGTGCAGTATCCCGCGGTCCGCAATGCCATCGAGGAGTTGATGGCCCAGACCCAGCAGATCATCACGACCCTCAACAACCTGGAGGACGAGCTGAAGCCGCTCGTCACCTCCTGGGAGGGCTCGGACCAGGAGACGTACCGCCAGGTCCAGGCGGAGTGGGACCAGGCCACCAAGAACATGGCCATGCTCCTCGGCGACAACGGCGAGCTGATCCAGACCATCCACGACAACCACTCCCGCGACGAGCGCAGGAGCGCCGACAACTGGGGGAACGTGCGGGCCCGTTAGGGCTTCGCCGGAGCTTCCCCTCGCCCGTCCGCAGGGGCGGGCCCGGCGGTCGGCGCGCGCGACCGGAGGACGCCGAACCGCCCGTGTCCCGATCCCACACGGACGGTTCGGCGCCCCGACCCGCCGCCCGAAAGTCCCGGAGACGGACGATGCGGTAGCCGGCCGGCAGGCGGGAGTCTCCGGACCGACCCGGTGTGCCCACCCGGCACGCGGGCCCACCGGCCCGGCCGTCGCCCGTGTGCGGGGCGTCCGCCGGGCTCCCGTATCCCCGTCCGGCACCAAGCGGCAGGAGAGCGTCCCATGGCCGGTGAGAAGGCCGACGTCAAGCATTTCGACCTCAAGCAGATGGAGAACTTCCGGGACAACGAGGTGCAGCCGGTGTACACCGCCGCGAAGAAGCACAAGGAGGACGGCGACGGGTCCCACATCCGCCCGCTCGGCCACCTCATCGACGGCCACACCACACCGGAGAACCTCGCCCAGGACAAGCAACTCCTGCGCATCGGCAGGATGGTCACCGAACCCCTCGTCTCGGGACCGAAGCTGATCGAGGACATCCGCACCGCGGCCGAGGCGATCGACAAGCTGCTCGGTGACCAGATGGACCTCTTCAAGGAGCTGAAGGAGGCGCTCACCGAGACGATCGACGAGGCGAACAAGACCAAGGACAAGAACCTCGACGCGATCGACGCGCAGACGCTGCTCCAGACCTTCGACGAGGTCGACACCCTCACCGCCGGGACCACCGGCGACCCGGGCGACGAGTCCTGACCAACCGACCAGAAAGGGCGCCAGGTGGCCGATCGCTACGATCCCAACTCCGTCACCAACATCAACAAGTTCGGCGATGCCAATGACCCGTCGAGCGACACCTGGGCCACCCTGGTCACCCACATCACCGGCTATCCGGTGCCGGACCGCAACACCGTCTTCGACACGCTCCGCTCCGAACACGGCGGCAAGCTCTTCCGGATGGACATCAAGGAGCGCAGCCTCAGCCTTCTCGTCAAGGACTCCGGCTTCCTGACGAACAAGGGTGAGGACTACGACATCTGGTTCTTCGACAGCGGCAAGAAGCGGTCCATCATGCAGGCCCGGATCGTCTTCGAGGGCCGCGTGAAGTCGGGCGACGAGATCATCTTCGCCAGTCCCGGCACGGACAACGTCCGTGACGCGCAGGTCCGTGAGGGCAACGAGTTCACGGACTACAACAAGGACAAGATGAGCACCATCCCGCTCGCCCGGTACATGAACGGGCCGCGCGCGGCGCTCCTCGAACTGCTGAGCGGCAACACCCAGAATGCCCGGTTCAGCAACCTGGGCGTGCCCTGGGCCGACATCGTGGACCTGAACTCCTTCAACACCACCGGTGAGTCCTTCGACTTCGCCGCCAAGTTCTTCAAGGACCATGCGGGGGTTCTGAAGGACTGGGAGGACCGCTTCGGCCGGGACGACGCGAGCTGGAAGGGCGAGGCGGCGGAGGTCTTCCGCAGCCTGCTGAAGAAGATCCGCGAGAACTACGACAGCTACGTCGAGACCTTCAACGAAAGCCCCGGCTCCGGCGACGAGACCGGCACCGGCAACACGGTGTACTCGCGCGCCCTGTCACTGGGCCGCAAGTACCTGGAGGACTCCGCCAACAAGCTGCTGGAGGCGTGGCTGGCCTGGGCCAAGTCCCCGTACTACGACCCGCACCAGGTGCTGCGCTATGTCCTGGACGAGCTCGCCCAGTGGGTGGACGCGAACAACGTCGCCAAGACCGACATCAAGTCGTACACCTCCCGCTACGTCACGACCGTCAGCCACAGCCCGCAGGCCGGCTTCAACCAGGTGCATCCCGACTACGGCGACCTCACCGACATCGCGAACTGGGCGAAGGTCGGCGACAAGGCGGTGAAGCTCTGGAGCCAGGGCGTCGACGAGTTCCTGGGCAAGCCGGCCGCCCAGGTGCAGTCGGACCTGAACAACCACTTCCTCGACCTGGGCGACGACTTCTCCGACAACGTGCCCAAGCCGAAGTCGACCGGCACGGCAGCGGAGGAGTACGAGGAGCGCAAGGCCGAGGAGGCGCAGGAGGAGATCAACCGGCAGAACGAGGAGAACCGCAAGTACCAGGACGAGCTGCGCGCGGAGCAGGAGCGGCAGCGCGAGGAGGACCGCAAGTACCAGGACGAGCTGCGCGCGGAGCAGGAGCGGCAGCGGGAGGAGGACAAGAAGTACCAGGACGAGCTCCGCGAGGAGCAGAACCAGCAGCGCGATGAGGACAAGAAGCTCCAGGAGGAGCTGCGCAACGAGCAGAACCAGCAGCGCGATGAGGACAAGAAGTACCAGGACGAGCTCCGCGAGGAGCAGCGGCGTGAGCAGGAGGAGGCAAAGCGCGAGGCCGAGGAGCAGGCCAAGGCCATGCAGGAGAGCCTCGGCGGCATCAACGACCCCAACGCCGTCGCCGAGCAGAACCTCGGCAACCTCGACGAGCTGCTGAACCCGACCACGGTCACGGAGAGCCTGGGCAACCTCGGCGACGTGAACAACCCGGGCGGTGACCAGGAGGCTTTCACGAGCACTCCGCCCCCCGTCACCACGAACCTGGGCAACCTCGGGGCGCTGAACAACGGACCGGGCGGGACGAACAACTCCGCCAACGACGCCATCACCGAGAACCTCGGCAGCCTCGGCGGCCTGAACACCGGCGGCGGCTCCCTCAAGACCCCGACCGGCGGCAACACCCAGCTCAACGACGGCAAGCTCACCACCGACTTCCCGGACGGCAGCAGCACCAGCTTCGACCCGGACAGCGGGATGCTCACGACCACCCACCCGGACGGCTCGACCACCACCCAGAACCTGGGCGACGGCACCCGGGTGACCAACCCGGACGGCTCGGTCACCGCACTCGGCGACGACGGCAAGCTGACGACGACCTTCCCGGACGGCACCACGCAGACCGTCGATCCCACGACCGGGCAGACCACGACGACCAACCCGGACGGCACGACCACCACGACCGACCTGGGCAGCCTCGACGGCCTCAACAGCGGCCTCGGCGGCGGCGACGGCGTGCTCGACACCCCGACCGGCGGCAGCACCCAGCTGACCAGCGGCGGCGACCTGACGACCGACTTCGCGGACGGCAGCCGTACCAGCTTCGACCCGGACAGCGGGACACTCACCACCACGCACCCGGACGGCTCGACCACCACCACCGACCTGGGCAACGGTGCCGAGGTGACCAACCCGGACGGCTCGGTCACCTCGCTGGGCGACGACGGCAAGCTGACGACCACGTTCCCGGACGGCACCACGCAGACGGTCGACCCGACGACCGGGCAGAGCACCACCACCGATCCGGACGGGAAGACCACCACCGAGAACCTGGGCGGCCTGGGCAACCTCAACAGCCAGAACGGGCTCGGTGACCTGGGCGACCTCAACCCCGATCTGCCCACGGAGTCCATCGGCGACCTGGGCGACCTCGGGAACCTCAACACCGACCGGGCCGGCCTGGAGACCCCGACGGGCGGGAACACCGCCCTTCAGGGCGACGACTTCGCCACCACCTTCGCGGACGGCAGCAAAGCCGTCTTCGACCCGGACACCGGGACGTTCACCACCACCGACGCGGACGGGTCCACCACGACCACCGACCTCACCCACGGCGCGAAGGTGACCAACCCGGACGGCTCCGTCACCGGACTGGACGACGGCAAGCTGACCACCACGTTCCCGGACGGCAGCACCCAGGTCATCGACCCGGACACCGGCATCGCCACCGTCACCGACCCGCAGGGCAACACCGAGACGGTGAACCTGCACGACCTCAACTCGCAGGGCGGCCGCGGCGATTCGGGCGCACTCGACGACCTCGGCAGTCTCGGCGACCTCAACGGGGGAGGCGGCGGTGACGGAACCAGCAGCCGGGATGTGTCGCTCTCCGACCTGGGACTCGGCGGCGGCGTGGGCGCAGGGGCCGTTGGCGGCGGCCTGTCCGGGGCGGACTCCTTCGCCCCGGACGGCTCCGGCGGACTCGGTGCCGAGCCCCTCTCCGACGGTGCCGCCGCGAGCGGGGGCACCCCGCTGGCTCCCGCCGCCACGGCCGGCGCCCCTGGCGCGCCCGGCACACCCGGCAGCCCCGGGATGCCGATGGGCGGCGGCATGGGAGGCATGGGCGCGGGCGGCGAGAAGGGCAACGGCGAGCGGGTGCGTGCCGTCCTGGTCGACGCGGCGGAGGAGAGCGAGCGCCGCAACCGCCGCCGACGCAGCCCCTGGAACCGCCAGGAGGACAACGACACCTTCCTGGCCCCGGCGTCCCGGGTGGCGACCACCGGCGGCGAGAGCCCCGAGGAGGAGACGGAGCCGGGCCGCAGGGTCACCAGCTCCGCCGACTACCTGGAGGAGGACACGGACGTGTGGGGCACCGAGGACGGCGGCACCCCGGCCGTCATCGGGCGGTGACCACCGCGCGGCACGGCGAGACCACCGCGCGCAGAGGAGCCGAGCCCCACCCGGCCCCGGCTTCCGCATCGAGGGCCTCACCAGGCAGGATCAGCAAGGCAGTTGATGAACAGGTCGACGCAGAAGGGCAGGAGCGAGCGTGACGGAACCGCTGGAGAAGCGCCTCGAGAAGGCGATGGCCGAACTCCAGGCGGCCCAGGAAGCGGTCGCCCGCACCGAACGCGAGCTGCGGCAGGCGTCGTTCGCGGTGCTCTCCTCCGACCGCGCGGTCCGCGCCACCGTGGGCCCGCAGGGTGAACTGTCCGGGATCGAGTTCCTGGAGAACAAGTACCGCGACATGTCCCCCCAGGAGCTGGCCGCCAGCGTCCTGGAGGCGGCCAACGCGGCCCGCCTGAAGATGAACCGGCACGTGATGAAGGCCATGGCGCCCTTCGCCGAGCCCAGCAGCAACGTGCCGGAACTGAAGGGCTTCGAGCTGGACTGGGAGCGGATCTTCGGTCCCGAGGTGCTGCGCGAGGACGACGCGGACACGGCGCGCGACGGCCAGGCGGCCACCCCCGCCTGGCGGGACGCGCTCGGCGAGGACGGGGAGGACTGACCATGGGGCAGCGGTACTACGTCGACCCGCACCGCATCGAGGCGCTGGCGAGACAGCTGGAGGAGATCGGCACCCTCGCCACGAGCATCACCGAGGAGTTCCTCGACGAGCTGGCGCCCACGGTCCGATGGCCCGGCACGGAAGGCGAGTTCGCCGAGAAGGCCAAGCCGCAGGAGCAGAAGGAGCGGCAGACCACCAAGGAAACGATGATGTCCATCCGCGACGCGCTGGTCGGCATCACCGACGCCACGGTCAGCCAGGTCCGGATGATGAAGGACACCCGCGACCGCAACATCGAGGACGTCGAGCGGGTCAACAACCGTATCGAGACCGACGGCTTGAACGGTGACGGCCCGGGCGGGCATGGCCGCCGCTGACCACCTCCGCACCGCCGGCCGCTCCCGCACCACGCCGGGAGCGGCCGCTCCGTCCTGCCCGTACGGTCTCCAGGACGGCACCCGATGAGCATCCAGGCATCGCCCGAGGTCAACGCGATGATCTTCATCCTCACCGGGGAGAAGCTCATCGACGCCGACGAGGACCTCGCCTACGACAGCCGACAGCCCTACTCGGGACTGGGCCGCAAGCTGGACCGGATGTCAGCTCTGATCGACAAGTCGATCCACGACATCGCCGAGGTCATGCCGGACGACCTGGCCAAGTCGTACGCCAAGGCGATGGGCATGCTCATCGACGACGGCGGCAAGAACTACCTGCGCGACTTCGCCGAGCAGCTCGACAAGATCGCCGAGGGCCGGCGCAAGACCTCCATGGACATCATGGAGTCCAAGTGGCAGGTCATCGCCGAGGTCATCCGGCTGCTCATCGAGATCGCCATCTATCTGGCGATGTCCTTCTTCACCGGCGGCGCCTCGGCCAGCCAGATCATGATGGCCAAGCTGCGCAGCCGGTTCCTGATCCTCACCACGCTCACCCACCTGCTCCAGCGGCTGCACATAGCTCCCTCGCTGACCGAGGCGTTCGCCGAGGCGTTCACCACCTTCGCGGTGCGGCTGGCGATGATGAATTTCGCCCCGGACGGCCGCCGCCCCGACGGCTTCGACTGGAACGACATCCTCAAGTCCGCCGCGTTCGGCGCCGCCGCGGGCTTCTTCACCAGCGTCTTCGACAGCTTCGCGAAGAACATCGTCAAGAGCTACGACAACAACTTCCTCAAGAACGGGCCGGACCTCGACTTCAAGCCGACCCCCAACCCCAACCTGCGCAACACCCCCGACCTCGACTTCAAGAGCAACAGCCCCAGCCCCAAGCCGGACCCCGACCCCGGCCCCCATCCGAGCAACGGTCCCGACCCCACCCCCCACCCGAACGGGAACGGCCCCAACCTCACCAACAACCCGCCGGTGACGTTCCGCAACGACCCGCTCTCCTTCCGGAACAACCCCGACCTGTGGCGCAACAACCAGCTCCTGCGCAACAACGCCGACCGGCCGGGCGCGCTGGCCGGGCACTACGGCATCAAGGGGACCGCCGACTTCCTCGCCGCCGGCGCCGGTGAGTCGGTCGCGGAGATCCTGATCAAGGGCGCCTTCGAGGGTGACTGGTCCACCAGTTGGTCCACCTTCGTCGGCGCGGGCGTCAGCAGCCAGGTCGAGGCCACGCTCACCGACACCGCCCAGAACAGCGGCGCCGAACTGCGCCACGTCATCGACAAAATGCGCAACCAGCCGCCCACCGTCTCCGGTGACACCGCAGACAGCGGCGACTCCGACACGCGGGACACCTCCGACTCCCGCTCCCAGAACGGTGACGGCCCCGGCCGCACCGACGACCCCTCGACCGTGAACACCCCGGCCGGCGTCGGCTCCTCGTCCACCTCACCCCAGCCCGTCACCCGACAGAACACCGGGCAGGGAGACTTCACCGGCAGCGAGTCGCCTCCGCCCTACTCCGCGGAAGACCTGCCGCCGTACACGACCCTGGACCCGCCCCCGTACTCCCCGGGCACGCTGCCCGCGACCGCCGCCGAGAACGCGCTGTGGCAGCAGGTCCACAACGGGCCCGCCGAGGTCCGCGAGCAGGCACTGCGCGACATCGCCGCCCTGCGCGGCGCCGAGCCGCCCGGCAGCACGGAGATCGGCGTCCGCGACAGCGTGCACGGCAATCTGTCGCAGCTGCCCGAGGTCAGGGTTGTGCCCGCCGGGAACGGCCCCGCCGCCCAGGTCGACGCCGACCAGGTCCGCCGCACCCTCGACGGCTTCGGCACGCCGGTCACGGTGGACGACCCGCTCACCACCACGGAGGCCCCGGAGAGCAACGTCCAGAACTCTCCGGAGGTGACACCCGAGCAAAACGACCGTACGGCTCCCGCGCCGGGCCAGGCCGACGGTGTGCCCGTCGCCTCCAACGGCCCCACCACCTCCCCCACGCCCGGAACGGGCACCGGCGCCAGGCCGGGCGGCGTCCCCGCCACCGGAGGCAGCCCGGCTCCCTCCGCCGCGCCGCCCTCGGCCACCCGCACCCCGGACGGCACGGCCCAGGTGGAGGGCTCGCAGACTACGACGGACGACTCCGCGCAGACTTCGCAGTCGCCGGAAACGACGTTCTCGCCGGAGACCGCGGCTTCCCCGGAGACGACGTCCTTGCCGGAGAGCTCGGCATCCTCGGAGACGACGCCCTCGCCCGAGACCACCAGTTCTCCGGAGACCACGTCACCGCCCGAGACCACCTCTTCCCCCGAGGCCGCCACCACTCCGGAGTCCACCCACTCTCCGGAGTCCACCCGCTCTCCCGAGTCCACCCGCTCTCCCGAGGCGGTCGACTCGCCCGCCACCGCGGCGAGTTCGGACTCCACCGAGAGCCAGGGCATCTCCACCACGGCCCCGGACCTCACCACCGCTCCGCCGAAGGTGAGCACCACCGGCTCGTACGCCGACACCGCCGGGGAAACCGGCGACGCACGCGACACCAACGGCGTCACACCGGCACCGCCGCTGACCATCGTGGTCTCGGAGGTGCCGCCGCCGGGGGAGGGATCGCCGGAGGCCGCCGCGTTGCTCGACGGGGCCGGGACGGACCGGGCCATGGTGCTCGGGCCGGCGGTCACGCCCGACGGGGCGGGGCGCCCCGTCCGCGCCGCCGTCGAGCTGACCCGCGAGGGGCCGGGCGCCCCGGTCCGCGTCCGCCCGCTCAGCGGCCCTCCGCCCACCATGACGCCGGACGGCACCACGCAGACCGCCTTCCCGGGCGCGGACGTATTGCTGCCTCTCGCCGACGCCCTCGGCACCGAATCCCCACCCCGCCCCGCCACCCTGAGCACCACGACGACCGGCACCGACCCGGCGATCACCACCTCGGCCCCGCCCCCGAAGGTGCTCACGCAGACCACAACCCCTGTGCACGACCCTGGAGTCGACTCCGATTCCAAGGTCATCACGACCGTTACTACCACCGCGACCACCGCCGCCACCGAGTCCCCCGCGGTCAAGCTCGCCACCCTGTCCCGCCCCTGGACCGAGCCGGCCACCGACCTGCACCTCGAGTCGGGTCATGGCAACGCAACCGGCGGACCAGTCACCGGCCCGGGCACACCTCCGCCACCCGGACGGATCGTCGTGCGGCGCAGCGACGCCGGCGACACCGTCCACGACGGCAACGGCCCCACTCCGCCCGTCCGCGAGCCGTTCGTCACCACCCTGGACGGCCACACGGTGCCCGTCGAACAGCTCCGACGCTGGGTGCCGGACACGGCAGTGAAGCCCCAACCCGGACGTGCCGTGCAGACGTTGACCATTTCGCAGAGCCCCGCCGAGGACGGAACGTCGCACGATGCGGCGCGCCAGGCTCTGCTCGGCCAGGACACCTTCCGTGGCGTGCGCACCACCTCCGGTCCCGTCACCCCGGGGCCCCTCGCCGTCCAGCCTCCGCCCCGTACGGTGTTCACCGGCCCGCCGACCGCCCTCCCCGGCTCGGGGACCGAGCAGGGTGCCGACTACTTCGCGGGGCACGGCACCCCCCGTACCGTCACGCTCGGCACCGACGACGCGGCGCGCCCCACCGTGAAGGTCAGCGGTGTGCAGCTCGGCGAGGTGCTCAAGTCCTGGGGCCAGGACGGCGATCGGGACCGGCCGCTGGTGCTGTTCTCCTGCGAGACCGGACGGCAGCCGGAGGTGGCGGGCCTGCCGGTGGCCCAGCACGTGGCGAACCGCACCGGGCGGCCGGTGTACGCGCCGACCACCGAGGTGGGCACGGCCCGGGACCGCGACGGCGACGTCCGCCCGGTGCTCACCGAGGGGCCGGACGGGCCCGGCCGGTGGCGGCTGTTCACCCCGGAACCCAGCGGCGCCGACCTGGACGGGCTCGCGCGCGACGCCGGCCTGCACACGGGTCCGGAACCGGCCGACGCCTTCGCCCGGGCGCGCACTCTCCAGCAGATCCGTACGTTGCGCGACGCCCTCGGCACGAACGCCGAACAGCGGCCGGAGAACAGGGAGTTGTTCGCCGGTCTCGCCTATGCGGACGGCCTGCGCTGGCTGAGCCCGGACACCGCGGCCCGCTACGGCGACGGCCGCATGACCCCTGATCTGCTGCGCCGTATGGTCACCGACTGGGTCGGCGCCACGGGAGGTACCGACGTCGATCCGGCGGCCGGCCCCACCGTCGAGCAGTACACCCAATTCCTCGCCGCCGCGGGCGAGTTGCGCTCCACCGCCGGACCCGACACCACCCTCGACGCGCTGCTGCCTCCGCCGCCGCCCGCGCTCCCGCCGACCACCCTGGTCTCGCCGGAGGACGTGCACGGTCTCGCCTACGCGCCCTCCGCGCAGATCACCTGGTCGCTCTCGGACACCCCGCTCCCGCTTTCCGAGCTGGCCCTCAGCCCCGAGGACACCGCCGAACTCGCCCGCCGCAGACCCGACCTGGCGCCCGCGCCGAGCCGCCCGGAGAGCCTCGCCGAAGACCTGACCCTGTACAGCAAGGGCGCCACCACGACCGGCCCGGCGGACATCGTGCACGCGGACGGCACGCAGTTCAGGCGGCTGGACACGCCGGGCGACGGGAACTGTCTCTTCCGGGCGCTGCTCGACAGCGCGCGCAGCCAGGACGTGCCGCCCGCGTGGGCGGCGCGCAACGTCGCCGGGCTGCGCAGCATGCTGCGCGAGCGGTTCACCGGGTCCGAACTGGCCACCGCGGCGGCCGAGGCGACGCCGGACCCGGTGCTCGCCGTGGTGGACGACCTGCGGATGACCGCCGTCGCCGGGGTGCAGGACCCGGACGCGCGGCGCCGGATCACCGAGCGCTGGAACCGGATCGCGCAGTCGGTCGTCACCGACGGCGACGCCCGCCAGTGGCGGCGCATCCTGCGCGACAGCGGCTACCCGAGCCTCGCCGAGGTGGCTCCCACTCCCGCCGACGCGCGACGCCTCGGCACCGAGGGGCTCGTCGCCGAGGCGGCCGAACGCACGGAGTTGTGGTCCTCGCCCTTCGCCGACCTGCTCCCGCAGGCGCTGGCGCACACCCTCGACCTCGACCTGCGGCTCGTCCAGCGCGACCCGCAGCCGCCGGGGAACACCCTCGTCACGACCCTCCACCCGGGCGGGCAGGGCGGCACCCTGCACCTGGCCTACAACGGCAGCAACCACTACGACGCCCTGGTCCCGGCCACCGCCCCGCTCACCCCCGTACCGGACCCCGCCACCACCACCCCCGAGCCGGCCACCGAGGAGCCGGACGACTCCGACCCGTTCAGCGAGTGGCTGCGCAGCATGGGCGGGATCACCGACCTCGACCGCCCCGACCCCGCGACCCCCGACCGGGGCGACCCGGTGCCGCTGGAGACGCAGCTCGAACGGCACCGCCCGGCCCGGCTGCTGACCGGCCCGGACGCCCGGCCGCCGGGCCCGGCCCCGCGCACCGTCACCTTCGAGGACGGGAGCCGGCTGCCCACCGTACTGATCAGCCCGGAGGGCGATCCGCACGGCGGAAGCCCGGACGGCCGCACGGACGGGGCGCCGCGCAGGGTCCCGACCGGGCTCTTCACCGGCCCCGGTGTCCTGACCCTGCGCTCGCCCGAGCAGGCGGCCCGGGAGATCCTCGGGCAGCTGCCCAAGAAGCTGCGCGACCAGTTCGACGAGGCGGAGCTGCTGCGCCTGCTGACCGAGCAGCCCGGCGCATTCACCGCCCCGCGCGGCGCACGTTTCGTGGGCCGGGAGAAGTCCGGCGTCGGCCACGAGATGACCGTCGAGGCCGTCCCGTACCACCGCTGGGAACGCTTCTCCGACGTGAACGGCGGCACCGTACGGCTGGACACCATGCGGCGCGGCCAGGCCGGTACGGGCGGCGGGCGCAGCGTCGGCTACGGGCGCCGGATCGCCGCCGCGCTGAGCATGGGCCCACCGCTCAACTGGCTGCTGAAGATCGGCGTCTCACTGGGCTGGACCCGCAGGACGGACTACACGCAGGGCACCCAGGCGTACCACCAGACCGAGCACCGCGCCCACGAGGGCTCGCACCTGCACCTGGACGACGTCCACTACCGGGTGCGCGTGGACCGGGTCACCGAGGCGTCACCGAAGACCGCCGGTCCGGACGGTTCACCATCCACGAGCCCCAATTGGCAGCGCAGCACGGTGCACACCGCGCGGTTCGCCCTGCGGGACGGGCTCAGCTGGCGGCTGCCGGACGACTTCACCGTGCCTTTCGCGGGGCCCCGGCGGGCGCCGGAGACGCTCACCTTCCCGGACGGGGTCGAGCCGCGGATCACCGACACCACCGGCCTGCATCTGACGGACCCGCCGGAGGACCTGGCGCTCGCCATCTCCGGTGCGAGGCCCGGCAGTTCGGCGCACCGCACGCTGGTCTCGTACGTCCGACCTGGGCGGCTGCTCGCGCTGTTCGGGCGGTTCTCCGGGCCGGTCAGCGGACCCGAGCTGACCCGGGGGAGCGGGCAGCACCCACTCGGGCACCTGATCGTCGAGCGGTCGATCCCGCACCGGGCGACCCTGGTCACCGAGTCGGTCAAGGCGGAGCTGCGCGACCTCACCCAGACCACGTACCAGAACGAGCGCGGCCACGCCCGCGACACCCGCTTCGGCGTCCAGGTCACCGCCGGCCCCAACTACACCCTCGTCGGACCGGAGACCGACGTGCGTCTCCAGGGCGGCCCGCTGGTCCGCGCGGACCTCAGCACCGGGCGCGGCCACTACCTGGGCACCGACGCCGCCCGCAAGACCACCGGCCGTGTCCGCAACCACCCGGTCGCGCTGTACCGGGTGGAGCGCACCCTGATGGTGCGCAAGGCCGGCGAGCCGGCGTCCGCGGCCCGCCCGGTCCGGGTGGTCAGCCTGGACTGGATCTCCACCCAGGACGCGCGCCGACTCGCGGGCTGGGACAGCCGTACGCCCGGGCAGACGGGCCCGAACCCCGACGCCGTGCCTTCGGTGCCGTGGTACCTCACCCGGGAGGACCCGGTCCACCTGAGCGGCCAGGTCCGCGCCGAGGGCTTCCGCCCCGACCGCCCGCGGATCGCCGTACCGACCCAGCCGCAGAACCAGCCGCAGAACCAGCAGCAGAACCGGCAGCCGGACCAACAAGAGACCCAACAGCAGAACCAGAACGGGCAAGCCGCCCCCCAAGACCCCATGCGGGCCTTCGCGGACACCGTCCTGGACACCCTGCACCGCTCGTACCCCTCGCTGTTCGTCCCGCCGCTGATGCTGCGGCACCCGCGGCTGGCGAAGTTCTGGTACGGCGACGGGCGGATGCGGACCGCGCTGCACAACGACCGGCAGGTCCGCGAGGCGCTCAACCGGCCCACCCTCGCGCAGAGTCTGGACGACCTGACCACCACCGGTGTGCCGGTCACGCTCACCGAGGACGGCAAGGTGCGCCGCGGCCACCACACCCTGATCCTGCGGGCCCGGCTCAGCGACCGGCGGTTCGAGACCACCATGAGCGAACGGTCGCTGCGCAACGCCGTGATCGGCACCGAGATCTCGGGCCAGGGGCAGCAGGCGTCCACCACTCTCTCCGGCGGTGTGGAGCTGGGCATCTCACCGCGTGACCACGACAAGGCGCCCGAGGCGGGGGTGCCGCGCCAGACCGGCAACGTGGCCGTCGGCGTCCGCTACGCCAAGACCGACCAGAAGGCCACCCGGAACACGGTCGCGGTCACCCACGACCATCTGACGTTCCAGAACGGCGCCGACCTCTACAGCTACCAGGTGGAACTGGGCGCCTCGTTCGAGGGCCACCGCCGCCCGCGCGGCTGGGCCCGGCTCGCCTCGGTCGGCCTGCTCGGCGCCGGCGTGTTCGTCAGCAAGGTCGAGGAGCGCCCGCTGTTCAACCGGGGCAGCGAGACCGTGGGCCGCGTGGAGCTGGCCGTGCCCGTGGCGCACGGCTCCGAACGGCACGCCCCCGCCGACCCGCCGCCCGGCGGACCGGTCACGGCACCTGGGCCCACCACCCCCGCCCCGCAGCGGCTCTCCGCCCTCGAGGCCGACCAACTCCTCGACGGCACCCGCCCGCTGCCGAGGACGGAATCGGCCGAACGACAGCTCACCCGGAGACTGCTGAGCGCCCCGCACGTGGTGCTCAGCGCCGAGGGCGGGCCGCAGCGCCAGCAGCTCATGCAGGACACCGCAGACCGCGCCTCGGGCACCTCCTGGCACGTCAGCGCGCCCGGCGCCCCGGTGCGCACCGCGCTGCGCCGCGCGATGGCGAACCTCAACGTGGCCGGCCAACTCGGCCAGTACCTGGGCCCGTTCGGCTCCCGCATCACCGGGCTCAACGGCGCGGGACCGTTCCAGACCCACTACCTGAAGGCCGCGGTCCGCGGCGAACTGCACAACCTGCGCGTCAAGAGCGACCCCAAGCCCGCCAGCCTCGAAGCCACCATCGGCAACGAGCACCGCGTCGCCGGCAGCGCCGGCACCACCTCGCGCACCACCCTCGGCGTCCAGGGCGCCGACATGCCGCTCCAGCAGGCCCCGGGCCAACCCGCCGTGGTCGGCTCCTACTCGACCGCCCTCCAGTACGCCTGGGACAAGGGCCGCAGCGTCACGCAGACCCTCACCCGGGGACGCAACACCACCCTCACCTTCGCCGGGCGCATGTACCTGGTGGTCGCCGACGCCGCCGAGACCGTCGCCGTACGGGACCGGTGGACGGCCGCGATGGGGACGATCGGCACCCGTGCCGGGGACCGGATCAGCTCCGCCGCCGGCCGGCTCTCCGAGCGCCTCGGGCGCGGCCTGGCCCCGCGCCGGGCCGCCGCCGCGCTCCAGCGCGTCCGAGACGCGGTCATGTTCCACCTGCCGATGCAGGACGCCATCGAGGCCGGACTCGCCCCCGACGGCCTGGGCACCGGCACCCCGCGCAATCTCGGCGGCGGCTACCGGCTGCCCGGCTTCCTGCGCGGCCGCCGCTTCCCCACCCACCCCAGCGGTCAGCTCGACGCGAGCCACGCGGCGCAGCAGCTGATGGGGCGGCTGGAGAAGATCGGAGTGCCCTCGCACGACCGCGAACAGGTCCTCCAGCGGCTCTCCCCGGACTTCCTGCGCGCCAACCTGCACGAGCTGACGACCGAGGGGATGACCCTGCCCGTCCGCTACCGCGCCTGGTCCAGCCCGCTCCGGCTGCCGGTCGGCGGCAGCCCCGGACAGGTCCGGTTCAAGCTGACACCGGTCACCACCACCGTGGAGCGGCTGCGCACCGGCTTCGAGTTGGAGGACTACCGCACCACCGCCCGCGACGACGCCGACAGTTCCTCCCAGGACCGCGGTGCCGACGTGACGCTCGGCGTCGGCCAGCGCGCGGTGGACAGCGGCGTCCTCCTCGCCAACCCCTCGCTCCAGGGCACCGCGGCCAAACAGCGGTCGAGCGCCCGCACCGAGACCGTCGGCAGCACCTCGATGCCGAACATCGCCACCACCCAGGCGCACGCCGAGATCGTCACCGGCTACACCCTGACGGTCACCATGACGGACGCGACCGGCGAACCGCTCTCCCCACACGCCGTCGCCCCGGTCGGCAGCCTCAACGAGATCCTCCCCGCGAGCCTGCTCATCCCGGACGGCGACGGCGCCGACGGCGCACTCACCGAACAGAACGTGCCGGACCCCGAGCGCGCGGTACGGATGCTGACGGCCGATCAGGCCCGCCCGGACGGCATCGCGGCCTGGCGCAAGGGTGACGTCGACGACTCGGATGTCCTGCCCGTCGACGACCGGATCGGCTCCGGCATCCTCGCCGTGGACATCCGCGGCGCGGCCAACGTGCAGGACGCCCTGACCCTGGCCACCGCCCGCGCCGACGGCCTCGGCGACAGCGACCTCGGCAAACGGCACACCGGCAGGACCCTCGGCGAACGCGTCCGCATGGCCCGCCTCACGCCCCTCACCGGCCTCGGCACCGCCCCCGCCCAGGCCCAGCAGGAAGCCACCACACAGGTCGGCCTCACCGCAGGCTTCCGCGAGGCGCTCGGCGCGAACGGCTCGTCGCTGCCCACCCAGGCCTCCGCCCGCCTCTTCGGCCAGTCCCACACCGCCGACTCCCGCCTCTACGCGAAGATGCACCGCCGCGGCGCCCGGCTGCTCACCGTGGAGAACAAGCCGCGCATGGAGGCCATGCAGCGCGCGAAGACCTCCGACGCGCTGGAAGCCGGCATCACCGACAACGTGGAGGGCGTGGTCGGCACATCGCCGCTGGCCGGCAACAGCAACGCGGGCGTCACCAACCCGGGCGCCGCGATCCCGGTCGGCGGCGCGAACGACGGCACCGCCCTCAAGGGCACCGTCGACACCACCCTCGGCACCCACCTCAAGGTCGTCACCGACCGCACCATGCTCTTCGCGCTGCCGGTGAGCTGGCTGTCGGTGGCCGAGGTGGACCACCGCGTCACCGACAGCCGCCCGCTGCACGCCCTCGGCAAGGCCAAGCGCGGACCCCGGGCCGCCGAGGCGGAGACCACCGCCCTGGTCTGGCTGCGCGAGGACATCGCCCGCGACTACGGCCTCCTGGACGACACCACGTTCCCCGACGAGGTCAGCGGCGCCTGGGACGACCTGGCCGGCGCGGCGGGCGACCTCGCCGCGGCCGAGAAGGGCTACTACGACGCCCGCGCGCGGGCCCGCGAGACGTGGCTCGACCTGAGCGCGGAGGAACAGGCCGCGCTCGGCGACGACCACCCCGACCAGCCCACCGTCCTGCCGCGGGCCATGGCCCAGTCCCCGGCCGTCGCCGCCTGGCAGGCCGCCCGCGAGGAGGTACGCCGCTGGGAACAGCGCACCGACGCCGCCGCCGCGGACCACCACCGGCTGCACCTCGCGGCCTCCCGCCTCACCGCCCACCACCAGGGTTCGGCCTCGGTCCCGGTGCCGGACCGGCAGCAGGAGTACACCGCGCCGGGCTGGCGCTCCGAGGCGCCCGAGCCGTACACGATCACCGACGGCACCGACTCCACCCCGCGCACCCTCACCTCGCCGGACGGCACCACCGTGCGCGAGGTGCACGACATGCCGCACGACGGCGCCTCCTTCTTCCACGCCCTGCTCGCCGCCGCCCATGACCGCGGTCGGCTGCCCCATCTCCTCGGCACCGACCTCGCCGGCCGGTTCGCCGCCGCTCCCGGCGATCCGGCGGTCACCGAGCGGGCCGTCCGCGCCGCCCGCAACCGCCTCGCGTGGGCTTTGGGCGAGGACAGCAACGCGGACTTGCTCGACGGCCTCGCCCTGGACGCCGAAGACACCTTCACGCAGGCCGAACTCGACTTCGCGGGCGTGCAGTTGACCCCCGCCCAGCAGGCCGAGTTCGATGCGCTCGGCCGGCTCCCGCAGACCATCTGGCCGACCCCCGCCCAACGGGTGGCGCTGGCCACCGCGGCCATGCTCCACCCGTTCACGAGCGAACCCCGGCAGGACGGCACCGGGCAACCCGACGGCGAACCGGCTCCGCCCGAGCGCCGCCCCGGCGACCACGGCGGCGCCGACCTGCTGCCCGCCCTCGCCGCCCGGGTCCTGGGCACCCCGCTCACCGTGGTGACCGGTGAGGGCCGCGACCAGCTCTTCCTCCCGCACGGCACCGATCCGGCCGCCGTCGACCCGGCCACCGATCCGGTCCTCTTCGCCGCCGACGGCTTCTTCCACGCCGCCCTCCCACCCGGCACCCAGCCCCCCGTCGCCACCCCGCTGCCGGCCCCGGCCGCCGCTACGACGACCGGACCCACCCCGCAGCAGCAGTCCGCGAGGCCGCCCGCGCACCGCAGCCACGCCACCCCGCCGTGGATGCCGGCCGCCGACAGCAGTGGCCCGCGCTACCGCCTCGACCGCGACGGCATCCTCACCGCACCCGACGGCGCCACCTACACCCAGGGCACCCCCACCGGCCGCGGCAACGGCTTCTTCGCCGCGCTCTCCACGGCCCTGCACCACGCGGCCGACCAGCCGGGCCTCGACAGCCACGAGGCGGCCCGAGTGCGCAGCCGTGCCGGAGCGCCGCCCAACCGGCTGATGCGCCTGAACGGTCTCCCCGGAGCACCGGCCGAGCGCGACTCGCTGTTCACACCCCCGCCGCTCCGCCGGCTGCCCGGGGCGCCCGCCCCGAGCCAGGACGCCCGCGACGGCCACCTGCGCCGCCACCTCGCCGACGCTCCCTGGGGTCCTGAGGCCGACCGCGCCGTGGCCGAGTGGGCCGCATCCGCGACCGGCGCCAACGTCACCCTCATCGAGGAGAACGGCACCGCCCACACCTACGCCGGACCGTCCGGCGAAGCGGGCCCCCACCTGCGACTCCGCCGCCGTGGCGGCGACTTCGTCCCCCTGATCCTGCGCACCCCGGCCCCCGAGCCGCGACAGGACCAGCAGGACCCGGCGAGCGTCCCGCTGCCCCCGTCCCCCACAGGCAGCGACCTTCCCAGCCTCCCCGGCATCCCGAGCCTCCCGGGCCTCCCGGCCGAGGAGGAGGCCCTCGACCTGAGCACGCTGTCCGGAAACAACCCCACCATTCACATGGGCGACGTGAGCGACACGGGGCAGACGGGCGCGGACCCGGCAGCGGACTCGGACTCGGACGTCGAGATGGACCTCGACTCCGACGACGACTCCGCGCCCGAGGAGGCGGCCGTACTCACCGGCCCGGAAAGCGAGTTCGCGACCCGGTTCGCCGACCTCCTCGCCGAGCCCGAACCTCGGGTCGACGCCCTGCTGGACCTGGTGCGACAGCGCAACACAGCGCTCGGCGGCTTCCCGGACGTGGCGTTCGACAGCGCCTTCACCGAACTCACGGGCATCGGTGTACCCGAGGCCCTGGACCAGGCGGAGCAGGACGGCCGGCTCCAGAGCGAGGACTACGACGACCTGCGCGAGGCCCTCGGCCTCGGTACCGGTGGCCCGTTCACCCAGACACGCCCCACCGGCACCTCGGCACGCGACCGTGAGGTGACACTGCGGATGCTGGACCGGGTGGCCCGCCTGGTGAAGGAAGCCCTCCGCAAGGAGAACCGTGAGGCGGACGCCCAGGTCACCCCGCACATCGCCGTCGCCCTGCTCCCGGACGGCTCCCTCGGCATCGCGGGCAACACCGGCGCCAAGGCGCTGACCAGCGACGAGGCCGCCTTGGTGGAGCAGGAATTGCGCTGGTTCGTCACCGGCCAGGAGGCCGCAGGCACACCGCGGCAGCGGAAGCTGGAGCAGTGGAACCGGGACGAGGAACGGCACCGGCAGAGCAGGGCGCGGCTGGACGGACGACAGCAGGAACTCGACCAGCGGAGCCAGGAGTTGGCGGAGCTCCGGACGCGGCTGGACGAACAGTACGAGTCGGGCGCCTGGCACGACGAGGTGCAGCAGCAGTGGGACAACCTCCCGAACGAGGAGGAGACTCTCCGGCAGGACCGCCGGAGTCTGACGGCGGACCAGCAGCAGTGGCGGCGCGACGAACGGTGGCTGGCCCGTAGACGGCCCGCGATGGCGAGGGAGATGCGTGACCGTACGAAGCTGCGGGCCCTGGCCACCGGCTGGTACCGGCTCTACCACCCCGGGTCACCCGAACTCGACCTCGTCAAGCGGGCGTTGGCCAACCCCACCGTCCTCAACGTCAGCGGCCGGGACGCGACCCCGGCCTTCGGGTCGTACGGCTCCGAACACGGCGAGCTGACCCTGCTCGGACACTGGGTCGAGCACTGGCAGAACAACCCCGGCGACCCGGACAACCCGCGGACGCTCGACCTGGGCGGGTTCAAGATGGCCTGCGCCTCCTGCGACCTCGCCTACCAGGCGGTCAACGAGCACATCGGGCGTCCCCTCGGCCACCGCGTGCAGGCGTCCGGGACCCACGGCACGTTCTTCCCCGGCTGGCGCATGCCGCAGTGGATGCAGCAGCGGACGGAGCTGTGGGACCACATCCGCGACCACGCGGGCGCCATCGGCGGGACTCTCGACGACAATGGCGTACTCAACGGCGACCGGACCAGTACCGGGAACCACCCGCAGAACCCCGACACGTCCTCCTCCGAGTACGAATCCGGCGGCGAGGCAACGGACTCGGATGCCGCGATGGACACGGATGCCGCGCCGGACAACGCGGCGCCGAGCCCGCAGGTGGTGGGCCCGCGGCTGCCCCAGAACCCGTCCGCCGAGCCGCTCGGGGCGACCATCCCCACCCCACGAGGCCCCCGGGACACCCGCCCCCGTTTCGTCGTGCGTTCGGGCTTCGACGCGCGGCGATTCTCGTACCAGGGGGAGCGGGTCACCGACCTCACGGTACGGCTGGCGATCCGGGGCCCGGAGGGCCAGACCGCTCACGTCCGCGACCAACTCGACGCGGGCGTGAGCGAGTTCTTGAACGATCCCGCGTATCGACTGCCGAGCGGCGACCGGCTGCACGTGACGGTGGAGTACGTCGATCCGTCCGAGAGCCCGCACTTGACCGTGGATCTGGCGGGTCGGGATCGGGCGATGGATCAGAACACGTGGTGGGCGGATGCCGACCCGGTCCAGCTCGTCCATGAACTGACCCATCAGCTGGGCCTGCGTGACGAGTATCGTGACGCCGATGCCCCGCATCGCCCGCACATCCCGGGCAGCTTGCTGGGCGACCTGAACGCCCGCCCGGAGGACTCCTCCCTCGCTGCTTCCGGCCTGCGCGGCCGTCACCTCGCCCTGCTCGGCGCGCTCATCGGGAACGCGGCTCCGCAACCTCAGCAGAACGCCGAGCAGACCTGGGAGGAGGCTCGTACGGCGAGCACCCCCACCCTCCGTGAGTCCGTCTGGGTCGACCCGGTCTCCCTGCCCCGACCGGCCGACGGCACGGCAACCACCGCAGTCCCGGCGCACATGCCGCAGGCTGCGACTCTCACACCGTTCAAGTCGGGCGGCTTCGAGTTCACGAACCTGAAGCACACCGAGGAGAAGTACCGCGACAAGGCCGTCCGGATCATCGAACTGCTCAGGGAGCACCCGACGATCCGGGACTACATCGGCAACCGCCCCTGCCGCATCACCCTGCATCTGCGTACGACGGAGACGCCGGCCGACGTACGCGACCTGGGCGACGAGGGCGTCCAGATCAACCTGGCGAGCTACTACTTCGAGAAGTACGGCATCGGCCACATCATGGGCATGCTGGCCCACGAGATCGGCCTCCACCCCCTCGCCTCCCGCAACAGGGACATCCCCGACGAGGAGGCGATGTTCCGGGGCATCCCCCTGCCGGTGCCGGGGCTGGCCGACCTCAAGACGCCGCGCACCATGAACACCGACAGCGCGGGCCAGGCGGACCACATCATGGCGGCCTTCCCCAGCAGCACCCGGCACCGGATCTACCGCGACATCGTCCTGAAGATGGCCGACATGCTGGCCGACGCCGCGCGGGACGGCGTGGAGGGAGCCAAGGCCAAGGACGTCATGGACCTGATCGACTGCTACCTGATGGACGTCGCCTCGATCGCCATCACCAGCGACTACCGGATGAACGCGGCGAAGGAACCCGGGAACACCGCCAAGGTCTACAACGCCTACAAGGCCCTGCTCGCCGAGCACATGGCCGAAGACAGCCCCGCCCGCCCTCTGCTGCCCACTGACAAGGGACTGTTCGGCGTCGTACGGGACTTCGCCCAGCTCGCCACCAGCCTTGCGACCAACAACCGCGGCGACAGCATCCAGCAGCCCATCGCGACGGACGAGGCCCAGCCACGGCTCCCGCAGCCCCCCGAGACGCCCGCGCAGCAAGCCTCGCCTCCCTCCCCGTCCCCGCGCGACAGCCGCCCCCGTTTCGTGGTGCGGTCGGCCTTCGACGCGCGGCGGTTCTCGTACCGGGGCGAGCAGATAACCGACCTCACCGTCCGCGTCGCGATGCGCGGGCCGGAGGGACAGGCTGCGTATGTCCGCGACCAACTCCACACGGGCATAAGGCAGTTCCTCAACGACCCGGCATATCGCCTGCCGAGCGGCGACCGGCTGCACGTGACGGTGGAGTACGTCGATCCGTCCGAGAGCCCGCACTTGACGGTGGACCTGACGGGTCGGGATCGGGCGATGGATCAGAACACGTGGTGGGCGGATGCCGACCCGGTCCAGCTCGTCCATGAACTGACCCATCAGCTGGGCCTGCGTGACGAGTATCGTGACGCCGATGCCCCGCATCGCCCGCACATCCCGGGCAGCTTGCTGGGCGACCTGAACGCCCGCCCGGAGGACTCCTCCCTCGCTGCTTCCGGCCTGCGCGGCCGTCACCTCGCCCTGCTCGGCGCGCTCATCGGGAACGCGGCTCCGCAACCTCAGCAGAACGCCGAGCAGACCTGGGAGGAGGCTCGTACGGCGAGCACCCCCACCCTCCGTGAGTCCGTCTGGGTCGACCCGGTCTCTTTGCCCCGTCCCACCGATGGTTCGGCCGAGGTTCCGGCGCACACGCCGGCGGACCCGAATGCGACGCTCACGCCGTTCAAGTCGGGGAACTTCGAGTTCACGAACTTGAAGCACACGAATGAGAAGTACCGCGACAAGGCGATCCGGATCATTGAGCTGCTGCGGAAGCACGACACGATTCGGGACTACATCGGCAACCGCCCCTGCCGCATCACCCTCCACCTGCGCACCACGGAGACCCCGGCGGATGTGACGGACCGGGGCGACGACGGTGTCGACATCAACCTGGCGAGCTACTACTTCGAGAAGTACGGCATCGGCTACATCATGGGCATGCTGGCCCACGAGATCGGTCTGCACCCTCTCGCCTCGCGGGACACGAGCATCCCTGACGAGGAGTCGATGTTCGAGGACGTGCCGCTCACCGTGCCGGGCCTGGCGGGCCTCAAGAACCCGCGCACGATGAGCACCAAGGGCGCGGGTCAGGCGGACCACATCATGGCGGCCTTCCCCAGCAGCACCCGCCACCGCACGTACCGCGACATCGTGGCGAAGATGGCCCAGGTCCTCGTGGATGACGCGCAGGACGGTGAAGAGGGAGCCAAGGCCCAGGACGTCACCGACCTGATCGACTGCTACCTGATGGACCTGGCCACGATCGCCATCACCAACGACAAACGCAAGGACGCGGCCTGGGAGCCCCGTAACACGGCCAAGGTCTACAACGCGTACAAGGAGATGTTCGCCGCCCAGCTCGCGGAGGACAGCCCCGTCCGGCCGCTGTTGCCGCCGGACAAGGTCTGGTGGAAGGTCACGGGCAACTTCCTGGGCCTCGGTGCCAGTTTCACGTTCACCAACAGGGGCGACAGCATCCAGACCGCCGCGCCGGAACAGAGCACCAGCACGGCCGAGGCCCGGCCGCGCCTGCCGCAGATCGGCCCGGACAGCGCGCCGGAGAGCAGGCCGACCCCGCCGCGGCACAATGCGCGGCGCGACAACCGCCCTCGTTTTGTGGTGCGTTCGGGCTTCGATGCCCGGCGGTTCTCGTACGAGGGCGACCAGATCACCGATGTCACCGTCCGCGTCGCGATGCGCGGTACGGACGGGCAGTTCGCACATGTACGTGATCAACTGGACGCTGGAGTAACAGAGTTCCTCAACAACCCGGCATACGGCCTGCCCAACGGTGACCGTCTTCACGTGACCGTCGAGTACGTCGATCCGTCCGAGAACCCGCACTTGACCGTGGATCTCGCGGGCCGGGATCGGGCGATGGACCAGAACACGTGGTGGGCGGACGCCGACCCGGTCCAGCTCGTCCACGAACTGACCCATCAGCTCGGCCTGCGTGACGAGTACCGTGACGCCGATGCCCCGCATCGCCCGCACATCCCGGGAAGCCTGCTGGGCGACCTCAACGCCCGCCCTGAGGACTCTTCCCTCGCCGCTTCCGGTCTTCGTGGCCGGCACCTGGAACTGCTCGGCGCGCTCATCGGGGACGTGACGCCACCGGCCGAGCCGCACCCGGAGCGGTCCTGGGACGACGCTCGCGCGGCCGTCACACCGGTGCCGCGCGCGTCCGTGTGGGTGGACCCCGTCTCCCTGCCCCAACCGGCCGACCACGCCGACCCCACGACCGCAGAAGTCCCGCCCCACATGCCGGCGGACCCCAACACGATGCCCACGGCCGCCGAGCCGACCCTCGTCCCCTTCAAGTCGGGAAACTTCGAGTTCACCAACCTGAAGCTGACGGACGACAGATACCGCGACAAGGCCGTCCGCATCATCGAGTTGCTGCGCAAGCACGCGACCATCCGGAGCTACATCGACGATCGTCCGTGCCGTATCACCCTGCTGGTGCGGACCACGGAGACGCCGGCCAATGTGCGGGACCGGGGCGCGGACGGCGTCGACATCGAGCTCGCCAGCTACTACTTCGAGAAGTACGACATCGGCTACGTGATGGGCATGCTCTCCCATGAGATCGGTCTGCATCCGCTGGCCTCCCAGAACACGGGCATCCCCGACGAGGAGCTGATGTTCCGGGGAGTGCCGCTGGCGGTGCCCGGACTGTCCGATCTGAAGACGCCGCGCACCATGAGCACGGAGGGCGCCGGGCAGGCCGACCACATCATGGCCGCCTTCCCCAGCAGCACGAGGCACCGGATCTACCGCGAGATCGTCATGGAGATGGGCCAGGTACTGGCGCGGGACGCGGCGAACGGGGACGACAACGCGAAGGACAAGGACGTCACGGACCTGTTCGACTGCTACCTCATGGACCTCGCCTCGATCGCGGTCACCAACGACCACCGGATGAACGCGGCGACCGAGCCCGGCTACACGGGGAGGGTCTACAACGCCTACAAGGAGATGCTCCGAGCGCAGCTGGCACAGGACACCGCACTCGTGGCCCTCCTGCCGTCGGACAAGAGCATGTTCGGGGTGATCAACGATTTCCGGCGCATCGGCACCCACATCGCGATCAACAACCGGGGCGACAGCATCCAGCAACCCCTCGCGACCTAGCCCCGCGGAGGAGGTGTGGGCGCTTCGGTGGCATGATCGTCTTGCCCTGGACGGGCGAACGGCGGGGGTGTGCGGCCGGGCGCAGGACCGCGTCAACCGCGGTCCGCTGGGTCCGAAAGACCTCTTCGCCTGGCAGGCCAACGCCGATTCCGACCGGCTGACCAGGCCACTGGTGCGCCGGCGAACGCCATGATCAAGAACTTCGCCCCCACGGTCACCGACCAGCTCGTGAGGACCGGCAGACCGCACCGTGGCACAGTGGCCGTATGTGCGGACGCTATGCCTCCAGCCGCGGTCCCGAGGACCTCGCCCAGCTGTTCCAGGTGTCCGAGTGGCATCCGGAGGAAACCCTCGCGCCCAGCTGGAACGTGGCCCCGACCGACGAGGTCTGGGCCGTCCTCGAGCGCACACCGCGTGGCGCCGGCGAGGACGAGCCGGTACGGCGCCGGCTGCGGCCGCTGCGGTGGGGGCTGGTGCCCTCGTGGGCGAAGGACACCAAGATCGGCGCGAGGCTGATCAACGCGCGGGTGGAGACCGTGCACGAGAAGCCCGCCTTCCGCCGCGCGTTCGTCAAACGCCGCTGTCTGCTGCCGGCCGACGGCTTCTTCGAGTGGGACGAGGTCGAGGACAGGAAATCGGGCAAGGTCCGCAAGCAGCCGTACTTCATCCATCCGGAGGACGGACAGGTCCTGGCTCTCGCCGGCCTGTACGAGTTCTGGCGCGACCCGGAGATCAAGGATTCCGACGATCCCGCCGCCTGGCTGCTGACCTGCACCATCATCACCACCGAGGCCACCGACGCCGCAGGCCGCATCCACCCCCGCATGCCCCTGGCCCTCACTCCTGAGCACTACGACGCCTGGCTGGACCCGCACCACCAGGACACCGACGACCTCCGTGCCCTGCTCGCCCCGCCGGCGGACGGCCACCTGGACGCCCGTCCCGTCTCCCCGGCCGTCAACAGCGTCCGCAACAACGGCCCTCAGCTCCTGGACGCGGTCCCCGCTCCCTGACGCCGAAGGTGAGTTCTGGGTAAGGGTTGCCCGCTCGGACGGCTGCCAGACGCTTTTGACATCCGTTTTCATCTAGCGTGGGCCAGAAGCCGGGACGGGTGGAGCTCGGCGGATCATTCGCCTTGCCCTCGGAGGGTTCCATGCCTGCGTCCTCGTGCCGTCGTCTTCCGCTTGTGCCGCTGACAACCGGCGCATGCCTGATCCTCCTTGCGGGCTGCGGCAGTTCGCAGAATTCCGCGAGCGGCACCGACACCGCGCAGGGTCCCGCTGCCGCATCCGTCGTGCCGGTGGTGGCCTCGACGAACGTCTACGGGGACGTCGTGGAGCGAATAGGCGGCGGAAAAGTGCAGGTCACCTCGATCATCAGCGACCCCGACCAGGACCCGCACTCCTACGAGGCCAACACGCGGGACCAGCTGGCGCTGTCCAAGGCGAAGGTAGTGATCGAGAACGGCGGCGGCTACGACGACTTCGTCGACCGCATGCTGAAGAGCGGAGGCTCGTCCGCCGAGGTGGTCAACGCGGTCAAGGTCTCCGGGAAGACCGCCCCGGCGGGCGGGGGGCTAAACGAGCATGTCTGGTACGACTTCCCCACGGTCGCCGGGCTCGCCGACCGTATCGCCGCCGCCCTGGCCAAGGCCGACCCGGCCGACACCGCCACCTTCACCAGGAACGCCAAGAGCTTCGAGGCGAAACTCAAGCCGCTGGAGCAGAAGGAAGCCCGGATCAAGGCCGACCACGGCGGCGAGCGCGTGGCCATCACCGAGCCCGTGCCGCTGTACATGATCGAGGCCGCCGGACTTGAGAACGCGACTCCCGAGGAGTTCAGCGAGGCCATCGAGGAAGGCGGCGACGTCTCCGCGAGGACCCTGCGGGAGACGCTGGCGCTGTTCACCGGCAAGAAGGTCAAGGCGTTGGTCTACAACGAGCAGACCTCAGGCCCGCAGACCGAGAAGGCCGAGCAGGCGGCCACGGCCGCCGGAATCCCCGTCGTCCCCGTGACCGAGACCCTGCCCCACGGCAAGGACTACCCTCGGCTGGATGACCGCCAACGTCGACGCGCTCGCGAGCGCGCTGGCCCGGTGACGCGGTCCACCGCGGCCGCCGACGCCGCGCTGATCAGCCTGCGCGGGGCGGCTCTGTCCTACGGCGAGCGCGTGCTGTGGCAGGACCTCGAACTCGACGTGCGGCCGGGCGAGTTCCTGGCGGTACTCGGGCCGAACGGGGCCGGCAAGACCAGCTTCGTACGCGCCCTCCTGGGTCAACGGCCCTTGTCCGCCGGTACGTTGACGGTCCTCGGTCGTCCGCCCCGCAAGGGCAGCCGCCACATCGGCTACGTACCGCAGCAGGCGACCCTGTCCGCCCACGCGATGCTGCGCGCCCGGGACCTGGTCCGCTTCGGTATCGATGGACACGGCTTCGGACCCCGGCTGCGCACGGGCGCCGTACGCCGCCGCGTGGACGAGGTCCTCGCCGCGGTCGGTGCCGCCGCGTACGCCGATGTCCCCGTCAGTCTTCTCTCCGGCGGCGAACGGCAGCGCGTCCGCATCGGGCAGGCGCTCGTGACCGACCCGCGGATCCTGCTCTGCGACGAGCCGCTGCTCTCCCTCGACCTGCACCATCAACGGGCCGTCACGGAGCTGGTGGATGCCCGGCGCCGCTCCCACGGCACCGCCGTGGTGTTCGTGACGCACGAGATCAACCCCGTACTGGGACTGGTGGACCGCGTCCTCTACCTCGCCCGCGGCGGCCACCGCGTCGGCACCCCCGACGAGGTGCTGACCTCCGAGGCGCTGTCGCAGCTGTACGGCACCCCGGTCGACGTCATCCGGGTCCGGGACCGCGTCACGGTCGTCGCCGGCCCCGACGAGGTCGGGCAGCCGCCGCACCACCCCGAACTGCCGCACGGAGTACGGCCATGACCATCGCCGACGGGATCTGGCAGCAGCTCTTCACCTTCGACCACTACGGCGAACTGCTCGCTCTCGTCCGCAACTCCCTCGTCGCCGGCGCCGCGCTCGGTCTGGTCGGCGGTCTGGTGGGCGTGTTCGTGATCATGCGGGATCTGCCGTTCGCGGTGCACGGGATCAGCGAGCTGTCGTTCGCCGGTGCCTCGGCCGCCCTGCTGCTGGGTGTGAACATCGTGGCCGGCTCGATCGTCGGCTCGCTCATCGCCGCCGGGGCGATCGGACTGCTCGGCTCCCGTGCCCGGGACCGCAACTCCGTGATCGGCGTCATCATGCCGTTCGGCCTCGGGCTCGGCGTGCTCTTCCTCGCCCTCTACAAGGGCCGGGCGGCGAACAAGTTCGGCCTCCTCACCGGGCAGATCGTCGCCGTCGACACCCCGCAGATGTCCTGGCTGCTCGGCACGTCGGCCGTGGTGCTCGTCGCCCTGGCGGTGATGTGGCGGCCGCTCGCCTTCGCCAGCGCCGACCCGGAGGTGGCCGAGGCGCGGGGGGTGCCCGTACGGGCGCTGTCGTTCGCCTTCATGATCGTGCTGGGCCTCGCGGTCGCCCTGTCCGTGCAGATCGTCGGCGCGTTGCTGGTCCTCACGCTCGTCGTCACACCGGCTGCCGCCGCTGCCCGGCTCACGGCCTCACCGGTGCTGCTGCCCCTCCTGAGCGTGGTGTTCGCGGTGGCCTCCATCGAGGGCGGCATCCTGCTGGCCCTGGGCGGCAGCATCCCCATCAGCCCGTACGTCACCACGATCTCGTTCGCGATCTACCTCGGGTGCAGGCTGCTGGGCCGCCGTCGTAAGTCCGTCCGAGAAGGGGCGCCCCTCCGGGAAGAAGCCCGCTCGACATGAAGACATGAAGGGGTGTTCATCTATTCCTGTATCGTGAGCGCATGACTTCGACACTCACCCCGCCGTCGGCCGAGCGGGCCGTGTTCGCGCGTGCCGGGGCCGTGCCGCGGCGGCGTACCCGGCTCCTCGCGCTGCCGGAGGTCCGCTGGGCCGTCGCGGCCACCGCACTGTTCCTGCTCGCGCTGCCCCTGCAACTCGCCGGAGCGTCCGCCTGGGTGTGGGGTCCGCTCTATGCGCTGTCGTACGCCACGGGCGGCTGGGAGCCGGGCTGGGAGGGTCTCAAGGCACTCAAGGGCAGGACGCTCGACGTCGATCTGCTGATGGTCGTCGCCGCGCTCGGCGCCGCGTCGATCGGGCAGGTGATGGACGGCGCTCTGCTCATCGTCATCTTCGCGATCTCGGGCGCCCTGGAGGCCCTCGCCACCGCCCGCACCGCCGACTCCGTGCGCGGACTGCTCGACCTGGCCCCTGCCACGGCCACCCGGATCGCCGCGGACGGCACCGAACGGAGCGTCGACGTCGAGGAGTTGACGGTGGGCGACACCATGCTCGTACGGCCCGGCGAGCGCGTCGGAGCCGACGGCCGGGTGCTGGACGGCGCCAGTGAGGTGGACCAGGCGAGCATCACCGGCGAGCCGCTGCCCGCGCCGAAGCTGCCGGGAGACGAGGTGTTCGCGGGCACCCTCAACGGCACCGGGGCACTGCGCGTCCGGGTCGAACGGGACGCCTCCGACTCCGTGATCGCCCGGATCGTAAGGATGGTGGAGGAGGCGTCCGAGACGAAGGCGCCCACGCAGCTGTTCATCGAGAAGGTCGAACAGCGCTATTCGCTGGGCATGGTCGTGGCGACGCTAGCCGTGTTCTCGGTCCCGCTCGGGTTCGGCGAGGAGTTCTCGGAGGCGCTGCTGCGGGCCATGACCTTCATGATCGTCGCCTCGCCGTGCGCGGTGGTCCTGGCCACCATGCCGCCCCTGCTGTCGGCCATCGCCAACGCAGGCCGGCACGGGGTCCTGGTGAAGTCGGCGGTGGTCATGGAACGTCTCGGCCAGGTCGACGCCGTCGCGCTCGACAAGACCGGCACGCTCACCGAGGGCACGCCGCGCGTCCTCGACGTACGGCCCCTGCCCGGCTCGGCACTCGACGAGGACGAGTTGCTGACGTTCGCCGCGGCCGCCGAGCACCCCAGCGAACACCCGCTGGCCCGGGCCGTGCTGGACGCCGCGCGCGAGCGGCGCCTCCAACTGCCCGGCGTGCGGGACTTCATGTCCGCACCCGGGGTCGGAGTGAAAGCCGTCGTGAACGGCCGGACCGTCGAAGTGGGCGCTCCGGCCCGCCTGCTCGACGAAGCCGATGACGCCGGCGACGCGAGCCCGGTCGACGCGCTCGCCGAAGAAGTCCAGCAGTCCGGCTGTACCGCCGTCCTCGTGGTCGTCGACGGCACCCCCGCCGGGGTGCTCGGCATCGCGGACCGGCTGCGCCCGGACGCCGCGGCCACCGTCGCGTCCCTCACCGCACTCACCGGCGCCGCCCCGACCCTGCTCACCGGCGACAACCCGCGCGCCGCCGCCAACCTGGCCGCCGAGGCCGGCATCGAGGACGTGCGCGCGGGGCTGCTGCCGCAGGACAAGATGGCCGCGGTCAAGGAGATGGAGGCAGCCGGCCGCAAGGTGATGGTCGTCGGGGACGGCGTCAACGACGCACCCGCCCTGGCCGCCGCCCACATCGGCGTCGCCATGGGCCGCGCGGGCTCCGACCTCGCCCTGGAGACCGCCGACGCGGTGATCGTCCGCGACGAACTGGCCGCCGTCCCCACCACCGTCGCCCTCTCCCGCCGGGCCCGGACACTGGTCGTGCAGAACCTCGTCGTCGCCGGGGTGTTCATCGCGGGCCTGGTCACCTGGGACCTGGTCGGCACGCTCCCGCTGCCGCTCGGCGTCGCGGGCCACGAGGGCTCCACGGTCCTCGTCGGCCTGAACGGACTACGTCTGCTGCGGGACGCGGCATGGCAGCGGGCGGCCGCAGACGGGGCCGCTTGACGGGAGCTGTTGCTCAAGGGCCGTACGTGCTGTCGGTCCCCTGCGCGGGGCCGTTGGCCGCCCTGTCAGACGTCGGGCGGGCCAACGGCCCCCTGGGAGCTGCTCCTTCCGGACTGTCCGTCGAGGTCAGTCGCAGCGGCCCGCCGGCCGGGCACGGGTCACGACATCGGTGGTGCCGGTCGTCGAGTCCAGCCACACCAGCCGGCTGCCGCCGACCGCGGCCGCGGACGACTGCTCGCCCCGGTTGCAGGAGACGCGGCCCTTGCGGGTGGCCGGATCGTCGGGCGCGCCGGCCGCGGTGAACTGGTGGAGCTTGGGCGCCGAATCGTTGCTGAGCGGGGCGTCGGCCAGGTAGCTGCCGACCGTCACCCTGTCCTCGGACACCGTCAGGTCGTAGGCGTTCAGGGCGTTCGGCCCCGACTCCGGGCTCAGGTCCACCACGCCGGAACCGTCGAGCGCGGCGCGGCGCAGTGCCCTCGTCCCGTTCGTGGCGTCGTCGTCGAGGAGCCAGAAGACGTGGGTGCCGTTGATGGCCGTCGGGCCGAGACTGCTGCCGTCCGTGGCCGATTGGACCGCGGTGTTCTCGCCGGTCGCGACGTCGATGACCCGTGTGCTCACTGCGTACTCGGCGCGCACCCGCCGCCTCTCCTGGTAGGCGACCTTGCCGTGGCTCACGGACGGTGCCCACGCCCGGTGGTAGGTGCCCCCGCCGATCGTCTCCACGTTCGCCGGATCCTTGATGCTCAGGTAGGCCACGGCCCGGCGCCCGCCGTAGGTGACGTAGTCGAAGGCCACGAGGTCACCGTCGACGTCCACCGAACTGCCGGGTGTGCGGCCGTGCCACAGCTTCTTGACGGGTCCGCCCGCGAGCGGCCTGGCCAGGACGTCGACGCCGTCGGCGCCGTACGCCTGCCACACCACGGTCCTGCCGTCGGTGGCCGGATTGACGTGGTAGCGGCCGTCGTTGGGGCTCATCAGCCTGGGCGGGCCCTCGCCGTCGGCGCGCCCGGCCCACACCGAGTACGGCTCCGTGCCGTCCTCGTTGGACTTGGACGCCGCCCACCAGCCGCCGCCCCCGCCCAGGTGCGTGTTGCTGGTGTTGATCCGGTCGAGAAGGACGTCGGCGTCCATGCCGAGAGCCGACTCCCAGCCCGGCACTATGCCGTGGGCGGTGAAGGCGCGCTGCAGTGTCTTCCGGCCCGCCGCCGGGATCGCGAGGTCCTGGGCGGCGGCGAGCACGGCGGCCCGGGCCTCGGTGAAGCCGTCGAGCGGTGTGAGGTACTCGGTCAGCGCCCGGTAGACGATCTTGTCCGTCGTCTCGGCGCCCAGGTCCTCGCGCGCGTCCCACAGCGCGCCGCCGATGATCGTCGAGTTGAGGTGGACACCGCCGCTGTCGGTGGCGAAGCCGACGCCGAGGAACGACTTGGCCGTGGTGCGTCCGTCGCCGAGGTCGCGCAGCGCGCATTCCCGCGGGGGCTTGGTCCGGCAGAGCCGCTCGCCCAGGAGGCCCGAGTCGGGGTCCGTCGCGGGGATGCCGTACACGTCCGCCTCGATGGCGTTGCCGAAGTAGTCGGCGATGGCCTCGTTCAGGGCGCCGGACTGGCCGGCGTAGACGAGGTTCGCGGAATGCTCGATCACGCCGTGCGTCATCTCGTGGCCGACGACGTCCATGGCCGCGGAGAGCGGACGGTACTCGGCGTCACCGTTGCCGTACACCATCTTCTGCCCGTCCCAGAAGGCGTTGACGTACGGCTGCCCGTAACTGGTCACGCCGACCAGGGAGTTGATGGTCATGCCCCGGCCGTCGAGGCTGTCGCGGCCGTGCTTGTCCTTGAAGTAGTCGTAGACCTGCCCGGCGGCCCAGTGGGCGTCCACGGCGCCCGAGTCGGTGGCCTCGGAGCCGAAAGCGGGCGTCGGCGAGCCGAACTCCTGGATGCCCTCGGGCCACACGCCGCCCACGTCGGTGAACCACTTGCCGCGCGCATCCCAGGTCGACAGGACGTTGCCGGAGTCACCGGCGGGTATTCGGGAGCGGTCGCGCAGGACGTACAGGCCACGGTTGTCGTCGCGGTCGATGTCGAGCTCGACGGTGGTGCCGTCGAGCCTGACCCCGGAGCCCTTCTCGGCGGCGAGCCGCTGCCGTTGGCGCCTGTCGGCCACGGACTGCCCGGCTGTTGCGCGAGGAGTGCCGAACGTCTTGATACCGCTGTACTGAAGGACCGGATACCCGGCGCGCGCGTCGACGTAGACCTCGCGGCGCACGGGCGCACCGGTCGCCGGGTCGGTGCCGTGCACGGTGACGTGCCGGGTGAGGACGCCTGCCCCGGCGGGCAGTACGACCAGGCCGCGCGCGGTGCCTTCGAGCGGGCGTGCCTCCCCTGCCCCCTCGTGCGGTGGCGGCGCGGCGAAGTTCCTGTCGCCGAGCTCGGTGCGGACGGCCTCGACGGCACGCTCGACGGCGAGCGCCTCGCCGACCTCGGCTGTCGTGCCGGTGCTCAGCTCGGTGAAGTACTTGCCCGAGGTTCCCGTGACGACCCGCTCGCCGTCCTGCCGCTGCATACGGACGACATACTGGCCGCCCAGGACGGGCACCCCCCGGTGCCGCTGCTGGAGCCGTACGGTCTCGCGGCCGTCGGCGGCGGTGGTCCCGGCGGGCACCAGATCGCGGTTCGCTTCCGGGATCCGGTACCGGCCCTGCCTGCCGTCCAGATGGGCGCGGGCCGCGGCTGCGGCACTGCCGGTGGCAGGGGCCCGCTCCCGGATGCCCCGTACCAGCGCCGGGGTCTCGGTCTCCTGCCCCGGAATCACCTCCGCCGGGCTCGGCGACGGTGCCGGCGCCTGCGTCACGGCGTCGGCAGGCGCCGCCGAGACGACGAGTGCGACGACGCTCAACAGCGCCGCCGCACCCGGTAATCCGATCGGTCGTGCCCGGTGACCGCCTCCACGGCCGCCGACTCTTCCGGTGCCTCTTCTGGGGTGACGCACGGTACGCACGGTCTCCCGACCCCCCTCGCTCACGGCGCCGGGGGCACAGTGCCCCCGGCCAGGGGTCATCGAAGCGGCGATGTTCCGTTCGATCAACGGGGCCGGTGTGCCCACAGGTGACTTCCGGCCGCAGTCGGGGGAGGGTGCCGCTCCCGCGGCTGCCCGTCAGCGCCCGGGCTCGGGCGCAGGGCCGCTGCTGCGGCGCACCACCAGGTCTACCGGGACGAGCGAGTCGACCGGAAGCGGCTCGGCAGGGCCGTCGAGCCGGTCCAGCAGCAGGCGCAGCGAACGCGTGCCGATCTCGGCGAAATCCGTGCGCACGGTGGTCAGCGGGGGCAGGAAGTGCGCTGCCTCGGGGATGTCGTCGTAGCCCACGACGCTGACGTCGCCGGGGACGGACCGGCCGGCCTCGTGCAGCGCGTGCAGCACGCCGAGGGCCATCTGGTCGTTGGACGCGAACACGGCCGTGACATCGGTGCGCCGGGCCAGGCGACGGCCCAGCTCGTAGCCGGAGTCGGCGCTCCAGTCTCCGACCAGCGGGGCCGGCACCTCCGCGCCGGCCGCCTCCAGACAGGCCTGCCAACTGCCCAGCCGCTGGTCGGCGGAGGTCCAGCCGGTCGGGCCCGCGATGTGCCACACGGTGTCGTGACCCAGGTCCAGCAGATGCTCGGTGGCCTTGCGGGCTCCGGCCCGGGAGTCGCCGGTGACCTGCTGGGTGTCGGCGTCGAGGCCGTTCTCCAGCACGACCAGCGGGGTGTCCAGGCGGGTGTCCGCGAGGGCCTTGCCCACCCACAGCTGCGGGGCGATGGCGATCACCCCGTCCGCGCCCTCGGCGGACAGCCGGTTCACCGCCTCGACGACCGTGTCCGGCTCGGCCGTGTCCAGTGCGATCGAGCTCAGCAGATAACCGGACTCCTGGGCCGCGGTGTTGATCGCGGTCAGGATCGAGGCAGGCCCGTAGCGGGCCGCGTCGAACGTGATCACACCGACCATCCGGGTCCTGCCACTGGCCAGCGACCGGGCACTGCGGCTCGGCCGGTAGCCCAGCGTCCGCATGGCCGTCAGAACCGTCTCGCGGGTCTCGGCCCGCACCGACGGATGGTCGTTGAGGACGCGCGACACGGTCTGCTTGGAGACCCCGGCCAGCCGCGCCACGTCGTCCATCACGGGACGCGCGCCCGCGAAGTTCCGTCTGCTGCGCCCTCTTGGAGCGGAGCCGTCGGCGCAGCTTCGGGTCATGAGCGCTGTTCCCTCGACATCGGTACGGCGGTGGGGTCCCGCCCTGGCAGGACCCCAGCATAGGCAGGGCCGTGGCCGGCGCTGCCCTCCTTCATCCCGGGCGACTCCCCGTCATCGGTCTCGTCTTCAGCGACTCCGTTCGTCAGTCGATCTCCGGGCCGAGGTCGGCGGTATCGGTCAGCTGCGCGCGGGTGCCGGTGGTGGCGTGCAGCTCCAGCAGGACGAGGTCGTTGGTGCCGGGGCGCAGGATCGGTCCGGGGACGTAGAGGGTGCGCTGTGGGCCGCGGTTCCAGTAGCGGCCGAGGTGGAAGCCGTTGATCCAGGCCTGGCCCTTGGTCCAGCCGGGCAGGGCGAGGAAGGTGTCGGCCGGGGCGTCGACGTCGAACGTGCCGTGGTGGAAGGCGGGTTCGGCGGCCGTGGTCGCGTCGGAGGCCTCGAACGGCACGGCGTCCAGGCCGTCGAGGGACAGGGGATGGCAGTCCCAGCCGTGCAGGGGAGTGCCGTTGAAGGTGACGGGGCCGAGCAGGCCCTTGGGCGCGCCGATGCGGGGGCCGTAGTTGACGCCGCCCATGTTCTCGACGAGCACCTCCAGTGTGGCGCCGGGGCGCGGTACTCGTACGGGCAGCGTCTCGTCGTGGCGTTCGCGTTCGAGGACGCCGACGGGGGAGCCGTCCACGAAGACCTGGGCACGGTCGCCGACACCGCCCGAGCAGTGCAGCAGCCCGTCGCCCACCGCGCCGAGAGTCGTGCGGTAGAGGGCGTAGCCGGAGTGCAGGCCCAGGTCGTTCATCGACGCCGGGTCCTCGGTGCGCAGGGGCTCGGCGAGGGTGCTCGCGTGGGGGAGGAGCGGGGCTCGACGGCTCAACTCGACCGTGGTGGGCGGGAGTTTGGGCGCCGGCACGGGGACGGGCTCGGCCGGGACTTCCGCGTGGCGGGCGATGACCTCGCGGAAGGCGTGGTACTTGGGGCCGGGGTCGCCGCACTCGGTGAGCGCGGCGTCGTAGTCGTACGACGTCACGGTGGGTTCGTAGGCGTGCTTGTGGTTTGCGCCGTTGGTGAAGCCGAAATTGGTGCCGCCGTGGAACATGTAGATGTTGACCGAGGCGCCCGCGGACAGCAGGCGGTCCAGGTCGGCGGCGGCGTCGGCGGCGTCCCGCACATGGTGGGGTCCACCCCAGTGGTCGAACCAGCCGATCCAGAACTCGGCGCACATCAGCGGGCCTTCGGGCTGGTGCCCGCGCAGCTTCGCCAGGTTCCGGTCGACCCGGCTGCCGAAGGTGGCCGTCGCGAGGAGACCGGGGAGAGCGCCGGCGTCCAGGTGCTCGGCGTCGGCCTGGTCGCAGGTGAAGAGCAGCTCCTCGACGCCCCTGATGCGGAAGGCCTGTTCGAGATGCTTGAGGTACGCGGTGTCGTCGCCGTGGGCGCCGTACTCGTTCTCCACCTGGACGGCGATCACCGGGCCACCCGCCTCGGCCAGGAAGGGCCGCAACGGGGGCAGCAGCGCGTCGAGGTAGCGGTCCACCGCCCCGGTGAAGCGCGGGTCGCTGGTGCGCGGCCGGATGTCGGGGTCCGCGATGAGCCACGCGGGCAGCCCGCCGTCGTCCCACTCGGCGCAGATGAACGGGCCCGGGCGCAGCAGGACGTGCAGGCCCTCGTCGCGCGCGAGTCGGAGATACCGGGGAAGATCGAGGAGGCCGTCCAGGACCAGCGGACCGTCGGGGTCCGGCTGATGCAGATTCCACGGTACGTACGTCTCCACCGTGTTGAGCCCCATCAGGCGGGCCTTGCGCAGCCGATCGGCCCACAGGTCGGGATGGACCCGGAAGTAGTGCATCGCACCGGAGATGATCCGGAACGGCTCGCCGTGCAGCATGAATCCGTCGGCGGACGTCGTCAGAGCGGACATGCAATGAGTTCCCTTCACCATGAAGTGCTGGGTGGATTCAGTGAGTTCGGGTACCTCGGGTCAGCCGGAGCGTGACGGCCAGGCACAGCGCCGAGATGACGGCCAGCAGGACCGGGACCGCGCGGATCCCGGACCACTCGATGGCCTTGCCCAGCGCCGGTCCCGCCACCACCCCGCCGACGATGGAGGCGGCGATGACCAGCGCTCCCGCTCTGTGAGCCGACGGGGCGGCCCGGTTGAGCCACGGCAGCCCGGTCGGGAAGATCGGCGCGATGAACAGGCCGACACCGGCGTACGCGTACGGCGCCGGCTCCGGAACCGTGGCGAGCAGCAGACACACCGTCATGCCCGCGCACGAGACGGTGATGATGGCCTGGGCGGAGAAGCGCAGCGCGATCGGGGCGACCAGGAAGCGGCCGACGGTCATCATCAGCCAGTACCCCGACGTGGCGGTGGCGGCGGCCTCGGCGCCGTAGCCCACGGTCTCCAGGTGGGTCGGCTCCCAGCCGCCGACGCCGGCCTCGATGCCGACGTGCAGGACGTACAGGGCGACGAACATGGCGAGTACGGAGCCGAGGCTGCGGGCCAGGACCTGGCCGCCATAGGTGTCGCTCGACCTCTCGGTGGACCTTTCGATGGAACTCCCGGAGGTTGTCACGGCGGACGTCTCCATCGACGTCTGCGTGGCCGTCCCGGGTGACTGCGGTGCCCGGTCGCGTACGCCGCGCAGGCACAGCAGAAGCGGCAGGTTGGCCAGCGCGAAGCCGAGGAAGACCGCGGGGTAGTGCGCGGAGCCCACCGCGCCGATCAGGGCCGGGCCGAGGATCGCGCCGATGCCGAAGTGGGCGTTGAGGATGTTCAGCATCGCGGTCGAACGGTGGCCGAAGCCGACGGCGAACAACCGGTTGAGGCCGTAGTCGATGCCGCCGAAGCCCAGCCCCGCCAGCAGGGCCATGGCCAGCGCGGCCGGCCAGGTCGGCGCGAGTGCGAAGCCGGCCGCACCGAGGGCCATCAACAGATACGAGGCACTGAGGATCCGCCGGTTGCCGACCCGACCGCGGCCGTGGAGCCGGTCGAAGAGAAGCACCCCTGCCACCCCGCCCACGAAGTGCGCGCTCAACGCGAGGCCGGCGGCCGACGGAGACAGGCCGAACTCCCCGCGGAAGGCGGGAATCGCCGGGCCGTACAGGGCTTGCAGGGCGCCGATGAGCACGAAGCCGGCGCAGGAGGCGACCACGGCGACGGGGCTGAAGACACGTGGGTGCGGGGGTGCCGACGTCACCGTCATGGCGCGTGATGTTACCGGTAACAAATGCAGGACCGTCAAGATTCGGGACCTTGGACCAGTGAATTGGACTCCCAGTACAGGCTCTGGACCTGTAGTCTAGAAAGGTGGCTCGGGGATCAGGCTGCCGAGCCCTTGCGGCAGAGGAGTGTGCGATGGCGGCCGAGCAGGCCCTCGAAGCGGAGCGGGACGCGATCGTGGCCGCGCTGAGACCGGTCGTCGACGGGCTCGCGGCGACGTTCGGGCCGATGTGCGAGGTGGTCCTGCACGACTACCGGCGGCCGGAGAAGTCCGTGGTCGCCGTGGCCGGTTCGGTGACCGGGCGGGCCGTGGGCGGAGCGATGAGCGAGATCGGCATGCGGGTCCTCGCCGGCGGTGACAGCGCGGGCGACGAGCTCAACTACGTCACCCGCGCGCGCGGCGGCAAGCTGGTCAAGGCGTCCACCATGGTGCTGCGGGACTCCACGGGTGCCGTGTTCGGCGCCCTCTGCGTCAACCTGGACGTCACCGCCGTCAACGACGCCCACGCCCTGCTGGGAGCCCTCGCCGGCATCGGCGCCACCTCGGCCGACGTACCGGTCACCACCTTCGGCAACGACATCGACTCCGTCGTCGACGCCATCCTCGACGCCCACCAGCTCCGGCAGAACGGCAGCTGGGCCGGTCTCGCACGCGCCCAGCGCCTGGAGCTGTTCCGCGGCCTGGACGAGCGGGGCGTCTTCGCCGTGCGGCGCGCGATCGAACAGGTCGCGGCACGGCTCGGCATCTCCCGCGCGTCCGCCTACAGCTATCTGTCGCAGGCGCGCACCGAGGCCGGGGCGGCGACGGACGAGGCCGCGACCGACATGACACCCTCTGGAGGACACGCGTGACGACCACCACCCCACCGGTCACCCTCGACGACGTCCGCGACGCCGCCGCCCGGCTCAAGGGCGTCGCGCACCGCACCCCGGTGCTGCGCTCGCGCACGCTCGACGAACTCGTCGGCGCGGAGGTCTTCCTCAAGTGCGAGAACTTCCAGCGCGTCGGCGCCTTCAAGTTCCGCGGCGCCTACAACGCGGCCTCCCGTCTGACGCCGGAGCAGTTGGAGCGCGGCATCGCCGCATACTCCTCCGGGAACCACGCGCAGGCCGTCGCCCTCGCCGCCCGGGAGCTCGGCACCACCGCGGTGATCGTCATGCCCGAGGACGCGCCGCCGTCGAAGCGTGCGGCGACCGTCGGCTACGGCGCCGAGATCGTCACCTACGACCGTTACACCGGCGACCGGGTCGCGATCGCCCAGGCCCTGGCCGCCGAGCGCGGCCTCACCGTCATCCCGCCGTACGAGCACCCGCACATCATGGCCGGGCAGGGCACCGCGGCACTCGAACTCCTCGAAGAAGTTGGGGAGTTGGGAGCGCTGCTGACGCCGGTCGGCGGCGGTGGGCTCATCGCCGGCAGCTCCACGGTGGCGAAGGGCCTGTACCCGGACATCCGGATGATCGGCGTGGAACCGGAGGCCGGGGACGACACCAAGCGATCCCTGGAGGCGGGGCGGCGCATCAGCATCCCGGTACCGCACACCATCGCCGACGGCCAGGCCCTGCACACCCCCGGCGAACTCACCTTCTCCGTCAACCGGCGGCTCGTCGACGCGATCGCGCTGGTCGGCGACGACGAGATCCGGGACGCGATGCGGTTCGCCTTCGAACGTCTGAAGATCGTCGTCGAGCCGAGCGGTGCCACCCCGCTGGCGGCCCTGCTCACCGGCCGGGCAGGCGCGCTGCCGCGCCGGGTCGGCGTGATCATCTCCGGGGGCAATGTCGATGCCGAGCGCTTTGCCGAGCTCTGTGGGACACGGGCCTGAGCGGGGATTCCCCCGAATGGCGGCCCCGCATGGCCGGGCGGACGATGGAGTGGTAGGGGGCCGGCCGCCGACGGCGCTGCGCAGGGTTCGCCGGGGAGACCGGCCGCGGTCGCGGTGAGAAGCGGCCGGAAGGGAGCCCGCCATGTTGGAAGTGAAGCCCATAGACAAGCCGGATGAGCGGCGCGATTTCCCCCGCGGTCACCTCGAAGCCGTCCACATGACGGATCTCGACTTCGCCGTGGCGACCTTCGAGCCCGGTTGGCGCTGGACGGAGTCCGTGGCCTCGATCGCGGGTACCGATACCTGCCAGATGCACCACAACTGCTACGTGGTCCAGGGCCGCATGCACATCCGCATGGACGACGGCGGCGAGAGCGAGGTCGGCCCCGGCGACGTCTTCGTCTGCACGCCCGGACACGACGCCTGGGTCGTGGGCGACGAACAGGTCGTGGTCTACGACTTCCAGGGACAGACGGCGAGGGAGTACGCGAAGCAGAAGTAGCGCCCGGCCGCCGACTCGGCGCCCGGTACGTCAGACGGTGACGACTATCTTCGCGCGCGCGTGCTTCACCTCCACGTACCGGAGCGCCTCGGCAGCCTCGCTCAGCGGGTACGTCCGCTCGACGACCGGGGCGATCCTGCCGGACTCGGCGAGTTCGCGCAGGGCCGCCAGGTTGGCCCTGCTCTGCCGGGCCGAGATCTCGAGCAGCTGCTGCGGGCGCGCGAAGGGCGCCGCCAGCCGCCGCTTGAGGAAGAGCGCCATGGGGCCGACGACGCTGCCGCCCTCGTACACCCCGCCGCCGGACAGGATGAGCGTCCCGGTGGGCGTCAGGACGCGCCGGAACTCCCCGAGCGAGCGATTGCCGACGAGGTCCAGCACCACGTCGTACCGCTTCTCGCCCAGGGTGAAGTCCTCCAGTGTGTAGTCGACGACCCGGTCGGCGCCGAGTGAGCGGACCAGGTCCACGTTCCTCGTGCTGCACACGGCCGTCACCTCCGCGCCGTACGCCTTGCCGAGTTGCACGGCGAACGTGCCGACCCCGCCCGACGCCCCGTTCACCAGGACCGTCTGGCCCGGCTGCACCCGGGCGACGTCGCGCAGGCCGATCAGGGCGGTGTTCCCCGCCAGCGGTATCGCCGCCGCCTGCTCGAAGGTGAGGTTGGCCGGCTTCGGGCCGACCTCGCTGTCCCGCGCGCACACGTACTCCGCGAACGCGCCGTCGGCCTCCCCGTACACCTCGTCGCCCGTCTCGAGCCCCGTGACCCCGGCGCCCACCGCCTCCACCGTGCCTGCGAAGTCCCGGCCCCGCACGCGCGCCTTGGGCCTGCGCAGCCCCATCATGCCGCGGCCGATCAAGGGATCCCCGCGCATGAAGTGCCAGTCGTAGGCGTTGACCGAGGCCGCGTGCACCCGCACCAGCACCTCGTCGGTGGCGGGCACCGGCCTGTCGATGTCCCTGAACTCCAGCACGTCCGCCGAGCCGTACCGGTCCTGAATCACTGCCTTCATGGTCGCCCCCTCCATCTTTGGCGAGCCTACGGACGCCCATCGGAAGCGGATATCCGGGATGAACCCTGATTTTCTCGGGGTCGCCCCCGCCTTGCCCGGATGAAACCGATCGGTTTACGCTGGGTCCCACAGTAGGAAACCGATCGGTTTCCAAGTTCGATACAGCCTGGAGAGTCCCATGACCGCCATCGAAGGTTCCGTCGCCCTGGTCACCGGCGGCAGCCGCGGCATCGGCCGTGCCCTGGTCGCAGCCCTGTACGAGCGGGGCGCGAAGAAGGTGTACGCCACCGCCCGCGACCCGCGCACCGTCACCCACCCCGACGCCGTGCCGCTCGCCCTGGAGGTGACCGACCCCGCGTCCGTCGCGGCGGCGGCCGAGCAGGCGCACGACGTCACCCTGCTGATCAACAACGCGGGCGCGTCGGTGAACGCGAACTTCCTCGCCTCCCCCGTCGAGGACGTCCGCCGCGAGTTCGAGACCAACTTCTACGGACCGCTCCTGGTCACGCGCGCCTTCGTCCCCGTCCTCGAACGCAACGGCGGTGGGCACATCCTGAACGTCCACTCCGTGCTGTCGTGGATCGGTCTCGCCGGTTCCTACAGCGCGTCGAAGGCCGCCTTCTGGTCGCAGACCAACTCACTGCGCCTGGACCTGAAGCCGCGCGGCATCGAGGTCACGGGCCTGCACGTCGGATACGTCGACACCGATATGGCCGCCGGCATCGACGCGCCCAAGTCCACGGCCGAGAGTGTCGCCGCCCAGGCCCTGGACGGGATCGCGTCGGACGCCCTCGAGGTCCTGGCCGACGACATCTCGCGGCAGGTCAAGGCGGGCCTGGCGGCCGACCCGGCCACTCTGTACCCGCAACTCGCGGCCTGATCGCCGCTTGATCTCCGCCCAGGTCACACCGGCAGCAGACGCGCCACAAGCGCGCTGAGCTGCCGGGCGGTGCGGCACTCGTACATCTCGACCAGCTCGGCGTAGGCGGGTGCGGCGGAGTCGCCCGTGCCCCAGCGGGAGCGCTGCTCCGGGTTCAGCCAGTAGACGCGACGGGCCCGTACGGAGATCTGCCGTACGGCGGGCAGGTTCGGGTCGCCATGGTTGGTGCGGGCGTCACCGAGGACGAACACGGTCGTGCGATGGCCGACCGTGTCGGCGTACCGCTCCGCGAACTCGCCCAGTGCCATGCCGTAGTCGCTGCTGCCGTGATAGCCCGTGAGCGTGGCCTCCGCCTCGATGCGGGCGCTGAGCCCCTCCGGGTCGGCGGTCCCGCGCTGGAGCAGCCCGGTCACCTCGTCGATCCGGTTGACGAAGGCGAACACGCGCACCTTGCTGAACTGGTCGTGCAGCGCCTGTACCAGCAGCATCGTGAAGTCGGAGAAGCCGGACACCGACCCCGACACATCGCACAGCAGCACCAGTTCGGGGCGGACGGGCCGGCGCCGGCGCAGCACCGGCTTCATCGGCACGCCACCCGTCGACAGCGAACCGCGCAGGGTCCGCCGTAGATCGATGCTGCCCCTGGAGGCGCGGCGGCGGCGGGCCGCGAGCCGGGTCGCGAGCTTGCGGGCGAGTGGCTGAACCGCCCTGCGCAGCTCGGCCAGTTGAGCCTTCCCGGCGAAGAGGAAGTCGACCCGGTCGGCGGTCGGAGCCACCGCCCGCCGGGCGATCTCGTCCCGCCCACGCCGCTCCGCGACCCGGCGCCGCGCCTCCGCGGCCACCAGCGCCCGGAACGCCTCGATGCGCTGCCGGATCTCGTCCTCCAGCAGCCGGTCCGTGAACCCCGAACTCCCGCCCTGCGCACGGACGGTGTCGCGGACTCGGGCCAGCAGGGTCTGCGGGCGCAGCCGTTCCAGCGTCTGGTACGACGACCAGCCGTCCGACTCCGGTGAGGAGCCGTAGCCACCGAAACCGTCGACCGCTTCGGCCGCCAGCCGGCCCATCAGGGCCTGGTCGTTGGCGGCCAGGGCCGCCGCCAGGCGGTCGCGCAGGTCCTCCCGCCCCGCCGCCTTGTGCTCCGGCGCGCCGACGCCACGCGGAAAGTAGAGGTCGAAGACCGGGTCGAACACCGGCCGTTGCCCGTTTCCGTGCAACAGCGTCGTCGCCAGCCCCTCGCGCAGGAGCTCCCGGTCCGCAAGGCCGAGGACCTCCATCGCCCGCCCCGCGTCGACCGTCTCGCCGGTGCCGATGCGGATACCGTGCGCGCGCAGCGCCGAGACGAGGGACGTCAAGCGTTCCGCGACGCCCGCGGGCGTGGTCACAGGGCGTCCAGATCGAGTTTGGCGGTCGCCTTGAGGACGTCGTCCTGGTGCTTGAGGAGCACACCGAGGCTGGCCTGCACGACCGTCTCGTCCAGGGTGCCGGCGCCCAGCGCCAGCAGGGTGCGCGCCCAGTCGATGGTCTCGGCGACCGACGGCACCTTGCGCAGGTCCATCGCCCGCAGCGCGCCCACCACCCGGACGACGGAGCGGGCCAGCGTCTCGTCGAGCCCCGGAACCTTCAGCCGTACGATCCTGCGCTCCAGCTCCTCGTCCGGGAAGCCGATGTGGAGGAACAGGCAACGGCGGCGCAGCGCCTCGGACAGCTCACGGCTGGCGTTGGACGTGAGGACGACGAACGGGCGGCGCGTCGCGGTGATCGTGCCGAGCTCGGGAACGGTCACCTGGAAGTCGCTGAGCACCTCCAGGAGCAGGCCCTCCACCTCGACGTCCGCCTTGTCGGTCTCGTCGATCAGCAGGACCTTCGGGTCGTCGCCCCGGATGGCCGTCAGCAGGGGCCGGGTGAGGAGGAACTCCTCGCTGAAGATGTCCGTGCGTGTCTCGTCCCACGTCTCGTCGCGGCCCGCGCTGATGCGCAGCAACTGCTTGGCGTGGTTCCACTCGTACAGCGCCCGGGACTCGTCGACGCCCTCGTAGCACTGCAGACGCACGAGCCGCGCCCCGGCGACCTCGGCCACGGCCTTGGCGAGCTCCGTCTTGCCGACCCCGGCCGGGCCCTCCACCAGGAGCGGCTTGCCGAGGCGGTCGGCGAGGAAGACGGTCGTGGCGACCGCGGGCGAGGCGAGATAGCCGGTCTCGGCCAGACGTGCGGAGACGTCGTCGACGGATGTGAACAACGGAGCCTCCGGCTGGGTGGGAGATGTCTGTCCAGACACCTATCTAAGCGCTTGTTCACCTCCGCTGTCACCTGTGATCCGATGCCCTTTCCGATACCCTGCCGAGGCCTTCGTCACTGGAGACCGATCGGTTTCCGTCCGGGCCGGGTGCGCGGTAGCCTCGCCGTATGGCCACGACAGACAAGGCGTCCACCAAGGACCGGCTCCTCGACGCGGCGTCCGAGCTGTTCTACCGCGACGGAGTCTCCATCGGGGTCGAGGCGCTGTGCCGGACCGCCGGAGTCTCGAAGCGGTCCATGTACCAGCTGTTCGCGAGCAAGGACGAGGTCCTCGCGGCGAGCCTGGCCCGCCGGCTTCCGGCGTACGAGGCCCAGCTGGCGCCCGGAGCGCAGGACGCCGGTACGCCGCGGGAGCGGATCCTGCACGTCTTCGAGCGGCTGGAGAAGGCGTCCGCCGAACCCGACTACCGCGGCTGTCCCTACCTCGCGGCCCTGGTCGAGCTGAAGGATCCCGAGCATCCGGCGAGCGCGGTCGCGCGCGGGGCGAAGGAGTGGATGCGGAACTTCCTGCGCACGCGTGCGCAGGAGGGCGGGGCGCGGGATCCTGAGCTGCTCGCCCGCCAGCTGATGCTGGTCTTCGACGGGGCGAGCGCCCGGGCGGGCGCGAAGGTCGAGACGCTGAACGGGCTGGTCACCGCGACCGTGAGCGCCCTGCTGGACGCGGCAGGCGTGGAGTGACACAGGGCGGCCACCGTGCAGTGACACAGGAAAGGGCGGCCACCGTGGTGACCGCCCCTCGTCAGACCTGCCGTCCGGGTCGTACCCGGCGTCATGACGCCACCGCGACCGCCCCCACCGCCGGAGTGCGCAGCATCCGCCGGGCCGTGGCCAGGCTCGTGCCCAGGGTCACCGCCGCCGCGACCGCGACCACGGCGACCGCCGTGCCGTAGGCCTGGCCCGGCAGCACCCCATCGGTGCGGACCATGGTGAACGGAACGATCCCGGCCAGCGCGGCCACCATGCCGAGGAGGACTCCGGAGACGGTCAGGATCAGCGTCTCGACGCCGACCGTGCCGAGCACCTGCCCCGGAGTCGCCCCCGCCAGCCGCTGCTGTCCGAACTCCCGGCCGCGGTAACTCGTCGCCGCATACAGCGAGTTGACCAGCATCACGCAGACGAAGACGACGATGATGCCGACGACCGTGAAGTTGAGCGTCTCCAGGTTCTTGGCGTCGATCGACTTCGTCAGGCCCGAGGCCGCGAGGGCGTCGCTCTCCACCGCCTGCATGGTGAGCGTGGCCGTGGCCACCGCCGTGAACAGGATCAGCGACATCAGGATCCCGGCCAGATGACCGGCCCGCTCCCGCAGATTCCGTACGGCCAGCCAGCCGCTCGCGCCGTTCAGCGGGAGCCGGTCCAGCACGCCCTCCAGGAGCTGCGGCGCGAGCAGCGCGAAGCCCACCGACAGCAGGATCGCCCCGTAGGCCGGCGCCGCCATCAGAGCGGCGTCCGTCGCCGAGAAAGCGAAGGTGGAGGAGGCCGCGGCCGCCCCGGTGGCCAGCGCGCCACAGGCGAGGAACTTCCGCGCACCGCCCCGACGCTGGGGTCCGCGCGTCGCCCGCCGTACGGCGAGGAAGGCAGCGCCCGCCGACGCGAGCAGCGTGATGTCGATGCCCGACAGGAGCGCGATCGGGCCGAAGGAATGGTCGACGGACCCGGCGACCTGACCGCTGTCCTGGAACACCTGCAGCAGCGCCCGGCCGCCCAGCATCGCCGGGCCGATCGCCAGTGCCGCACCCACCAGGGCCACGACCACCGCCTCGCCGACGACCATCCGCTTGAGCTGCGCCGGAGTCGCCCCCGAGCAGCGCAGCAGCTCCAACTCGGCCGTACGCTGGCGGACGTTTACCGTCAGCGTGGAGGCGACGGCGAAGAAGACCAGCAGGGTGCCGTAGCCGCCGACGACGCCCGCCGCGGTGGACAGTGTCTCCGCGCTGGTCGAGTCGACGCCGTCCTGTCCCGCCGTGTCGTGCATCGAATTGAACGTCATGATGATGGCGGCGCCGAGAAACGCGGACAGCAGCGTGGCCAGGAACCGCCCGGGGCGGTGCCGTATCGACCGCATGGCCAGCATGAACATCGCTCACACCCCCGTCGTCACGTTGTCGCCGAGGTGCGCCAGGCGTTCAGCCACCGCGTTCGCCGTGGGCGCGTCCAGGCGGCCCGCCAGCCGGCCGTCCGCCAGGAACAGCACCGCGTCCGCGTAGGAGGCGGCGACCGGATCGTGGGTCACCATCACGACCGTCCGGCCGTGCACCCGCACCGTCTCCTGGAGCAGCCGCAGCACATCGCGCGCGCTGCGCGTGTCCAGCGCGCCCGTCGGCTCGTCCGCGAAGATCACCCGAGGCTCGGTCATCAGGGCCCGGGCGATGGCGACTCGCTGGCGCTGACCGCCGGACAACTGGTCGGGACGGTGCCCGAGCCGGTCGCCGAGGCCGATGGACGTCAGCACCTCCTTGGCCCGCTTCCGGTCGACGCGCTGCCCGGCGAGCTTGAGCGGCAGCACCGTGTTCTGCGCGACGGTCAGCGTCTCCAGCAGGTTGTACTGCTGGAACACGAACCCGATCCGGCCACGCCGGAACCTCGTCAACTCGGCCTCGCCGCCGCCGGTCAGCTCGGTGCCGTCCACGCACACGATGCCGCTGTCGGGGCGGTCGAGACCCGCCGCGCAGTGCAGCAGCGTGGTCTTGCCGGAACCGGACGGCCCCATCACCGCGGTGAAAGTGCCCCGCCCCAGCCCCAGGGTGACCCCGTCCAGAGCCGTCACCGCGCTGTCCTGCGCACCGTAGGTCTTGCTGACCTTGACCAGCCGGAGTGCCTCGGCGGCGGGTCCCTCGTCGTGCGTACGTCGCGAGCTTTTCCGGAACATCGTCATCCCTCTCCGTCCGGCACCCCCTGTGCCCTGCCGACGAAGCTACGGACCCGGCGAGTCGACCACATGGGGCGCAGAACCCGTATTGCCGGGTGTACTTGGCGACACCTCCTGCCGGGTCAGGGGCCCGGCCCGCACGGAACCAGCCAATTGAACGGTTTCAATTCCCTCACCACCGCACGCTCCGCCGGCGGAGTGCTTCTGTTGGAATCTGCACAGAATTCATGCTGCTCACACCATGGACTCATGTCACTTCTGCCACTAGCTTCAACCGTCGTTCGACCTGAATCGTTCCAACCCCGAAGAGCCGAAGGGACAACGGCATGAACGACGGAGTCGACCGTACGAAGGGCAGAGGGGTGCGCCGCAGGACCGTGCTCACCACCGCACTGGGCGCCGCCCCGGTGGTCCTCGCGGGCGGGATCGCCACAGGCGGCCCCGCTTCGGCCGCACCCACCTCGCACCGCACGGCCGTCGAGGGCCTGACGGTCGAGCACAGAACGAACCCCCTCGGTGTGGACGCCGCTCACCCCCGGTTCGGCTGGCGCATGGCGTCCTCGGTGCGCGGTCGCCGCCAGTCCGCCTACCGGATCCTCGTCGCGACCGCACCCGACCGCCTGACCCCCACCCGGGCGGACGTCTGGAACAGCGGCCGGGTCACCTCACCCGACTCGATCGCCGTGCGCTACGAGGGCCCCGCCCTGCGCGCCTCCACCCGCTACCACTGGACGGTGACGGCCTGGGACGAGACCGGCCGAGCCGTCCACGCCGCCCCGACCGCCCGCTTCGAGACCGGCCTGCTCTGCACCGACGGCATCGCCGGCTGGGACGGCGCCCGGTGGATCACCATGGCCGGCAAGCGACCCAACACCGCCGGTGCCCCGCTGCTCCGCCACCAGGCAGAACTGACGGGACGTCAAGTACGGGACGCCCGGCTCTACATCTCCGCACTCGGCGTCTACGAGGCCCACCTCAACGGCCACCGCGTCGCCGTGCCGGAGGGCGACGCGACGACCCATGAACTGCTGACGCCGGGCTGGACCAACTACGACAGCACCGTCAACTACTTCACCTACGACGTCACGGACCTGGTCGCGGGGGAGCGACGCGAGGGGCAGGAGGGGCACGCGGGTCGTGTCACCCTCGCCGCCGTACTCGGCAACGGCTGGTACAACAGCCGTGTCTCCGAGAACAGCGCCTACTACTCCGCCGACGGCAACAGCCCGGCCCTGAAGGCCAAGCTCCTGATCCGGTACGCCGACGGTTCCGAGCAGACGGTCGTCACCACACCCGGCGACGACTGGAAGGCCACCGACACCGGCCCCTACCGCGCCGACGACATCTACGACGGCCAGACCTACGACGCCCGTAAAGAACTGGCTGGGTGGACGGCCGGCGACTTCGACACCTCCGCCTGGGCCGGTGTGACCGAGCACGACTTCACCACCAGGTTCCCCGACGTCAGGCTGGTCGCCTACCCGGGCGAGAGCGCCCGCCTGATGCCCCGGTGGGACCGCAAGCCGCAGTCCGTCACCGTCTACGCGGGCGTCACCGGCCAGGACGGCAGCCCCAACGGCAAGGGCCGCATCGTCGTCGACCCCGCCCGCACCGTCACCGACCCTGCTGCGGCAGCCAACGCCGCGGTGACCCTGCACCCCGGCGACACGGCCGTGATCGACCTCGGCCAGAACCTGGTCGGCGTGCCCCGCTACACCCTGCGCGGCCCGGCGGGCACCGAAGTCGCCTTCAGGCCCGGCGAGATGCTCAACGACGACAGCGAGGGCGCCGACGGCCCCGTCGGCTCGGTCTACCGCGCCAACCTCCGCTCCGCGAAGGCCACCAGCACCTACATCCTCAAGGGCGACCCCGACGGCGAGACCCACGAGGACTCGCTGACCTTCTACGGCTTCCGCTACGTCTCCGTCACGGCGACCGAGACCGTCACCCTCACCCGCTTCACCGGCCGGGTCGCGACCTCCGCCCTCCGCGACATCGGCACGATCACGACCGACGACGAGAACGTCAACCAGCTCATCAGCAACGTGCGCTGGGGACAGCGCGGCAACTACCTCTGGGTGCCCACCGACTGCCCGCAACGCGACGAGCGCCTCGGCTGGACGGGCGACACCCAGCTCTTCTCCAACACCGGGCTCTACAACGCCGACGCGGTCAACTTCCTCAGCCACTTCGAGGACAACCTGATCGACTCGCAGCACACCTACGGCCTGGACGGCGCCCAGTTCACGGCGGTCGCGCCCGGCAACCGCTACAACGCGGCGGCTCCCGCCAGTGGCTGGTCGGACTGCGGGGTGGTCGTGCCGTGGACGGTGTGGCAGATGTCCGGCGACCCCACGATCGTCGACCGCAGCTGGGCGGCGATGACGAAGTACGTGAACTGGATCCGTGGGCGCACCGGCGACGCGTACGCCGGGCAGGGCGCCATCTTCGGCGACTGGCTCGCCTTCCAGGACACCAGCACCCAGCTGATCAGCGACGTCTACTACGGCTACAGCGTGCGCCTCATGGCGGACATGGCCCGCGGCAGCGGCCGCACCACCGAGGCACGGGCCTATGACGACCTCTTCGCCCGCATCAAGCGCGCCTTCACCACCAAGTACCTGGCCACCGACGCGACAACGGGCCGGGTGACCGTACGGTCCAGTCTCGGAGACGCACCTCCCACGGGCGGCCGGACCGAGGACGACACCCAGACCGCCCTGCTGTGGGTCCTCAAACTCGGCTTCTACGACACCGAGGCCCAGCGCCGCCAACTGGTCACGCTGCTCGCCGAGAACATCGGAAACGACGAGGCCTACAAGGAGGCCCACCCCGACAGCACCCGAGTGAAGTACGCCGAGAACACCCTCTCCGTCGGCTTCCTCGGCGTGAACGTCCTCGCCCCCGTGCTCACCGACGAGGGCCGCGCCGACCTCGCGTACAAGCTGCTCCACCAGGACGCCATGCCGTCCTGGCTGTACTCGGTCCGCAACGGCGCGACCACCATCTGGGAGCGCTGGAACTCGTACTCGAAGGAGGACGGCTTCGGCCCGGTCGACATGAACTCGTTCAACCACTACTCCTACGGCGCGATCATGGAGTGGATGTACGAGAGCATGGCGGGCATCGCGAAGGACCCGGCCCACCCGGGCTTCCGGCACTTCCTCCTGCGCCCGCACCTCGACCCCACCGGGCGGATCACGCAGGTCGCCGGCTCGCACCACTCTCCGTACGGGGAGATAGTCAGCGAGTGGCGGACGGCGGGCCGGAAACTGACCTACCGGGCCGTGGTCCCCGCGAACAGTACGGCGACCCTGCGCATCCCCACGTCCGACCCGGCCTCGGTGCGCGCGGGCCGGACCCCCCTGTCCCGGGTGCCGGGTGTCGAGTACCTGGGCTTCGAGGACGGGACGGCCGGTTACCGGCTGCCCTCCGGCCGCTACCAGGTGACCACCACCCTCGCCTGACCAGGGCGCGTCGTGTGGCGGGTCGGGCTGGGGGAACTCGGCCGGCATGGAAGAGCAGACCCGCACCCACACGTCGTACTGGATCGAGACGGCACCACCCGGCGACCTCGCGCCCCCGCCGGACGGCGACCTCACGGTCGAGGTCGCCGTCGTGGGCGCGGGGATCGCCGGGATCGCCACGGCCTGGGAGCTGGCCCGGCGGGGCCACCACGTCGCCCTGCTGGAGGCGGACCGGATCGCCGCCGGCGTCACCGGGCACACCACCGCCAAGCTGTCCGCCCAGCACACCCTGATCTACGACCGGCTCCGCCGCACCCGTGGCAAGGACGGCGCCCGCCTGTACGCGACCTCGCAGACGGACGCGATCCGGCACGCCGCCGAGGTCGTCGACGAGCTCGGCATCGACTGCGAGTGGGAGGAGGCGGCGGCCTGCACCTACGCCGAGGACGGCGACCGCGCCGGCGAACTGCGGGCCGAGGCCGACGCCGCCCGGGAGGCCGGCCTGCGCGCCGAGTACGTGACCGAAACGGAGCTGCCGTTTCCGGTGGCGGGCGCCGTGCGCGTCGAGGGGCAGGCGCAGTTCCATCCACGCAAGTACCTGCTGGCGCTGGCCGCCGACCTCGAACGCCTCGGCGGGAAGGTGTACGAGCACACACGCGTGGTGGGTCTCTCCGAGGGCGAGCCCTGCGTGCTGACGACCGAGGACGGTGTGAACGTGAGGGCCGGGACCGTCGTGGTCGCCACCCACTACCCGATCTTCGACCGTGCGCTGCTGTTCACTCGCCTGACGCCCCGGCGGGAACTGGTCGTCACGGCCCCCATCGACGCGGCCAAGGCACCCACCGGCATGTACATCACCCCCGAGCAGAACACCCGCTCGGTCCGCACGGCCCCCTACAGGGACGGGAAACGCCTGCTCATCGTCACCGGCGAGCACTTCACCCCGGGCGCGGGCGGCGATGTCGAGGCGCGCTTCGAGGCGTTGAAGGGCTGGGCGGTGGAGCGCTTCGGTGAGCTCGGCTTCACCCACTGCTGGGCCACCCAGGACAACGACTCCACCGATTCCGTCCCGCTCGTCGGCCCCCTGCACCCCGCGAGCCGCCATGTCCACGTGGCCACCGGCTTCGGCGGCTGGGGACTCAGCGGCGGCATCATGGCGGGCCGCCTGCTCTGCGACCTGATCACCGGTCGCGAGAACCTGTGGAGCGACCTCTACGACCCACGCCGGGTGATGTCCGTCGTCCGCGAGGGGAAGGACTTCGTCAAGCACCAGGCCGATGTCGCCCGCCACTTCGTCGGCGACCGGGTGCACCACCTGCCCGGCCCGTCGACGAACTCGGTGGACGACATCGCGCCCGGAGAAGGCGCCATCGTCCACATGTCCGGCAAGCGCTGCGCCGTCCACCGCGACGACGACGGAAAGGTGCACGCCGTCTCCGCGAAGTGCACCCACCTGGGCTGCCTGGTCGCGTTCAACCGCGCGGAACGGACCTGGGAGTGCCCCTGCCACGGCTCGCGCTTCGCCCCCGACGGCCGAGTCGTCCAGGGGCCCGCCGTGCGGCCGTTGGAGCAGCGCGACCTCTGAGGCGGTGCCTTCAGCCGTCGTCCTCGCCGACCAGGACGACCTCCAGGGTGCGCGGGCCGTGCACCCCCTCCACCCGGTCCAGCTCGATGTCACTGGTGGCCGAGGGGCCGGAGATCCACGTCAACGGGCGGGTGAGATCGAGGCGTTCGAGCGCCTGCGGAACCGACGACACGACCTGCTCGGGGACCCGTACGACACAGATGTGGTGGTCGGGGACGAGAGTGATGCGGCGCCGGCCCTGGTCGGGGGAGCCGTCGAGGACGATGGTGCCGGTCTCGGCGATGGCGAGCGCGCAGCCGGTGACCACGCTCTCCACCTTGTCGAGTTCGTGAGGCGTGCTCACGGAGCGGTCGTGGACGCGAGTGGGGTCGGCGGCCGACATCCACTCCGGGGGGAGACCCGGAGGGACGAGAACGTACTGGGGCCCTCGCTCGGCGAGCAACCGCATGATCAGGTAGGGCAGTTCCTCCGTGGTCGTCCGGTGCACGATCGCCCGGTAGTCCGCCAGGTTCTCGGCCAGCAGACCGACCGTCTCCTCGATGCTCCGCTCCCCGTGTTCGTGCACGTAGCCGCGTGGAACCGCCTCCTCGTACGGCTTCTCGTCGTGCGGTACGTCCGCCAGCGCCCGCCGCACCCGGCCCAGGATCCGTTCCCTGCTGCTCACTTGGCACCGCCCTTTCCGCCCCGCGTCCGCTGCCACCAGTCCCGGAACGGCTCCGCGGGCACCGAGGGCAGATCCCGCGTCCCGCTCCACGCCTTGCCCGGGCCCGGCAGCGAGCGCGGATGCAGGCGGCGGGTGCGTGCGGCGAGCCGCTGGCCGGTGCGCAGGGCGCCCGGGTGACTGAACGCCCAGCGTGCCGCCCGCATCGCGGCCCGCTCGGCGGCATGCCCCTTCGCGGGTTTCAGGACCACCTTGTTGCCGTTGGAGGTCACCTGGCCACCCTCCACCACCCGCTCCCGCAGATGCACCAGCACCTCGGGGATGTCGATGGCGACCGGGCACACCTCGTAGCAGGCACCGCACAGCGACGACGCATACGGCAGCGAGGCGTCGATCTCGCTGGTCACGCCCCGGAGTTGAGGACTGAGGATGGCACCGATGGGCCCGGGGTAGACCGAGCCGTAGGCGTGACCACCGGCCCGTTCGTAGACCGGGCAGACGTTGAGGCACGCCGAGCAGCGGATGCAGCGCAGGGCCTGGCGGCCGACCTCGTCGGCGAGCGTGTCGGTGCGGCCGTTGTCGAGGAGGACCAGGTGGAAGGTCCTCGGCCCGTCGGCCGTCCCGGAGTCCGTCGTCCCGGTCCACATGGACGTGTACGGGTTCATGCGCTCGGCGGTGGAGGAGCGGGGGAGGGTCTGCAGGAACACCTCCAGGTCCCGCCAGGTGGGCACGATCTTCTCGATGCCGACGACCGAGATGAGCGTCTCGGGCAGGGTCAGACACATCCGTCCGTTGCCCTCGGACTCCACGACGACCATGGTGCCGGTCTCGGCGACCATGAAGTTGGCGCCGGAAATACCGACCTTGGCGCGCAGGAACTTCTCGCGCAGGTGCAGCCGTGCCGCCTCGGCGAGTTCGGCGGGGGTGTCGGTCAGGCCTTCCGGAGCCGGGCGGCCCCACTCGCCCATCTCGGCCCGGAAGATGTCCCGGATCTCACCACGGTTGCGATGGATCGCCGGGACGAGGATGTGCGAGGGCCGGTCCTTGCCCAACTGCACGATCAGCTCGGCGAGATCGGTCTCGTAGGCGCGGATGCCCTCCGCCTCCAGGGCCTCGTTCAGCCCGATCTCCTGCGTGGCCATCGACTTGACCTTGACGACCTCCGACTCACCGGTCGCCTTGACCAGATCGGCCACGATCCGGTTGGCCTCGTCGGCGTCGGCGGCCCAGTGGACCGTGCCGCCCGCCGCCGTGACCGACTCCTCCAACTGCACGAGATACCGGTCGAGATGACGCAGGGTGTGGTCCTTGATCTGTTTCCCGGCCTCACGCAGCGCCGCCCAGTCGGACACCTCCGCGACGGCCTTGGCCCGCTTGGCGCGGATCGTGTGCGTGGCGTGACGCAGGTTGCCGCGCAGGGTCGTGTCGTGCACGGCCTCGTGCGCGGCCTCCGGAAACGCCGGCATCCCGAGATACGTTCCACTCATGCCGCCGGCTCCTCCTCCGTGCTCGCCAGGATCTCCGCGATGTGCACCGGCCGCATGCCCGTCCGCAGCCGGGCCATGGTCCCGCCGATGTGCATCAGACAGGAGTTGTCGGCCGCGCACAGCACGTCGGCGCCCGTCGCCTCGGCGTTGCGTACCTTGTCCGTGCCCATCGCCGCCGAGACGTCGGAGTTCTTCAGCGCGAACGTCCCGCCGAATCCGCAGCACTCGTCCGCGCCCGGCAACTCCGCCAACTCCAGCCCCTTGACGGCCTGGAGCAGCCGCCGGGGCCGGTCGGCCAGCCCCAGCCCGCGCAGGCCGTGGCAGGTCGGGTGATAGGTCACCTTGTGCGGGTAGTACGCCCCGACGTCCGTCACCCCCAGCACGTCCACCAGGAACTCCGTCAGCTCGTACGTCTTCGGCACCACCGGCGCCAGGGTCGCCGCGAGAGTGTCCCCGTGGCCCTCGGCCCGGGCCCGTTCACCCATCCGCGGATACAGCTCGCGCACCATAGCCCCGCACGATCCGGACGGGGTGACGATCGCCTCGTACTCCCCGAAGACATCGGAGAAATGCCGGGCGAGCGGCTCGGCCTCGTGTCGGTATCCGGTGTTGTAGTGCGCCTGTCCGCAGCAGGTCTGGGCCATCGGGAAGTCGACCTCGACGCCCAGCCTGGTCAGCAGTTTCACCACAGCGCGCCCGGTGTCCGGATAAAGCGTGTCGTTGACACAGGTCAGGAACAGGGCGACACGCATCGCGGCTCCTTGCGATCGATCATCGGATGAGTGCAGGGTAATGCGGCAGCGCGGCGCAGGGGAGACCCCGCTCGTCCCGGGTGAGCCGGTCGCCCTCGGACGGGCCGGTCACGCCCGGAGGAGCCGCGCCTCCGCCTCGCTCCAGCGCGCCGCGTCCCCCTGCGGCTCGTACCGGGTCAGCGGCTGCGTGCGGGTGAGCAGGCGCCGCCCGTCGGCCAGGTCGCCGACCAGCCCGTGGGTCCGCGCCTGGACCAGGACGTTCCCGAGGGCGGCGGCCTCACTCGGGCCGGCCACCACCGGCAGCTCGCAGGCGTCGGCGGTCAGCCGGCACAGCAGGGCGTTGCGGGCACCGCCCCCGACGACATGCACGACGTCGACGGGATGGCCGGCCAGCCGCTCGGCGTCCCTGATCGCGCGCCGGTGGGCCAGGGCGAGCGAGTCGAGGATGCAGCGCGTGATCTCGGCGGGCGAGACGGGCACCGGCTGCCCCGACGCCCGGCACGCATCGGCGATCCGCTCCGGCATCCGTCCCGGCGCCAGAAACGCCGCATCCCCCGCGTCCACGACCGACCGCAGCGCCGGCACCTCGGACGCGGCGAGCAGCAGCCCGCCCAGGTCGGGGTCCCCCCAGGCCCGTACGCACTCCTGGAGCAACCACAGTCCCATGATGTTCCGCAGATACCGGACCGTGCCGTCCAGCCCCAGCTCATTGGTGAAGTTGGCGGCCCGGCTCTCCTCGGTGAGCACGGGTGCGCCCAGCTCCAGCCCCGCCAGCGACCAGGTGCCGGTGCAGATGTACGCGAAGCGCTCGCCGCTCCCGGCCGGAACGGCGGCCACGGCGGACGCGGTGTCGTGCGACCCCACCGCCGTCACCGGCACCGGGCCGCTCAGCCCGGTCTCCTGAAGCACCTCGTCGCGCAACACCCCGGCGGGATCGCCGGGTTGCCGCAGGGGCGCGAACAGGTTCAGGTCGATGCCCAGCCGGGCGGCGATGCCGTGGGCCCAGTCGCGCGTGCGGGGATCGATCAGCTGGGTGGTGGAGGCGTTGGTGAGCTCGGTGCCCTGCTCGCCGGTGAGCCAGTACGTCAGCAGGTCCGGGACGAGCAACAGCCGCTCGGCGTATCGCAGTTGAGCCGAGGCCCGGGCCGCCGTCAGCTGATACAGCGTGTTGAAGGGTGCGTACTGCAACCCGGTGGCCGCGTACAGCTCCGCCGCCGGGACGGTCGCCCACACCTTCTCCGCGACCCCGTCCGTACGGGAGTCCCGGTAGTGCACCGGATTGCCGAGCAGGGCCCCGTCCGCGTCCAGCAGGCCGTGGTCGACGGCCCAGCTGTCGATGCCGACGGAGTCGACCTGGCCGGCCGCCCGCAGCCCCTCCAGGACGCCCGCGTACAGGGCGAGCACATCCCAGCGCAGTCCCTCGGGCACCCGCACGGGCCGGTTCGGGAAGCGGTGCGCCTCGGTCAGCTCCAGACGGCCGGCGCCGACGCGGCCGACCATGACACGCCCGCTGGACGCGCCGAGGTCGACCGCGGCGTACGACTTCACGGGCGCACTCACCGCAGGAAGGCGGCCGCGACGCCGGCGTCGACCGGGACGTGCAGTCCCGTGGTGTGGGTCAGGTCCCCGCCCGTGAGCGCGAGGACGGCGTTCGCGACATGCTCCGGGAGCACCTCCCGCTTGAGGATGGTCCGCTGGGCGTAGAACTCGCCCAGCTTGTCCTCCTCGACCCCGTACACGGCGGCCCGCTGGGCGCCCCAGCCGCCGGCGAAGATCCCGGACCCGCGGACCACGCCGTCCGGGTTGACGCCGTTGACGCGGATGCCGTACTCACCCAACTCGGCCGCCAGCAGCCGTACTTGGTGGGCCTGGTCGGCCTTGGTGGCCGAGTAGGCGATGTTGTTGGGCCCGGCGAACACGGCGTTCTTGGACGCGATGTAGACGATGTCACCGCCCAGCCCCTGAGCGATCATCACGCGCGCCGCCTCCCTCGACACGAGGAAGGAGCCGCGGGCCATGATGTCGTGCTGGAGGTCCCAGTCCTTGGCCGACGTCTCGAGGAGGGGCTTGGAGATGGAGATCCCGGCGTTGTTGACGACGAGATCGACTCCGCCGAAGGCCAGCACGGCCGCCTTGAACGCGTCGGCGATCTGCTCCTCGGACGTCACGTCCACCGCCACCGCCACGGCCTTGTCGGGCCCGCCCAGCTCCTCGGCGACGGCCTGGGCGTTCTCGGCATGGAGATCGGCGACCACCACACACGCGCCCTCGGCGACGAGCCGGTGCGCGATGGCCTTCCCGATCCCACTGCCGGCGCCGGTCACGAACGCGACCCGCGTCGCGAGCGCCTTGGGCTTCGGCAGCCGCTGAAGCTTGGCCTCCTCCAGCGCCCAGTACTCGATCCCGAACTTCTCGGACTCCTCGATGGGCGCGTACGTCGAGACCGCCTCGGCCCCGCGCATGACATTGATGGCGTTGACATAGAACTCGCCGGCGACCCGGGCGGTCTGCTTGTCCTTGCCGAAGCTGAACATGCCGACGCCCGGGACCAGCACGATCGCCGGGTCGGCGCCGCGCATGGCGGGGGAGTCGGGCAGGGCGTGCCGCCGGTAGTAGGCGGCGTACTCCTCGCGGTACGCGGCGTGCAGCTCCTTGAGCCGGTCGATCGCCTCGTCGAGGGGAGCGGTGGGCGGCAGATCGAGGACGAGCGGCCGCACCTTGGTGCGCAGGAAGTGATCGGGGCAGGACGTGCCGAGCGCGGCGAGCCGCGGGTGCTCGGCGCTCGCGAGGAAGTCGAGGACGACCTCGGAGTCGGTGAAATGGCCGACCTGCGGGCGGTCCTGCGAGGCGATGCCGCGGATGACCGCCGCCAGCGCCGCGGCCCGCTCCCGCCGCTCGACGGCGCCGAGCGCCGCGTACCCCTCGATCACCGGACCGAAGGGCTCCGGCCTCCCGCGCTCGGCGAGGAACGCCTCGGCGGTCCGGATGATGTGCAGCGAGTTCCGCTCGCACTCCTCGGAGGTGTCACCCCAGGCGGTGATGCCGTGCCCACCGAGCACGCACCCGATGGCCTGCGGATTGGCCTCCTTGACCGCGGCGATGTCCAGCCCCAGCTGAAACCCGGGCCGCCGCCACGGCACCCACACCACGCTGTCCCCGAAGCACTCGGCGGTCAGCTTCTCCCCGTCTGCGGCACAGGCGAGAGCGATGCCGGAGTCGGGATGCAGATGATCGACATGCGCGGCCGCCACCAGCCCGTGCATGGCGGTGTCGATCGACGGCGCCGCCCCGCCCTTGCCGTGCAGGCAGTAGTCGAAGGCGGCGACCATCTCGTCCTCCCGCTCCACGCCCGGATAGACGTCGACGAGCGCCCGCATACGGTCCAGCCGCAGCACGGCCAGCCCACTCTCGCCGAGCGTGCCGAGGTCACCCCCGGACCCCTTGACCCACATCAACTCGACGCCACCGCCGGTGACGGGATCGGTGCCGACGCCCTTGGCGGACGCGTTTCCACCGGCGTAGTTGGTGTTCCGGGGATCGGAGCCGAGCCGATGAGACCGGGAGAGAAGAGAGGCGGCTTCGGGATGGGTTGCCATGAACTTTCAGTCCTTATGAGAGAGGGGGAGTGCACTTACCCAGGGGCGCGGGGAACTGCGCGACAAGCCACAAGAGCCCCGCAGTCCGCAACGAAACAGATCCCGGCAGACGCTCACGCCCCCCAACCGGCCTGCTGCCCACCAACCCGCTCAGCCACAACCTTCTCGGCCCACCCGGAATGGCGATACGCACCCATGGGATCCGCATCGAGCCCCATCTCCTCGCGCACCTCGGCCAGCAACGGCCGCACATCCGTGTTGTACGCATCCATGAGCACCGCATTCGCGCCCAGCACGTCACCGCCGGCCTGCGCTGCAGCCAACGCCTCCCGGTCGACCAGCAGCGCCTTCCCCGTGGCCTCCTGCACGTTCATCACGGACCGGATGATCGCCGGGATCTTCGCCTCGATGTTGTGGCACTGGTCGAGCATGAACGCCACATCGGACGTGAACCCGCCCCCACGCACCACCTCGTACATGATCCGGAACAACTGGAACGGATCCGCGGCCCCCACCATCAGGTCGTCGTCGGCGTAGAAGCGCGAGTTGAAGTCGAACCCCCCGAGCTTCCCCTCCCGCAGCAGCGTCGCGACGATGAACTCGATGTTGGTGCCCGGCGCGTGATGCCCGGTGTCGACGACGACCTGCGCCTTCGGTCCGAGCTTCAGGCAGTGCGCGTAAGCCGTGCCCCAGTCCGGCACGTCCGTCGTGTAGAAGGCCGGCTCGAAGAACTTGTACTCCAGCAGCATCCGCTGCCCGTCCCCGAGCCGCTCGTACACCTCCGCCAGCCCCTCGGCCAGGCGGTCCTGCCGCGAGCGCACGTCATCCTGACCGGGATAGTTCGTGCCGTCCGCGAACCACAGCTTCAGATCGGCGGAGCCCGTCGCGTCCATGATGTCGACGCACTCCAGCAGATGATCGACGGCCTTGCGCCGCACCACCGCGTCCGGATGACAGATGCTGCCCAGCTTGTAGTCGTCGTCCTGGAAGGTGTTGGAGTTGATCGCGCCCAGCTTCACGCCGCGGTCCTGGGCGTGCTTGGCCAGCGCCGCATAGTCGTCGACCTTGTCCCACGGGATGTGCAGGGCGACGGTCGGGGCGACACCGGTGAACGCGTGCACCTGAGCGGCGTCGTCCAGCTTCTCCTGCGGTGTCCGGGGAACGCCTTGCTGGGCGAACACCTTGAACCGCGTCCCCGAGTTCCCGTACGCCCACGACGGCGTTTCGACTGCCTGGGTCTTGAGTGCGGCCTTCACCGCGGCGAGCTCGGTCACTGAGGGCTCCTGTGACGTCGGGACGGAAGTCGGACGGTGGACATCTGAAAAGCTTCGTCGTGAAACGATTCAAGACGGGAACGTATGAGGCCCCCGAAGGGGTGTCAAGCCCCACGGTCACGGCCTTTTGTTGTGACTCGCCCGTGACCTTCGTTCATCGAAAGTTTTTCGACACGGACCCATTGACGTGACATGCGCTCCGTGCCTAACGTCCCGGCAACCAAGTTGAAACCTTTCACGACGTCGGGAGGGCCGTCCCGCCGACGTCGTCGAGGAGCCCTCATGACCCACCCGTCCACCACGGGTCCGGCCCCGGTTCTGGCGCTCAGGGACATCTCGAAGTCCTTCGGCGCGGTCCGCGCCCTGCGGAACGTCTCGCTGGAGCTGTTTCCCGGGGAGGTGCACGCCCTCGCCGGGGAGAACGGCGCGGGCAAGTCGACCTTGATCAAGACGCTCGCCGGGGTGCACCGGCCGGACGCCGGCCAGGTGCTGCTCGACGGCGCGCCCGTCGTCTTCCACGGCCCCGGCGACGCTCGCGACGCCGGTATCGCCGTGATCTACCAGGAGCCGACGCTCTTCCCCGACCTGTCGATCGCCGAGAACATCTTCATGGGCCGTCAGCCGCGGCGCGCACTCGGCCGGATCGACCACAAGGCCACGCACACCGCGACCCTCGCGCTGATGCAGCGGCTCGGCGTCGAACTCGACCCCGACCGCCCCGCGCGCGGCCTGTCCATCGCCGACCAGCAGATCGTCGAGATCGCCAAGGCGCTGTCCTTCGACGCCCGCGTCCTGATCATGGACGAGCCCACCGCCGCCCTCACCGGCAGCGAGGTCGCCCGGCTCTTCGGAGTCGTGCGCACCCTGCGCGAACAGGGTGCCGCCGTCCTCTTCATCTCCCACCGGCTGGAGGAGCTCTTCCAGATCTGCCGGCGGGTCACCACCCTGCGCGACGGCGCCTGGATCGCAAGCGAGCCGCTGGACGGCATGACCGAGGACGACCTCGTACGCCGGATGGTCGGCCGCGACCTCGACGAGCTGTATCCCAAGCAGGACGTGAAGCCGGGCAAAGTGGCCCTCAGCGTACGCAGGTTGACCCGCGAGGGTGTCTTCACCGATGTCTCCTTCGACGTGCGGCGCGGTGAGATCGTCGGTCTCGCGGGGCTCGTCGGCGCGGGCCGTACCGAGGTCGCGCGGGCCGTGTTCGGCATCGACCGCTGGGACGCGGGCGAGGTCTCCGTCGGCGGGAAGGCCCTCACCAACGGTGCCCCCTCCACCGCCATGGCCTGCGGCCTCGCCCTCGTCCCCGAGGACCGGCGTGCTCAAGGCCTGGTGATGGACATGTCCATCGAGCGCAACATCGGCCTCACCGGGCTGCGTACGACCGTGAAGGCCGGCTTGATGGACCGCGGCGCCGAACGCAGCCGCTCCCTCGACTGGGCCGTCAAGCTCCAGGTCAAGTACGCGCGGATCGCCGACACGGTCAACACCCTGTCCGGCGGCAACCAGCAGAAGGTCGTCCTCGCCAAGTGGCTCGCCACCGGCCCCGAGGTGCTGATCGTCGACGAGCCCACCCGGGGCATCGACGTCGGTACGAAAGCCGAAGTGCACCGGCTGCTCAGTGAGTTGGCCGCCGACGGCGTGGCCGTACTGATGATCTCCTCCGACCTGCCCGAGATCCTCGGCATGGCCGACCGCGTGCTCGTGATGCACGAGGGCCGCCTCACCGCCGAGATCCCGCGCTCCGAAGCCAGCGAGGAAACCGTGATGGCCGCAGCAACGGGGAGGGCCGCCGCATGACGGTGATCACTCCCAAGCAGGCCCCTGTCACCGACGTACCGAAGTCCAGCGGCACCCGCCTCGTCGACCGCGTCTTCAAGATGCGCGAACTCGCCATCCTGGTCGTCTTCGTGGTGATGATCGTCGTCACCCAGCTGGGCAACAGCGAGTTCCTCACCGAGCAGGGCATCAAGGACCTGCTGCTGAACGCCACGATCCTCGTCCTGGTCGCCACGGGCCAGTCCCTGGTCGTCATCACGAGGAACGTCGACCTGTCGGTCGGCTCGACGCTCGGCATCAGCGCCTTCGCCGCCGGAACGTACCTCCAGGGCGGCGGGACCCCGGTCGTCGCCGTGCTCCTGGCGGTCGTGATGGGCATCGGCTTCGGCCTGCTGAACGGCCTGCTCGTCAGCCTCGGCCAGGTGCCCGCCCTCGTCGTCACCCTCGGCACGCTCTACATCATCCGCGGCATCGACTCCATCTGGGTCGGCTCCCGCCAGATCACCGCGGCCGACCTCCCGGACGGCTTCGTCGACTTCGGCTCCGGCGGCATCTCCGCGGTGCCGTGGCCGGCGCTGATCGCCCTCGCCGTGCTGGTGGCGACCGCGTACTACCTCAGGCACTTCGGCAGCGGCCGCGAACTGTACGCCCTCGGCTCCAACCCGGAGGCCGCCCGTCTCGCCGGCATCCCGGTGCGCAAGCGGATCCTGGCCGCGTACACCTTCTGCGGTGCGCTCGCCGGTCTCGCGGGCGCCATGTACCTGGCCCGGTTCGGCAACGTCGACTCAGGTACCGGCAACGGCTACGAACTCACCGTCGTCAGCGCGGTCGTGGTCGGTGGCGTCGTCTTCACCGGCGGCTCCGGCAGCGTCTACGGTGCCGCGCTCGGCGCGCTGCTGCTGACCTCCATCAACAGCGTCCTGCCCGCCCTCGGAGTCAGCTCCGTCTGGGTGCTCGCCATCAACGGCATCCTGCTCATCCTCGCCATCGCCGTGGACCGTGTGGTCGCGCTGCGCGTGGCCAACGCCCTGAAGAAGAGGAACGCCCGCCATGGCTGACTCGTCGCTCGCGCGCGCCGTTCGCTGGGACACGGTTGTCGGCGCCCTTCTGATCGTCGTGCTCCTGCTGTCCTTCACCACGGTCGATGGCTTCGGCAACGCTCTCAACCTGTCGTTCCTGATCGGAAACACCCTTCCGATCGCTTTGATCGCCCTGCCGATGACACTGCTGGTCGTCTCGGGCGAGATCGATCTTTCGGTCGCATCGACCGCCGGTCTCTCGGGCGCGGTGATGGGTGCGCTGTGGAACCAGGGCATGACGATCGAGACGATCATTCCGATCTGCCTCCTGCTCGGTGTGGTGTGCGGTCTGATCAACGGGCTCCTGGTGACCAGGCTGGGCCTGCCGTCCCTCGCCGTCACGATCGGCACACTCGCCGCCTACCGGGGCATCGCCCAGATCGTGCTCGGTTCGGACGCGGTGACCGACTTCCCGTCCCCGTACCTGGACTTCGCTTCCGGGCGGATCGGCGACACGTTCATTCCGTACGCGTTCCTGCCCTTCCTGGTCCTGCTCGCCATCGCCGTGGTCGCGCTGCACGCCACGCCGTTCGGTCGGTCGGTCTTCGCCACCGGCGCGAGTGAGGAGGCGGCGCGCTTCGCCGGTATCCGCGTCAAGCGGCAGAAGCTGATCCTGTTCACGGTGACCGGGCTGATGGCCTCCCTCACCGGCATCTTCTGGGCGCTGCACTACGCCAGCGCCCGCTACGACAACGCCACGGGGCTCGAACTCTCCGTCGTGGCCGCGGTGCTGCTCGGCGGCATCGACTTCGACGGAGGCAAGGGCACGCTCGGCGGTGCCGTCGCCGGGGTGTTCCTGCTGGGGGCGTTGCAGAACGTCATGAGCCTCCAGGACGTCTCCGCCCAGTCGCAGATCGTCGTCACCGGCGTCCTGCTCGTGCTTTCCGTGCTCGGCCCGCGGGTCGCACGGCAGATCTCCGTAGCTAGGGCGGGCCGTAGAGCCGCCTCGACTCCGACCTCGTAACTCAGCCCTTCTTCGTAAAGGACTCCCACCATGCGCAAGTCATCCCTCCGCCGTGCGTCCGCGGCCCTTGCCGCCGCCACGTCTCTCGCCCTCGCCCTCACGGCCTGCGGCGGCACCACCAAAGAGGACGTCAAGAACGAGGGCGCCTCCGCCGCCACCGCCGGCAAGGCCGACCCGAACGCCGAGTTGAAGAAGGGCCTGACCGTCGGCTTCCTGCCCAAGCAGGTCAACAACCCCTATTTCACCTCCGCCGACAAGGGCGGCGAGGCGGCGCTGAAGGAGCTGGGCTCCAGCTACAAGGAGGTCGGGCCGTCCAGCGCGACCGACACCGCCGGGCAGGTGAGTTACGTCAACACGCTCACCCAGCAGCAGGTCGACGCGATGGCCGTCTCCGCGCAGGACCCGGGCGCCCTGTGCACCGCGCTGAAGCAGGCCATGAAGAACGACATCAAGGTCGTCACCTACGACTCCGACACCACCGCCGACTGCCGCAACGCCTTCGTCTCGCAGGCGTCCGCCGAGGACCTCGGCCGCACCGAGGTGCAGCTGCTCGCCGAACAGATCGACTACAAGGGCGAGATCGCGATCCTGTCCGCCGCGCAGACCGCGACGAACCAGAACACCTGGATCGACTTCATGAAGGACGAGCTCAAGGACCCCAAGTACAAGGACATCAAGCTCGTCAAGATCGCTTACGGCAACGACGACGCCCAGCAGTCCTTCCAGCAGACCCAGGGCCTGCTCCAGGAGTACCCGAACCTGAAGGGGATCATCTCCCCGACGACGGTCGGCATCAAGGCGGCCGCCCAGTACCTCTCCGGCTCCAAGTACAAGGGCAAGGTCAAGCTGACCGGCCTCGGCACCCCGAACGACATGCGCAAGTACGTCAAGAACGGCACCGTCGAGGCATTCGAGCTGTGGGACCCCTCGAAGCTCGGCGAGCTGGCCGCGCGTACCGCCGTCGCCCTGGTCTCCGGCCAGATCACCGGCAAGGAGGGCGAGACCTTCCAGGCCGGCGACATGGGCGAGTACACCATCGGCAAGGACGGCGTGATCAGCCTCGGCAAGCCGACCGTGTTCGACGCCAAGAACATCGACGAGTTCAACTTCTGACATCCGGAGGGTCGTTGATGCAGCGCGTGTGCTTCCTGCTGAAGATCAGGGCGGACCGCCTCGACGAGTACCGCGAGCGGCACGCGGCCGTGTGGCCCGAGATGCTCGAAGCGCTCTCGGCCACCGGCTGGCACAACTACTCGCTCTTCCTGCGGGACGACGGCCTGCTCGTCGGCTACCTGGAGACCGAGGACTTCGCGGCCGCCGTGGCCGGCATGGAAGCCACCGACGTCAACGCCCGCTGGCAGGCGGAGATGGCGCCGTTCTTCGAATCACTGGACGGCGCCCGGCCCGACGAGGCCATGAAGCCGCTCACGGAAGTGTTCCACCTCGCCTGACCCACCTCTCCCACTCCTCGCCGACAACGGAGTCCCCGAGATGAAGAGACGCACCCTGCTGGGCGCCGCCCTCGCCGGAGCCGTGATGACCCCCGCCCTCGCGTCCGGCACCGCCCGCGCCGCCGACCCCGGTCCGTCCCTCACCCTGACCGGCACGACCACGCTCGACACGCAGGCCATCTTCTTCGTGTCGTACGACGGCCTGGTCAACAACAACGCCTTCCAGAAGAACGGCCTGCTGACCTACAAGGGCTATCAGTACGCCGTCTGGTACACCGCCGACCGAGGCGCCGTCGTCGGCCGCCGCGCACTCGGCGCCACCACCTGGTCCACGGTCAAGGTGGGCCACACCCTGCGCTACAACGACTCCCACAACGTCATCTCGATGGGGATGTCGAAGGTCGACGGCCGCCTTCACCTCAACATGGACTCGCACAGCGACGGCTTCACCTACGTCAAGTCCGTCGCCGGGCTGATGGACGACCCGGCGGGCCTGAGCTGGACCGCGAGCCGCTTCGGCGCACCTCAGTCGACCATGGACGGCCTCGCGCTCACCTCGCAGTTCACCTACCCGCAGTTCATCTCCACCCCCGACGGCGCACTCCAGCTCAGCTACCGGGTCGCCGTCTCCGGCAACGGCCGCAACGCCCTCGCCGAGTACGACGGTTCCACCTGGACCAACCTCGGCGAGTGGTCCAGCTCCACGGGCACGTACACCAGCGAGCACGGCTCCTCGACCGCCCGCAACATGTACCTGCACGGCATCGACTACGACCGGGGCGGGCGCCTGCACTCCTTCTTCACCTGGCGCGAGCAGAACGGCGCCGTGATGTGCAACGGCGGCGGCATCACCAACCACGACACCGGCTACGTCTACTCCGACGACCGCGGCCGGACCTGGCGCAACGACGCCGGCACCGTCGTCGGCACGACCGGCGGCTCCGACAAGGTCGCCGTCACCGACAGCGGACTGGTGATCGACGCGCTCAACCCCGACCACTCCCTGATGAACCAGGAGAGCCAGTTCACCGACTCCACGGGCCTGCCGCACGCGATCATCAGCTACGTCCCCGGCCGCTTCGGGCAGTGCACCACGAACTACGTCGCCGACCGCACCGCGAACGGCCGCGCCTTCCACGTCCGCAAGAACGCCTCGGGCACCTGGCGGAAGACCGAGATCCCCGTCCCGCTGAACTCCAGCCAGCGCACCAAGCTGATCCTGGACAAGTACGACAACGCGTACGCGATCTTCCCGTTCTGCCGGATCGCCGGTGCCTCCAAGGCCTCCGGATACACGGACTGGACGGTGCTGTACGACGGTGTCACCGCCGGGCTGAACGCCTTCGGCGAGGTCGTGATCGACGAGACGCGCGTGGCTCAGGACCACTATCTGTCGATCATGTATCAGGAGAAGTCCAGCGGTACGACGCCCTCGGCGCTGCGTAACCTCAACTTCCGCCTGCCTGCCTGATCGCAGCCGATGTGGGCGGCATGACGGTAATGTGAAGGCCTTCCCGCCGCCCCACGTCTTACGAGTCTTTCTGGAGGTCCCTGCCCGATGGCCCAGTCGGTGGGTATCAAGGACGTCGCACGCGCCGCCGGAGTCTCCGTCGGCACGGTGTCCAACGTCATCAACCGTCCGGACGCGGTCGCGACGGAGACCCGGGCGCGGGTGCAGTCCGCGATAGACCGGCTGGGCTATGTCCGCAGCGAGTCCGCGCGCCAGCTGCGGGCGGGACGCAGCCGGATCATGGGGCTGCTCGTCCTCGACATGGGCAACCCGTTCTTCGTCGACGTGGCGCGCGGCGCGGAGCGGACCGCGCGTGACGCCGGGCTCGGCGTGATGGTCTGCAACAGCGCGCAGAGCGCGAGCGAGGAGGCCGACTACCTGTCCCTCTTCGCCGAACAGCGGGTGCGGGGCGTCCTGCTGACCCCGGCCGACGCCACCGGACGCAACATCGAAACGTTTCGCCGCCACAACATCCCCTTCGTCCTGGTCGACCGGGTCGCCGAGGGCACCACCGAGTGCTCGGTCTCGGTCGACGACGTCGCGGGCGGCGCGCTGGCCGTACGCCATCTCGTCGACGCCGGGCATCGCTCCATCGCGTACGTCAGCGGCCCGCCCGGCCTCAACCAGGTCCGCGACCGCCGCACCGGCGCACTGAACGCGCTGGCGGAGGCGGGCCTCGGCCCCGAGAACCTGCGCGAGCTGCCCACGGAGCGGCTCGACGTCGCCGCGGGCCGGGACGCGGGCGCCCGCCTGCTCGGTCTCGCCGATCGTCCGACCGCCGTCTTCTGCGCCAACGATCTGCTCGCCCTGGGCGTCCTGCAGGCCATGTACGCCGCGGGCGTCGGTGTCCCCGACGACCTCGCGATCGTCGGCTACGACGACATCGAGTTCGCGGCCGCCGCGGCCGTCCCCCTCACCTCCGTACGGCAGCCCGCGGTCACCATGGGCACCCTCGCGGCGGAGATGCTGCTGGAGGAGACGGAGGAGGAGACCGAAACGAACCGGCACGAGCACCGGCGTGTCGTACTCCAGCCCGAGCTGGTGGTGCGGCGTTCCAGCCTGTCGGCCCGTTGATCCCGAGGCGCTCCGGAGCCGGGGCCACTGATCGGTCGTTCAGTACGATTTCATGATCCCAGGGCTCGGTCGGCGGACGAACATGTGTTGAACTGGGACGCGGCCCGAAAACCATCCGTCCCGGGAGCCCTGTTGACCGTCAGCTATCGCCAGCCCGGCGTCGTCCTCACCGACCGCCACTTCACCGTGCCCCTCGACCACGACGCCCCGACGGGCGAGACGATCGAGCTCTACGCCCGTGAGGTGGTCGCCAGCGACAAGGCGCACCAGGACCAGCCGTGGCTGGTCTACCTCCAGGGCGGCCCCGGCTTCGGGGCGAACCGTTTCGTCGGCAAGGGCGCCTGGCTCGGCCGCGCGCTCAAGGAGTACCGCGTCCTGCTGCTGGACCAGCGCGGCACCGGCCACTCCGCGCCCGCCAACCGCCAGACGCTCCCGCTGCGCGGCACCCCCGCCGAACAGGCCGACTACCTCACGCACTTCCGTGCCGACTCGATCGTCCGCGACTGCGAGGCGATCCGCCGCGAGGTGACCGGCGGCGCCCCCTGGACCGTCCTCGGCCAGAGCTTCGGCGGCTTCTGCACGGTCAACTACCTCTCCACCGCTCCCGAGGGCCTGACCGCCGCGGTCGTCACCGGCGGCCTGCCCTCCCTCGACGCGCACGCCGACGACGTCTACCGCGCCGCCTACCCGCGCATCGAGCGCAAGGTCGCCGCGCACTACGCCCGCTACCCGCAGGACGTCGAGCGCGCCCGCCGAATCGCCGACCACCTCCTCGCGAACGACGTGGTCCTGCCGAACGGCTACCGCCTCACCGCCGAGGCCTTCCAATCCCTCGGCATCCTCCTCGGCGGCAGCGAGGGCAGCCACCGCCTGCACTACCTGCTGGAGGACGCCTTCGTCCGCACCCCGCAGGGATCCGCCCTCTCGGACGCCTTCCAGGAGGAGGTCCAGGGCCTGCTGTCGTACGCGAGCCACCCGCTGTACGCCCTCGTCCACGAGGCGATCTACGGCCAGGACACACGCCCCACCGACTGGTCCGCCGAGCGCGTCCGCGCGCAGTTCCCGCAGTTCGACGCGGCCAAGACCCTCGCCGGCGACGGGCCGCTGCTGTTCACCGGCGAGACGATCCACCCCTGGATGTTCGACTGTGACCCGGCGCTGCGCCCGCTGCGCGAGACCGCCGAACTCCTCGCCGCCCGCACCGACTGGAAGCCGCTGTACGACCCGGCGCGCCTCGCCGCCAACGAGGTGCCCGTCGCGGCCGCCGTCTACCACGACGACATGTACGTCGACACCGTGCACTCCCTCGCCACCGCCCGCACGATCCGTGGCCTGCGGACCTGGGTGACGGACGAGTTCGAGCACGACGGCGTACGGGCCGGCGGCCCCCGCGTCCTGGACCGGCTGCTCGCGCTCACCCGTGACGAAGCGTGATGTCGGTGTCACGCGTTAGTGTGCGGACATGACCGAGCCGACGATCACTCAGCTGAAGCCCATGCCGGACGACTGGCAGCGTGCGCTCGCCGTCGTCGCCCACCCGGACGACCTCGAGTACGGCTGCTCGGCGGCGATCGCCGGCTGGACCGACGCCGGTCGCGAGGTCTCCTATGTCCTCGCGACCCGCGGCGAGGCCGGCATCGACACCCTGGAACCCGCGAAGTGCGCACCGCTGCGGGAGCGCGAGCAGCGGGCCAGCGCGGCCGTCGTGGGCGTGTCGGCGGTGGAGTTCCTCGACCACGAGGACGGCGTGATCGAGTACGGCATCGAACTGCGCCGCGACATCGCCGCCGCGATCCGCCGGTACCGGCCCGAGCTGGTGATCACGCTCAACCACCGGGACACCTGGGGCGGCGTCGCCTGGAACACCCCGGACCATGTGGCGGTCGGCCGCGCGACGCTGGACGCGGCCGGCGACGCGGGCAACCGCTGGATCTTCCCGGAGCTGATCGAGCAGGGTCTGGAGCCCTGGGGCGGCGTGCGCTGGGTCGCCGTCGCCGGCTCCAGCACACCCACGCACGCGGTGGACGCGTCGGCCGGCCTGGAGCGGGCGGTGCGCTCGCTGCTCGAACACCGCACCTACATCGAGGTGCTGACGAGCGAGGACCCGGAGACGTACGCCCGCGGCTTCCTCACCGCGAACGCCGAGGCACTGGGGGAGCGGTTCGGCGGAAAGCCGGCGGTCGCGTTCGAACTGTTCGGTCGGTAGTTCCGCCGGAGCGATGCGGGAGACGGGGGCACGGTGAACGGCACGGAAGCGCTGGCGGACCGCTTCGAGGAGCACCGCGGCCGTCTCAAGGCGGTCGCCTACCGCATGCTCGGCTCACTGGCCGAGGCGGAGGACGCCGTCCAGGAGGCCTGGCTGAAGCTGAGCCGCAGCGACGCGGGCGCCATCGAGAACCTGGGCGGCTGGCTGACCACCGTGGTCGGCCGGGTCTGCCTGGACATGCTGCGCTCGCGGACGCGGCGCCACGAGGAGCCCCTGGACGACGCCTTCGTCCCGGACCCCGTGATCAGGCCGCTGTCGACGATCGACCCGGAGCAGGAGGTGCTCCAGGCCGACGCGGTGGGCCTGGCCCTGCTGGTGGTGCTGGAGGCGCTGGAGCCCGCCGAGCGGATCGCGTTCGTGCTGCACGACATGTTCGCGGTGCCCTTCGACGAGATCGCGCCGATCGTGGAGCGCACCTCGGCCGCCACCCGCCAGCTGGCCAGTCGCGCCCGGCGCCGGGTGCGGGGCGCGACTCCGTCGTCCGAGCCCGACCTCGGCAGACAGCGGCAGGTCCTCGAGGCCTTCATGGCGGCGTCCCGCGCGGGGGACTTCGAGGCGCTGCTCGCGGTCCTCGACCCGGATGTCGTGCTGCGCGCGGACTCCGGGCCGCTGGTCCGTGGTGCGGCGGCGTCGAAGGTGGTGCGCGGGGCGAAGCCGGTGGCCGAGCAGGCCATGCTGTTCGCTCAGTTCGCGCGCTACGCGCAGCTCGTGCTGGTCAACGGGGAGATCGGGGTCGTCCACGCGCCCGAAGGGCGGCCACAGTCGGTCATGGGCGTCAGCATCGCCGACGGCCGCATCACGCACCTGTACATCCTGGCGGACCCCGAGCGGCTCGGCGGCCTCGATCTGCCTGGCCTCGGCGGCTGAGTCACGCAGCAGCTCACTGGTAGTTCTCGTTCCGTATGCTGAACGGTATGCAAGATCAGATGTTCGACCGGGCCGACCTGCGCGGTGACTGCACCAGCTGCTTCGGGCTGTGCTGTGTGGCCCTTCCCTTCGCCGCGTCCGCCGACTTCGCGGTCGACAAGGCGGCCGGGAAGCCCTGCCACAACCTGCGTGACGACCACCGGTGCGGCATCCACGACCGGCTCCGGCAGACCGGATTCACGGGCTGCACCGTCTACGACTGCTTCGGTGCCGGTCAGAAGGTCTCTCAGGTCACCTTCGGCGGACAGGACTGGCGGACGGCTTCCCGTGACCACGCCCGGCAGATGTTCGACGTCTTCCCGGTCGTCCGCCAGCTCCACGAACTGCTCTGGTACCTCACCGAGGCACTCACCCTGTCCGCCGCCCGCCCCGTTCACGCCGAGCTGCGCCGGATCCTGGAGAGGACCGAGGAGCTCACCCGGGGGACACCACAGGACCTCGCGGCGCTGGACGTGGCCGCGCACCGCCAGGACGTCAACGTGCTCCTGCTCAAGACCAGCGAGCTGGCCAGGGCCGGCACCGGCGGCGGCCGCAAGAAGAACCGCCGGGGCGCGGACCTGATGGGCGCCCGGCTCAAGGGCGCCGACCTGCGGGGTGCCAACCTGCGCGGTGCCTACCTCATCGCCGCCGACCTGACCGGCGCCGATCTGCGCGGCGCGGATCTCATCGGGGCCGACCTGCGCGACACCGACCTCACGGACGCCGATCTGACGGACGCCTTCTTCCTGACCCAGCCCCAGCTCAACGCGGCCCGGGGCAGCGCCGGCACACGGCTGCCCGCGTCAGTCGGCCGACCTGTGCACTGGACAGCGGACGTCTGACGTCGCGCTCTCGACGGTCCCGGACGGGACTGGCTCGGTCCGCGTGGTCCCGGGTGTCCGTCGCTCCACGCGCAGCCGCAACCCTTCCGGCATCAGCGTCAGCCGCTCCGTCACCCGCAGCCGATACCCCGGGTCGGCCGGCAGTTCGTACCGGCGCAGCAGCAGGCCCAGCACCAGCGTGGCCTCATGCAGCGCGAACTGGCGCCCGATGCATGCCCGCGCCCCCGTCCCGAACGGTTTGAAGGTGTGCGACGCACGTGTCCGTACGGCTTGTGGATCGAAGCGGTCCGGATCGAACCGCTCGGCGTCCGGGCCCCACACCTGCGGATCACGGTGCAGCATCGCCGTCAGCACCAGCGCCCAGGCGCCCCGCCGCATCGGATGGTCGCCGCCGAGCACGGTGTCCTCGCGCGCCTCCCGGGCGAAGGCGGGCGCCGTCGGCCACAGCCGCAGCGACTCGTCGAGGATCCGGCGCACATAACGCAGCCGCGCCACCTGGTCGTAGCCCGGCGCCGCCGTGTCGCCCCAGACGCGGTCCACCTCGGCGCGGGCGCGAGCCGCTACGTCCGGGTGCCGGGACAGATAGTGCAGGGCGAAGGAGAGAGCGCCCGAGGTGGTCTCGTGGCCGGCCACCAGGAAGGTGATCACCTGCCGGCGGACGTTCTGCGCGGAGAGCCGCTCGCCCGTCTCCGGATGGGTGGTCTCCAGCATCCGGTCCAGCAGGTCCCCGTCCCCGCCGCCGCCCGCCGTACGGGCCCGGACCAGGTCGTCGACCGTGTGGTTGAGGTGGTCGATGTCGGCCTGGTTACGCCGGGCGGCACGCCGCAGCAGGAACGGCGACGGCACGGTGTTGAGCCGCTGCGCATAGCTGAGCGTGCCGACCATCGCCGTCACGAAGGGATGCGGACGGGCGCGTTCGAAGGAGCCGAAGTCGTGCCCGAACCCGGTGCGGGCGATGGTCTCCAGGGTCAGCTTGGTCATGTCCCCGGGCACGTCCACCGCCCGGCCCGCGTCGGCGGCGCGGTCCCAGGAGTCCATGAGCCGGTCGGCGACGGCCAGCATCATCGGGTGGTAGCCCGCCATGGCCTCCCGGCTGAAGCCCGGTGCGAGGACGTCGTGCGCCAGCTGCCAGTTCGGCTCGTGGTTGTACGCCGTGAACAGGCCGTCCCCGACGACGGGCCGCAGGTTGGCTATGCCGAGCCCCACATGCTTGGCGAACCGGGACTCGTCCGCCATGTCTGCCGCGAGGCCGGCGCCCCACACGAACACGAACTCCTTGTCGAAGGCCCTGCGCCGGAAGATCGGCCCCAACTGCCGCGCGAACCGCAGGGAATCCTGCAGCGGCGTACGCCGACTGGCGCCGAGCGCATCGCCGAGCAGCGGGAGCCGGTACGGGGGGTGCGGGATGCGGGACAGCTCCGGCCAGCCGTGCTCGGCGCTGCGGAATCCCCTCGGAAGTCCGGACCCGGTCGTTGTCTCCGCCATGACGCGATCTCCTCGATCTCCCCTGATCCAGCGGCACGTTGAGCTCGTTGTACGTGGGTTCAATAACGCGTTTCAGTCTGGTCCCGCTGTTGAACCCACGTCAAGTAAAGTGCGGGCATGGCCGCGAACCAGGGCGAGCGCACCCGCCGCCGGCTCAGCACGGAGGAGCGCCGTGAGCAGCTGCTCGCGGTCGGGGCGCGGCTGTTCTCGGAGAGTCCGTACGACGAGGTGTGGATCGAGCAGGTCGCCGAGATCGCCGGCGTCTCGCGCGGGCTGCTCTACCACTACTTCCCGACGAAACGTGACTTCTTCGCGGCCGTCGTCGAGCGGGAGAGCGAGCGCATGCTGCGGATGACGGCCGCCGTGCCCGGAGTCCCGGTCCGCGAGCAGCTCGCCGCGAGCCTCGACACGTATCTGGAGTACGTCGAGGCGCACGCACACGGCTACCGCGCCTTCCATCGTGCCGACGCGGCCGGCGACCGGGCCGTGCGCAAGGTCTACCAACAGGCCCTGGCCGCGCAGGAGAAGCAGATCCTGGCGGCGATGTCGGCCGACCCCGAGTTCGGCCCGGTCTTCGAGAAGCGGCCCGACGTCCGGCTCGCCGTGCGCGGCTGGCTGGCGTTCACCACGGCCGTCTGTCTGGAGTGGCTGCGCGGTTCCGACCTCTCTCGGGAGCAGGTGCGCGACCTGTGCGCCCGCGCCCTGCTGGGTGTCATCGCCAGCTGAGCGCCCTTGCGCGCGTCCAAAGAGATCGCACCGGAACGCCGTGGCTGGTTGGCGCACGGCCCGATCTTCGATAGGTTAGGTGAGGCTTACCTAAGGAGGTACGGGATGGGTGACAGCCAAGCCTGGACGGCGGCACCTTCCGCGGCGGAACGAGCACGGTCGGTGCTGGCGGGCGCGTGGTCCTGCGGGGTGACCGCGGAGAGCTGCCGCGAGGAACTCGTGGGCGCGCACACCGTGACCGAGGAGGGGCGCGTCCTGCTGGAGGTGCCGGAGGACAGTGTGCTCGTCACGGCGGCGATCTGTGCACCCCGCGGAGAGCCCTCCGCCGTCCTGGAGTTCGCCGACGTCGCCCCCGTGCCCGTACGCAAGCGGATCCGCACCCGGCTCTGGATGTCCGGCTGGTTCACGCCCGAGGACGGCAAACTCGCGTTCAAAGCGACCCGCGTGGTGCTGCGGCAACCGACCGGCCCCGTGGTCGTCGACCTCGACGAGTTCGCGGACGCCGCGCTCGACCCGCTGGCCACCGCCGAGGCCCGGCTGCTCACCCACCTCGCCGACTGCCACCCGGACGCCGTCGAACGGCTCACCCGCCTCGTGGAGTCCGACAGTCTGCACGGCGCCGTCCGCGTCCAGCCGCTCGCCGTCGACCGGCACGGACTCACGCTGCGCATCGAGCGTGCCAGCTCCCACGGTGACGTACGGCTGCCCTTCCACCGGCCCGCCGACGACGTCGCGCAGCTCACCGAGCGCATGCACATCCTGCTCGCCCAGGCCAGCGCCGCCTCCTGCCCGCGTGCCCTACAGCGGCAGCGCACAGACGGCGACGGGTGACGCGAACGGCTCGCCCGCGAGCTTCAGTTCACCGCTGTCCTCGTCGACGTGGAAGACGCTCACGGTGCTCGACCGCTGGTTCGCCGTGAACAGCAGCGTGCCGTCCGGTGAGAGGGCGATCTGCCGCGGGAAGTCCCCGGACACCGGCACCGTGTCGAGCAGCCTCAGCCGGGCGCCGTCCGCCTCCACCGCATAGCGCGTGAGGCTGTTGTGGCCCCGGTTGGCGAGATAGGCGTAACGGCCGTTGCGCGTCACCACGAGCTGCGCCGGATAGCTGGTGCCCGAACCCGTGCCCGTGGACTGCGCCGCGCCGATGCTCAGCCGCCCGGTGCCGCGGTCGTACGCGCAGACCGCCACGGTGTTGTCGACCTCGTTGGCCAGATACGCGTACCGCCCGCCCGGGTGGAAGGTGAGATGCCGTGGGCCCGCACCCGGCTCGGTCCGCGCCCGCGCGACCTCGGTGAGCGTGCCGGCCTTCTGGTCGAGGCGGTAGGAGTACACGGTATCCGTGCCCAGGTCGACGGCTAGCACATGGCCGCCGTCGGGGCTGGTGACGAACTGGTGTGCGTGCGGGCCGTCCTGGCCCGGACCGGGCGCCGGATCGGAGTGCGTGACGAGGTCGCTCCGCTCACCGAGCGCGCCCGAGGCGTCGATCGGGTGCACGGCTACGCTGCCCGTGCCGTAGTTGGCGCAGAGCAGCCAGCGTCCGCCCGGATGCACGGACAGATGGCAGGGCGCCGCGCCGCCGGTGCTGCGGCTCCCCAGAACCTTGCGGTCGGCAAGGCGGACGGCGGTCACGGCGCCGTCGTCACGCTCATTGACCGCGTACAGCGTCCTGCCGTTCGGATGCACCGCCAGATACGACGGGTCGCCGACTCCTGCGATGGTGCCGGTGCCGGTGATTCGGCCCGATTCCGGGTCGTACCTGGCCAGGCCGATGCCCTCCCCGCCGCCGTCGACGGAGGTGTAGGTGCCGAGGTGGAGCGGGCGGGGGCCGGACGGCTCGCGGCTCTCGGCCTGGGCGCTCGGACGCGTCCCGGGGCCGGTGGCCTCGGGAGCCGCGATGCCGGACGTGTCCGCGGGGGCGGGCGCGTCGTCACATCCCGTGGCTGCCGGGAGTGTCACGCCGGCGGCCGATCCCGCGAGGGTTCCGACGAATCGTCGCCTGCTCAGCCCACCACTGCCCATGTCCACACCTCAGGTCGTCGGTCGTCGTGGTCGCGACAGCAACCTTGGCGTGGATCAGCCGTCCAGCGCAAGAATGGCAACGTGCGTTGCGCAGGATGCAATGAGAGGTGAGGCTTCCGCTTGCCTTCTGCCAGCCGGGAGTTGCCGTCCCCCGGCTACCAGTCGCCGTCCTGCACCGGCTTCCCCGGTGCGTCCTTGAGCGGCTTCACCTGGCCCGGCGTCGGTGCCTGCCAGGGCTCGTGGTCGTCGCCGATCCAGTCGCCGACCGGCTTCACCGCCCCCAGCGTGTCCGTCGGGGCGAGATCCTCGGCGTCCTGGTCGTAGTAGTCGAACCAAGGCAGCCCCGCGCGTGTGTACGCCGCCCGGTCCACCGGCGACGGCGGGGGAGCCTCGCCGGTGATGCGGCGCCACTCCGGGGGCGTGACCAGATGGACGAACACCCGGCCCGCGGGCGTCTTGGCCCAGTCCGAGAGCGGACGGTCGTCCTCGTACACCTCCTGGCGCATCGACCCGCCGACGCCCAGACCCATCGCCGCGGCGGCCCGGCGCGTCCCGCCCGCCGGAGCGGAGGCGGGCGCCGGTACCGCACCCTGGGCGGGCGCCGCCGCCACGGGCATGGCGGCGCCGTAGGCACCGGACGGCATGGGCATGAACGCCCGTGCCCGCTCCGCCCGCAACTTCTCCTCCTGACGCCACCTCGCCAGCCGCGGTTCCTTCAGCGGGAACGACTGCAGCTGTACGCCGCCCCAGACCTCCTCGCCCGTGACCTGGCCCTCGACGGTCGCGCCCAGCCCGAGCGGCACCGCCACGAACTGGCGGACCGTCCCCTTCCCCGAGTTGATGCCGTCCAGCCAGGGCTGGCGGGGCAGCACGACGTAGTTCTGGGGCTTGCGCCGCAGCCGGTCGCTCCACGGCTTCCCCGAGACCGCGCACACCTTGCCCACCCCGACCTGGAGGGCGGCCGGCTCGGCGGTGCCCCCGAAGCTCAGCCACATCGCCTCGCGCAGATACACCGGGAGCATCACACCGCCGCGCGCCCGCCACCCCTCCGGAACGGTGTCCGGGTAATCCGCGACCCGCCGGACCGGGAACTCCCCGAGCCCCGGCGGCAGCGCATGTGTGCCCGACTCGGGCAGCCGCAGCGTACGGATGAACCGCACCGCCACCCCGCCCGGCAACCGCAGTGTGTGCCCGTCGATCCGCACGGTCGTGCCGGCCATCGGCCCCGCTCCCTCGCATCCGGCGCCGGCCCCGTCCGTCCCCGCGCTCCCTACCGAGAACGTTCGCCGAACCCCGTCCGGTTCCGCCACAGCTGCTCCTGAACGCCCAGTCGCTCGCGCAGCCGGTTCAGGCGCGGCATCCGGGCGCGTGCCTCCTGCGACACGCGGTCCAGTTCCTCCAGCAGGCGGCGCGAGCGGTGCTCGGTGTCGAGCTCGTCGAGGATGCGGTTGACCTCGGTCAGGACGGCGCCGTGCAGCTGCCAGTACTGCGTCTCGCGCTCGGCCTCCTCGCGCAGCAGCAGGGCGAGCTTGTCGCGGGTGCCCGCCGCCGTGCGCAACTCGGCGGCCAGCCGGGACTCCGCAGCGTCGGCGTTGCTGCTGACATCCGTGGTGACCAGCACGGAGAAGCTGACCACCGCGTCGGCGATCTCGGACAGCAACTGCTCCAGGACGGCGCCCGTCTCCTTCCCGAACAGCGGCTCGGGCTCGCGATCCTTCGCGAGGTCCGTGAGGGAGCGGGCCAGCACCCGCAGCACGACCGTGCAGATCTCCAGCGTGTCCAGTCCGGTGCGCAGCACCACGCGGTGCAGCACGCTGTCGCGCACGCGCGGATTGAGCCGCAGGCTGTCCTCGGCCTGCCGCAGCGCCGCGTCCACCTCGATGATGTCGTGGTCGAGCCGGCGCGCCTCGTGCAGCCGGGCCGCCGCCTCCTCGAACGCGGGGCGACCGGCCGCCTCCTCGCCGATGCGCAGCATCAACTGCCGCAGCCGGCGGGCCAGTCCTCCCATCGACTCGCCGGCCTCGTCCACCCACACCGGCGGCGCGAGCAGCAGATTGAAACCGAGCCCGACCACCGCGCCGATCAGCGTCTCCAGGACCCGCGCCCATGCCGTGTCCCCCACGGTCGTGACCCCGAGGACCAGCATCGCGCTGATCGCCACTTCGGGCACGTACTCGTTGACCCGCACCAGGTGCCCGACGCCGAGTGAGGCCACGATCAGCAGGGCGAGACTCCACCAGGTCAGGCCGACCAGGAGGCTGAAGGCAATGGCCACCAGGACGCCGGCCACGACCGCGTTCACCCGGCGGATGCCGTTGGTGAGCGTGGCGTAGAACGTCACCTGGACGACCAGCAGTGCGGTCAGGGGCGCGGTCAGGGGGGCGGCCTCGGGGCTCAGGCGCAGCGCGATGACGTAGGCGATCGTCGCCGCGGCCGCCGATCGCAGCGTCTGGACCACCACGGGATCCCGGCGCAGCTTCCCGAGCCGTTCTCGGAGCGCCGGCGCCTCACGTACCTCTTGCATCCTTGGGCTGTTCCCTTTCCACAGATGCTTCCCACACCCTGCTTGCGGAACGTAACGGTCCGCAAGGACCCCCAGATTGATCGCAGCGGCCGCCGGGCGGCAAGGGGCCGGGCCGGTGATCGTCGACACCCGCGCGAGGCCGGGCGGATGTCGAAGGGGTCCGGGACTGGGGAAAACCCCCGCCATCACCCCATGGTTGTCCGCACCCGGGGACGGAGGGCCGTCGGATGGTCCCCGCCCGCCCGGAACGCAAGCCTTGGATCATGCAATCGCATCGGCATCGAACCGGATTAACGCTGACCCTGTTCATCATCCTCGCCGCCCTGACGACCGGCATCCCGGCCACGGCGGCCCCCACCACCAGCTCCACCACCGTCGTCGAGGCGCTCGCCCGCGCCGCCCACCCCCTGCGCACCGAACCGGGCGGCGACAACCGAGACCTGCGCCCCCTGGACCGGATGATCGGCGACGCCCGGGTCGTCGGCCTGGGGGAGGCCACCCACAGCTCGCACGACTTCTTCGCCCTCAAGGCCCGCGTCTTCCGGCATCTCGTCGAGGAGAAGGGTTTCCGCACCTTCGCCCTGGAGGCACCCTGGAGCACCGGACTGCGCCTCAACGACTATGTGCTCCACGGCAAGGGCGATCCCCGGCGCATCATGCGGGAGGAGTTCCAGCGGGACTACCTGTGGTGGAACAACACCGACTACCTGCGGCTGGTCGAGTGGATGCGCGGATACAACCTCCGGCACCCCGGCGACCCCGTCCGCTTCATGGGCGACGACGTCGCCTGGACCGGCCCCGAGTCGTACGACGCCGTAGAGGACTACGTGGCCGATGCCCGGCCCGAGCTGAGCGCCAGGCTGGCAGAGCTCTACCGCGGGTTGCGGCCCACCGTGCCGACCGGCGCGTACATCGAGCAGTACCTGGGCCTGCCGTACGCCGAACGCAAGGAGCGGGCGGAGCGCACGGGCGAGGCGCTCGCGCTACTGCGGCGGCAGGCCGCCGACACGGTGGCGTACGACTGGGCCGTTCAGCAGGCGACGGTGATCGACCAGACCGCCCGGCAGTACGACTTCGACGTCGAGGACCCCGCGCAGATCGCCGAGGCCATGCGTTACCGCGACGGGGCGATGGCCGCCAACGTGGTGTGGTGGCAGGAGCACACCGGCACCAAGGTGCTGCTGTCGGCCCACAACAACCACGTCGGCTACATCCCGGAAAAGCCCGCCGAGAACCCCAAGGTCCAGGGCGCCTTCCTGCGCGACCGCCTCGGCGCGGGCTATGTGAGCGTGGGCCTGACCTTCGGCCACGGGTCGTTCAACGCCACCGGCTGGGACGACGACACCATCCGCCGCTGGACGCTCGGCCCGGCGGGCCCGGGCGCCAACGAGCGGACCCTCGACCGGGTGGCACGGCGCGGCGACTACGTACTCGACCTGCGGTCCGTCGGATCATCGGCCGGCGACTGGCTGCGGCGGGCCCGTCCGACGCGCAGCATCGGCACCGCCTATCCGGACGGCCCGCACGACATCGCGCTCGCCCGCAACTACGACGTCCTGATTCATCTGCACGAGGTGGAGGCGGCGCGGCTGCGGGACCGCTAGCAGTCCGTCAGACGTACAGCTTGTCGATGAAGGCTGCCAGATTGCCCGTGGTCCGGGCGATCTGCTCCTCCACCGTCAGGCTCTCCTCGAAGCGGGCCCCGGAATCCGGGACCTTCTTGCCCCGGACGTAGAGGGAGCAGGCGAGGTCGGTGCACATGTACACGCCGACGGAGTTGCCCTCGCGCCCGGCGGGGCCCGCCTTGCGCGCCGTCATCAGTGAGACGCCGCCGCCCGGATGGGTGGTCAGACAGAGCGAGCACATGCTGCGGTGCAGGAACCCGCGCCGCGAGGCCGGGAACCGGAAGGTGACACCCACCGGCCGTCCCTCCCGCTCGACCACCAGATAGCTGCGATCGGGCGCCCCCGGATCCCGCCACCCCAGGAAGTCGAGGTCGTCCCAAGGGCGTTCAGCGAGATCGCGGGGGAGGGAGACGCGCTTGGCCTCCCCTTTCGAGCAGTTGACGAAAGAGCTGCGGATGTCCTGCTCGGTGAGCGACTTCATGGGGCCTCCTGGGGGCGATCCTGCAAACCTAGAGGCACTAGGTTCATGGCTAGGTTAGACAGGCTGAGGAGGGGGAGCCAGTGAATTGTTCGGCGCCGCCGAGGGCGCGGCTTCCGGCTACTCCGCCCCACCCGCAGCCGGTGCCGGTGGCCACACTCCCGGGGCGAGGACGCCCAGCGCGTAGGCACGGGCGACCAGTTCTGTGCGGTTGGCCGCGTTCCAGCGGGAGGAGAGGCGGCGTAGGTGGTAGTTCACGCCGTCGACCGTGAGGTCGGTCTCGCGGGCGGCCTGGGCGGTGGTGGTGCCTGCGGCGAGGAGGGACAGGATGCGGGCCTCGATCGGTGCGACCTGCGGGGGGCGCTGTTCGTGGACCTCGCGCTCGGCGAGGACACGGAGCATCACCAGCAGGGCCGGCGTGTCCTCCACGGTGTCGCTCACCGGATCCGCCGTGAGTTCCCCGTACCGTTCCGCGCCGCCCGGCGCCTGCCAGCGCACCGACACCTGGTAGCGCGACCGGTGCCGCAGCCGCAGCGCCTCGGCGATCCGCTCCACCTGCGTCGCCTCCTGCGGCCGGAACAGCTCCAGCACGTCCCGGCCCCGCAGCCGCCCCGGCGTCGTACCGCACTCGGCCGCCATCGCGGGATTGGCCACCTGGACCGCGCCGTACACATCGCACACCGCGACCGGCACCGAGACACGGTCGAAGACCATCAGCGCACGGTTGCGCCACACCACGGCCGCCGGGTGGGTCCAGTCCACGGGCACCTCCTGTCACCTGGCGCAAGTGCCGCGCTCGTATCCGCACTACACAATCATGTAGTGCAGTCAAAATTAAACGCCCAGGTCAGAGGCTGGATTTCATGATCGGCTAGCTCTGATGTCTCACGATCTCTCACATTGGGCTTGTATCGCCCCCTTGTGGGCGACGCGTCATGAGCCCCCGATCCGAGGGCGTGGGCGGCCTCTTGGAGGTCTTCCGGGGAGACGTGAACGTAGTGCTTCTTCGTGACGCCGACGTTTGCGTGCCCGGCCCGAGCCGCCAGGACGACATCCGGGACCTTGGCTTTCAGGGCGAGGTACGACAGGCAGCTGTGCCGTGCGTCGTAGAGCCATCGAGCCCGGCATCATCCCCCGCATCGGCAATGTGGTGAACGCCCGCAAAAGCCCGGTGGCCCCCTTCGAACGCGCCCGCGTCTTGCACGTCCGCCGCACCCGAGACGGCAGCCGCTTGCGCATGGCCGTCGTGTGGCTGGAGGGCTCGTGCGAAGGGAAGCGGGGCAGCCTGTACATCCCGCGGGACGGTTGGCCACGCCTGTGTCGTGCGGCGCCTTCAGTGCCCGCCTGACAGCAGCAGAAGGGGCGGACGGCGATTCCTTCGCCGTCCGCCTGGCACCGTCTGGTTCACCATCACCGGATGGCTGATGGCAGCATGGCCAAGAAGAGCGTGTTGCCGTCAATATCACGGATCGCTCGCCTAATAATCAAGAAAGCATGCACGCCAAGTGCACTTACGACTGCACCGGCAGCGATCCACCTCAGGACGGCGTCTGAAGTGGTCGCCTTTGCCAGAGGGGCCAGAATGCTTGCAAGCCCGAGCCCTAGTAGGGCCAAGCCGGTTTGATACGCCAATGCGGCCCTACCGCTCAGGTCGAACCACTGCTCATAATCGGCCATTTGCGCCGCGGCTGTGATCTCGGCCTCTGCCGCATCAGTCTCTGAGTCCGGGCCGTTGGGGGAGACTGCCCAGGAGCGAACCTCATCCGCGCTGTAAAGGAACCGCCGCCCCCTCAAGGCGAGTTGGATGCTAGCGGCGAGGGCGATGGCCGCCAGTGTCAGCATGAGCATGGACAGCGCAGGCCAGCGGAACTTTTCGGAGTCTGCGCCCAGCACCCCGATGGTGGCGATGGCTGCGCCGGCGAAAAGCGGGGCGGCCACGAAACCCAATGAGTCCATGGCAGTCGTGATCCCGGGCTTATGCGGGTGCCTGCGGCGGGGCTGCAACGGTGTTGACGGTTCTGGTTCCGGCTCGGCCATGTGTACCCCCAATTGAGCGGGCCCGTCGTCGGGTGTCCCACTGCATGGTTGCTGATACGTCTGGTGGCCGAAAGGCCCCGGCCGGAGCCTGGTCCCGTCCACTCCCGGCAGCTGACTGGGTATGGGGGCGGACGGGGCTCTCACGCCTAGCTCGGCGACTCGCCCTCACCGTGAGGCAGCGGGCACAGGTCCAGCCCCGGCGCGAGGGGCATCATCTGCTGGTCGGAGTGCACCTCGCAGTACCTCCGTCCCCGGATGTGGTTCAAGCGCCAGTCCTCCGACTCCAGCTCGCGCTGTGTCGGTGGGCGGTACCCGTTGCTAGTGGCCATGGCTTGCTGCTCCTAGTCGTTGGGCGGCGGGGTGGGCGGGTCGTCTTCGGGCTTGGGCTGGGGCGGCCAGGTCGCGATGGTTCCCAGAGTGCTGCTCATGGCTGCCTCCCTTCTTTGCTCGGACCGACTACGGTCAAAGCCGGTCGGTCTCTTGACGGGGACTTGCCGCCCCGCTCCGGTGCTCGACCTGTCCAGGGGCGTGGACACCGGGGCGGGGGTCTTGCTGACCCCTCCCGCTGGAGGCGTGCGGCCTCGGTTGGGAGGGGGCTGGGGTGCGTTACAGCAGCCGGGCGGGCCAAGGCGTCGTCACGGGGCGCTCCGGTTGCTGGAATGGCAGGAGCAGCCGCAGCGTCGTTGCAGGAGTAGGCCGTTCCCGTGGGGCAGGGGGATGTCCTTGGTCTGGCGGCAGTCGCGGTGCAGGCCTTCGTACCCGGGCTGCTTCGCCACTCCGCACTCGGCAGACAGGGACGGCGCCTCGGCCGCGGGAGCGGTCATGATGGTGCTCCGCCGATCCGCTCGTAGTGGTCGCACAGAGCACTGAGGGAGCGGGCCAGGTTCCAGGCGTGAGTAACGCCGGCCTCGAAAGTTGAGGCCGGCGTGCGGCCCAACTGGCTGCGCGCCACACCGACACACGCAAGCGCGCAGTACGTCTGCGCGCTGCAAGGCCGCGGCCCCGCTGCCCGCGCAACCTCGGGGATGAGCAGCTCAAGGTGGCCGCGCAGGGTGCTGTCGAGCGTCTCCAGCTCGGCAGCGCCTGGGGGGAGAGCTTCCGGCCCGTCGTCCGGACCGAGGGTGCGGGCCGCGGTGGAGCGCATCGTCTCGATGTCTAGCGGCTCTCCGCCTGCCCCTGTCGCGTGCGCTCGTGGACGAGGCTCCGACTTCGCGGGGCGCAAAGCGGTTCCTTCTCCGCTGGGGGCGGTCATGGCGGCATCACTCCCACTACGCTGAGTTGCCCGGTAGTCACCCATGACAGTAGGTAGCGGTGATTACCGCTTGTAGTGACCGTGAGTACGGGTAGAGCCCCGTCGTGGGCGGGCAAGGGGGACGCCATGGGGCAGCAGGCGAACGGAACCCTGACCGGTGGTCAGGGAACGCCCGGGCGGGGCCGGGCCGGGATCATTTCGGGCTACGTCTTCCGGGTCATCCGTGAGCAGTTAGGGCACACACAAGACAGCCTTGCCGAGCTGTTCGGGGTGGCCCCGGATACGGTCGCCGGGTGGGAGACGGGGCGACGGCCGCTCACCTCGCTTCCGGTGGGCCAGATGCTGATGCATCGTCACAGGCTCATGCAGATGGGCACGGCGCCCGCCCTGCTCGCCGCCCTCGAACGCGCGATAGAAGCAGACATGCTGCTGGCCAGCGCGCTTGAGGACGAGGCGCCCTCCGGACCCAACCCCCTCGGCGCCTGGGTCATGCAGCGCAACCTCGTAGAGGTCCTGACCTGGTCTCTCAATGGCGTTGCGCCCAGCCCTGTGCGAGACCTCCCGGCACCCCCTCGTCCACGCCGCGGACCGGTGCCGACGGCGCCCGAGCTGCCCACGGTCGACCGACGCCGCTTCTACGGCCGCATGCGAGAGACCGCTGAGCAGGCCCGAGGTGGCCGGGACTTCCTGCTGCGCCGACAGGCCCTCTACCTTGCCGGGTTCGACCAGGACGCCGACACCTCCGAATGGCTGACGCACCAGCAGAGGACCGAGCGGCCGGACGACTGGCTGACGCAGTGGCTCAACTCCCGCTCCGTCGCTGCAGTGGCTGCGCGCCAGGGCGACCGGGACCGTATGACCCACTTCATCGGCCGCACTCTCGGCGACAGCGACCGGGCGGAGGCGGCGAACCTGAACTACTGGGCGTACTGGGTCGGGGAGTCCCCGCACGTCCAGCTGTCGGACGACTTCATTGGCGAAGTGGCACCCGGGCCCTGGCATGGCGAACGGCTGATGACCCACCTGGTCCGCGGCCTCACGCCGCGGCATGGGTTCTTCGACCTGAACGTCCACACCTTGTGGGCTCTGCTGGCTGCCCGCCCGAACCTGCTGCGGGCGCGTACGTCAGCCGGGCAGGCCCTGCGCGAACGCCTGCCGGTGATGTTGGATGACTCCCAGCTTTCGCCGCAGGCTCGGCGGGAGCTGGAGGGCATCCGGTACGCAATCCGCCTCGCCGAGGCGTGAAAGGGGACACCCGTGGGTGACCAGGACCTGGCGGACGTGGCTCACTTCCTGTGGGAGGCAGGCACGTTGAAGACGGCTCGGCGAACGGGCTGGTGGATGGCGGGCGTTCGTGACCCCGAGAGTGTCGCCGAGCATGCATGGCGCACGTCCGTCATCGCCTCGGTCATCGCCACCCTGGAGGGCGCTGACGCCGCACGGGCCGCGCACCTGGCGGTGTGGCACGACTCGCAGGAGACGCGCACGGGCGACGTGAACCACTTGGGGAAGAAGTACGCGGCCCCGGGCGACCCCGTGGCGGTGACCGCGGACCAGACGGCTGGCATGCCCGACGTCCTGCGCGACGCGGTCCGTGCGGTAATCGCCGAGTACGAGGCGCGCGAGACGCCCGAGGCCATCTGCGCACGGGACGCGGACAAGCTGGAGTGCATGTTGCAGGGCCTGGAGTACAAGGCGCAGGGGTACGAGGCGGCCCATCGATGGGTCGACAACAGCCGGGCCCGGATCGTCACAGAGTCCGGGCAGCGGCTGGCTGATCAGCTGCTGGCGCAGGCTCCCCTCGACTGGCTGCGCACGGCCATGTGCGAAAAGGGCTGAACGCGGACACGACGAAGCGCCCCTGCTTCGTCGCGGGGACGATGCAGGGGGCTGGACCGCTCGCGCTCTGGGCTGGTGCTACAGCATCCACGGGGCCGGGCCGGTGTGGGTGGCCCAGGCAGCCAGGGCGGCCTCATCGAACAGGCGGATCCCGTTACTGGCCGCGTACTGCGCGGCAGGCTTGGTGAACACCGACGTGGTGACGACTGTGGCGACGTGGGCGCCATGAACGCTGTAGCACGTCCCGCCGAAACGCTGGAGGTCCGGGCTGCCGACCTTGGTAGTGGGCCCGTACCGCTTGCACTGGATGACGATGCGTCGTCCGTCTGGCGCGTTGGCGATGACATCGGCCCCGAGGTCGCCCGCACCACCGACGACTCGGACACCTTGGCAACCGTCGCGTTCGCAGAGGAACGCGATCGCATGCTCGAAGTCACGTGGGCCCATAGCGTGGTAGCGCGCTACCTCGGTGGATTGCAGGGTGCGGATGTGCTGGAGTTCGGCGGCCTGGCGAGCTCGCCGCTTGCCCAGGGCGATGACGCCGCCGACGAGGGGCAGGAGCAGGAGTAAGGCGGCTGCGCCGTTTCCGTCAGTCCACATGAGTAGCGCGGCCGGGACGAGGACGGCCGCTGCGGCCCCTAGAAGGCAGCCCCCGGCACCGGTTGCTTCGGATGGTCGGGTAATGCTGCGTGCGGGCGTGCCCATCGTCCCCCCAGGGTCGTGCGTGTTGATGTGGGAATCCTGCTCGGCGTGGGCGTGCTGTGTGGGTGATGTGTCCGTGTTGTGACCCTGGGGCGGGTGGCGGAGCGAACGCCCTCGCCGCACGGTGTCGCCCTTGGTGGCCCGGATAAGATTTGCGATCACGCGTCGTTCATCCCCTCCTCGGGGGTTGGGTGGACGAGGCACATAACCCCGCTCGGGTCGCACACCCCTCGCGCGCCGTTGACGTGCAGCTTCATCGGAATCGCGGGCAACCCCTCTCGGTGGGGAGTGGCGGACGAATCGGTCACACGGCGCGCCGAGCGCCACAGCGCGACCATGCCCGACATGCCCACCAGCAGCACGCCTGCCGCTTCGTCGATGGCGAACGCGATCGCGACCAGGACTCCGCCAAGGATGGCCAGCACGCACGTCCCGGCCGCCCGGCTCCGCTCCTCCTCGGCGCCCATCAGAACGCCTCGTAGACGTGCTCGCCGAGCCAGTTTGCGGCCTGTGCGAGCGGCACACCGGCGACCCGGCGACTCCTGCCGAGGTGCCCCTTCAGCTTCACCCGGGTCTCACGGGTGCCGTCGGCGTCAACGTCACGGGAGAACGCCCCAGGGGAACCGGCGGGCGGTGGCGCCGTCCAGACCGGCCGCGACGAGCCGCGTACGCACGGGCTGCGGCTGGCCGGTGTTGACGGCGCGAACGGCGCGCTGCGTAGCGCGGCTCTCAGCCGTACGTCGGCGGATGACGGCAGACAGCGCGCGACGGTGGGCGCGGCGCTCACGGTGGGCAGTGCGTTCGGATGTGGGTCCGGCTCCTTGATCGGAAGGATCTGGATCAAGGCCCCGCGTTGGTGATGGCGTCATCTTCCGGGGCCGCCGCCGTCTCACACATGTCTCACGCACGGCGTGTGAGACGGCGGAATCGGAGCCTCTGACCTGGACGTGGAGTGGCCCTGCGGGCTCACGCAAGATCCCTCGGACAGTTTCGACTGCACAATCATGTAGTGCGGGGGTGCGCCCGGCCAGGACCCCTCGCTCACGCTTGACCGCAGTACTCCCGTACCGCGAAAGGCACTTGTCGCGCCATGCCCCCCACCGCGTTGCACCCCCAGCCCCTCGACGCCCTTCCCGGCGTCCCCGTCGTCGACATCACCGCCGTAGGACCCGGCCGTACCCCGATCCAGCAGGTCATGGAGCTGATGCGGGAGCACGGGCCGGTGCTCGTGCGGCGGCTGCACGGGCGGGACGCACTGTTCACCGCCGACCTGGAAATGGTCGCCGACCTCGCGGACGAGAAGCGGTTCGCCAAGCACGTCGGTCCCGCCCTGGAGAACGTGCGGGAGTTCGCCGCCGACGGGCTGTTCACGGCCTACAACGACGAACCGAACTGGGCCAGGGCGCACGACATCCTGATGCCCGCGTTCGCGCTCGGCTCGATGCGCACCTACCACCCGGTGATGCTGAAGGTGGCCCAGCGGGTCCTCGCGTCCTGGGACCGTGACGCTCGGGACGGGCAGCCGGTCAATGTCCCCGACGACATGACCCGCATGACCCTCGACACCATCGGGCTGGCCGGCTTCGGCTACGACTTCGGGTCGTTCGAGCGGGCCGAGCCGCACCCCTTCGTCGAGTCGATGGTCCGCTGCCTGGAGTGGAGCATGAACCGGCTCGCCCGCGTCCCGGGCCAGGACCACTCCGCCGCCGACGCGGCCTTCCGGGACGACTCCGACTATCTCGCCCAGGTCGTCGACGACGTCATCGCCTCCCGCGCCGGTACCGACCAGCGCGACGCCGAGGACCTCCTCGGCCTGATGCTCACCGCCGAGCACCCGAAGGACGGCAGCACCCTCGACGCGGCCAACATCCGCAACCAGGTCATCACCTTCCTGATCGCCGGCCACGAGACGACCTCCGGCGCGATGTCCTTCGCCTTGTACTGCCTGGCCAAGCACCCGACCGCGCTCCGGCTCGTGCAGCGCGAGGTCGACGAGCTGTGGGGCGACCAGGCCGACCCCGAGCCGACGTACGACGAGGTCGGCAAGCTGACGTACACCCGCCAGGTCCTCAACGAGGCGCTGAGGCTGTGGCCCACGGCCGCCGCCTTCAGCCGCCACGCCCTCGAAGACACGCTGCTCGGCGGGCGCATCCCGCTGCGTGCCGGGCAGCCCGTCACCGTGCTCGCGCCGATGCTGCACCGGCAGCCGGTCTGGGGCGACAACCCCGAGCTGTTCGACCCCTCCCGCTTCACGCCGGAGGCCGAGGCGGCCCGCTCGGTGCACGCCTTCAAGCCGTTCGGCACCGGTGAACGTGCCTGCATCGGGCGGCAGTTCGCCCTGCACGAGGCGACCATGCTGCTGGCGATGCTGGTCCACCGGTACCGGCTGCAGGACCACGCCGACTACCGCCTCACGGTCAAGGAGACCCTCACCCTCAAGCCCGACGGCTTCACCCTGACCCTGACTCCGCGCACCCCCGCCGACCGCGTGCACACCCCGCTGCCCGGCGCCGCCCCCGCGGCCGCGGAAGCCGTGTCCGACACGGCCGCCCTCCCCGCCCGGGTCCGCCCCGGCACCAGCGCCCTGTTCCTGCACGGCAGCAACTACGGCACCTGCCGCGACTTCGCCGCCCAGCTCGCCGACGAGGCCGCCGCCATCGGCTGCGAGACGCAGGTCGCGGCGCTGGACGACTACGCCGGAGGTCTGCCCACCGACCGCCCCGTCGTGATCACCGCCGCCTCCTACAACGGCCGCCCCACCGACGACGCCACCGCCTTCGCCACCTGGCTGGACGACGCGCTGGACGCCACGGACGTCACCTACGCCGTCCTCGGCGTCGGCGACCGCAACTGGGCCGCCACCTACCAGCACGTCCCGACCCGCATCGACGAGCGCCTCGCCGAACTCGGCGCCACCCGCCTCGTCGACCGCACCGCCGCCGACGCCTCCGGCGATCTGACCGGCGCGGTACGGGACTTCACGACCAAACTCCGCACCGCGCTCCTGGAGCAGTACGGCGACCCGGACGCCGCCGTCCCGGCCGACCACGAGCCGACGACCGCGTACGAGGTCCGCACCCTGACCGGCGGCCCCCTGGACGCCCTCGCCGAACGGCACGGCCTCGTCCCCATGACCGTCACCGAGGCGTACGACCTCACCGCACCCGGCCACCCGCGCCGCAAGCGCTTCGTCCGCGTCGCCCTGCCGGACGGCGTCACCTACCGCACCGCCGACCACCTCACCGTCCTGCCCGCCAACGCCCCGGCCCTGGTGGACCGCGCCGCCGCCGCACTCGGCGTGGACCTCGACTCCGTCCTGGACATCCGGCCGACCCGCCCGCGCCGCGACGGCCTCGCGGTGGACCGGCCTTTGACGGTACGTCAACTCCTCACGCATCAAGTCGAGTTGCAGGAGCGACCCGGCGCCGCGCAGCTCTCCGTCCTCGCCGCCGCCAACCCGTGCCCGCCGGAGCGCATGGCGCTGGCCAACCTCGCCGACGATCCGCGCACCCTGGTGGAGCTGATCGAGGACTTCCCCGCCCTGCGCGGCGCCCTGGACTGGCCGCGGCTCCTGGAGATCCTGACCCCGCTGCGCCCGCGCCACTACTCCGTCTCGTCCTCGCCCGCCGTCGACCCGGGCCACGCGGACCTGATGATCTCCCTGCTCCAGGGCCCGGCGCGGTCCGGCAGGGGCACCTACCGCGGCACCGGGTCCGGACACCTCGCCACCGTCCGGCCCGGCGACACGGTGTACGCCCGCGTCCAGCCCTGCCGGGAGGTCTTCCGGATCGACGCCGACGCGCCGGTCGTCATGGTCGCCGCGGGCACCGGCCTCGCCCCGTTCCGCGGCGCGATCGCCGACCGTACGGCGGCCCTCGCGGCCGGCGCCGAACTCGCCCCGGCCGTCTGCTACTTCGGCTGCGACGCCCCCGACGCCGACTACCTGCACGACGAGGAACTGCGCGCCGCCGAGGCCGACGGAGCCGTCTCGCTCCGCCCGGCCTTCAGCGCCGCCCCGTGCGGCGGCGTGGCCTTCGTGCAGCACCGGATCGCCGCCGAGGCCGACGAGGTCTGGGAGCTGCTCGGTGCGGGTGCCCGGGTGTACGTCTGCGGGGACGGTTCGCGGATGGCGCCGGGCGTGCGGGAAGCGTTCCGTACGCTGTACCGGGAGCGCACGCCGGGTGCCGACGACGCGGCGGCCGGGCAGTGGCTCGACGCATTGGTCGCGGACGGCCGTTACGTGGAGGACGTCTACGCGGCCGGCTGACCGAAGGGGCGGGGTGGGCGCACGGTGGCGGACTCCTGGAAACGGGCCCGGCAGGTCCTGGACGCGGCGGGCATACCGCCGGAACACCTCACCCACCTGCGCCCGCTGCCGGGCGGCACCTACAACACGGTCGAGGAGCTGCTCCTCGCGGACGGCCGCCGGTACGTGCTGAAGGTGCCGCCCGCGCCGACCGTCCCGGGACTGCGGCACGAGCGTCGGCTGCTGGTGTCCGAGGCCGAGTTCTACCGCGCGGCCGCCAAGGCGGACGTTCCCGCACCGCGTGTGGTGGCCGGCGGTGACCTGCTGCTGATGACGGCCTGTCCCGGCGAGCCCTGGAACGGTGAGCTCACCGAGGTCGAACGGGCGGATCTGCGCAAGGAGTTGGGCCGTCAGGTGGCCCGCCTGCACCGGGTGACCGGACCGGGCTTCGGCTATCCCTCCGGTGCCCTCGGCCCGCTCGCCGCCGACTGGCGCACCGCGTTCACCGGGATGCTCGACGCCATCCTCGACGACGCCCGCCGCTACGGGGCCCGGCTGCCCCGTCCCGCCGACGCCGTGGCGCACACGCTCCGGGCCGCCCACGACGCACTCGACGACGTCACCGTCCCGTGTCTGGTCCACTTCGATCTGTGGCAGGGCAACATCCTGGTGGACCGCACATCGGGGGAGGCCCGGATCGGCGGCCTCATCGACGGGGAGCGGATGTTCTGGGGCGACCCGCAGGCCGACTTCGTCTCCCTGGCGCTCCTGGGCGACATCAAGAAGGACCAGGCGTTCCTCGCCGGCTACCGGGAGGCCGGGGGACGGGCCGACTTCGACGTCCCGGCCCGGCTGCGGCTGGCCCTCTACCGCTCCTACCTCTACCTGATCATGCTCACGGAGACGATCCCCCGCGCCGTGGGCCCCGCACAGCACCGCTGGGTCCAGGACACGGTCGCTCCGGAGCTCGTGGCGGCGCTGGCCGAGATCGAGGATCTGACGTCGTAGGCCACAATGGGGGACGATTCGAACAGGGCGCGGAGCAGGGCCGATGGAAGGGGAGCCGCATGACGGGGCGGAACGGGCGCACGGTACGGGACCTCAGACGCGGCAACCGCACGGCCGTGCTGCAGCGCCTCTACTTCGACGGCCCCCTCAGCCGCTTCGAACTCGGCCCCGCGACCGGGCTCAGCTCCGGTTCCGTCAGCAACGTCGTCGCGGAGCTGATCGCCGACGGTCTCGTCGAGGAGGCCGGCAGCGTCGACTCCGACGGCGGCCGGCCCCGCATCCTGCTGCGCGTCGCGCCCGGCAGCGGCCACATGATCGGCGTCGACGTCGGCGAGACCCGGGTGCGGATCGGGCTGTTCGACCTGACCCTCACCGAACTCGCCCGTGCGGAGAGGCCGTTGGCGCAGCAGGGGTACGAGGTCGAGGGCATCGTCGGTCATGTGCGCGACGGCATCACCGAGGTGCTCGCGGGCGCCGGCGTCGGACCCGAGCGGCTCCTCGGCGTAGGCATCGGCGTCCCCGGGATCGTCGAGCGCACGCCGGAGCTCGGCGCCGTGGTGCACGGACAGACGATCGGCTGGGACGCGGTGCCGCTGGAGCAGCGCCTGCGCGACGGCTCCCAACTCCCGGACTCCGTCCCGTACTTCATCGACAACGGTGCCCGGACCCTCGGCCAGGCCGAGATGTGGTTCGGCGGCGGACGCGGCGCCCACAACGCGGTCGTGGTCCTCTTCGGCTCCGGCGTCGGCGCCTGCCTGGTCACCCCCGAGGTCGAGCACGGCCGGGCCGTCGAATGGGGGCATCTGACGGTGCGGGTCCGGGGGCGCCGCTGCCGCTGCGGTGCGCTCGGCTGCCTGGAGGCGTACGCGGGCGCCGAGTCGCTGCTCGCGCGCTGGCGCGAGGAGGGCGGGAGCCTGCCGGAGGGCGCCGACGAGGAGACCGCGCTGGCGGCGCTGCTGGCCGGCGCATATCCGTCCGAGGGCGGCATGGCCGACCCGGTGGCGCTCGCCGTACTGGAGGAAACCGCCGAGTATCTGGGCGCGGGCCTGTCCGACCTGATCAACCTCTTCCAGCCCGAGCGCATTCTGATCGGCGGCTGGGCGGGCCTGAGGCTCGGCGCCCGCCTCCTGCCCGCCGTACGCCGTCACGCCGCCGCGTACGCCCTGCGGCATCCGGCCGGGAAAGTCACGATCGACCTGGGCAAGCTCGGCCCGGACGCCGTCACCGTCGGTGCCGCGATCCTGCCGCTCGCCGACTTCTTCGCCCGCGGTGGCCGACGCGCCGAGCCCGCGACCGAGGGCCCGACGCCCGCCTGGCACACAACCCTGGCGGAGCGGGTGGCGCGCTGAGGTTTCGCCGGCGGCCCGGGCGGTACTCGCGGTCCTTCGGACGACCTTGGACGACGCGAAAGAGGTGCACCATGGCCGACGACCGTCGCGAGGCGCCGGAACAGACCGGCGAGCCGATACCGAGGGATCTGCCGGACCAGCAGGCCACCACGGGGGAGGACCCGTGGGAGGTGCCGGCCGGGCCGGCAAAGGACACGACCACCGAAGCGGACGACGTGCCCGACACCGATGAGGCGGGCACGGGCCGGCAAGGCGCCCGGCAGTCCGGTGCGGTCCACCCCGAACACCCGGCGCCCGAGGAGTCGCCGGGCTGAAAGACGGGTTCCGGCAGGGGCCGAGCGGGGCCGCGGGGCGTGGGTCAGCCCACCTTGCGGCCCCGCATGGGCTCCGTCGGAGCGCCTTCACCACGCTGGAGGCCCTGCACGAACTCCTCCAGCACCTCGGTCGCCGTGCGCTCCGGCCGCCAGCCCAGTTCCGTACGGGCCCGCGTGCAGTCCATCAGGGGCAGCCCGAGGACCGCGTCGAAGAGGTGCGGGGAAGCGGGGAGCAAGTGCAGCCCCCATGCGGCGGCGATCGCCCTGCGGGCCGCCGTGCGCGGCAGCCGGACCGGGCGGGCCCCGAGCATCTCGCCCAGCACCCTGGCGTCGACGGGCGGCTCGGCCGCCAGGTTGAACGCACCGCGTACGTCGGACTTCACGGCGAGCTGATACGCCGTGGCCGCGTCGTCGGTGTGCAGGGCCTGCACGCGCAGTCCCGGGATGTCGGGCAGGAACCGCAGCAGCTCGGGCCGCGCCAGCGGTCCCGGCAGGAAGCGGCCCCCGAAGATGCGGCGCTGTTCGCTCGCCGACTCCCGCTTGAACAGGAACGCCGGGCGCATCCGCACCACCCGCACCCTGGGGTGGGCCCGGTCGAAGGTGTCCAGCGCCCGTTCCAGGTAAGCCTTCTCCCGGCAGTACGCGGCGTCCGGCCAGCCGTGCGTCGGCCATGACTCGTCCACGGCGTGGTCCTTCGGCCCCGGGGAATACGCGCCGACCGACGACGCGTGGACCAGCGCCGGGACCCTTGCCGCCGCCACCGCCTCGAAGACCTGCATGCCGCCCAGCACGTTCGTGCGCCACGTCATCGCCGGATCGTGCGTCGGCTGGAACGCCCAGGCCAGATGGATGACGGCGGCGGCACCCTCGAACATGTCCGCCAGGTCGGAGCGGTCGGACGCCAGGTCCACCGCCGCCCACTGCGTCTTCGGCGGCGACCAGTCGGGGATCCGGCGGGCCAGCCCCAGTACGGAGCCGACCTCCGGATCCTCCGAGAGGAGCCGCACCACACTCGTACCGACATTGCCCGTGGCACCGGTGACAACGATCCTTCGGGCGTCTTCGCTGCTCACCTGCGGCTCCTCCCGGAGAGTGGGGACGGGAACCCCCGAGTACCCCCGTCGGGGAGCCCTTGCACACGGCGGGCACGGACGTGGCTAGGCGGCGAACGCGTTCACGCCCGTCAGCTCCGCCGACAGCGTCCACAGCCGCGCCGCCTGCTCCGGGTCGGTGGCCCAGTCCTTGACCCCACTGCGCTCTTCGTCGTCGTCGGAGGCGGGCTCCGCGATGTCGCAGTCCTCCAGATAGACCCCGCCCATGCCGTTCAGCTGCGGTGACGTCGCGGCCCACACCTGCGTGGCCGCGCCCTGCTCGGCGGTCTTGAAGGCCTCGGGGTGGAGCATGTTGCCCTGCTCGTCGATCCAGCCGCGCTCCACCATCTCCTCCTTGGCGAGGTGGCGCTGCAGCGGGGTGAGGATGCCGCCCGGGTGGAGCGAGAAGGCCCGTACCCCGTGCTCGGCGCCGAGCCTGTCGAGGTGGACGGCGAACAGGACGTTCGCGGTCTTCGCCTGCCCGTACGCCTCCCACTTGTCGTAGCCGTGGCGCCAGTGGACGTCGTCCCAGCGGATCCCGGAGAGGTGGTGGCCGCGCGAGGAGACCGACACCACGCGGGCGCCGCCGGGTTCGATCGCCGGCCACAGCCGGTTGACCAGGGCGAAGTGACCGAGGTGGTTGGTCGCGAACTGTGCCTCCCAGCCCGGCCCCACCCGGGTCTCGGGGCAGGCCATGATCCCGGCGTTGTCGATCACGAGGTCGACCGTGCGGCCGGAGGCGAGGAAGCGCTCGGCGAAGCCGCGCACGCTCTCCAGGTCGCCCAGGTCCAGCTTGTCCACCTCGACGCCGGTGAGGCCGGACAGCGCCTCCTCGGCGGCGGCGCGGCGGCGGGCGGGGACGACGACACGGGCGCCCGCCTTGGTGAGGGCCCGCGTGGTCTCCAGGCCGAGACCGGAGTAGCCGCCGGTGACGATCGCGAGCTTTCCGGTCAGGTCGATGCCCTGGAGGACGTCGTCCGCGGTGCTGGTGGCCCCGAAGCCGGAGCCGATCTTGTGCTGTGCAGTGCTCATGTGCGGAACGCTACGAATTGGAGCGCTCTCGAAGTCAAGCCGACCTGTGGGACACGCCCGAACAGGAAAAAGCCCCGGCCGGACGGGGGAGTTCCGGTCGGGGCGGTCTTCAGGTGTGGGCGCGGATGGCGGTCGCCTCTCGGCGAAAGGCTCCACAGGGCTTCAGCCGAACGATCGTCCCTGTGGGCAAAGGTGAGGCCCGGGGACACTGTCCCATCCGCACCCACGGCTGGTTCAACGGGAAACTATCGGCGGGTGTTCCTGCGTTCGCCCCGAAGCGCGGTGATGTGCGTCACGCTCCGCCACCGTTCGCTGCCGCCCCGCTCACTTCACCGCTGACTTGTCACGCGTCCAGGCCAGCAGCTCGTCCGCCGTCCAGGTGGTGACCACCCGTTCGGCGGGCACCTCGCACTCCTCCGCCCGGGCACAGCCGTACCGCTGCCAGTCGAGCTGTCCTGGCGCGTGCGCGTCGGTGTCGACGGAGAACAGCACGCCCGCCGCCACGGCCCGCCGCAGCAGCCGCCGGGGCGGGTCCAGCCGCTCCGGCCGGCTGTTGATCTCCACCGCCGTACCGGACTCGGCGCACGCGGCGAACACCTCGTCCGCGTCGAACTCCGACTCGGGCCGGCCCCGCCCGGTGATCAGCCGTCCGGTGCAGTGGCCGAGGATGTCCGCGTGCGGACTGCGTACGGCGGTGACCATCCGGCGGGTCATCGTGCGGGCGTCCATCCGCAGCTTGGAGTGGACGGACACGACCACCACGTCGAGCCGTTCCAGCAGCTCGGGTTCCTGGTCGAGCGAGCCGTCGTCCAGGATGTCGCACTCGATGCCGGTGAGCAGCCGGAAGGGCGCCCAGGCCGAGTTCAGTTCCGCCACCACGTCCAGCTGCTCGCGCAGCCGGTCCGCCGACAGCCCGCGGGCGACGGTCAGGCGCGGCGAGTGGTCGGTCAGCACCGCCCAGTCGTGGCCGAGCTCGGCCGCCGTCCGGCCCATCTCCTCGATCGGGCTGCCGCCGTCCGACCAGTCGGAGTGCAGATGGCAGTCCCCGCGCAACAGCTCCCACAGCCGGTGGCCGTTCACGGGCGGCTCGGCCGCCGGTCGCTCCTCCAGGTCCGTCAGATAGGCGGGCACCTGACCGGCCAGCGCCTCGCGCACCACCTGGGCCGTCTTGGGGCCGACGCCCTTGAGCGCCTCCAGTGTCCCGGCCTCCGCCCGCGCCCGCACCTCGTCCGCGGGCAGCCCGGCCAGCACACGCGCGTCCGTACGGAAGGCGCGTACGCGATACGTCGGCTCCAGGGACCGCTCCAGCAGGAACGCGATCCTGTTCAGCGCGTCGACGGGATCCATCGGCACCTCCTCCTCCAGGGTTCCCCGGCCCTGCCGCGCCCGCACGGTGGCGGACGGTGCGGCGCGGTTCCGTGTTTGCGGTCCGCCTGAAGGATTCGTTGACGCGGGTTGCGTTCTACGCTCTATTCATGACCGAAAGCGCGAGCCCGCACATTTCACAGCCGCGGATCATGGTGCTCGGGGTTCAGCCGGGCACGCCTCCGTTCCGCATCATGGAGATCGACGGTGAAGTCGTCGGTCAGCCGAGGACGATCACCGACGTCCTGGAGTACGCCGCAGCGTTCGGCATCACGGTCCATGACCTGGACGACCCGGACGTGGTCCGCTGGGTCGGCGGAGACAAGTTCACCTGGCACCACCGCTAGGGGTGGTGGACGGCCCGGTCAGCCGACCGTCCATTTCTGGTTTCCGCCGCCGCTGCAGGTCCAGATCTGCAGCCGGGTGCCGTTGGCCGAGTTGTTGCCGGTCACGTCGAGGCACTTGTCGGCCTGAGGATTGACGATGTCGCCCGCAGCGGTGGCCGTCCATCTCTGGTTGGGGCCGCCGGTGCAGTCCCACAGCTGGACCGTCGTGCCGTCCGCCGTGCCGTTGCCGGTGGCGTCCAGGCACTTGCCGAGCGCGCGGAGCGTGCCGCCGGAGCCCACCGACCACTGCTGGGCCGCGCTGCCGTTGCAGTCGTAGAGCTGCACGGGCGTGCCGTTCGCGGGGTTCGCCCCGGCCACGTCCACACACTTCCCGGCCAGCCCCCTGATCGCGCCGCCGGCCGGGCTGTCGCCGGTCGTCACCGAGACGTGGTCCACCAGCAGTTGCTGCGGGAACACCGTGGAGCCGTCCGGGTCGCCGGGCCAGTAGCCGCCCACCGCGAGATTCAGGATCAGGAAGAACGGCTTGTTGAAGACCCACTGCCTGCCGCCCAGGTCGGCGGGTGTGCGCCGCTGGTAGACGTTGCCGTCCACGGACCAGGTGATCGAGTCGGGTGCCCAGTCGACGGCGAAGGTGTGGAAGGCGTCCGCGAAGGCCTGTCCGTTCGGGAGGGAGTAGCCGGCGCCTATCCCGCCCGACCCGGAGTAGCCGGGACCGTGGATGGTGCCGTGGACCGTCGAGGGCTCGAAGCCGACGTTCTCCATGATGTCGATCTCGCCCGAGTCCGGCCAGTTGACCGGTGTGCCGAGCATCCAGAACGCGGGCCACATGCCCTGCCCCCGCGGCACCTTCATGCGCGCCTCGATGTGCCCGTACTGCGCGGTGAACTTGCCGGAGGTGTTCAGCCGGGCCGAGGTGTACTGACAGGTGCCGTACCAGCACTGGTAATTCGCGGGGTTCTCGCGCCGGGCGGTGATCACCAGGTGGCCCTGGCCGTCCAGCGCCGCGTTCTTGTTGCCGGACGTGTAGTACTGCCGCTCGTGGTTGTTGACGTTGTCGCCGGTCTCGATCTGCCACTTCGACGAGTCGACAGCGGCGCCCGCGGGCCCGTCGAAGCTGTCGGAGAACGTCACCGCGGCGGCCGAGACGTCCGGAGGTTCGGCCTGCGCGGGGCCGATCGCGGCGGACGCGACCAGGACGGCCGACAGGGCGGCGAGCAGAGCGCCGCGGAGCAGGCGTGGGGAGGCCATCGTGCTCCCTTCCATGCGGCGGCCCGTGCGGGACGGGGTGCGCCGACCGAGGTGGGGGGGGGTGAAGGTGTCGCCACTTGATTTAAGGAGTGAGGTAAGAGGCCGTCAATACCTTGGTACGGACCAGAGCTTGAGTGTCCGGATCTCGCGGAGAGATCGCCCCCACCCGGCATGGTTCGTCCGCTGCCGAAGAGTCGGGTTCCTAGGCTTCTCGCCATGAACGCCGCACACATCGGTGAGCTGCTCGCCATTTTGGGCGCGGGCATGGCCGCCGGTGCCGTCAACGCCGTCGTCGGCTCGGGGACGCTGATCTCGTTCCCGGTCCTGCTCGCGACCGGCCTGCCACCCGTCACCGCCACGGTCTCCAACGCGCTCGGGCTGATCCCCGGCTCGATCAGCGGAGCCATCGGCTACCGCGAGGAACTGCGCGGTCAGCGCCGGCGCCTGCTGAAGTGGGGTGCCGGCGCCGCCCTCGGCGGGCTCAGCGGCGCCACGCTGCTCCTCGCCCTGCCCGCCTCGGCGTTCGAACGGATCGTGCCCGTCCTCGTGGGCCTCGCCCTAGTGCTGGTCGTCCTCCAACCGCTGATCAGCGGGAAACTGAGCAGCCGCCGGGCACGGAAGGGGAAGACGCCGCGTCCCGACGGCGGCCCCCTGCTGCTCGTCGGACTGACCCTGGCCAGCGTCTACGGCGGCTACTTCGCGGCCGCCCAGGGCATCATCTACGTCGCCCTGATGGGCATGCTCCTCGACGACAGCCTGCAACGCCTCAACGGGGCCAAGAACGTACTCGTCGCGGTGGTCAACTCCGTCGCCGCACTGTTCTTCCTCGTCGCCGCGGAGTTCGACTGGACGGCCGTGGGCCTCCTCGCGATCGGATCCGCAGCCGGCGGCCTCCTGGGAGCCAGGACCGGCCGCCGGCTGCGCCCCGCGGTCTTGCGCGCGTTCATCGTGGTCGTCGGCACGGTGGCCATCGTCCAGTTGGTGCTGCGTTAGGCCTTCGCGGGGCGAGACCCCCGGGCGTGCACCACGCGGCTCAGTCGCCGGCCCAGCAGGAGATAGCCGATCAGGGCGCCGGTGGTGTTGAGGATGACGTCGTCGATGTCGAAGGCGCGTCCCGTCACCATGGCACCCTGCGCGAACTCGACCAGGAGCATGACCGTCGCCGTCAGCAGCAGGACGCGCAGGACTCCGCGTGTTCGTGGGGCGACGACGGGAACGAGGATGCCGAACGGGACGCCCAGCAGGATATTGCCGCCGATCTGCTTCACCGCGTCGCGCAGTTCGGGCTGGTCCAGATAGGCCCTCAGCGAACTGCCCGGCTGCAGGTTGGTGTGCGTCAGCGCCTCGGACGCGGGGGAGGGCTGCAGGGTGAGCTTCGCCAGCACGACCGCGAAGGCGACCATGAACGCGAAGGCGCACAGCATGGCGAGGAGACGGGCGAGAAAGCGCAGAGGGCTTCGCCTCGGTCGCGTGGTGCGTGCGGTTGTGGCGGCGCGCTCGGACCTGGCCGTGCGTCCCGACTTCGCGGTGTGCCCGAACCTGGCGCGGAGTCCGGGCTTGGCGGTGCCTCCCGATTTCGCGCGGCCCGCGGTCCTGCCCGCGCCCCGTGACTTCGAGCCGCCTGCGAAATGTGCTGCCTCTCGCCACTTCGCGCCCAATGCGGACTTGAGGGAACCCGCGGACTTCGAGCCCCTCGCGGACTTGCCGGAACCCGTGGCCTTCGCTCCTCCTGCCGCCTTGGCGGCACCTCTGGATTTGGGAGTGCCGGGGTGCAACGCGGCACGCGAACGTGAGGTCCCACCGGCCATGCGATCCTCCAGTCTTCAACGTCCTGTCGTGGTGAGCCGTTTACCCCGGTACCGCGTCGAGATGCCCAGCGAGGTGGCGCCCGGTATCACAGCCGCCCACGGTTTCCCTTCACGCCGTCGGGCATCCGGGCGGGGGCCGCGCGTGCCGCCGCCTCCGTCATCCGGGGTGGTGTTCGGATGACGCGGACTGGCATCGGCCTCGCCGGAGCGCCCGCACGGCTTCGCCGCTCCAGCGCTCCGGCAGTCGGCGGGGCGCGTGCTCCCTGTGGGCGTACGAGAGTCCTCCGAAGGGGCCGTTGCTGTCGTGGGCCCCGTCGTCGAAGGCCTGCCCGCCGGGCGGCGTCCGGCATGCCCTTCGCCGGAGCGCGCCCGCCGTGCAGGCGTTCGGGAACATCACGAAGTGCCACGCATCAGGCCTCGTACGTCACCTTCACCTCCTTGAAGCCGAGGGAGTGGAGGAGGCCTTCGAGCATGCCGGTGGTGTTGGTCTCGGCGCGGGCGGTCAGTTCGCTGTCCTTGGCCGCGTCGCCGATGTGCTTCACCGCCAGTTTCTGCACGGCCTGCTCGCTGTTCGGGTTGTCCGAGAAGACGTCGCCGAGGCGGTCGAGGAGACCGCGCTGCTTGGAGACGGCGTAGGAGCGGTCGGGGTCGAGGGACGGTTTGCCGAGGGCGGCGTGCGGCAGGCGGAGCGTGGCGGACGTACGGTCGCCGTTGACCGTGACGTCGTCCTCGCCGACCTTGCCGAGATCGACGTAGGCGTCCACGGTGCCCGCGCCGACGTACAGCGTGCGGGAGCCGCGGATCGCGTCGGGCAGGAACTTGGCGTCCTTCTCCAGATCCACGACGATCTGGAAGTTGCCGGAGGCGGCGTCGTAGCGGCTCATGTCCTGGATGGACTGGAGCAGTGCGGGACCCGAGCGGTCGTTGGTCTCGGTGCCGAACAGGTCCTTGAGGCCGGGGAGCACGCTGAACCGGATCCCGGCGAAGAAGACGACGAGCACCAGTACGAGGGCGCTCACCACCTTCGCCCAGCCGGGCATGCGCTTGTTGATGCGCTTGATGGGAGTCGTCATGTCGACGTTCCTCCTTCCCTGCCCTTCGGATACCCCCAATCCCCCTGGAGGACCGGACCGGTGGCCGATTGGCACCTCCGACCCGGGCAGGGATGTCCAGGCCCGCGGGGGCGCTGCAACGTTTCTGCCGAGGTCAGTAGCATGAGTCCGCCACCCGGAATGATCATTCGAGGAGCGGATCGTGCGAGAGATCGCCGTGTTCAGCGGTAGTGCCCACCCCGAACTGGCGGCGGAGGTCTGCGCGCATCTGGGGGTGCCGCTCAGCCCCAGCCGGGTCAGCCGGTTCGCCAACGACTGCCTGGAGGTACAGCTCCAGGCCAACTGCCGGGAACGGGACGTCTTCCTGATCCAGCCCCTGGTCCGACCCGTCCAGGAACACCTCGTCGAGCTGCTGCTGATGTGCGACGCCGCCCGCGGTGCCTCCGCGCGCCGGATCACCGTCGTCATGCCGCACTACTCCTACGCCCGCTCCGACAAGAAGGACGCACCCCGCATCTCCCTCGGCGGCCGGCTCGTCGCCGACCTGATGGTGTCGGCCGGCGCCGGCCGCGTCCTCGCGATGACGCTGCACTCGCCCCAGGTGCACGGCTTCTTCACGGTGCCGGTCGACCACCTGCACGCGCTGCGCGAACTCGCTTCGCACTTCCGGCAGTACGACCTCTCCCGCACGACCGTCGTCTCGCCCGACCTCGGCAACGCCAAGGAGGCCGCCGCGTTCGCGCGCCTGATCGGCGCCCAGGTCGCCGCCGGTGCCAAACAGCGGTTCGCGGACGACCGGGTCAGCATCAACTCCGTCATCGGTGAGGTGACCGGGCGGGACGTCATCATCCTGGACGACGAGATCGCCAAGGGCAGTACGGTCCTCGAACTCCTCGACCGGCTGCGGGAGCTGGGGCCGCGCTCGATCCGTGTCGCCTGTACGCACGGTCTGTTCGCGTCCGGCGCGCTGAAGCGGATCGGCGAGCAGCCCGACGTACTGGAGATCGTGTGCACCAACACCGTGCCGGTGCCGGCGGAGGAGCGCACCGAGAAGCTGCGGATCCTGTCCATCGCGCCGGCGCTCGCCGAAGCCGTACGCCGCATTCACAACGGGGAGTCCGTCAGCGCCCTGTTCGACGCGCCGGGAACCGCATAGCAGGGGGGCCAGGGCCCTCATAACGTGCCGGACGTGGCCTCCGGCTGGTTCAGGGCCGCGTCCAGGGTGGGATGCGGGGGCAGCAGCCGCGACAGGCCGGTGATCCTCAGGACGCGCAGGGTGAGCGGGTGGGTGCAGACCAGGTGTAACTGCCCGCCGTGGTCGAGCGTCCGGCCGCGGGCCCGGTACAGCAGGCGCAGTCCGGAGCAGTCGAAGAACTCGACCATTCTGAGGTCGATCACGATCCGCGCGTCGGGGTGCGCCGTGACCCGGTCCAGGTACGGGGCGATCTCCACCGCGGCGGCGATGTCGATCTCGCCGCGGAACTCCAGCACCGTGTGCTCGCGGTGCCGATGGACGCGCAGATGCCGGCTGAACGGCGCAGGTTCCTGCTGCACGACGACATCGCCTCCAACCTGCTCAGGTGCGGCGGGGATGCAGCCTGAGTGAGCGCAAATCCGTTCCCCGCACTGCAAGTTACCCTCGATTGAGCGAATCTGAGCATGTTCGATTGACATATGTCTTTGATTTGCGACAGAGGCTTCGCGTGATGTCCGGGGTGTGACTACGACAGTGCGTGCCAGGCCTTGGAGAGTGCCTGGCGGAACTGCTCGGCCTGATGGGCCGTGAGATCCCGCACCATCTGCTCCTCCAGCTCCCGCACGGGCCCCGCGTGCCGCGCCAGCAGCTCACGCGCGGCGTCGGTCAGCAGGATCAGCAGCTCCCGGCGATTGTCGGGATTGCGCTCCCGTCGCACCAGTCCACGGTTCTCCAGAGACCGTACGAGATCGGCGATCGACTGCGCCGTGACGAAGGAGTCGCGGGCCAGCTGCGCGGCCGACAGTCCGTCGTGACGTTCCAGGACGGTGAGCGCCGTGTACTGCAGCGCGGTGATCCCGGACGGCTTGACCAGCTCGTCCAGGTGGGAGCGCACGACCAGCTCCACCTGCTTCACCATGTAGAGAAGCGAGGGGTGGGCCTTGGCTGCCTGGGTGTCGAGCATGACTTCAGCCTAGAGCATTGACAGGAATCCTGTCTGTAATGAGACTGCGAACAAACAGGAATCCTGTTGGTTGAAATCTTGGCGATGAGGCTGAGGAGCGGTGATGACCACCTTCGAGATCGAACCCCGTCGGTTGTTCATCGGGGGCCGGTGGCGCGAGGCCGCCGACGGAGCGCGCGCCGAGGTGGTCGACCCGTCCCGCGGCACGGTCGTCACCACCGTCGCGGACGCCGGTGCCGCCGACGTGGACGCGGCCGTGCGCGCCGCGCGGGAGGCCTTCGACGACGGTGCCTGGGCCGGGCTGAGCGGCCGCGAGCGCGGCCGGGTGCTGCACCGTGTCGCCGAGCTGATCCGGGAGAACGCCGACACCGTCGCCGAGCTGGAGAGCCGCGACGTCGGCAAGCCGATCACGCTCGCCCATGCCGTCGACGTCACCAACGCGGCCAACGACTACGAGCACTTCGCCGCGCTCGCCCACTCCTTGGACGGCTCCGTCCGGGACACGCCCATGAACGCCCTCGCCTACGTCCGTCGCCGGCCGATCGGGGTGATCGCGGCGATCACGCCGTACAACTTCCCCCTGATCCTGGCCGGTTCGAAGATGGCCCCGGCGCTCGCGGCCGGTAACACGGTGGTGCACAAGCCCGCCGAGGAGACCCCGCTGAGCGCCCTGTACATGGCCGAACTCTTCAAGCGCGCCGGTGTCCCGGACGGCGTCGTCAACGTCGTCACCGGTGGCCCCGCGGCCGGTGAGGCGCTGCTGCGGCACGCGGGAGTGGACAAGGTCGCCTTCACCGGCTCGACCGCGGTCGGCCGCAAGGTCGCCGCCCTGGCCGGTGAGTCGCTCAAGCCCGTGACCATGGAGCTCGGCGGCAACGCGGCCCACCTCGTCTTCGAGGACGCCGACCTGGAGAAGGCCGTCGGGGCGATCATCAAGGGGTTCGTCTTCAATACCGGGCAGTTCTGCATGGGCGGCCCGCGCCTGCTGGTGGCCCGCCAGGTCCACAGCACGCTGCTCGGCATCCTCGCCGACGCCGTGCCCGGCGTTCCGCTGGGCGACCCCCGCAAGCCCGAGACGGTCATCGGCCCGATGGCGGGGGAGCGGCATCTGCGCAAGGTCGAGGAGTACGTCGAGCTGGCCCGCAAGGAAGGCGGCCGTATCGTCTGCGGCGGCGAGCGGCTCGACCTCGACGGGGGCTACTACTACAAGCCCACCGTGATCGCCGACCTGCCGAACGACTCCCGCGTGATCCAGGAGGAGATCTTCGGTCCGGTCCTCACCGTCCAGCCCTTCGACTGCGAGGACGAGGCGGTCGAGCTGGCCAACTCCACGCCGTACGGACTGGCCTCCGGCGTCCAGACCGGCAACCTGGCCCGCGCCCACCGGGTCGCCGACCGGCTCCGGGCCGGCATCGTCTGGGTCAACGACTGGGCGATGCTCGACCCCGCGGTGCCTTTCGGCGGGGTCAAGGACTCCGGATTCGGCCGGGAGTACGGGCCCGAGGCGCTCGACGCCTACACCACGACCAAGTCCGTCGTCGTCTCGCTCGACTGAGCGCCCCTGCCAAGGAGTTCGTACGATGTCCATCCCCACCCGTGCCGCCGTCGTCGAGTCCGGCGGAGCACCCTTCACCCTCTCCGACGTCGAGCTCGACGCGCCCGGACCGCACGAGGCCGTCGTCCGCATGACAGCGGCCGGCCTGTGCCACACGGACCTCGGCGTGGCGAGCGGCGGACTGCCCTTCCCGCTCCCCGGCGTCCTCGGACATGAGGGCGCGGGCGTCGTCGAGGCCGTCGGCCCGGCGGTGACCGGCGTCGCGCCGGGCGACCACGTCGTGCTGTCCTTCACCTCGTGCGGTGACTGCCGCAACTGCCGTGGCGGGCACCCGGCGTACTGCGCGACCTGGCTGCCGCTGAACCTCATCGGCGGCCGACGGGCGGACGGCAGCAGCACGATCAGCCGGGGCGGCGAGGAGCTGGGCGGACACTTCTTCGGTCAGTCGTCCTTCGCCGAGCGGGCGTTGGTGGACGAACGCAGCCTGGTGAAGGTCGACCCGGAGGTGCCGCCGGCCTCGATCGCCCCGCTCGGCTGCGGGGTGCAGACCGGAGTCGGCGCCGTATGGAACGTGCTGAAGCCGGTCACCGGCAGCACCGTCGTCGTCCTGGGCGCGGGAGCCGTCGGCCTCTCCGCGGTCATGGCCGCCGCCCTCACCCCGGCCACCAGCATCGTCGCCGTCGACCGGGTCGCCGAGCGCCTGTCGCTGGCGCAGGAGTTGGGCGCCACCCACACCGTCGACGCCGCCGAGACCGACCTCGGCGAGGCGCTCGCCGAGATCACCGGGGGTCGGGGCGCCGACGGTGTCGTCGAGACCACGGGCAACGTCGGCGTCCTGCGCCGGGGTGTCGACGCGCTCGCCGCCCGCGGCACCCTGGTCGTGGTGGGCGCCCCGCCGTTCGGCACCGAAGTCGCCCTGGACGTCAACGGTCTGCTCGGCGGCAAGCAGATCGTCGGCCTCACCCTCGGCGACGCCGAGACGCAGACCTTCATCCCCGCCCTGGTCCGGCTCGTGAAGGAAGGGCGGCTCCCGCTGCACCGCCTGATCAGCACCTATCCGTTCGCGGACATCGATCAGGCGGTGCGGGACATGAGCGCGGGCAAGGCGATCAAGCCCGTGCTGACGTTCTGACCCGGCCGGCCGGGCCAATCGATCTGCCTCAGTCGACCGTCAGGACCAGCTTCCCCGTGGTCCGGCCGGTGTCGCCCAGCGCATGCGCCTCGGCGGCATCGGCCAACGGGAACGTGCCGGCGATCTCGGCGCGCAACTGGCCCTTGTCGACCAGGTCCGCGATCGCCCGCAGGTCGGCGCGGTCGGAGTCCACGAGCATCCGCAGCGCACGGACACCGAGCCGCTCGGCCTCCTGGTAGAAGTAGTCCGAACCGACCGGCAGGATCGAGACGACCACGCCGCCCGGGCGCAGCACGCTCAGCGAGCGCACCGACGTCTCACCGCCCAGGGTGTCCAGGACGACGTCCACGTCCTTCGCGGCCTCGGCGAAGTCGGTCTCCCGGTAGTCGATCAGCTCGTCCGCGCCCAGGCCCCGCAGGAAATCGTGCTTGCCCGCGCTCGCCGTGCCGATCACATACGCCCCCCGTGCCTTGGCGATCTGCACGGCCACGTGCCCGACCCCGCCGGCGGCCGCGTGGATCAGTACCCGCTGCCCCGGCTGCACGTCCGCGTACTCCACCAGGGCCTGCCAGGCGGTGAGGGAGACCAGCGGCAGCGCACCCGCCTGGACGTGGTCGACCGAGGCCGGCTTGTGCGCGAAGACGCGCGCCGGTGCGGTGACGTACTCGGCGTGCGAGCCATGGCCGAACGGGTACGACAGCATGCCGAAGACCTCGTCGCCGGGCCGGAACCGGACGACGCCGATACCGACCGCCTCGACCACGCCCGAGACGTCCCAGCCCAGGACGAAGGGCGGCTCGCCCAGGAACCCGCCGTTGTCGCGGTGCTTCCAGTCGGTCGGATTGAGGCCTGCTGCGCGTACGCGGACCAGTACCTCGTTGGGGCGCGGGGTGGGGCGCTGAACTTCCACTTCCTTCAGGACCTCGGGGCCGCCGAGAACGTCCTGGCTGATGGCTCGCATCGTGTTCACAGTGCTCATGGTGAACCAGCCTGCCGGGAGCCGCCGCCTCGGGAAATGGCACGATTGCCAACCTTCGATAGGATCGTGCCATGCGTGATGAGCGGTGTGGTGAGCGGCGGCATGGTGAGCGACGCGCTGACGGTCGGGTAGAGCGCGTCGTGGTGCTGGCCCTGGACGGCGTCTACCCCTTCGAGCTGGGCATCCCCAGCCGGATCTTCGGCGCGGCCGACGGCCGGTACGAGGTGCTGACCTGCAGCGTCGACGGCGGGCCGGTGCACAGCAACGCCGACTTCACGATCGGTGTGCAGCACGGCCCGGAGATCCTCGCTACCGCCGACACCGTGGTGGTCGCCTCCATGGCCGTCCCGTACATCCCCGTGGAGCTGCCCCCCGAGGTCGCCGACGCGCTCGCGCGGATCCGCCCGGACGCACGCATCGTGTCGATCTGCACCGCCGCCTTCGTCCTCGCCGCGGCGGGCCTCCTCGACGGCCGCCGGGCCACCACGCACTGGCAGGTGACCGAACCGTTCCGACGCCGGTTCCCGCACGTCGACCTCGACCCGGACGTCCTCTTCGTCCACGACGGCCGGATCCTCACCTCGGCGGGCGCCGCCTCCGGCGTCGACGTCTGCCTGCACATCGTGCGCACCGACCACGGCAGCGAACTGGCCAACGCGGTCGCCCGGCGCTGTGTCGTGCCCCCCTTCCGGGACGGCGGCCAGGCCCAGTACATCGAGCAGCCCGTTCCCGAGAGCGGCGCCGCGAGCACCGCCGCCACCCGGTCCTGGGCCCTGGAGCGCCTCGCCGAACCCCTCACCCTGGCCGACCTCGCCGGCCATGCCCGCATGAGCCTGCGCACCTTCGCCCGCCGCTTCCACGACGAGGTCGGCATGAGCCCCGGCCGCTGGCTGATCCAGCAGCGCGTCGCCCGCGCCCGGCACCTGCTGGAGTCCAGCGACCTCTCGGTGGACCGGATCGCCGGCCAGGTCGGCTTCGCGACGGGCGCCTCTTTGCGCCAGCATCTGCACGCGGCGATCGGTGTGTCACCGCAGGCGTATCGCCGTACGTTCCAGACGGCCGCCGCTCGGTAACCGCTCGGCAACCTCTCCGCCCCCGCGCGGTGACCGGTTTGGTCAACTGTGCTGGTCAGTAAAGGCATTTGTCGACGTTCGTGCGCTTGGCTGACAGTGACGGAATACTCACTTCCGTGAACCTGCGTGGTTGATCCTTTCGTGTTCAAACCCGATAAGCTCCCGATCGGCACTGCGAGTTGACCCGGTCGCGATCGGTCACCTTGCGGTGCGTACTCATGAGTGCGATCGCCCAGCACACCCCCCTTGTTTGATCGTCGCCTCGAAGGATGCAGATGGAACTCGCCACTCCGCCCCCGGCGGCGCGGCCCCCTGTCGCCTGGTACAGCTGGTGGCTGATGCCACTGGCTTTAGGAGGTGGGACCGTTGCCGCCACGTTCATGAGCTCGGAGCGAATAACCGCCGGCATCGCCGGTGTCGCCGCGACCACCGCCGGCGCCGTGTGTGTACGCCTCCTGCTGCGCACCCGGACGCAACTGCGCCGGTCCGAGGGCGACTTCCGCACCTCGCAGGCCGAGCACTCGCAGCAGTGGCAGCAGCATGTCGCCGGCCTGGAGCGGAAGTACAGCGCCGAGCGCGGCGGCCTGGAGAACCGGCTCGTCGAGCAGGCCGGCGCCTATGAGGCCCAACTGGCCGAGCAGGCCCGCTCCTACGAGGAACGCCTGGCCGAGGAGAGTACCTCCTACGAGGAGCGGATCGCCGCCCAGGCCAAGTCCTACGAGGCCCAGCTCGCCGACCAGGCCGAGGTCTGGCAGGAGCAGCTGACCCACCAGCTCGCCGCGGTCGCCCGGCTCGCCGACGAGCAACTGCCCGAGGCGCTGCGCCAGTTGCGCGAGGGCGAGGCCATCGACGACGTCCTGCCGAGCGTCAACCAGTGCGCGAAGGTCAGCGCCGAGCTGCAGACACACCTGCGCAGGGTCCTGCGCACCTCGCTGGTCGGCGTCGAGGAGGAGTTCAACCGCTCCACCGCCGCCGAGCACGCCGTGGTCGGCATCGGCAGCCGTATCCACGTCCTGACCAGCAAGCTCCGCGGCCGGCTGCACGACCTCCAGGGCGAGCACGGCCGACTGCCCGCCGTCGCCCGGGGCCTGATGGAGCTCGACCAGGCGATCGGCCCCGCCGACTGTCTCGCCGCCAGCGTCACCGTCCTCGGCGGCTCCGACCGGCCCGGCCGGCAGTGGCAGGAGCCGCAGCGCCTGCTCAGCGTGGTCCGCGGAGGCATCGGCCGGATCAAGGACTTCCACCGGATCGACGTACGCCACCTGCCCGAACTCGCCGTCGACGGCGGCCTGGTGGACCACCTCACGCTGATCTTCGCCCACCTGCTGGACAACGCCGCCCGCTACTCGCCGCCCACCGAGCCGGTCGTCGTCTCCGGCAAGGAGGTCCCGAACGGCGTCGGCATCGAGATCCAGGACTCCGGAAAGGGTCTGAGCGAGGAGAAGAAGCGCGAGGCCGAGCACGCTCTGGCGGGCACCGCGCAGGGCGCGGGTCTCGGCGGCGTCTCGGAGGACGCGAACATCGGTCTGCGCGTCGTCGGCATCCTCGCCCGCCGCTACGGCATCCGCGTCACCTTCGCGGACTCGCCGTGGCTGGGCACCTCGGTGGTGGTCGTGGTCCCGCACAAGTACTTCAGCCAGCTGCCCGCGGCCGCCTCCGCCACCGCGGCGGTGACCGCCCCGACGGCACCGGCCGGCGCCGTGGCACCGGCCCGCGAGCCGGCTGTCGCCGAAACGGCCCCGGCCGGCCTCGGCGACGCCATGGACACCACGCCCGGCGGCCTGCCCCGCCGGCGCAGCAAGCGGAACGAGGAGGCCCGCCACGAGCGGGCCGGGCGCCCGGAGCGGGACGACGACACGACCTCCGTCGTCGCCGTGCCGCCCGACGCGTCCTTCGCGGGCCTGGCCGCCTTCGCCACCGCGGGCCGCGAGCCCGGCGAGGAAGGCGGGCCGGCCGACGGCCGCCAGTCCACCGAGCCGCACAGCACTGAAGAGAGCGACTAGTCCTCATGACGCAACAGGGAACCGACGTGAGCTGGGCGCTCCGCGACCTGGTGGAGAGCATCCAGGAGATCAACTTCGCCCTGGTGGCCTCCAGCGACGGCAAGGCCATCACCTCCTACGGCGCCGAGGACCCCGACGACGTGGACCGCTTCGCGGCCGTCGTGGCCGGGCTGCAGGCACTGGCCCAGCCGGTCGCCGAGCAGTTCCCCAAGTACGCGGGGCAGCTCAGGCTGGCGATGATCGAGGTGGACGGCGGCCACCTCTTCGTCGTACGGGCCGGGGTGGAGACCTATCTCGGCGTCCTCGCCCGGGAAGGCCTCGACCAGGGCCTGCTCGGCCATCAGATGAGGGACCTGGCGCGCAGGATGGGCGAACTGCTCGGCACCACTCCGCGCCAGGAGGAGCACTCTGGATGAGTGCTCCCCGCCGGCCCACGAACCCGTCCGGTCTCGAGCGCTACTACGTCCTCACCCGGGGCCGGAGCGGGCCGGGCGGTTCGGCGTCGAGCCTCGACGTGGCGACCCTCATCGTCTCCCGTACCGCCCCCGCACCGGGGTTGCAGCACGAGCACGAGGAGATCCTCCGGCGTTGCCGCGATCCGCTGTCGGTGGCCGAACTCGGCGCCCATCTCGGTTTGCCCTTCAACATTCTCGCGGTGCTGCTGACGGATCTGCTGGAGGCAGGCCACGTCGAAGCCCGTGACCCCATCTCGGCACACCACGCCGGCCGCGGGCCCGACCTCGCGCTCCTTGAGGAGGTACTCAGTGGACTTGAAAGGCTTTGACCAGCCGGGCGGGCCCGGTTCCGGGGGCACCCGCTCGGTGAAGGTGATGATCGCCGGCGGCTTCGGCACCGGGAAGACCACCATGGTCCGGTCGGTCAGCGACATCAAGCCGCTCACCACCGAGGAGACGCTCACCCAGGCCAGTGCCGACGTCGACCACCTCATCGGTGTCGCCGACAAGACGGAGACCACCGTCAGCCTGGACTTCGGCAAGATCGGCCTCAACGAGAGCCTGACGCTGTACCTGTTCGGCACGCCCGGCCAGGAGCGGTTCTGGTTTCTGTGGAACGGCCTGTTCAAGGGCGCGCTCGGCGCGGTCGTCCTGGTCGACACGCGCCGGCTCGCCTCCAGCTTCCGGGCGATCGAGGAGATGGAGCGGCAGAAGGTGCCGTTCGTCGTCGCGCTGAACGTCTTCCCCGACTCCAAGGACTATCCGGTGGAGGAGATCAGGGACGCCCTCGACATCTCCCCGCACACCCCGGTGGTGGCCTGCGACGCCCGCGACCGGGCCTCCAGCCGTGACGTCCTCGTCGCCCTGATACGTCACTTGAAGGAACGCTCCGCCGTCGCCCTGGAGTCCCGATGAACGCCCAGCCCTTAAACGATCCCGATACGCCCCGCGGTTGCCCCTTCGGCCATGGGACCGACCTCACCAGGCTGTTCGGCCCGGAGGCGGCGACCGACCCGGCCGGAATCTACGAGCGGCTGCGCAAGGAGCACGGCTCCGTCGCGCCGGTGCTGCTGGAGGGCGACATCCCCGCCTGGCTGGTGCTGGGCTACCGGGACAGCCGGCGAGTTCTCGACAATCCCCTCCAGTTCCCCCGGGACGCGCGGATCTGGCGGGACTGGCGGGAGGGCCGGGTCGCGGACAACTCTCCGCTGGTTCCGATGCTCGCCTGGCGCCCCGACTGTGTGTCCCAGGACGGCGAGGCTCACCGCCGGCTGCGCGGTGCCGTCAGCGACGGGCTGCAGTCCGCCGCCGACCGCGGTGTCCGGCGCCACGCCACGTACTTCGCCAACAAGCAGATCGACGCGTTCGCGGACTCCGGCCGCGCCGATCTGGTGGCGGACTACGCCGACTATCTGCCGATGCTGGTGACCGCCCGCATTCTGGGGCTCGCCGAGGCGGAGGGGCGTCGCCTGGTCGAGTCCTGCGCCCAGGTGATGAAGGGCGGCGAGGACGCCGTCACGCACGACGGCGTGATCAGGGAGATCTTCGGTGAACTCGCCGAGCGCAGGCGGTCCGAACCCGGCTCCGACCTCGCCACCGGCCTGCTGGAGCATCACGCGGCCCTCGACCACGACGAGGTCGTGGCCCACCTGCGCGCGGTGCTGATCGCCGCGCACGTCACGACCAACCTGCTGGCGCGGGTGCTGGAGCTGGTCCTGACCGACGCCTCCCGGCTCGCCGGGCTGGTCAGCGGTGAGCTGAACATCTCGGCGCTGGTCGAGGAGGCCATGTGGAACTCTCCGCCGCTGGCCGTCCTGCCAGGGCGTTTCGCCGCCAGCGATGTCGAACTGGGCGGGCACCGCATCGAGGAGGGCGACCTGCTCGTTCTCGGTCTCGCCCCGGGCAACCTCGACCCGGAGATCCGGCCCGACCTGGGTGTCTCGGTGCAGGGCAACCAGGCGCACCTGGCGTTCGGCGCGGGCCCGCACGAGTGCCCCGGGCAGAACATCGGGATGTCAATCATCGAGATCGCGGTGGACGTCCTTCTGCACCGTCTGCCGGGCCTGCGCCTGGCCGTGCCGCCGGAGGAGCTCAACTCGACCGCGTCCACATGGATGTCCCTGCTGGACAGTCTGCCGGTCGAGTTCGAGGTATAGGCGCTGAGACGCCGTTGCCCGGCCGGGCAACGGCGTCGTCCTCGTCTCACACGGAGCAGGGCTGAGGCGTCAGCCGTCGAGCCAGTCGCCTGCGAGGTCCGTGGGACGGTATCCCGTGGCGTTCCAGAGGAAATGCGGGTGGGCGCAGCCGAACATGTAGGCCAGCAGTGCGGTGTCCTCCCTCCCCGTCCGAGGGTCGTGCAGGGCGTAGAAGAACTCGGATCCCACTGCGCCGGAGTCCTCTTGGACTTCACGGGCGCGGGCCGTGGACGGTGTGCCGCTGGATGCCTCCACGGCGGCGATGTACGTGCGGCGCAGGATCTCCCATGTGCTGTCGGTGTTGCCGTGCCAGGGGCCGTGCAGTCCTTCGAAGGCATGGAGCTCGGCGTCGAAGAGGGGCCATGTCTCGGGGTATTGGGCTCGGCAGCGTGCGGACAGCTCGGCGGTACGGGCGCTCAGATCCGGTGCGGTGGGCCGCGGGGCGATGGTGAGGGTGGTGCCGTGGGTGAGGATGCCGGTGCATGCGTTGGGCTGAAGGTCGCACAGCGGGCACTCCTGGGCCGGGGGGAGGCCGTCGGTGATGCCGTCGAACCACAAGGCGTGGCGGCCCGTGAGCCCCAGCCAGACGATGGTGCTGGGCATCAGCCAGGTGTTCCACATCGGGGAATGCGCCTCGGGCATGCAGCCGTACTTGACCATGGCGATCGCGCCGGCAGCGTAGAGGGCCTTGGTGTGGGTGGGCATGTCGGCGAGCCAGAAGTTGCTGATCTCGCCGGTGAGGGCGTCGGCTCGTACGTCGACCATGTCGTCGATGACGCGACACAGCAGCAGGGCGGCGAGGTGTTCCTCCTGCCAGAGTTCGGTGTCGGGTGAGACGTGCCAGAACAGGCAGTCCATCATCTGCAGGAGCGAGTAGGTGCTCTGGCTGAGCGGGTTGGTCTGGGGGAGTGTGACGCTGCCCGCGTGGTGCCGTTGGAGCCAGGACTCGTCGACGGATCGCTTGTGGGCTGCGTAGAGTCCGCAGACCAGGGCTCGTGCGGTGTTGGTGCTGAAACTCTCGGCCAAGCGGCCTTCGATGAGTTGGGTGAGCCGCGTGGTGTCTATGGTGTCGATAACGCGTTTGTATTCATGGAAGAGCAGGATGTCGTCCTCGAAGCGATGGCGGTAGCCAAGGTCCCGTTCGAGGTCGTTCATCTGCCGGGCCAGGACCCATCCACCGGTCAGGACGCTGTCGAGTTCCCGGTGATACGGCCAGGTCTTGACGGTGAGGGGACGACCGGCGCTCTGCCGCCAGGCGTAGTCAGCCGGCGTGCGTGCGGGGGGCGTGGGCAGCCGACGGCACAGCGAGCAGGCGCAGTCGGTTGCCTGCTCCTCCTCGCGCGGCGGGGTGAGTGCCCGGCTCCTCCAGGCTCCTTCCAGCATCGTGCAAGTGAGTCGGCAGATCTCGATGTCGGTGCCGACTTGGGGGAAGGCTTCTTCGATCACGCGCAGGCTGGCATCGAGCCGCCTCAACCTGGCGTCACCCTCCTCATCGGGCGGGACGAACGCGCGCGGCGCCGGATTGAGGGCTCCCCTCACATGCAGCGTGGTCCCGGCGTCAGGGGATCCGAAGGCGTCCAGCCGCTGCTGAGCGGCGTTCTGGCAATCTCGGTACTCATCCGTGCACGCGTTGATGTGTTGCCCGAAGAGATGGGCCAGGGCGTTCCCCGCCTCCGCCGGCTGGAGCCGGGCGCTCGGCTGCGCCGGGAGCAGGCTGCCGGTGGATGTCCCCGGACCACCGCCTACGACTCGAGATTTCACACCGGTCTCCCTTCAAGCTGTGGTCCTGGCAGCGGAATCGATCGGCCGTGGTTGTCGGCCGGTCGCGTCCGAGGAGCTTCCGTACGTTCCGCGACGGCCTCGCCGTACAGCCGGACTCACGTTTCGGGGGACGCGGCGAGGTCTCTCCCCGCCCTGAGAGCGGGCGGCCGCACGACCGCCCGCCCATTCGAACTCACCTTCCCGATGCGCAAGTTGAAACGAAAAGCGCTACGAGACTGCCCGGAGGGTAAATGATCTACGCGTAACCGGACCGTGATCTCCGTTACTGCTCAAGCCTCATGAGCTGCGTATACTCGCGCGCCCCCGACGTAAGTGACAGCTACACGCGCCTCCGCGATCTCCCCGGGCGGCCCGTCGAACGGATCGCGGTCCAGGACCACGAGATCCGCCAGCGCTCCCGCACGGATCTCGCCCGTGTCGTCGAGGTGGTTCACATACGCCGAGCCCGCCGTGTAGGCGGTCAACGCCTCGGCGAGTCCGATCCGTTCGCCGGGCAGGAACACCGGCGTGTCGCCCTCGCCCGGCGCCACCCGGTTGACCGCCACATGGATGCCATGCAGCGGATCGGGACTGCTCACCGGCCAGTCGCTGCCCGCCGCGAGCCGCGCGCCCGAACGCAGCAGCGCGCCGAACGGGTACTGCCACGCGGCGCGTTCGGGCCCAAGGAACGGAATCGTCAGCTGGTCCATCTGCGGCTCGTGCGCGGCCCACAGCGGCTGGATGTTCGCCGTGGCCCCGAGTCGGGCGAAGCGCGGCACGTCGGCCGGCTGGACAACCTGGAGATGGGCCAGGTGGGGTCGCGTGTCGCTCGGTCCGTTCGCGGTCCGCGCCGCCTCGATCGCGTCCAGTGCGTCGCGTACGGCCCGGTCGCCCAGGGCGTGGAAGTGGCACTGGAAGCCCAACGCGTCCAACTCGGTGACGTACTTGGGCAGCTGCCCCGCGTCGATGAAACTGGTGCCCCGGTTGGCGGTCGCGCAGCCGCACTTGTCGAGGTAGGGCTCCAGCAGCGCCGCCGTCCCGGTCTCGGCGACGCCGTCCAGCATCAGCTTGACGGTCCCGGCGCGGAAGCGGCCGTGGCTCAACGCGGCCCGCTTCTCGACCAGTTCGGGAATCTGCTCGGCGCCGCGCTCGCGGTCCCACCACAGTGCCCCGACGACACGGGCGGTGAGCGAGCCGTCCCGCGCGGCCGTCAGATAGGCCTGTGACGGGTCGTCCATGCCGAGGAAGTCACCGACCAGCGCGTCCTGCCAGGCCGTGATGCCGAGCGCGTGCAGATGCCGCTGGGCGTGCAGCAGGGCCGCCACCCGGTCGGCCGCGGTGGCGGGCGGGGTGAGCCGCCCCACCAGCTGCATCGCCCCCTCCTGCAGGGTGCCGCTCGGCTCGCCGGAGGCGTCCCGGTCGATCCGCCCGTCGGCAGGGTCGGGTGTGTCGCGTGTGATGCCCGCGAGCGCGAGGGCGCGGCTGTTGACCCAGGCGCCGTGATGGTCGCGGTTGGGCAGATAGACCGGCCGGTCGGGCGCCACCGCGTCCAGCAGCTCCTTCGTCGGCGTACCGCCCTCGAACGCCTCCATCGACCAGCCGCCGCCGGTGATCCACTCCCGTTCGGGATGCGCGTCGGCGTACGCGCGCACCGCGGCCAGGGTCTCGTCCGCCGTCTTCGCCCCGGTGAGGTCGCACTGGGTGAGCTCCAGCCCCGCAGGCACCGGATGCACGTGCGCGTCCTGGAATCCGGGCAGCAACAGCCGCCCGGCGAGGTCCACCACCTCCGTCCGCGGTCCGGCGAGATCGTGCACCTCATCCCGCCCTACGGCAGTGATGCGGTCGCCGGTGACGGCCACGGCGGTCGCGGCGCGGCCCTCGGGAGTGAGGACGGGGCCGCCGGTGAAGAGGAGATCTGCGTGCATGGTCCGCTTCCTGGTAGGGGGTTATCGGGAGGAGGTGGCGATGAGCCGGGGCGCGTCGGCGTCGGTGCCCCTGCCGGTGCGGAAGTAGGGCGACCTGCGCACCCACTTGGCCCAGGCGGCGGCCACGAAGCCGGACGCGATCATCGCCAGGGGGGTGGCCAGCAGGAACCAGCCGTTGTCCGCGCTGATTTCGAAGTGGTCGGCGGAGGTGTAGAACGACCAGCCGAGGTAGCCGCCGAGGCCGAGCAGGGCGGCCGCGCTCATTGCGGGGAGGACGACCGCACGTATGCCCTCGCGCCAGTCCTCGTGCAGAAGGGAGCGGAAGCGCACGGCGGCCGCGATGGCCGTGAGGGCGTAGGACAGGGCGACCACGATGCCCACGGCGCTCACCGTCGCCATGATCATGTCGGCGAGCCGGGGGATGACCAGCGCCAGTCCCGCGACCACCGCCGCGAGCGCGCCGATGAGCACCGTCCCGGCGGCCGGAGTGCCGTACCGGGGGCTGACCTTGGACCACACCGGCCCGAGCGTGCGGTCCCGGCTCATCGCGAACATCGCCCGGGCCGTGGGAATCACCCCGGCCTGCAGGGAGGCGACCGCCGAGAACATCAGGGCGATCAGGGGGAGCGCCGCCCATGGCTGGGACGCCAGCCGGTCGCCGAAGAAGGCCAGGCCCTCGGCGCCGTGGCCGACCAACTCCTCCTCGGACAGCACGCGTTGGAAGGCGATCGAGCCGAGCAGGAACAGGCCCAGCATGGTGAACAGGGTGGTGAGGCCGGCCCGGGAGGCGTCGCGCAGGTCGCGGACCTCCTCGTTGACGCTGAACGCCGACTCGAAGCCCCAGTAGCAGAACACGGACAGCAGCAGCCCCTGCGCGAGCGCCGTCGCCGAGGGGATCGCGAACGGGTCGAACCAGCTCAGGCTGAAGTCGTGCGGGCCGGTGACGATGCCGTATCCGCAAAAGCCCAGCAGGACGACGTACTCGAAGACCAGCAGCCCGGCCTGGAGGCGCGCGGCGGTGCGTATGCCGGACACGGCGGTCAGCGTGACCGCCACCAGGACCAGGATGCCGACCGCGGTCGTCTGCGCGGTCGAACCCGGGTCCAGCGCGAGGCCGCCCACCCGGTGCAGCCCGGCGTCCCCGGCCAGCTGGAGCAGGGCCGAACCGGTGACCGCGGTGGTGTACGCGAGGAACGCGAGCACGGCCACGAGATTCACCCAGCCGACCATGAAGCCCAGCCAGGGCGTGAGTGAACGGCCCACCCACACATAGCCGTTGCCCGCGTTCGGCTCGACCTTGTTCAGCCGGGAGAAGGCGCCCGCGATGCCCAGGACCGGCAGGAACGCCAGCAGCATGATCGCCGGCAGATGCAGCCCGACCACACCGGCCGTGACGCCGAGCCCGATGCCGATGCTGGTGGTCGCGGCCGTGCTGGACGCCGCGATGGCGACGCCGTCCAGGACGCCGAGGGACTTGCGCAGCTCGGGCCGCGCGGGAGGGTCGACGCTGTAGGGGTTGTCGGACATGGCCGGTCTCCGCTCGCACCGGGGGGCCTGGGCGGCCCCGATGAGCGGACATGAAACTGTCCGGGGGGTTAACAGGTCAACGGTGTTGTCGTAAGGTCTCGCCCAGCGACCCCCGTATCCACCGGCCCCGGAGGCGCCCATGACCGACCGCGTCGTCCCGCCCACCGCCCGGCAGCGCAGGCGCCCGACCAAGCAGGGCGTCGTCCTGTCCGAGGAGCTGATCGTGGAGACGGCCCTCAGGCTGATCGAGGAACACGGCACCGACGCCCTCTCGGTACGCCGCCTCGGCCGTGCGCTCGGCGCCGACCCCAGCTCGCTGTACCGGTACTTCCGGCACACCGACGACCTGATGCTCGCCATCGCCGACGAACTCATCGGCCGTACCCTGCGCACCTGGCGTCCCACCGGCGACTGGCGGGCCGACCTGCGGGATCTCGGCCTGCGCATGCACGCGGGCGCCCTCGCCCATCCCCGGGCGGCGGTGCTCAGCTCGTACCGGGTGACCGGCCGGGCGTACGAGATCCAGGCCGTCGAGACCATCCTCGGCGTGCTGCGCGATGCCGGGTTCCCCGACGCGGACGCGGTGCGGATCTACCACGCCTTCGTCGACCAGGCCCTCGCGTACGGCGCCCTCGACTCGGCGAGCGTGGCGATGCCCAGGGCCGCACGCGAGGCGGAGGTGGCCGTCTGGCGGGCGACGTACGCGCGGCTCCCGGCCGACTCCCACCCGCACATCGCCGCCACCGCCCGCCATCTCGTCGCCGACATGCCCAACAGCTCCTATCCGGCGGCCCTGGACCTGCTGCTCACCGCCGCCGCGGCCCGACTGACGGAAATCCATCCCCGGGCGGGACGTCCGAGGGCCACACTGGACCCGCCCGTCGACGCCGTTCAGTGAGGAGACCGTTCGCCGATGACCCGGCCACCCGCACGCCCCGCCAAGCAGCGCAAACTGGACACCCTGCACCGACTGGAACACGACGAGGACGTGTGGGTCGCCACCGCGGACGCCGCCGGGGGAGTGCCGTACCTCGTCCCCCTGTCCTTCCTGTGGGACGGCTCGACCCTGCTGCTCGCCACACCGGCCACGAGCCCGACCGGACGGAACCTGAAGGCGACCGGCAGAATCCGCCTCGGCATCGGGCCGACCCGCGACGTCGTCATGGTCGAGGGGACGGTCGAGACGATCACCCCGGCCGAATTGTCCCAGGAGGAGGGCGACCTCTTCGCGACCAGAACCGGCTTCGACCCGCGCCGACTCAGCAAGCCCTACCTGTACTTCCGCGTCCGGCCGACCCGGGTGCAGGCCTGGCGTGAGGCGGACGAGCTGGTCGGGCGGGAACTGATGCGGGACGGCGAGTGGCTGGTGGCGGACTGAAACCGCCCGGCCGGGACACCCGTTGGGGTGCAGGCGACGGGGCAGGACCGTCCCGTGCCCCGGACCCTTCGGAGGAGTCATGCCACTGGTGAAAGCGGGCTTCGTGGTGCTCGACTGTGCCGAGCCCGAGAAGCTCGCCGAGTTCTACCGGGATCTGCTGGAAGGCGAGATGACGGACGCGACCGCCAACCGCGTCGAGATCAGGGGCGCCGATGGGACCCGGCTGGCGTTCCGTCGCGACATGAACGCCACCCCGCCGAGCTGGCCGCGCCCGGAGAACTCCCTCCAGGCCCACCTGGACTTCGTGGTGGAGGACCTGGACGAGGCGGAGCGCAAGATCGTCGGACTCGGCGGCCGTCCGGTGGAGGCCAAGGACGCGGCAGGCCCCTACGAGGAACGCGGCTACGCCGACCCGGCCGGCCACTCCTTCATGCTGCGCACGGTGGCCCCGACGGCACCGAAGCAGGGCTGAGTTCCTCCGCCGGCACCGAAGCAGGACCCCGGTCCTCCCTCGGTGCCGGCGGGACCGCCGGGGCGGGCCGTCAGTCCCGGCCGCCCTTCTCGCTGACCGGCCACACTCCCGTCGAGCGCTCGATCGCCTTCGCGCCCGTGCGGTCCGCCAGGCTGCGGGCCGCCGCGAACAGGGCGCCCTGCACCGCTGCCGCGAGCACGATCTCTCCCCAGCCGCGGTCCCGGTCCAGGGCGTCGGGGGCGTCCTCTTCATGCCGGATCGCCATCCAGGTCTTGCGGAAGGCGAGCCCGGCCAGCGCCCCGCTCGCCCAGCCGAGGGCGAATCCGAGGGGCTTGTAGGCGAGGGGGAGCTTCATCTTCTTCTGCTTGTTCTTCTTGGCCATGTGCGTCTGCGCCTCCTTCGTCGGTCAGGGTCGTCCTTGCGCCGGTACGCGCTCGGCCTCGGGAACCGGCCCGGGCGGTGTCCCGTCGCCGAACGGACTGCCGCCCAGCTCCTGACGGTGATGCGGCGTCAGCCAGCCCGACAGGTCCGGCCCGAGGGGCACGATTCCGGTCGGGTTGATGCCGCTGTGGACTTCGTAGTAGTGCCGTTTGATGTGGTCGAAGTCGACGGTGTCACCGAACCCCGGCGTCTGGTAGAGGTCGCGGACGTACGCCCACAGCACCTGGTTCTCCGTCAACTTCCAGCGGTTGCACTTGAAGTGGCCGTGATAGACGGCGTCGAAACGCACCAGTGTGGTGAACAGCCGGATGTCCGCCTCGGTGATCGTGTCGCCGACCAGATAGCGCTGTCCGGCCAGTCGGTCGGCCAGCAGCTCCAGCCGCCGGAACAGACGCGCGTACGCGTGCGCGTACTCCTGCTGCCCGGTGGCGAAGCCCGCCCGGTACACCCCGTTGTTGACGTCGTCGTAGACGTCCGCCATCACGGCGTCGATCTCGTCCCGCAGCCCCTCCGGATAGAGATCGGGTGCCCCCTCGCGGTGCAGGGCCGTCCACTCGGTGGCGAGGTCGATGGTGATCCGCTGGTAGTCGTTGGTGACGAGGCGGCCGCTGGGCATGTCCACGATCGCGGGCACGCTGACGCCGCCCGGGTAGTCGGTCTCCCGCTTGTCGTAGGCCTCGCTGAGGAAGCGGATGCCGAGCACCGGGTCACGGTCGTCGGGGTCCAGCGTGAAGCGCCAGCTGCGGTCGTCCTGGATCGGGTCGGCGACCGCCAGCGACAAGGCGTCCTCCAGGCCGAGCAGCCTCCGGGACACCAGTGACCGGCTTGCCCACGGACAGGCACGGCTGACCACCAGACGGTAGCGCCCCGCCTCCACCGGCCAGCCGTCCCGCCCGTCCGCGGTGATCCGGTCCGTGAAATGGGCCCTCGACCGCTGGAACCTCTTCCTCCCGTAGGCGGTGTTGCCCCCGCCGCTCATGACCTGGCTCCTCTCCGCCGAACACGTCTGCCGCTTGCCGGGTTCCCCGATCTCACCGAGTCCCCCGAAATCCGCCGACGGCACGGTGTGAGCCCCGACGACCGGGGCAGTCAGTGACAAATGAGCAGCGCCTCCAAGGAACCGAACGCCGACCACAGGACCCGCGTCACCGTTCTGGTGGCGCTCGCGGCCAATATCGTCATCGCCGTCGCCAAGGCGGTCGGCGGACTCCTCGCCCAGTCACCCGCGCTGCTGTCGGAAGCGGCGCACTCCGTGGCGGACAGCATGAACGAGGTCTTCCTGCTGGCCGCGCTGCGCCGCAGCCGCCGCCCCGCCGACGCCCGCCATCCCTTCGGCTACGGCAAGGAACGCTTCTTCTGGTCACTGCTCGCGGCCGTCGGCATCTTCGTGATGGGCGGGTGCTTCTCGTTCTTCCAGGGCTTCGAGGCGCTGCGCGGCGGCGGCGAGGAGAAGTTCACCGGCTATGTGGTGGGCCTGGTCGTGCTCGGTGTCGCCTTCGTCGCCGAGGGCCTGTCGCTACTGCGGGCGCTGTACCAGGTACGCCGGCAGGGCGGCGTCGGGGGCGGCCTGCGTGACCCCGCCCTGCGCACGGTCGTGGCCGAGGACGGCACGGCGGTGGTCGGGGTGACCCTCGCCTTCGCCGGCATGGTGTTGCACATGGTCACCGGGCAGGTCGTGTGGGAGGCCTCCGCGTCGCTCGCGATCGGCGCACTGCTCGTCTACGTCGCCTTCCGCCTGGGCCGCGACGCCCGCGACCAGCTGATCGGGGAGGCCGCCGACCCGGAAGCCGCCGCCCGGATCCGGGCGCTGCTGGAGGCCCAGCCGGAGATCGACAGCGTGGAAGCCCTGCTCACGATGAAGACCGGACTGGAAACGGCTCTGGTGGCCGCCCGGGTCGATCTGGTGCCCGGGATCGACAGCGAGCAGGTGGAGGAGGTCGCCGTCCGCATCAAGCGGTCCATCGCCCGGACCGTGGCCGAGGCGGACCAGATCTTCCTCGACGTGACCGAACGTTCCGCGCGTGAGGCACAAGAAAGCCCCGCCGCGACGGGGGAACGCGGCGGGGCCTGACGCACGTGTGCCCGGCGAACGGGGGTTCATGCGTTCCCCGGGAGAAAAAGTTTCCGGATCCCTGACCGGTCCCTGCGGGAGGCCCGGTCCGGCCTTCTTCGGGGCCTGATCAGTCCTGGTCGAACGGCTCCAGGACGAACACCGGGATCACCCGGTCCGTCTTCTGCTGGTACTCGGCATAGGGCGGATACGCCGCGACGGCCCGCTCCCACCACTCGTCCTTCTCCGCACCGGTGATCTCGCGGGCTTTCATGTCCTGCTTGGTCGGACCGTCCTGGAGCTCCACATGGGGGTCGCCCTTGACGTTGTGGTACCAGACCGGGTGCTTGGGCGCCCCGCCGAGCGAGGCCACCGCGGCATAGCGGCCGTCGTGCTCCACGCGCATCAGCGGCGTCTTGCGGATCTTTCCGCTCCTGACGCCACGGGTCGTGAGCAGGATGACGGGCCGCCCAGTGTTCATCAGGGTCGTGCCCTTGGTGCCGCCGGAGCTCTCGTACAACTCCACCTGATCGCGGACCCATTTGGTGGGGCTGGGCTCGTACTCGCCGTCAAGAGGCATGGCATCGGTCCCATCGTCGTGTCCTGGTACTGACTGACGTCGTGCTGCAACACCGTTGCGTGCAAGATTCATCCTGCGGCGACTACACCAGCATCCGCATGCCCAACGCCAGGATCACGCCGCTCGACACCAGCGCCGTCACCAGCCGCCCGCGATGCCCCGTCAGCACGCGCCCCAGCAGCGCCCCGCCCCCGGCGAGCAGCAGTTGCCAGCTCGCCGACGCGGCGAACGCGGCCAGGACGAAGACGCCCTGGTCCAGGGGTTGCACGGGGCCCGTCGCGCGGGTGCCGAGGACGAGGGCGGCGAAGTAGATCACGGTGGTCGGGTTGAGCAGGGTGATGCCGAGCAGCGTCAGGTAGGCGCGTGCCGGACTCGGGGGAGGGGGCGTGGTGCGGGTGGCGGCGAGCCGGTGGTCGCGGTACTGACGTACGGCGGTCACCGCGCCCCGTACCGCGAGGGCGGCCAGCACCAGGGCGGAGGCCCAGCGCAGCGGCACCAGCACCGGACGCAGCGCGGCGGCCAGGGCGGTGCCGCCGAGGGTGGCGACGAGGGCGTAGAGCCCGTCGGCGGTCGCCACGCCCAGCGCGGCGCAGATGCCGGTCCGCAGGGACGTGCGGGCGGTGAGGGAGACGAGGTAGGTCGCGACCGCGCCGACGGGTATGGCGATGCCGAAGCCCGCGAGCAGTCCCGCGACGAGCGCGGCGGTCACGACGCGGGATGCGTCGGCCTCCACGGACGGCCGGGCTGCTGCTGGACCGGCACCGGGAGAAAGGTGTCGGTCAGCGGCAGGAAGGCGATGGTCGTAGGCATGGCCGGATTCTGTGGGTGGCGGCCGCCCGCCGACAAGCGAATTTCTGCGGGGATCCGGCCGGGCGGGCCCGAGATCGAAGCTCTGTGCGATCTTCCCCCCGCTCCGTGCGACCATCCCCGGCCAGATTGCCCGTGCGGCTGATCTGGCCGAACTTGACGTCGCCCATTGGATGCCCCGGGCATCTAATGAAGATCGGCACGACGCACTCTTCGTCTGCGAGGTCTTCCATGACGGACATGACGGAATCCCACACCGTCGCCTTCCCCCAGAGCCGCACCTGTCCGTACCAGCCGCCCACCGCCTACGACCCCCTGCGCGACGCGCGCCCGCTGGCCCGCGTGAAGCTCTACGACGGCCGACTCGTCTGGCTGGTCACCGGCCACACGCTCGCCCGCACCCTGCTGGCCGACCGGCGACTGTCCACCGATCCCAACCGGCCCGAATTCCCCGCGACCAATGCCCGCTTCGCCGAGGTCCGCCGCCGCAGGACCGCGCTGCTGGGCGTCGACGACCCCGAACACCGCGTCCAGCGGCGGATGATGATCCCCAGCTTCACCCTCAAGCGCGCCGCCGAACTGCGCCCGCGGATCCAGAGAATCGTGGACGAGCGGATCGACGCGATGATCGCCCAGGGGCCGCCCGCCGAGCTGGTGAACGCGTTCGCCCTGCCGGTGCCGTCGATGGTGATCTGCGCCCTGCTCGGCGTCCCCTACGCGGACCACGACTTCTTCGAGGGCCAGTCCCGCAGGCTGCTGCGCGGGCCGACGGCCGCCGACTCCATGGACGCACGCAGCCGCATGGAGGCCTACTTCGAGGAGCTCGTCGACCGTAAGCAGAAGCAGGGGGAGGCGGCCGACGGCGTCCTGGGCGAACTCGTCCACCAGCAGCTGCGCAACGGCGATCTGGACCGCGAGGAGCTCATCGCCATGGCGATCATCCTGCTGGTCGCCGGCCACGAGACGACCGCCAACATGATCTCCCTGGGCACCTTCACGCTCCTCCAGCACCCCGACCGTCTGGCCGAGTTGCGCGCCGACCCCGGACTGCTGCCCGCCGCGGTCGAGGAGCTCATGCGGATGCTGTCGATCGCCGACGGGCTGCTGCGGGTCGCCGTCGAGGACATCGAGGCGGACGGCGAGACGATCCGGGCCGGCGACGGCGTGCTCTTCTCGACCTCGGTCATCAACCGCGACGAGGCCCTCTACCCCGACCCCGACACCCTGGACTGGCACCGCCCGGCCCGCCACCACGTCGCCTTCGGCTTCGGCATCCACCAGTGCCTCGGCCAGAACCTGGCCCGCGCCGAGATGGAGATCGCCCTGCGCACCCTCCTGAACCGGTTGCCGACCCTGCGGCTTGCCGCCCCCGCGGAGGAAATCCCCTTCAAACCCGGCGACACGATCCAGGGGATGCTGGAACTCCCCGTGACCTGGTAAGAGGCTCCGGTCATGCACAACGAAACGCGCGAAACGCGCGAAGCAGACGAAATGCACATCGACATCGACCACGACCTCTGCGTCGGCGCCGGCCAGTGCGCCCTGGTCGCCCCGTCCGTCTTCACCCAGGACGACGACGGCTTCAGCGCGGTGATCCCCGGTCGCGAGGACGGCGGCGGCGACCCCATGGTGCGGGAGGCCGCCCGGGCCTGCCCGGTCAGCGCCATCACCTTGTCGGAAAAGGGGAGTTGAGGCCCGGCCCATCGAGTACGGCCCGGTTGGCCCGTAGCTCCGTCGCCGCACTCGGCGGCAGGGCTGCGGGGCCGGCCCGGCGGATGTCGGGCGCCGGCAGCGACGTCTCGCCGATCTGCCGGTGCCGGCCGAGCCGGGCCCTGGGCCCTGGCGTCGAATCCCGCCCGTCCGACGGCGTCTGCCGCGCACGCGCGCCACGTTGCCGGGCGGGCGGAGCGTCGCCGCCGGGCCACCCATCACCCGCGTCAACAACCCTGCGGGTCAATACACCCAGCGTGCCGCCAGCAGCGACCGCGCCGCCTCCCGGGCCTCGTCCGCCGGTTGCGTACTGCCCGTGATGCCCGCCGTGACCATGGCTCCCTCGGCCAGCAGATACAGCTGCCCTGCCAGTGCGTCCGGCAGCCCGGCCGCCGTGACCAGTGAGCCGAGGTAGTCCCGGAACGCCCGCTTGTGTGCCCGGACCTGGTCCGCCACCCGCTCCGACCGGGCGCCCAGCTCGCCGTACGAGTTGATCCAGGCGCACCCGCGGAAGTCCGCCTCGCCGAACCACTCCTCCAGCCAGTCGAAGACTGCCAGGAGGCGCTCCTCGGGGTTCGTTCGCCGCTCCACGTACGCGGCGAGCTGCCCGCGCCAGCGCACGTCGCGTCGCTCCAGATAGGCCTCGACCAGCTGCTCCTTCGCCGGGAAGAGCTGATAGAGCCGCTTCAGCGAGACCCCGGACGCGCCCCGGATGTCGTCCATGCCGACGGACTGGATGCCGCGGCCGTAGAACAGCTGCTCCGCGGCGTCCAGTGCCTGCTCCCGGGCGGTTGCGCTGTCCATGTATGGCCTCTCCTTGACGTGAGAACGTGCGTTCTCCTACGGTAGCAGTCAAGGGGAGAACGCACGTTCTCCCCATCTCTTGCCGCCGTTTCGACCCCGGAGGACGACATGACCGACCGACCGCCCCTGCCGCCGTTCACCCGCGAGAGCGCCGCACAGAAGGTGCAGGCCGCCGAGGACGCCTGGAACACCCGCGACCCGCACAAGGTGGCCCTCGCCTACTCGGAGGACTCCGTCTGGCGCAACCGCGGCACCTTCGTCACCGGCCGCGCCGAGATCGTCGAGTTCCTCACCGCCAAGTGGGCGCGCGAGCAGGAGTACGCGCTGCGCAAGGACCTGTGGGCCTTCGACGGCGACCGCATCGCCGTCCGCTTCCAGTACGAGTGCCAGGACGCCGACGGCCGGTGGTGGCGGTCGTACGGCAACGAGTTGTGGGAGTTCGACGGGCACGGGTTGATGACCCGGCGCGAGGCGAGCATCAACGACGTGCCGATCGAGGAGAAGGACCGCCGGATTCTCGGCCCTCGGCCCGAGAACGAGCGCGGGCTCAGCTTCCCGCTGCAATAGGCCCGTTGAGGATCCTGAGTAGGGTTCCCGGGTGACCCAACAGGCCCGGAAACCCTTCCTCCACGTCATCGTCTGCGCCGCCGGAATCGCCGCGGACGTCAGCAAGCTGATCAGCGCCGCGCAGGAGCGGGACTGGGAGGTCGGTGTCATCGCGACTCCGGTCGCCATGAACGGCTTCTTCGACACCGCCGCCGTCGAGGCCCTGACCGGCCGCCCGATCCGCTCGGCCTGGCGCACACCCGCCGACCCGCGTCCCTTCCCGCCGCCGGACGCCGTCGTCGTCGCCCCGGCCACCTTCAACACGATCAACAAGTGGGCCGCCGGGATCGCCGACACCCTCGCCCTGGGCACCCTGTGCGAGGCGTCCGGCCTCGGCGTCCCCGTCGCCGTGCTCCCCTGCGTCGCCGACGCGCTCGCCGCCCATCCCGCCTACGGGGACAGTCTGATACGGCTGCGGGGGATGGGCGTGCGCTTCGGGGATCCGTACTCCGGCGAGGCGGGAGAGGACGGCGGGCGGCCGGATTTCGGCTGGGAACGGGCGCTCGATCTGCTCGATCGCCGCTAGCCGCGCCCCGGTGACGAGATCCCGTGGGGCGACGCCGGCGGAACCGGCGTCGAGCGCGCCTGACCACGTACGCTCCCCCTGATACCCCACCCGAAGGCAGGAGCAGCAACGATGCAGTACGTGAAGCTCGGTTCGACGGGCCTGGACGTCTCGCGGATCTGTCTGGGCTGCATGACCTACGGGCTCCCCGACCGCGGCACGCACGAGTGGACCCTCGACGAGGAGGCGTCGCGGCCGCTGATCCGGCAGGCACTGGACGCAGGGATCAACTTCTTCGACACCGCCAACGTCTACTCCGACGGCACCAGCGAGGAGATCGTCGGCAAGGCGCTGCGCGACTTCGCCCGCCGGGACGAGATCGTGCTGGCGACGAAGGTCAACGGCCGGATGCGGCCCGGGGCGAACGGCGCCGGGCTCTCCCGCAAGGCCATCCTGACCGAGATCGACCACAGCCTCGCCCGCCTCGGCACCGACTACGTCGACCTCTACCAGATCCACCGCTTCGACCCGCACACTCCGGTCGAGGAGACGATGGAGGCGCTGCACGACCTGGTCAAGGCGGGCAAGGTGCGGTACATCGGGGCGAGTTCGATGTATGCCTGGCAGTTCTCCAAGATGCAGCACACGGCCGAGCGGCACGGCTGGACCAAGTTCGTCTCGATGCAGAACTACTACAACCTCCTCTACCGCGAGGAGGAGCGCGAGATGCTGCCGCTCTGCGCCGACCAGGGCGTCGGCGTGCTGCCGTGGAGCCCGTTGGCGCGCGGCCGGCTCACCCGGGACTGGGGCACGGTCACCGACCGCAGCGCGAGCGACAACTTCGGCAGCCGGCTCTACGTCGACAGCGACCGGGTCGTCGTCGAGGCCGTCACGCGGGTGGCGAACGAACGCGGCGTACCGCGCGCCCAGGTCGCCCTCGCCTGGGTGCTGCACCAGGACACGGTGACGGCCCCGATCATCGGCGCCGCCAAGCCGCAGCACCTCCAGGACGCCGCGGCCGCGGTCGAACTGGAGCTCACCGAGAAGGAGTTGGCGGAGCTCCAGCAGCCGTACGCGCCGCATCCGGTCATCGGTCACTGACCACCCGGCCCCTGACACCCGGTCAGCGACTAGTGGGGCCCGTACGGCGCGAACTCGGTGCCGCACGGGCCCGCCCCTGCGCTCTCCGCCAGCGGCACACGATCGCCGCTCATCGACAAAGTCCGGTAGTGCTCGCCGATCCGCTCGGTCGAATGCCCCACGTAGTGGCCGATGAACGAACGGCGGAACCGGTCCGGCGTGCGGTTGGGCTGCGAACCGTGCACCAGGCTGCCGTTGAAGAACAGGACGTCCCCCGGCTCCATGTCGACGGGCACGGCCGCCAGACCGGGCGGCGGCGGGACGTACTCCCGGGCGAAGGACACCTCGGCGTCCGCCCTCTCCGGGCAGAACACATCCATCTCGTGCGTGCCGGGGACGACTTCGAGCCCGCCGTTGTCCCGGTCGATCACATCGCAGGCGATCCACGCCGCCACGCAGGTGCCCGGCTCGACCCGCAGATAGAAGTTGTCCTGGTGCAGCGCCTGCCCCCGGGCTCCCGGCGGCTTGAAGTAGAACATGCTCTGCGCGGCGAGCACCTCCTCCCCGAGCAGCGCCTCCAGCACAGTGCGAAGCCGCGCGTCGAGGAGCACCCGCAGGGACAGCTCGTCGATCTCGTGCGGGTGCATCACCCTCGGATACGCGCGCAGCGGGTCGCTGTCGGAGGGGCGCGGCTCGAAGTGCCCGGGCACCGGCCCGGCCGCGTGCAGCGCCGCGAACCGGGCGCACAACCGGTCGATCTCGTCGCGGCCGAACAGTCCGCGTACGACCGTGAAGCCGTCCTCGCGGAACCGGCGGAGCCCTGCCTCGGGCAGGATGGGGGCGTCGGGGGCGCCCATGTCCGTGGCTGTCATGCGTCCGCTCCTCGGTCAGGTGTCCTCACATGGACCACGCTAGGCCGACGCCCGCCCGAGAGGGATGACTGTGACCGCTGACGGATTGCCCGAGGCTGCTGCACCCGGTGCCCCCGCACCGCCACCGGGCCTGGTGGTGGTCGGCCATTTCGACCAGCCGCCGGCCTACGGGATCAGCCGGCCGCGCGGCGCCGACAGCTGGCTGTTCACCTGGACGACCGGCGGACAGGGCCGCCTGCGGCACGGGGGCACCGAGGCGCGGGCCGGGGCGGGGGACCTGGTGGTGCTCGCGCCCGGCGTCGCGCACGGCTACGGGGTGGCCCCGGGCGCGCCGCACTGGGCCTTCTGGTGGGTGCACTGCCAGGCCCGTCCCTCCTGGCGGTCCTGGCTGCGCCCGTACGACGCGGGTGCGGGGATGTATGTCGTCACGCCGACGCCGGACGCCGTGCACGGCCGTATCGAGGCGGCGTTTCGCCGGATGCTCGACGATGCCCGCTGGACGGGCACGGAGGCGCCGCCGGTGACGGCGCCGTGGCAGGAGCCGGGGGAGGAGTCGGTCGCCGTGGCCCACGGCACCGCGGCCCGCGAGCTCGCTCTTTGCTCCCTGGAGGAGGTCGTCCTGCTCACCGCGGGCACCGCGGGCGGCGCGCGGACCCAGCCGCCCCGGCCCGGCGTGGATGCCCGGGTGCGCCGCGCGCACGCGCTGATCGCCGCCGACCCGACTGCCCCGCACACCGTCCGCTCGCTCGCCGGGCACGTCGCCCTCTCGCCCTCCCGGTTCGCCCACCTCTTCACGCAGCAGCTCGGGCAGTCGCCCATGCGCGCGTTGCGGGAAGCGCGGCTGCGGCACGCCGCCCGGTTGCTGGAGAGCACCGACCTGTCCGTGGAACGCGTCGCGGCCGCCTCGGGGTTCGCCAGCCCGTTTCACTTCAACCGCGTGTTCCGTGATCGGTACGGGAGACCGCCGGGAGCGTACCGGGGGAGTGGTCCAATGGTTGGCACCCGACTTGTGAAGGAGCGGTGAAGGCCGCCACATCCGTATGACCAGGCAAAAAAGTCGGAGATCGCCTGCTCAATGGTTCCCGGGGCAGTCCGAAAGGGCGTTGAGTGAATACCGTTTCCAATTGACTTGCCGATACGCCGCAATGTCCCGGCCGCTTATTGACCGCTCGTCAAATAGTGAGCGCCGGGCACGCAATGCGCAAAAACTGGAACCGGTTGTTCTCTGCCCCTGACCTGTGCAAAGGTGTGTCTCGCTCCCCCCGCGCCCGCGCTTCACAAGAGCCGCGTCCGGAGCATACTCATTGGTATGGACCTTCAATGCCGCATGCCCTCCGGAGGAATGCCGCCGTGCGTGACGCAGGCCTGTCGAATTCCCCCAGCGACGCCCGCCTCTTTGATGTGACGGACGCTCAACTGAGCGCCGAACTGAAGAAGTGGACGGGGGTGACACCGGCGCTGCATCCGGTCGGTGAACTCCTCGACCGGCACTGGGAAGCGGGATTCGCCTACGCACGGCTGTGCACCGCCGACGCCCGGTCCGCGGGAATGCTCACCACCGCGGCATTCACCCGGCTTTTCGGTGAAACGCTGCGACAGACCGGACCGACGGCCGCGTGGCGTCCCCAACTCCTCGTCACCGTGCGCCGTATCGCGGCGGAGTGGGACACCGACCGCAGACGGGAGTTGCTCCACCCCGCGCTGCAGTCCGAGGCGGAGGGCGCGGAGCGCGTGGCCGCCCGCCTGCTGCCGCCCGCGAACCGCCGACTGCTGTCCGGGGCCTTCCAACGGCTCCCCCAGTCGGCCCGCTGCCTGCTGTGGCACACCGAGGTCGAAGCCGAACCCCTCGCCGTGCCGGCCGGACTGCTCGGCCTCGACGCGGAGTCCGCCCGCGTCGAACTGGGTCGCGCCAACGAGAGGTTGCGCGAGGAGTGTCTCCAGGTCCACCGCGAGCTGGCCCCCGAGCACGAGTGCCGGCAGTACCTGCGGATGCTGGATGTGACGTACCGGCGCGGTGGCGTCGACGTCGACCCCGACCTGCGCGGCCACCTGGACCGCTGCGAGCACTGCAGCGACGCCGCCGGCCAGCTCACCTTCTTCAACGACGGGCTCGGCGCCGCACTCGCGGAGGCGGTGCTCGGCTGGGGTGCGCAGGAGTATCTGGAGTCGAGAGCGAGACAGGCCGAGGCACCGGCCGCGGCGGAGCCGGCCGCGGCACCGCCGATCGTCGGCGAGTCGTTCTTCGCGGACGGCGCCGCCGCTTTCGCGCCGCCGGGAGATGCCTCTGCCGCCCCGGCAAGTGCTCCCGCCTCACCGGTGAATTCCCGTGCCTCCGCCGGCCGTAGGCGCCGTGCCCCTGCCGCGGAGGGCATCGCTCCCGGTGGTGAGCCGCCGGCCCCTGCCGCAGAGACGTCGGCCTCCCCGGGTCGGCCCGCCGCCCCCGCCCGTGAGCCCTTCACCGCGGCGGGCGAGCCCTACGCCGCCCCGGACATGGTCTCCTCCGCTGCGGAGGCCGGCCCTCGAACCACCCGCAGGGCCGCCCGCAGGACGGCTCGGAAAACCGACCCAGCCACCGCCACGCGTTCCGGCGCCACCTCCACCCGCACCTGCTCCGGTCGAGTCGCTCTCAAGACCGCCCGCCGCGCCGCCCGCCGCCGCAACCTCACCGCGGCCGTCGCGACCGTCAGCGCCCTCGTCGTCCTCCCGCTCGTCATCTGGTCCACCAACGGATCCGGAGACGGTTCCGCTCCCGCTGCGAACGACCGGCCCACCGAGACGCCGGGCCCCGGCACCGGCTCCGCCACCAGCAACCCCTCCTGGGCGGGCGCCGCCGAGGCCGCGAAGGGCGAGCTGCAAGGCCGGCTCTACAACATCGGGTCCGGGCTCTGCGTCGGCGTCGTCGGCGGGAAGGCCGTCAAGAACGCCGAGACCGAACTCACCACATGCTCCTCGGGGGCGGCCGGTCAGCAGTGGTCGTACGAGACCGACGGCCTGGTGCGCAGCGGCGCGAACCCCGATCTCTGCCTCGACTCCCACCTCGGCTACTCGGTCCGACTGGCCTCCTGCACGGGTGCCACCGACTCCGCGACCAAGAACGTCCGCTACGACTTCACGCTCCAGGGCACCCTGGTCCCGCGCTTCAACCAGGACCTCGCCCTGAGCCCGGCCGCCACCGACGGGTCGGGCGCGCTGGTCCTCAAGACCCGCGAGGACGACAGCGACGATCAGCACTGGGTGGTCGACACGTCGAAGCCGGAGCTCCAGCTGGAGGTGGTCAACTGGGACTCGGAGGAGGAGCGGGTGAAGACGGCCGACCCGACCCCGACCGCCACCCCCCGCCCGGCGAAGACGCCGGAGCCGACCCCGTCCGCGACCCCGACCGCATCGCATCCGACGGCCACGAGCCCGACCCCGAGCGACGCGTCCTGCTACCACTACCCGTACTCCTGCCCGTCGGACGGCCAGAACGGCTGGTCCGGCGGCGGGTACGGGGGGTCCGGCGGATACGGCGGGAATGGCGGATACGGCGGCGGATACGGCGGCTACGGATACGGCGGTGGCGGCCGCCACTGAACCGGAACCGGCCGATCAGCCGCCGGTCCCGGGCTGGAGCACCGTCAGTCGCACCGAGGACTCGTTCCCGGCCACGGGCACCTCGCCGGCCGTCCACTTCACCTCGATCGACTCCCGTTCGTCGGGCGGCGTCACGAGCAGCGCCGTCGGCAGGGCCGTACGGGCCCCGCTGATCTCTGGGCTGGCGAAGGACAGCCCCGCCCAGGCGCTTCGGCCGGGGGCCAGCGTGACGGCCGTCGGCGTGTCGGGGGAGCGCTTCGGGTCCGGGCCTAGTTGCTTGCCGGACGCGTCCACGAAGGCGGCACCGGGGTAGCCACGGACCGTGCAGGTGCGTTCGGTCGTGTTGGTCAGCACGATCGGGAAGTTGCGCTGTCCGGCGCCCGGACTGGGCCGGCCGATCTTCGCGCGCAGCTCGGCGGTGTGGCAGCGCGGGGCGGCGGCGCCCGACTGGGTCACGGGGCTGCCGGTGTCGGCTGGGCCCGTCCCGGTCGTCGCAGGTCCGGTCGTGCGGGGCCCGGTCGTGGGGCTCCCGGTGTCGGCCGTGGGCGGCCCGGTCGTACGGCCGCTGGTGCCGGCCGGTGTCTGCGCGGTGCCCGTGGAGTCGGCGCCGTCGGCGCAGCCGGCCAGCAGGCTCACCAGCGCGACGGCGCTCACGAGGGGAGTCGCTCGGTGTAAGGGGTGGAGTGTCCGTGCACGTCCCATGTCTGTCACGCCTCCCCGTTTTCCGGCCGAGTAGTCACCCGGCATCAAGGAGTCACCCCTCGCCGAGGAGTCCGATCTCCGCCCAGATCGTCTTGCCGTCCGGCGTGTGCCGGCTGCCCCAGCGCTGGGTCAGCTGAGCGACCAGCAGCAGTCCGCGGCCACCCTCGTCGAAGGTCTTGGCGCGGCGCAGATGCGGCGCCGTGTGGCTGGTGTCGGACACCTCGCAGATCAGCGTCCGCGCGTCATGGATCAGCCGGAGCCGAATGGGGTGGATGCCGTAGCGGATGGCGTTCGTGACCAGTTCGCTCACCACCAGCTCGGCCGTGAACGAAGCCTCGATCAGATTCCAGATGTCGAGCTGCTCCAGGACCTGCTTGCGGATGGGCGCGACGAGCGCCGGGTCCGCCGGGATGTCCCAGGTCGCGACCCGGGAGGCGGGCAGCCCCTGAGTACGGGCCAGCAGCAGGGCCACGTCGTCCGCGACGCCCCCCGTCGGGAGCAGGGCGCTCAGGACGCGGTCGCAGGTCTCCTCCAGTGAGTCGGAGGAGGACGCCAGCGCTTCGCACAGGAGCGCGTGGCTGGCGTCGACATCACGCACCCGGGTCTCGATCAGGCCGTCGGTGTAGAAGGACAGCACCGTGCCCTCGCGCAACTCGATCTCAGCGGACTCGAACGGCAGTCCGCCCAGGCCCAGCGGCGGCCCGGCGGGCAGCTCGATCTCCCGCGGCTCGCCGCCGGGCGGAACCATGACGGGCGAGGGGTGCCCGGCGCGGGCCAGCGTGCAGCGTCGGGAGACCGGGTCGTACACCGCATACAGGCAGGTGGCGCCGACGTCGCCGGAGCTGCCCTCGGTGCCCGCCTCGTCGGACAGCCGTACGACCAGGTCGTCGAGGTGGGTCAGCAGCTCGTCGGGCGCGAGGTCGATGTCGGCCAGGGTGCGCACGGCGGTGCGCAGCCGGCCCATGGTGGCGGAGGCCTGGACGCCGTGGCCGACCACGTCCCCGACGACCATCGCCACCCGCATCCCGGACAGCGGGATCACGTCGAACCAGTCGCCGCCCACGCCGGAGCGCGCAGCCGGGAGATACCGTGAGGCCGCTTCGAGCGCGGCGGTGTGCGGCAGGGACCGGGGCAGCAGGCTGCGCTGCAGGGCGAGGGCGGTTTCGCGTTCGCGGGAGTAGCGGCGGGCGTTGTCGATGCAGACGGCCGCGCGTGCCGTGACCTCCTCGGCCAGCAGCACGTCGTCGGGCGTGAACGGCTCGGGGTTCTTGAACCGGCTGAGCACGGCGACCCCGAGGGTGGTGCCCCGCGCCTGGATCGGTACGGACATGGTGGTGTGGATGCCGTACGCCTTGATCCGCTCCGCGCGCTCGGGGTCCCAGGCGAGCCACTGCGCGAGGTCGTCGGTCGACGTCGAGGCCACGATGGTGTGGCCCGCCAGCAGCGCGTCCGCCTGCGGTGACGGGGCGGGGTAGACATCCACGTGGCCCGGCTTGACCACGGCCTCGGGGTTGCCCGTGTTGACGGAGCGGTGGGCGGCCCGGCGTAGGTTGACCGGGGCGGTCGGGCGGCCGGCGGGCGACTCGCCGTGCTCCGGCGGGTCCAGCAGATCGACGCTGACGAAGTCGGCGAGGGCGGGGACACAGATGTCGGCCAGCTCCTGGGCCGTGCGCGTGACGTCGAGGGTGGTGCCGATGCGGACGCTGGCCTCGTTCACCAGCTGCAGTCGCTCCTGGGCCATGTACTGCTCGGTGAAGTCGTGCGCGGCGACGGACACGCCGCGCACCCGCCCCTTGCCATCGGTGATCGGGGCCACTCGGGCCAGCCAGGCGTGCGTCCTGTCACCGCCGGCCGGGATGTACGCCCGCACGTCGGTGCCCCGGCCCGTGGTGAGCACGCGAAGAAGCTGCCGCTCGATGTCGTAGCTCTGACGTCTGCCGGTCAGCTCGGGCGCCCGCAGTCCCTGCACGTGCTCCTCGGAGAGTTGAAGGGCCTCCGCCATGACGGCGTTGATCCTGCGCACGCGGAGCCGGTCGTCGTAGATGGCGATGGCGCAGGGGGACTCGAGGAGCCCGACATGGTCCAGCGGATCGTCCGGCGGACGCGGCCCCTGGCCTTCGAGCGGCGTGACCACGAGCCACCGAAAGGGCCCGTCACGCTTCAGCCGTACACGGTGCGCGAGCACCCACACCGAGACCGTGCCGCCTTCGCGGCGGCGCAGGGTGAGGATGCCGTCCCAGCGTTCGCCCGGAGGGGCGCCGCTGCCCTGCTCGTCGGCCAGCAGCTCCGCGGCCGGACGCCCCACGACCTCGGCGGCCGGGTGGCCCAGCAGTCGCTCGGCACCGGCGTTCCACTCGACGAGCACACCGTCGTCGTCGATGACCGCCCGGGCCGTCGCGGCCTCGTCGAACGGGTACTCCGGGCTCATGCTCGCCACTCCCACGTGCACACTCACGGTGAACAAGCGTGTCAGCTCGGCTCCAGCCTAGTGCGTCGGCGACTCGCCCGTACCGGAACGTCCGCGCGCCCCCTTGACTGCTCGGCGTCGCGCCCCGTCGGAGTGGACTTCGGCCGGGCGCGGACCCGGTGCGGCGACTGTCCGGACCCCCGGTTCGGCAGCGCCCCGTAAGGGGCGCGGGGAACTGCGCGACAAGCCACAGCGGCTCCGCATTCGAAAGGCGACCTCATCCGGCGGATTCCAGCGAAGCGTTACGTCCGGACCGTTGACGGGGTGTCATGTCGCCAACAAGCATGGCAGTGTCCGCCTCTGGGAGCGCTCCCACCGTGAGCGTCACCCGTACCTCCCCCGAGGAGCCCAGACGTGAAACGACGCAGAACCACCCTGTTGTCCCTGACGGCCCTGCTGGCGGCGGGACTCACCGCACTCCCGGCCGCACCGGCCGGCGCCGATGAGGTCGAGCAGCTCGAGAACGGCAGCTTCGACACCACCACCGAGCCGTGGTGGACGAGCAGCAACGTCACCGCGAGCCTGTCCGACGGGCAGCTCTGCGCCGACGTGCCCGGCGGCACCGCCAACCCGTGGGACGCGGCCGTCGGACAGAACGACATCACACTGGTGAAGGGGGAGTCGTACCGTTTCTCCTTCACCGCGAACGGCTCGCCCGAGGGGCATGTGGTGCGGGCGATCGTCGGTCTGTCGGCGGCGCCGTACGACACCTACTTCGAGGTGACGCCGCAGCTGAGCGTCTCCGGCAACTCCTACGCGTACACCTTCACCTCACCCGTGGACACCCCGCAGGGCCAGGTCGCCTTCCAACTGGGCGGCAGCGTGGACGCGTGGCGCTTCTGCATGGACGACGCTTCGCTGCTGGGTGGAGTTCCGCCCGAGGTGTACGAGCCGGACACCGGGCCGCGGGTGCGGGTGAACCAGGTCGCCTATCTGCCCGCCGGGCCGAAGAACGCCACGCTGGTCACCGATGCGACCGGGAAGCTGCCCTGGCAGCTCAAGAACGCCTCCGGGGCCGTAGTGGCCCACGGCTGGACCGTGCCGCGCGGCACCGACGCCTCCTCCGCGCAGAACGTGCACTCCCTCGACTTCGGCGCCTACCGCAAGCAGGGTGAGGGCTTCACGCTCGTCGCGGACGGGGAGACGAGCCGTCCCTTCGGCATCGGGACGGCGGCCTACGACCGGCTGCGCCTGGACGCCGTGAAGTACTACTACACGCAGCGCAGCGGCATCGCGATCCGCGACGACCTGCGCCCGGGCTACGCCCGCCCCGCCGGACACGTCGACGTCGCACCCAACCAGGGCGACGGCAACGTGCCCTGCCAGCCGGGCGTCTGTGACTACCGGCTCGACGTCACCGGCGGCTGGTACGACGCGGGTGACCACGGCAAGTACGTCGTCAACGGCGGCATCGCCGTCTGGGAGCTGCTGAGCACCTACGAGCGCGAACGGCTGGCCCGCACCGGGCAGCCGAAGAAGCTGGGCGACGGCACGCTCGCCATCCCGGAGAGCGGCAACAAGGTGCCGGACATCCTCGACGAGGTCCGCTGGGAGCTGGAGTTCCTGCTGAAGATGCAGGTGCCCGCGGGTCAGCCGCTGGCCGGTATGGCCCATCACAAGATCCACGACGAGCAGTGGACGGGCCTGCCGCTGCTGCCGAGCGCCGATCCGCAGAAGCGGGAACTGCATCCGCCGTCCACCGCGGCGACCCTCAACCTGGCGGCGACGGCCGCGCAGGCGGCGCGCCTGTACCGCCCGTACGACAAGGAGTTCGCGGCGAAGACCCTGGCCGCCGCACGGAAGGCGTGGTCGGCGGCGCTCGCGCACCCCGACCGGTACGCCTCCGAGAGCGACGGCATCGGCGGCGGCACCTACGCCGACAACAACGTCACCGACGAGTTCTACTGGGCCGCGGCCGAGCTGTATCTCAGCACCGGCGAAAAGGAGTTCGCGGACCACGTCCTCAACTCCCCGGTCCACACCGCCGACATCTTCGGCCCCCTCGGCTACGACTGGGCCAGGACGGCGGCAGCGGCCCGGCTGGACCTCGCGACCGTGCCGAGCCGCCTGCCCGGGCGCGACAAGGTGCGCCAGTCCGTGATCAAGGGAGCGGACAGCTATCTGGCCACGCTGAGGTCACAGGCGTACGGAATGCCCTACGCCCCGCCCGAGATCCTCTACGACTGGGGATCCAACCACCAGATCCTGCACAACGCCGTCGTCATCGCGACCGCTTACGACATCACGGGTGCCTCGAAGTACCGCGACGGCGCCGTGCAGAGCATGGACTATCTGCTCGGCCGCAACGCGTTGAACATCTCGTACGTGACCGGCTACGGCGAGGTCAACGCCCGTAATCAGCACGCCCGTTGGTACGCCCATCAGCTCGACCCGAGCCAGCCGAACCCGCCGGTCGGCACGCTCGCCGGCGGGCCGAACTCGAGCATCCAGGACCCCTACGCACAGAGCAAACTCCAGGGCTGCGTCGGTCAGTTCTGCTACATCGACGACATCCAGTCCTGGTCGACGAACGAGCACACGATCAACTGGAACTCCGCACTGACCCGGATGGCCTCCTTCGTGGCCGGCCAGGGATAGCCCGGCGCGAGGGCCGTGAGCCCGCCGTCGCGACATGCGGCTGCGGGCTCACGGCAGTGACCGGCGGCCGCTACCGGGTGATGTTCTTGATCGGGAGTTCCTTGGTCACGCCGGACATGTAGTAGTCCTTGGGCGCCGAGAAGAGCACGAACTCGTTGTCGTAGCCGCGGACCGTGGTGTTGATGGTGAAGTTGCCGTCGGCGTCCGTGGTGGTCTGTGCGTTGTACTCGGTCTCGAAGTACTGCCGCAGGAACACCCGGGTGCCCTCGACCGGTCCGTGCCCGGCGGGCCACGTGACCTTGCCGGTGACGGTCAGACGCATGCCGGCGCGCACGATGATGTTGCTGACCCGGTAGGTGAGGGAGCTCGCGACGGGCTGGACGCTCACCTCCGCGTCCGCGAACGCCATCTGGCCGTCGGTGGGGTTGTCCGTGTCGTACATGGCACGGAACATCACCTCGTGCCGGGGGTTGAGATAGGGGCTCGGACGGCCGTCCCAGCGGTCCGCCGGCACGTCCTCCAGCTTGAAGCGTCCCTCGGCGTCCGTGCGGACGGTGCCCAGGCTGCGGGTCTCCCATTCCGTCGGGTCGATGGGGTCGCCCCACGGGTTCCAGGTCCTGAACAGAACGGACTGCTCGAGCTGGACCGGGAGGTTCGCGGCGGGTGTCCCGTCCGGGCCGGTCAGGGTCCCGGTCAGGTCGACCGTGCGGTGGCGAAGTCGGTGGTGTCGGTGCTGGTGGTGAGGGTCACCGTGTAGTCCCGGTCCGCCGAGTGGGCGGACGGTACGACCACCGCGCTCGCGAGGAGGGTGAGGGCCGCCAAAGCGATCGGTCGAGCGGCCAGTAAACGCATACGCACGTGAACTCCGTTGTGGTGAGGCGTGATGTCGTGCCGGGAGCATGCGGGGGCGTGCCGGCATGGGTGTGACACCCGGGACATCACCGGAGGTTGTACGGCATTTCAGATATACACCCCTGGTGAACCTGGAGTTCGGTGGCAGGTCACCTACTGGTTCCTCCGCGGTTCGTGCTCCACGAGTTGGCCCGGCCGCTCATGCGCGGTCAGCGTGTGCAGTGCGGCCTGGTCCAGGGGCTGGTGCACCTCGACGTACTCGCCGTGCGGAAGTCGCTTGATCACGCCGGTCTCCCGGCCGTGCAACACCCACTCCCTGTCCTGGAGTTGGCGCCCCAGGCAGATGCGCCGGGTGACGACGAACACGAGCACCGGGACGGTCAGCGCCGCGATCCGGATCGCCCAGGTCACCGCGTTGATCGACAGATGGAGCCGGGTCGCCACGATGTCGTTGCCGCCGCCGGCCAGGAGGATCAGATAGAGGCTGATCCAGGCCGCGCCGATGCCCGTGCGGACGGGGCGGTTGCGGGGCCGGTCGAGGAGGTGGTGCTCGCTCTTGTCGCCGGTGATCCACGCCTCCAGGAAGGGATACACGCCGATGAACACGAGCAGCAGCGGGAAGACCACGACCGGGATCAGCACGCCGAGGACGAGCGTGTGGCCCCACAGGGTGATCTCCCAGCCCGGCATGACGCGGACCAGCCCCTCGGCGAAGCCCAGGTACCAGTCGGGCTGGGCGCCCGTGGAGACCTGGTCCGCCCGGTAGGGGCCGTACGACCAGACCGGGTTGATCGACGCCACCGCCGCGATCAGGGTGAGAGCGCCGAAGACCAGGAAGAAGAAGCCGCCCGCCTTCGCCAGGTACATCGGCATGAACGGGGCGCCGACGACGTTGCGTTCGGTGCGCCCGGGACCCGCGAACTGGGTGTGCTTGTGGTACACGACCAGCAGGACGTGCGCCACGACCAGCGCCGCCATGATGCCGGGGATCACCAGGATGTGCAGCGCATAGAAGCGGGCCACGATGTCATGGCCCGGGAACTCCCCGCCGAACAGGAACATCGACAGATACGTCCCGACGATCGGCACGGACAACAGCGCCCCGTTCACGAACCGCAGCCCCGTCCCCGACAGCAGGTCGTCCGGCAGCGAGTAGCCGAACAGGCCCTCGAACAGGCCCAGGAACAGCAGGGTCCAGCCGAACAGCCAGTTGATCTCCCGCGGCCTGCGGAACGACCCCGTGAAGAAGTGCCGCATCATGTGCGTGAGCATCCCGGCGACGAAGACCAGGGCCGCCCAGTGGTGCAGCTGCCGCATCAGCAGCCCGCCCCGCACGTCGAAGCTGATGTCCAGGGTGGAGGCGTACGCCTCGGACATGCGGACGCCGTTCAGCGGGAGGTAACTGCCGTGGTACGTCACCTCGTTCATCGACGGATGGAAGAAGAAGGTGAGGTACACGCCCGTCAGGATCAGGACGACGAAGCTGTACAGGCAGATCTCGCCGAGCAGGAAGGACCAGTGGTCCGGGAAGACCTTGCGCAGGTACTTGCGGCCGAGCGAGTGGATGCCGAGCCGCCCGTCGAACCAGTCCGCGATCCGCTCGCCCCGGCCCGCGGGCAGCTCCCGGGCGCTCACGCCTCCTCCCGGCGCACGTGGGTCAGCTTGTCGGGGTTGCTGATCACGTAGACACCGGACACCCGGTCGCCGTCCGGCGTGAGGTCCAGGACCAGGACGGCGTACGGCTCCTCGCCCTGGAACAGCATCACGGCGTCGTCGCCGTTGACGCGCCGATAGCCCAGCCGCAGCCCTCCCGCGCCGCCACCCTTCCTCGCGTACGAGCCGAAGAACCGGAGCGCCTTGTCCCTGCCGTGCACGGGACGCAGCGCCGCCGGCTTCCGCTTGCCGCCGGCGTCCGTCCACACCGTCACGTCCGGCGCGAGGATCTCCATCAGCGCGGCGATGTCCCCGCCCACCGCGGCCCGCACGAACCGCTCCGTAGCCTCCCGTCGCACCCGTGGATGCGCCTCGTACAGCGGCCGCCGCGCATGCACATGCCCCCGCGCCCGATGCGCCAGCTGCCGTACGGCCGCCGGGCTGCGGTCGATGATCTGCGCGATCTCCGTGTGCGGGTATCCGAACACCTCGTGCAGCACGAACACCGCGCGTTCCAGTGGCGTCAGCGACTCCAGCACGACCAGCATCGCCAGGGACACGGACTCGGTGCGCAGGGCCGGATCGTCGGCAGCGTCGTCCTCGCCACCCGCGACCAGCGGTTCGGGCAGCCACGGACCGACGTACGTCTCCCGGCGACGGCTGATCGCAGCCCGCCGGGTCAACGCGTGGTTGACGGCGATCCGCACGAGATACGCCCGCGGATTCTCGACCCCGTCGAGCGGCGCGCCCTCGTTCCGCGCCGTCCACGACAGCCAGCTCTCCTGGAGTACGTCCTCCGTGTCGGCGACGCTGCCGAGCATGTTGTAGACGACGCCGAACATCAGCTCGCGATGCTCGACGAAGACGCCGGTCGCGTCGTCGGTGACGGGTGCGGGGGTGTCGGACATGCGTGGGCCTCCCAGTGCGTGCTCACTACTGCGAGGTCCGGCGGGGGCCGGAATGTGACATCCCACCGCTGAATGTGACCCAGGTCTCGGCCATGCGACGGATACCGCGTGCCGAACCGGGGGTTCCGAACCCGCCTGGTACCGGCATAGATCGCGCTTGACCTGCACGTATTTACGGGTAAGTACCCGAGCGGTACCGTGAAGGCATGCCAGCTCTCAATGTGGAGTTCAGCGACCGCGAGCTAGAGGACCTGCGGCAGATCGCCAAGGAACGCGGTACGTCGATGAAGGCGCTCGTGCGGGAGGCCGCCGCGGCCGACATAGCCCGGCACCGGGCGCTGCAGGAGGGTGCCGAGGCGTTCCGCCGGTTCTTCGCGTCGCACGCCGACGAATTCGCGGCCGCCTTCCCCGACGACGAACCGTCCGCCAAGGGCGCGGGACGGGCCGCCTGACCGATGGCACCCGTCATTCATATCGACGTGCCCTGGCTGCTCCAGCGGCACGAAGAGGTCCTGCCGGACCAGCCCACGGTCAACGACTTCTCCGCGTTGGTCGCCGCCGTCGCCCGCCATCGCGTGGATCCGCCCCGCCTGGGCGTCGACTCCGACCCGGCCTGGCGGGCCGCAGCCCTGCTGCACACCCTTGCCCTGCTCAAGCCGCTTCCCTCGGCCAACGCCCGCTTCGCCTGCGCGTCCGCGGTGGCCTACATGTTCGTCAGCGGCGTCGGCATCGACCCGCCCTACGGCGCCCTCGTCGACCTCGCGCGTGACCTGATCTCCGGCAAGGCCGACGTGTACGGCGCCGCCGACCGGCTGCGCTCCTGGCAGATCTGAGGGCGGCCGGCCATCCCCGTTCCTCCCGCCTCAGGGGCCGCCGACCGAGGGCGGGAGGAACGGGGCCTTCCGAGATGGCCGATCCCAGTGGACTACGCCGGCGTGCGCGCCGGGCAGCGCGCGTGGTGCTCCGGCGCGTGCGGGGGATTCACACGGGGCGCATGGAATGTCGAAAGCTCACGCAGGGGTGGCCAGTTGCCGCCGTTTCTGACTTTCTTTCAAAGGGGCGGATGTTGCCCGAGTGTCTTGTTGGCCATCCGTGCGCTGTGCAAGGGTGAACCATCCGTGGGGGGTGTAAAAGGCCGGGGCTCATGCGTTCCGAGGGGAACCGGAGCGGATGGGCTTTGGTGAATTCGCGCTCCCCGCGCCCATGCCGAAGAGGTACACACCAAGTCGCTCGGTCCTTTTCGGCGATCGGAACTTCTGAGTCATGAGCGTGGGAAGGAATCCGTTCAGTGCCCACCCCCCACCCCCCTCGCCCTCCTTACCCGCCGCCCGGCGGGGTTCCGGAGGAATCCGACGAAGGTCTCGCCGGCCGGCTCCGGGGCCGTCCGGACGGCGAGGCCGCTCCTTCCGTCGCGCTGCTGATGGCGCGGCACTGGCAACCGGCCCACGAGTACGCGGTGATTTGCCTCGCCTCCCCGGGGACCGCCGCCGACATGGTCACCGCTGCCGCCTTCCACCAGGTCCTCGACCGCCTGGCGCTGGGCGAGCCGGCCACCGCTATGCGCCCCCGGCTCCTCGTCGCGGTCCGGGACGCGGTGCGGCAGTGGTCGGCCGACGAGCGAATAGCGAGCGTTCTGCCGGAGCTGGCGAAACCCGCGGGCGGGCGCGGTATGCGTACCGCGAAGTCCATGACGCCCGAAAATCGCAAGCTCGCCGATCGGTCATTCCAGGCGCTTCCGGGACTTGCCCGATGTCTGCTCTGGCATACCGAGGTGGAGGCCGAGTCGGTAAGCGTGCCCGCCGGTCTGTTGGGCATGGATGCCGTTACCGCCTCGGCTGCACTCGAACAAGCGCGTGATAAATTCCGCGAAGGTTGTGTACATGCTCATCGGGAACTCGCGCCGACGAAGGATTGCCGGTTCTACAACCGCCTCCTCGACGTCCCGATTCGCCGGGGCGGGGCCTTGCTGCCGGATGTCCAGCAGCATCTGTCGGAGTGCCGCTACTGCCGTAACGCCGCCGAACAACTGAGCCATTTCGAGGGCGGGCTGGGCGTACTCATCGCCGAGGCGGTGCTCGGCTGGGGGGCACGCCGCTATCTCGACACCAGACCGGGGCGTACCAAGCCCGACGGACCCCGCGCACGCGGCTCCGCCCGGCACGGCGCCGGGCGACGTGGTCTGCTGTCGCGGATTCCCGCGCAGGTGCGCAGGCCGCCCGGTGGACCGCGTCCCTCGCGGACGCTGCTCACGGGGGTGGGCCTGGCCTCCGCCGGGCTGATCGCGATCATGCTCGCCGCAGGTTTGCTGTCCGATGACGACGGGGTCGACCCGGCCGCCTCCGCCACCGGCGGCGGCACCGCGACCCAGCTGCCCCCGGCCGTGTCCTCCGCGCCGCCCGGCACGGCCCAACTTCCCCACGCCCCGCGGCAGACCAGGCTGCGCAACGCCGGCGCCGACCTGTGTCTCGACATCCGGGGCGAGCCGAAGGAGGGGGCCGGGACCAGGTTGGCCGCGTGCTCGGCCGACGACACCCAGCAGTGGTCGTACGAGAAGGACGGCAGGCTGCGCAGCGTGGCGGACCTCGATCTGTGCCTCGACTCGCACGTGGACGCCGGCGTGGTGATCCTTGGCCGGTGCGCCGACGAGGACTCCGAGCGGGGCGACGACGTGCGCTACGACCTCACCGTCCGGGGCGAGTTACTGCCCCGCTGGGACGAGCAGCTCGCCCTCGCGGCCACGACGGCGGACGACGGCGCCGAGATCGTCGTCAAGGTCCGCGAGGCCTCCGACGCCCAGCGCTGGCTCACCGATCCGGCACCATCCGCGAGCCCCGGGTCGCTGTCGAGCGCCGAGGCGGAGGCGCCCGCGGCGCGGTCTGTGAGGGTGGGGGAGGAGAGGGCGTAGGGCGACCTCGGCGGCCGGGCGCGCGGACACCGCCGAACCGCGCGGCGGCCGCCGGGGTGGGTCGGTGTCGGGGGCTGGGACGGCGGGAGGCGTGGGGCGACTCCGCCCTGAGCCGCTCCACCATGGGCTGCCTGGGCCGCTGGCCCGCTGCCGCACTCAGCAGAGGTGGAGCGGCGCCAGGTCACGCTGCCAAGCGCGAGCCCAGCCCGCCGGGCGCCCGTAAAACCGCCCTAGTTCACGACATCACGCGGTGCCCCGCCCGAGAGGAAGTCCGTCACGTTCTGGACGGCGGCCAGGGCGATGCGGATGAGGGTTTCGCGGGTTACGCCGCCGACGTGCGGGGAGAGCACCACGTTCGGGGCGCGGAGCAGGCGCAGGGCGGGGGTGGGCGGTTCGGGGTCGAAGACGTCGATGCCCGCCCCGGCCACGGCGCCCTTCTCCAGCGCGTCCGCGAGGGCGTCCTGGTCGATCAGGGCGCCTCGCGCGGTGTTGATCACGAACGCCGTCGGCTTGAGGAACGCCAGCCGCTCGGCGTTCAGCAGGAGCCGGGTCTCGTCGGTGAGCGGGGTGTGCAGGGAGACGTAGTCGGAGGTGCCCAGCAGTTCGGCGAGCGGGACATGACGGGCGCCGCCGAACTCGGCCTCCGTCTCCGGCGGCAGCCGGCGCCGTCCGGCATAGACCACGCTCATGTCGAACGCGGCGGCGCGGCGCGCGACTTGCCGGCCGATCTGGCCCAGGCCCACGATGCCGAGCGTCTTGCCGGACAGTTCGGTCAGTGACTGCTGGAGTCGGGGGAGTGCCCAGTCGGCCGCGACGAGCGCGGTGTGGGCGGGAACGATCTGCTTGGCCAGCGCGAGCATGAGGGCGAAGGTCTGCTCGGCCACGTTCTGCGCCTCGGCGCCGCTGGAGCCGATGTTGCACACCCGCACGCCGCGCTCACGCGCCGCCTCCGCATCGACGTAGTCGAAGCCGTGGCTCGCGCACTGCACGAGCTCCAACTCCGGTGCGCCGATGAGGTGTTCGCCGGTCACCGGGGCGAGGGCGGTGATGACGACGTGTGCCGAGCGCAGGGCGGCAGGGTCCTCGTCGGCCGCCTCGACGACGGTGACGTTCGCTCCCTCGGGGAAGAGGGTGGCCAGTCCGGCTCCGATGTCCCGCCCGCCCACGTGGGGCGAGATGACGGCGAGGACGTTCTTCGTGACGGTCATGCGGATTCCTCGATGAGGTCGGCGGGGCCGATCGTGGCGGGGGTGGCGTGCCCGGACAGGGCGAGGGTCAGGTCGAGTTCGGCCAGCAGGCAGCGGATGACGTGCTCGACGCCGGCCTGTCCGTCGAGGCCGAGCCCGTACACATACGGGCGTCCGACGAGCACCGCTCGCGCGCCGAGCGCGAGGGCCTTGAAGATGTCGTCGCCGGTGCGCACGCCGCTGTCGAACAGCACGGTCAGCCGGTCACCGACCGCCTCCACCACCCGGGGGAGAGCGTCGGCCGCCGCTACGGAGCCGGCAACCTGGCGGCCGCCGTGGTTGGAGACGACGACGCCGTCCATTCCGGCGTCGGCGGCCGCACGGGCGTCGTCCGGGTGCACCACGCCCTTCAGGACGATCGGGCCGTCCCAGTTCTCCCGCAGGAACGCCAGGTCCGGCCAGGTCTTCGCGGGGTCCGAGAACATGCCGACGAAGTGCATGACGGCCGCGTTCGGATCCTCGTGCACGGGCTTGGCCAGGCCCGCCCGGAAAGCCGGGTCGGAGAAGTAGTTGGCGGTGCCCACGCCGTGCAGGAACGGCAGATACGCCTGGTCGAGATCGCGCGGTCGCCACGCCAGCATCGGTGTGTCCAGGGTGACGATCAGGGCGGTGAACCCGGCCGTCTTCGCCCGGTTCAGGAAACTCCGGGCCACCTCCGGGTCCTTCGGCCAGTACAGCTGGAACCAGCGCTCGGCATCCCCCATCGCTTCCGCGACCTGTTCCATGGGAGTGCTGGACGCCGAGGACAGGGTGAACGGCACGCCCTGCGCGGCGGCGGCCCGCGCGGCCGCGCACTCCGCGTCCGGGTGCATGATCGACAGCACTCCCACCGGCGCCAGGGCCAGCGGGGCGGGCAGGGCGCGGCCCAACACCTCCACGGACAGGTCCCGTTCGTGGACGTCCCGCAGCATGCGTGGCACTATCCGGCGCCGCCGCAGCGCCTCCCGGTTGGCGCGGGCGGTGCTGCCGTCGCCCGCGCTGCCCGCCACATAGCCGACGGGACCGGGACCGAGGCGCTGCTCGGTCAGCTCCTCCAGCCGGGTCAGATCGGTGGGCAGCCGGGGTACGACCCCCGTCATGCCGTTCAGATAGATCTCGTACTGGAAGTCCGCCCAGTGCTTGCCCATGCGTAGGCCCCGCCTCTCGTCACTGAGAACGCGCTGTACGCCGACCATACCGACCGGTAGGCGGGGGAGTGGATCAGGGGCTCGCCACCGACTCGTGCAGGATGCGTGCCAGTTCGCGTGGCTGGGAGAACATCGGCCAGTGGCCGGTGTCCAGGGTCACGAGTTCCCAGCGGTCGCCCTTGAGGAGTTCGGCGGCGGCGGGCATCGGCTCGTCGCCGTCGAGCAGGCACTTGATGTAGAGGCCCGGAAGCTCACTCAGCGGGCGTGGCATGTCCGCCGGTTCGGTCAGCGTGGCACCCGGGTGCGGGGTGGCGCCGTCGACGATGCGGGCGATCTGCTCGTCCGTCATCCCCTGGCCCGCGAAGTCGGCCGCTGCGAGCGGCGGCCAGACGCCGCCGTTGTCCTCGATCGCCGCCCGCACTTCGTCGCTCAGCCAGCCCGACAGGAACGACTCCCCGTCGACCGCGGCATTGGCGTCGACCAGCACCACGCGCCTCAGCCGGTCACCGATTCGCTCGGCCGCCTGTCCGACCGGAATGCCGCCATAGCTGTGCCCGACGAGGACGACGTCCCGCAGGTCGAGGCGCTCGACCTCCGCCACGATGTCCTGGACGTGGGTCTGCTGCCCGGCGGCAACACCTTGCTTCTCGGCGAGTCCGGACAGCGTCAGCGGATGGACGTCGTGCCCGGCGGCGCGCAGTTCGCCCGCCACCTCGTCCCACGCCCACGCCCCGAGCCACGTCCCTGCCACCAGTACGAAGTTGGTCATGCTCGCAACGTAGCGGACGGGTCCGACAACGGCTCCTCGTCGCCCTTCGCGCCGGGCCCGGTGATCGGCGGTACGGCCACCTCGACCGTCCGGGCCAGCCGCGCCCCCTGGGGTCCGTACACCGCCCTCGGCTCGGGGAACACCCGCAGCAGTGCCAGGAACAGTACGGCCGCGACGACCAGCGACAACGGCAGGCTGATGTCCACCCCGCCCGCGAGATCGCCCAGCGGGCCGACGAACTGGCCCGGAATGTTGGTGAACAGCACGCCGAGCAGCGCCGCCACCCACCAGGCGGTCATGCCCCGCCAGTTCCAGCCGTGCGCGAACCAGTAACGGCCACCGCGCTGACGGCGGTTGAAGACCTGCAGGGCGTCCGGGTCGTACCAGCCGCGTCGGGTCCAGTAGCCCAGCATCATCACGACCATCCACGGCGTGGTGCAGGTGATGATCATGGTGGCGAAGGTCGAGATCGACTGCACCAGGTCGAGGCCGAACCGCCCGACGAAGATGAACCCGATCGACAGCGCGCCGACCAGCAGCGTCGCCTGCACCCGTGAGAGCCGCGGAAACACCGAGGAGAAGTCGAGGCCGGTCCCGTACAGCGCGGTGGTGCCCGTCGCCATGCCGCCGATCAGCGCCAGCAGACACACCGGCAGGAAGTACCAGCCGGGCGAGATCGCCAGCAGTCCGCCCACGAAGTCGGGCGCCGCCGGATCGACGTACTCCGGAACCTTGGCGGCGATGATGCTCGCGGTCGCCAGGCCGAACAGGAACGGCAGCAGCGTCGCGATCTGCGACAGGAACGCGGCACCGATCACCTTGCGGCGCGGGGTGCTCGCCGGGATGTAGCGCGACCAGTCACCGAGGAACGCCCCGAAGGAGACGGGGTTGGACAGCACGATCAGAGCCGCGCCGATGAAGGACGGCCAGAACAGCGACTGGGTCGCCGCGTCCGCGGAGGCCGTGAAGACGCCCGTGTACGACGGGTCGAAGTCACCGGCGAACGCGACCATGCCGAGCAGGAACAGCACGCTCGCCGCGGGCACGGCGACCTTGTTGACGAACAGCATGAAGCGGAACCCGTACACGCACACCGCCAGAACCAGCCCCGCGAACAGGGCGTACGCGACGACGTACGACAGGTTGCCGCGCGGCAGGCCGAAGAGCCGGTGCGCGCCGCCGACCAGGGCGTCGCCCGAACTCCACACGGAGATGGAGAAGAACGCCACGGCTGTCAGCAGGGACAGGAACGAGCCGACCACGCGGCCGTGCACACCGAGATGCGCGGAGGACGAGACGGCGTTGTTGGTGCCGTTGACCGGTCCGAACACGGCCATGGGGCACAGGATCAGCGCACCCGCGACGACCCCGAGGAGGGTGGCCGCGAGGCCCTGCCAGAAGGAGAGGCCGAACAGGATCGGGAAGGCGCCCAGGACACAGGTGGAGAAGGTGTTGGCGCCGCCGAAGGCGAGGCGGAACAGGTCCAGCGGGGAGGCGCTGCGTTCGGTGTCGGGGATGCGGTCGACGCCGTGGGTCTCGACCTCGGTCAAGGAGGGAGAGGGGGCGGGGCGTTGGGCCGGTGAGGCCGCTGGGAACTGTGGGGACAAGGGAGGGCTCCAGCGTGGGCGGGGCGGTGGAGCGCGTTGTGGCGCGGCGGGCCGACGGCCGGTGCCTGCCGCTGCCGCTGGGATGTGCGGGCAGCGCGGATGCCGTCCTCTCGGGGTCTGCAGACGGTAAGGCGGTCCGCGGGAACCGCACCAGAGGACGGTTCATCCATCTTCGGTGCCGTGAGTGGACGAATCCTCCATCAGTTGCCGTCCTTGGGAGCCTCCTCCGTGTCGGTGTCAGGTGCGTCCGGCCCCTGTGCCCGCACCCGTTGGACGTTCTCCAGGGACTCGCGCAGTTCGGTGAGCCAGTCGTCCGTGTGCCGCTGGACGAGGCGTACGCACCAGGCGAGGGCGTCGCTGCGGCTGCGGGCGACCCCGCCGGCGATCAGGGTGTCGAGGACCTGGCGCTCGGGCTGCCGGAGCCGGGTCATCACGGGGGCGGCGATGTGCGTGAACATGGCGCGCCGGCCGTCGCACTCCACGCCCCAGGAAACCTTTCTGCGGAATCGGTGCTCCGCCTCGCGGGCCACCTCGATCCGGGTCTCCCGGGTGCGCTCCCGGAACTCCTGGATCCGGCCCTCCACGGCGGCCTCCCGCTCGGCGGCCGAGCTGCCCTCAGCCAGCTGAGGTGCGGGGATGCGGCCGATCACGGTGATCTCCTCGCGGTCGACCGTGACCTCGGCCGGTTCCTCGAAGAGGTCGTCCGGCAGGCGGCCGGCGAACCAGCCGCCCAGCTTCTCTCGTTGTTCGCTCGTAATCATGTAATCACGATTACTCGGCTCGGTCGTGAACGCAAGGGGCGTCGGGGTGTGTCAGCCGAGGGCTCAACCGGAATGTTTCAGGCCTATTAATGAGCGTGCTGGATCCGGCCACTTGGCGACTTGGAACGATCAAGAGCCGCCAGGTTTCGGCGTTGGAACGTTCGAACTCCGTTACTTCACGCCACTGTTTCAATACGCAAGGTTACTGAAACCCGTGGTGTCGATGTGAGTTTCGGCGCCGGACTCGGCAGACTCCCGCTCGTCGCTCCGACACCGATCGCGTCGGAGTCGACACACCCTGTTACTCAAGCGGAAGGATGCACACAATGCGGAACACCGCGCGCTGGGCAGCGACCCTCGCTCTCACGGCCACCGCCGTCTGCGGACCCCTCACCGGATCCGCCCTGGCTGCCCCGGACCCTGCGCCCGCCTCCCTGTACGCCCCGTCGGCCCTGGTGCTCACCCTGGCCCACGGTGACGACCCCACCATGACGACGCCGGTGCGTGCCGTCACTCTGAGCTGCGCCCCGACCTCCTCCGGGACGCATCCCGACGCCTCCTCGGCGTGCGGTGAACTGCGAAGTGTGGGCGGGAACTTCGATGCCCTCGGGAGTAGAGACGGGGTGCTGTGTACCAAGCAGTACGACCCCGTGGTCGTCACGGTCGACGGGGTCTGGCAGGGCCAGCGCGTCTCCTATCAGCGCACCTTCGCCAACGAGTGCGTGAAGAGCTCCTACGGGACGAGTCTCTTCGCGTTCTAGGGACCGGGATCGCACGGCCTCGTGCAGTTCGGCAGCGGCTCGCGGATTGGGGAGTGCGAGCCCTGCCGAGGAGGCCCCGGCGATCTCGCACCGGGGGTCGGCCGGGCGGAGTGGGGCCGCCCGGTCGGCACCTCGGTTCATCGCCGATCAGCCCGACTTCCCGGGGGACACGGGTCACCGTTGCCGTGGGGGCATACGGATCACCCGTCTTCCCCGGGGACCCCCTCCTGCCCGAGGATCCCCTCGTCCGTGGGGATCCCGGGCAGGAGCGCGAACCGGTCCAGCAGGCCCGCGCCGCGCAACAGCCGCCGTATGCGCGGCGTGTCGGAAACGACCCGCAGGCGCCCGCCGCGGAACCTGGCGCGCGTTTCGGCCCGGCACAGGACGTGCAGTCCCGAGCAGTCGAAGAAGTCGACCCGCCGCAGGTCGACCAGCACATCCGACTCCGGTCGCGCCGTTGCCGCGTCCAGGTGCTCGGTGACCAGCGCCGCCGTCGCCAGATCGATCTCACCCGTCACCTCGATCACGGTGAACGGGCCGTGTCTGCGGGTGCGGGCATGGGTGTTCGCCGGGGGCGGCACGAACCGGGACGAGTCCGCGGCCAGGCCCTCGGTCGGATGGGGGGCGCGGTCGTCGGCGTCCGGCGTCATGTCCGCTCCACCTCTGCAAGGGGCGCATTGGTCAGGGTTTTTACCCGGGGCCGAGCGTGAGCATCCCTGCGGCGTCGCGCGCAAGACGTGGTTCACTCGACGTGCTGAATTTCTTCCACAACGGTTGACTTCGCGGGGGCGGACTCAGCGCTCCCGGGCCCGATCGCGATGGCTGGTGTCGCACCACGGGTAGCGTCGGCTGCGCCGGCAGGTGCACAGGGCCACGCGGAAGCGGTCGGAGGAGACGACCGTGCCGTCCTCCAGCTCCACCTCGACCGGGCCCTCCACCAGCACAGGGCCCTGGCGCTGGACCTTGATCCGGCACGGTTCGTCAGACCGGGAGTTCGGCACGGACGACCACCAGCTCTTCCCTCTGTTCCGGGGCGGACAGCAGGCCGTGCTGTCGCAGCCAGTCCGCCCGGGTGCGCAGCACCGGGCCGAACGGGATGATGCGACGCCGGGTCACGGATGCCTTCAACCCGGACTCGCGCAGAAACGACACGGTCTGTCCCGGGCCGCTGAGCGTCGAGTGCACGACAAGGAGGACCCCGCCGGGACGCAACAGGGCGGGCGCCTCCAGGCAGATGCGGTCGAGGACGAGCCGGCCGTCCCGGCCCGCATCCCAGGCCCGCGCCGCACCCTGCGGCGCTCGACCCGTGTCGGGTGCGGGGACATACGGCGGGTTGGCCAGGATGAGGTCGAAGGACTGTCCCCGCACGGGCGTGAAGAGGTTGCCGTGCAGGATGCGGACATGGAGCCGGGCCAGCCAGGCGTTCAGCTGTGCCGTGCAGACCGCCCGCCACGACACGTCCACCGCGGTCACCCGCGTCCCGCGTCGCGCGGCCTCGATCGCCAGCGCGCCCGAACCGGTCCCCACGTCCAGGACGTCCGCGCCGTCCGGCAGCGGCTCGTCGAGCAGGGCGTCGACGAGCAGGTCGGTGTCTTCCTGAGGGGTGTACACACCCGGCGGCACCAGTGGTTTCACGGCGTCCGGGTACCCCGGCATTTAGGAAATAAGGGGAATTCCGGATCGCTGGTGGTGATCGTGGAGCGACGAGCGCCCCGCCCGCCAGGCGCTCAGCAGCCGCTCGGCGAGGCGGTCCTCCAGATAGCCGGTGACGTCGATGCCGAAGGCGACGTCGGGGGCGAGGTGTGGCTCCTCGGCGAGCAGACCCGCGATGACGTCCTGGCGGACGACCTGTTCGTGCACCGCGTCCGCCTCGACATGCTCGTCGTAGAAGTGCTCGGCGGCGGGCCCGGCGCCCGTGCGGCGCATCGCCTCAGCCAGCCGCCGGGAGGCCGGCGACGAGGTGATCTCCACGGCCGCGAAATGACCGACGAGCGCGCCGCGCAGCGCCCGGTGCAGTCCGAGCAGGGACATCAGGTTGACCGTGGCCAGGGCTTCCGCGGTCGCCTCGTCGAGATACCGGCCGTACGCCGTGTCCAGGCCGAGGTCCGTCATCAGGTCGGCGAAGAGGCGTGCGTGGACACGGTCGGGGCGACCGCCGCCGAACTCGTCGAACTCCACCGCCGCCATGCCCGCCTTCGCCCTGCCCCACAGCCGGGGCAGCACCCAGGCGTGCGGGTCCGCCTCCTTGAGGTGGTACAGCGAGCGCTGGGCCGCGTATTCGCGCACGTGCCACAACTCGCCCTCGGCGCAGAGGTAGTGGCTGACGCCGGCGCCGTCGACGGGTTCGACCAGGAGGTCGGCCAGAGCGTCCTCGACGCTGTCGTGGGCGGGGGCGTCCGCGCGCAGGGCGGTCAGGAAGCGGTGCTCCAGCGCCGCGCGGACACGCAGCAGCTCGGGGTCCCACTCGTGGTCCTCGGGTACGCCGGCGAAACCGCGGTAGTGCAGCTCGTAGCAGAGGTAGAGGGCCAGCTGGAGGTCGTCGCCGTAGACGTCCGTGCGCGCGACGTCCAGGCGCCGGGGCGGTGGCCCGGCACCTCGCAGATACCGCTCCACGGCGGCGGAGACGCTGCCCCGCGCGGACGGCAGCCGGGGGCCCTCGCCGCCGCCTGCCCTACGGACGTCGTGTGCCATGGCGGCCGAGTACCCGTTGGGTGCGCGGCCACCCGTGCGACCAGCTGTCCGAGTAGGCAGGTCGAGCAGCGGGCGGGGCCCGGACCGGTCACTCGCCCTCGGACTCCTCCCGGGCCCGTCGGTTCGGGGTGACGGCCTCGCCGCGGCGGCGGTCCTCGGCGGACTCCCGGGTGCGGTGGGCACCGGAGTCTCCTCATCCTCGTCGCACTCAGCTGGTCGCCGGCGCGATCCGTAGGGGCACCGGGTCGGCGGGGGCGTCCTCCTCGCCGAGGCGGGCGACCTCCGCCCACCAGGACGCGCCGTCCTCGATGTGCCGCAGCATGATTCCCTCGCGGATCGCCCACGGGCAGACCGTGACCGCCCTGAGGCCGGTCAGCTTCATCGCCGTGTGCGCCACCACCGCGCCTGCCAGGCTCTGTTCGGCGCGTGGCGCGGAGATGCCGGGGAGCAGGGCGCGTTCGGTGGTGGGCAGTGCGGCCAGCCGGCCGACGGCCTCGCGCAGCGCGGAGCGCTCCAACCTCCGTTCCACGAACGGCCCGTGGCGCCCGGGTGCCGCTCCGCACAGCCGGCCCAGTTGCTGGAACGTACGCGAGGTGACCGCCGCCGTGCGCGGCCCCTCCCAGCGGATCCGGGCCGCGACGTCCCGCAGCTGATGGCGGACCTTGCGGCGCAAGTCCCGTACCTGTGCCGCCGCCGGCGGGTCCTCGCCGGCGAAGAACTCATGGGTCAGCCGGGCCGCGCCGAGCGGCAGCGACGCCACGAAGTCGGGCAACCGCCCGCGTCCGAAGGCCACTTCGAGCGAGCCGCCGCCGATGTCCAGCAGCGCGAGCGGTCCCGACCGCCAACCCATCCACCGTCGCGCCCCGAGGAACGTGAGCTCGGCCTCCAGCTCGCCGGGCAGCGTGCACAGGCTCACCCCGGTCCGCGTCCGCACGGTACGCAGTACCTCCTGGCGGTTCGGGGAGGCACGCACCACAGCGGTCGCGAAGGCCAAGGGTGCGCTCGCGCCCCATCTGTGCGCAGTGCGGTTCGCCGCCGCGACGGCGTCGACCAACCGCTCGACGCATTCCTCGGGGACCACTTCCCCGGGCCTGACCTGCTCCGACAGCCTCAGCCGCCACTTGGCGGTGTGCACCGGCAGCGGCACCCCGTCCGCGGCGTCGGCCACTACCAGCCGCACCGTCTTCGACCCCACGTCCACCACGCTGATTCGCATGACTGCGCACGTACCCGTTTCCCCGTGCCGGCAACGGACTCAGCCACTGTGCGCCGTCGCCACGACCCGAGCGCCGCGCTCCCGGGCCGGCGTGGATCACCGTCGCCCGAGTGGCGTATTCCTTGACTGGAATATAACCGTCGAGGCATATTGGATCCATGGCCGACGTCTCGCTCTGGACCGCCCTCGCCGATCCGCACCGGCGGGCCATCGTCGCGCTCCTCCTGGAGCGGCCCCGGCCCGTCGGCGAGATCGTGGAGGCATCCGGGCTCAGCCAGCCGAGCACCTCCAAGCATCTGAAAGTGCTGAGGGAGGCGGGCCTGGTGCAGGTCAGGCAGGACGCGCAGCGCCGCGTCTACGCCCTGGACCCCGCGCCCATCGCCGAACTCGACGCCTGGCTGGACCCGTACCGAAGGCTCTGGAACACCAGCCTGGACAGGCTGGGCCGCCGCCTCGACGAGACGTCGGCCGGCCCCGAGGAACCCACCGCGAAGGACTGATCCACCATGACCGCCGACCTCACCGGCAACTACCTGACCCTGGACGACGGCCGCCCGGCCGTCCGCTTCAGCCGTACCTACGACCATCCCGTCGAGCGCGTCTGGCAGTTCGTGACCGACGCCGACGAACTCGCGCACTGGTTCCCCTCCCGCGCCGAGATCGAGCTGCGCCCGGGCGGAACCATCAAGTTCAGCGGCGATCCGAACCTGGAGGACTCCACGGCCAGGGTGATCGCCGTCGACGAGCCCCGGCACCTGTCCTTCGAGTGGGGCGGCGACGAGGTGCACTTCGACCTGGAGGCACTGGAGGAGGGGCGAACCCGTTTCACGCTCACCAACGTCCTGGTCGCCGAGAACACCGCCGCCCGCAACGGCGCCGGATGGGAGGTCTGCCTGGCCGCCCTCGACGCGCACGCGCGCGGGGAGCGTTTCGACGGGCCGCACGCCGGGGCCGAAGCGCCCTGGAAGGAGTTCTACGACGGCTATGTGGCCGCGGGCCTCCCCTCCGGCGCCCCGGTGCCGGGGTTGGACGTCTGAGCGCGATCAGTTCGTCGCGGCAGGCGCGCAACTGCTCCCGGGGCTCGGGATTCTCAGCTCCGTGAGGTAGTCGTCCACTGCGTCACGTGTGCAGTCACTGCGGCCGTAGACACTGTGTCCGGCGCCTTCGTACGGGAGCAGCACGGTCGTCCCGCGGGTCTGACGGTGCACATGGGCCGCCCACGAGAAGTGGTTCGCCGGGTCGTGCCGCGAATGCAGCATGAGGATCCTGGGCGCCTCGGTGATGCGCAGACTGTGCTGCGGGTTGTTCACCTCGTCGGGCCAGCCGATGCAGCCGGCCACCGCGGGATGCACGCGTGGTGAACCGCGCATGTGCGGTGCGGCCCGCACCTCGGCCCGGGTCAGCCTGGCGTACTCCCGGTAGTCCTTCGCGCGGATGCGCCAGTCCTGGCAGAAGACCGCGTAGAAGGGTTCGGCTTCCGTCCGGTCGTCCGCGGCCTGCGAGGTCGACGGCTGGACCTGCCGAGGTTGCGCGGATCGCTGCGGCTCGCTCGGTTCCTGCGCGTCGAGGCCCGCCACATAGGTGGCCAGTTCCTCCCGGTCCGGGCCGTAGAACGTCCTGAAGACGTCGAACGTGATCTCGTGCGCGGTGAGGACCCGGTCCGGACGCTCCGGGTCGCGGATCTCCCCCCGGTCCGCCCGGGCGAGCAGACCGTCCCACACGGCGGTGACGTCACGGCCGTGCAGGGCGCAGGAGCTGGTGCGATCGCACCACTTCACGAACTCCTGGAACGAGTCCTCGGCGGCGGCCGCTGAGGAGACGAGGAAATCCCGGGCGCCGAGGCTGTGGTCGATGTTCGCGGTGAGGGCCATGGAACGGATGCGGTCGCCGTACTCCTCGGCGTACTGCTCGCCGATCAAGGTGCCGTAGGAGTGGCCGAAGTAGTTGATCTTCTTCTCGCCCAGCGACCTGCGCAACGCGTCCATGTCCCGGACGACGCTCAAGGTGTCGGCGTGGTCGAAGAGCGGACCGGTGTGCCGCCTGCAGTCCTCGCGCAACGCGCGGTTGTAGGAGGCGAGTCGGTCGAACTCCGCCTGGTTGCGGGGGTAGACCGACGGCCTTCGGCGCAGTAGGTCGCTGGAGCATTTCACCGGGTGGCTGCGGCCGACGCCCCGCGGGTCGAACCCGACGATGTCGAACCTCTCCCGGATGTCCGAGCTGAAGTGGGACTTGGCGTCGTCCACGGCGAAGTCCACACCCGAAGCGCCCGGTCCACCCGGGTTGACCAGCAGTACACCGACCCGGCGAGCCGGATCGGTGGCCTTGCGGCGGGCCACCGCGAGCTCGAACGTCCCGCCCGACGGACGGGCCCGGTCGACCGGCAGGCGCAGCGTCCCGCATTCCGCGGTGGCGTCCTCGGGACACGGCTTCCAGTCGATGGCCTGCTGCTTCGTCGACCCCGCGCCGGGACGGTCGGCTTGCGCCGCCGCCACGCTCGGCGTCGACGCTCCGGTGAGGGAACCGGCGAGTAATCCGGTGGCGAGCACTCCGGTGAGCCCTCTGATGAGTGGGTGCATGACGTCCCTTCCAAGGGTCCTGCGAACCGATCACGGGAATGCCCGCATGATCGAACGTGGCAGTGATCCACTCGGGGTCACAACCGTTCCGGACCGGAATCAGGGAAGGCACCGGGTCATGGTCGGGGTCGTCTGGGGGAGATGCCTCAAGGGTTGTCGACCGAACCCCTGAGACCGCCCCGGACCTGGTACGGCTCCGCGCAGGCCACGGATCACGCCATCTGGCGCCGCACCAGCTCGTGCAGCCGCCCGTGCGTGTCCGCCAGCAGTTGCGCGGGCGGGCCCTGCTGGGCGACCTTGCCGTCCTCCATCACGATCACGCGGTCGGCGTCCAGCACCGTGGACAGGCGGTGCGCGATGACGATGCGGGTGGCGTTGAGGGCCTTGGTGCTCTCGATGACCGTGCGCTGCGTCTCGTTGTCCAGGGCGCTGGTCGCCTCGTCGAAGAAGAGGATGCGCGGACGGCGGATCAGCGCCTGGGCGATCATCAGGCGCTGCCGCTGCCCACCGGAGATCGCGCCGCTGCCCGACACGATGGTGTGCAGCCCCATCGGCATCCGCTTGATGTCCTGCGCGAGCCCCGCCATCTCGGCCGCCGCCATCGCCTCCTCCGGCGTGTACGGCTCCGTACCGCAGATGACGTCCAGGATCGACCCGGTGAAGGGCTGGGCGTGCTGGAGCACGACCCCGCACTGCCGTCGAACGGCCGACTGGTCGAGCGCCGCCAGGTCCTGGCCGTCGTACAGCACACTGCCCGAGACCGGCTTGTCGAAGCCGATCAGCAGCCTGAGCAGCGTCGACTTGCCGCAACCACTGGGGCCGACGATTGCCACGAACTCGCCCGACCGCACGTCGAAGGAGACGTCGTCGAGGACGAGGGGACCGTCGTCGGAGTACCGGAAGGACAGACGGCGCGCCTCCATCGAACCGGTCAGCGGGCCCGGCCGGGTGCTCGCCGTGCGTACCTCGGGCGTGGCCTCCAGCACCGGCTTGATCTCCTCGAACAGCGGCAACGCGGCCACCGCCGAGACGAACGCGCCGGTCAGCTGGGTGACCGACGTCAGCAGCATCGTCACCGAGGTGCTGAAGGTGAGGAACGCCGCCGCCGACATCGAGCCGCGCGCCGGACCGGCGAGCAGCATGAACATCAGCAGCGTGCACAGCGGCAGATACACCGCACCCAGCACCGTGGTGAGGTTCTTGATCCGCCCCACCTTCTGCTGGAGCTCACGACTGCGCGCGAACCGGTCCGCCCAGGCGGCGTACGCGTAGTTCTCGGCCGCCGCTACCCGCAGCTTCGGCAGCCCGCGCAGCGTCTGGAACGCCTGGTTGTTCAGCTTGTTGCTCAGCACCACCAGCCGCCGCTGCCAGCGCACCTGCCACAGTCCGAGCCCCAGGAACACCGCGGCGATGACGACGAGCATGCCGATCGCCGCCAGCGCCATCGGCACGCTGTACCAGAACAGCAGGGACAGGTTCATCGCGCCCACGGTCACCGACTGGGCGACGACCGGGCCGACCCCGGCCATCAGACGGCGGATCGAGCTGATGCCCATGGCCTGGCTCGCCAGTTCGCCGGTCGAGCGCTCGGTGAAGAACTTCGTCGGCAGGCGCAGCAGCCGGTCCCACAGGGCCGGTTGGAGCGTCGCCTCGATACGGCCCTCCAGACGCAGGATCGTCAGGTTCTGAAGCAGCATGAACGCCGCTGCCACGACACTGCTGATCATCACGGCCAGGCAGAACTGCACGATCAGGTCGGTCTGCGCCTTGGGCACGAACTCGCCGAGCACCTTGCCCGTCGCGATCGGCACCAGCGCGCCGATCGCGACCGTCACCAGGCCGCTGATCATGAGGTTCGTGAGGTCGCCGCCCGTGCCCCGCATGCTGAAGCGCAGCAGCCGCAGCGGGCTCAACGCGCGATCGGGCAGCGGCCGGTAGAACATCACCGCCCGCGGCTCGAACTCCTCCGCGTTGGCCTTCTCGATCGGCGTCTCGCGGCCGGTCGCCGGATGCACGGCGACATAGCCGCTGCGCCGCCACAGCAGCGCCACCGGCGCACCCGACAGCGCCCGGTGACCCACCAGCGGCCCCACGTTGTCCCGCCACCAGTGCCCGTCCAGCCGTACGGCCCGGGTGCGCACGCGCGACGCGATGGCCACGCGCTCGACCGGGTCGAGCCGGTCGCTCTCGGTGCCGCTCTGCGCGGGCTCGGCCAGCGTGATCCCGGCCGCCTGGGCGACCAGCTTGCAGGCCGCGTGACTGGCGTCCGCGTCGGCGGCCGTCGTGCGCTTGTCGCTGCGCTTGCCGATGGACGCCAGCAGCGTCCGGTCGGCCTGGACGCGCACCGCCTCGCCGGCCTTGATGCCCTCCGCCGTGCGCGACTCGTGGGTGCGCTCCAGCTGCTCGATCCAGCGGTCCAGCGTGGTCAGCAGGCGGTACTGCTGGTCGACCATGGACTGCCAGACCGCCGGGTCCATCAGCAGATCGGCGGCGGCCTCGGCACCGTACAGCGAGCCGTACTGCACACTGCCCGGCGGCACCTGCATCCAGAAGACATCGTCGTCGTCCCCCATGCTCGAGGCCGCCCGATCGGTGGCCATGGGCGCCTGGAAGAGGATGGTGAGGCTACGGCCGACGCCGAGTGCGAGGGCGTACTCCAGCGGGCTCGTCTGCGGCGGGACGTACTGCGGGTTGCCGTACTCGTCGTAGGACCAGGTCTGCGTGTTCGCGGGCTGGTACAGCTCGCGCAGCCCGATGCGGTGCACCACGCAGTCCCTGAGCGGGCGGGCCACCAGGGTGTGCTGCGGCCCCGGGACCGGGCCGAGCAGCAGCGAGCCCGCCTCCAGGCGGCCGAGGTGGTGCCAGTGGCCCTGCTGCCCGGCGTCCACCGCGAACAGATCGACGGCGCCGGACGCGACCAGCCACAGCACCTGCGGCCCTTCGAGGTCGAGTCGGTTGTGCCCGGCGCAGTCGATGCGCGTGCCCATCTGCCCGAGCGCGTTGAGAACGAGGTCTCCCTCGTGGACGGAGGTCATCTCACCGCTCCTTGACCAGTGCCGCGTACGCGCCGCCGCGCGCCACCAAGTCCTCGTGCCGGCCGCGTTCCACGATCGTGCCGTGCTCGAGTACGACGATCTCGTCGCTGTCGCGCACGGTGCTGAGCCGGTGCGCGATCACCACACAGGCACAGCCGCGCTTGCGCAGGTTGTCCATCACTACCAGCTCGGTCTCGGCATCGAGCGCGCTGGTCACCTCGTCCAGCACCAGGATGCTCGGCCGCCGCACCAGCGCCCGCGCGATCTCCAGGCGCTGACGCTGCCCGCCGGAGAAGTTGCGGCCGTCCTGCTCCACTCTGCTCTGGATGCCGCCCGGGCGGCGCATCACCACGTCGTACAGCGCCGCGTCGCGCAGGGCGTCCACCACCGCCTCGTCCGGGATCGACGGGTCCCACAGCGCCACGTTGTCGCGGACGGTGCCCTCGAACAGGAAGACCTCCTGGTCGACGAAGGAGACGGAGGCCGCGAGGGCACCACGCGGGATGTCCTCGATGCGCTGGTCGTCGATGCGGATGACGCCCTCCCACGGGGCGTACAGACCCGAGATGAGGCGGGACACCGTGGACTTGCCGCTGCCGGAGCCGCCGACCAGGGCCACCTGCCGGCCGGGGCCGACGGTCAGGTCGAAGCCGGTGAGCAACGGCTTGTCGAGCGGGCTGTAGCCGAAGGAGATGTTCTGCAGCTCGACGTGACCGTGCAGCCGGCGCGTCGAATCGCCCGTGCCGGGGCGGCCGTAGAGCGGGTCCGCCTCGAAGTTCTCCACGTCCTTCAGCCGGGCCACGTCGGCGGCGAAGTCCTGGATGCGGCCCGCGACGCCGTTCAGGCGGGTGATCGGGGCGGTGAAGCGGGTGACCAGGGCCTGGAAGGCGACCAGCAGGCCTACGGATATGCCCCCCTCGATCGCGCGCATGCCGCCGATCCAGAGGATGAGCGCGCTGTTGAGCGTGGCGAGCGTCGGGGCGACCACGCCCAGCCAGGCGCTCGGCACGCCGAGGCGCTGCTGCTCCTCCAGCGTGGTGGCGTGCTGTCCGGCCCACTTGCGGAAGTAGCCGTCCTCGCCGCCGGTCGCCTTCATCGTCTCGATCAGCTGAAGACCGGTGTAGGCGGTGTTGGTGAGCCGGGCGCTGTCCGCGCGCAGCTTCGCCGTACGGGTGGCACGCAGGCGGATCACGACGCGCATGGCGACGACGTTCAGCAGGGCGACGCCGATGCCGACGAAGGTGAGCTGGGGGTCGTAGGTGTAGAGGAGGAGCGCGTACAGGACGACGACCACCGCGTCCACGCCCGCCGCCGCGAGGTCGCGGGCCAGCGTCTCGGACACCGCGTCGTTCGACTGGAGCCGCTGCACCAGGTCGGCCGGGCTGCGCTGGGAGAAGAACGTCACCGGCAGCCGCAGCAGATGACGCAGGAAGCGGGCGCTGGAGAGGGTGGAGGAGATGATCCGGCCGCGCAGCAGGTTCGTCTGTTGCAGCCAGGTCAGCACCACGGTGAGCGCGACACAGGTCCCCATCGACGCGAACAGCACGCCCAGCAGGGAGGTCTGGCCGCCGATGAGGAACATGTCGATGTAGGTGCGGCTCAGCGCGGGCACCGCCGCGCCGACCACCACCAGGAGGAGGCTCGCCAGCACCGCGGCGGGCATCGTGCCCGCGGTGCCGCGCAGCCGGGCCGGCATCGCGCCGAGCACGCCCGGCTTGCGCCCGCCCTTGGCGAAGTCCTCGCCGGGTTCCATGACCAGGACGACGCCGGTGAAGCTGCCGTCGAAGTCCTCCATGGGCACGAAGCGGCGGCCCTTGGCGGGGTCGTTGATGTAGACGCCCCGGCGGCCGAAGCGGCGGCCCATGCCGTCGTAGACGACGTAGTGGTTGAACTCCCAGAACAGGACGGCCGGCGTCTTCACCTCGGCGAGGGCGGCCGTGTCCATCTGCATGCCCTTGGCCGTGAGGCCGTAGCTGCGGGCGGCCTTGAGGAGGTTGCTGGCGCGCGAGCCGTCGCGGGAGACGCCGCACGCTATGCGCAGTTCCTCCAGCGGGACATGGCGGCCGTAGTGGCCCAGCACCATCGCGAGGGAGGCGGCGCCGCACTCCACGGCCTCCATCTGCAGCACGGTGGGTGTGCGGACGGTCTTCGACCTGCCCTTGGGCACGGGGCGCTTCGGCGGCGCCGCGCGGCGCCTGCCGCGCGCCTCCTGTGCGGCGCTCACGGCAGCAGCCAATCGACGGGACGCTCGTCGGCCAGCCGGATGGAGGCCTCGGCCATGGTCATGGAGGTGAGGGAGAACGGCGGCCCGTCCGCGGACGACCACTTGTAGCCGCTCTCGGTGCTCGACTTCTCGTCCAGCTTCACCAGTACGGCGACCGGCCTGCCGTCCTTGGTGAACTGCTCGCCGAGCTGGTTGTCCCCGAGGAACGCGGCGATCTGCTGCGCCGACTGCACGGAGCGGTCCACCGACTTCACATGGCCGCGCAGGACGCCGTACTCCTGGGTGGGCACCGACTGGACGGTCAGGTCCACAGCGGCCTTGTCGGGGATGGACGCCGCGTTCTCGGCGGGGACGTACACCGTCGCGTACAGCGGGTCCTCGGTGCGGGCGACCTTCTCCACGGCGGCGACGTTCGCGCCGGTCTGGATGATCTGCCCGATGGTGGCGGCGAGCCCGGTGACCCGGCCCGCGGCGACCGTACGGACGACCGTCTCGCCCTCGGCGGTACGGACCTTCAGTACGGGGGACTTGGCGGGAAGCTGCTGGCCCTGCTTGGCGAGGACCGAGGTGACCTGCCCGGCGACCGGGCTCTGCAGGATGTAGCTGCCCTGCCCGTGGGTGAGGATGGCGGGCGCGCCGACGGTGGAGGCGACCGAGCCGGTCACCGCCCACACGGACGCGGCGGCCATGACGACCACCGTCACGGAGAGGACCAGCCAGCCCTGGGGACGGGCGAAGCGCACCGGAAGGTCGAGCTCCTCCGGTGACTGGAGCTTGGCGAGGGCCTGTTGGCGGAACTGCACGGAACTTTCCCTCACCTGAGGATGAGTGGAGACCGGCGCGCGGGGGCCGGTCGTGATGCGGACGGTGCCCAGTTGTTTTCAGGCACCCAAGAGCCCCGGAGCCGGGGAATGGCTCCGGGACTCAGTGGTATGCAAGGTGCGATCAGAGACCGGCAACCAGGCCCGAGACCGGGGCGGTGTTCAGGCCGGTGACACCCTCCACGGTGCCGACGACCGTGTCGACCAGGCCGGAGACCGGGGCGATGCCGTTGACAGCGTCGAGGGCACCGTTCACGGCGTTGACCTGCAGGCCGCCGGAGACGTTGTCGAGCTCGGCGTCGGAGATCTCGACGGTCGCAACCTGGGGGGTGGAGTTCATGATGGAACTTCCCTTCCTAATGGATATCTCACAAGGGGGAGCGGCCCCCTCTGGGGACAGATGACGGCCGCGACCGCAGGCATCCGGCGCCCGTTTCCGGGAGCCGTACACGACCCCTGCGGTGCGATGGATCAAAGCACGCTGCGGGTACGGGCTTCCAATCAAACTTCGGCCTCACCAGGGCACTTCGATCTCAGCGGCATCGATCGGTGCAGAAGTGCCCACGTCTTGTCGGCGACTTCTTCACATGCGTCACAGCATCGGCTCGGGCGAGCTGTTGCATCGCCTCACAGGGGGGCGGTGAAGGTCGCGGCGAATGCGACACTCCGGCCCCAAGGGGGTGACCGCCGGTAGCGCCCCTGTGCAGAACCTCGGCCCACGGTGACTTGGTTGAGTATTGAATGTGCAGATTCGCTGAAGCATGGATTCCGCTCCACTTTCTCAACTGACCGTTACTGATCGGTAGCGGATCGTGTCAGCTCGTGTCGGCTCGGGTCAGCCCAGAAGCGCGTAGACCGTGCTCGCCCGGGCCGCGATTTCTCCCGACCCCTCGTCGGTCATCGCGACGTCGGCGAACGCCATGCGCCGGCCCAGCTTGGTGACGACCGCTTCGATCAGGACATCCGCACCGATCACGGCGCGCTGAAAGGACGTCGACTGCTGCACCGTCGTCATCGGTACGTACGACCCGCGCGCCACCGACACGGCGATCACGGTGGCGGTGTCGGCGGCGGCCATCAGCGCCTGCCCCGACAGGGCGCCGCCCTCCCGGGCCAGCCCGTCCGACCAGGGCATGCGCAGGATCGCCCGGTGGCCCTCCACCGCCTCGACCGACAGGCCCAAGTCGAGGACCCAGGGGGCGAAGTTGGCGGAGAGGATCTTGTCGGCTTCAGCGGTGGTCATCGTCATATGGGGGATTGTTCCCGCCGCCGGACCGGCAGGTGCGGTCCTTGGCCGATTCCGTGTTGCGAACGCGACGCGCTGAAACGGAATTGAACGCCCCGGGCGACCCGTGCGTACCAACTGCCAACCAGGCGCCCCGAAAAGCCGCCGCACAAGGCGGCGCAGACCCCGTCCCCCAGGAGGTCGAGAAGTTTGAGTCACAAGCGAATTCCGAAGCGCAAGGCCGCGATAGCAGCGGGCAGCGTGGTGGCGCTCGGAGCGGCCGCGATCCTGCTGCCCAACGCCAACGCGTCGCAGGACGCCGCGACGGACAACGCCGCCGCTCCCAAGACTCTGAAGGCGGCGGACGCGTCGGATCTCGCCTCTCAGCTCGCGGGAATGCTGGGCGACGCCTTCGCCGGTTCTTACTACGACGCCGAGAGCCAGCAGCTCGTCGTCAACGTCATCCCCGGCGACAACAACAACGTGATCGTCCAGGCGAAGCGGGCCGGCGCGAAGGTGCGCGAGGTCGAGAACAGCCTGAACGAGCTCGCGTCCGGCGCGCAGACCCTGAAGTCCGAGGCGACCATCCCGGGCACGGCCTGGTCGGTCGACCCCAGAACGAACAAGATCCTCGTCACCGCCGACAGCACCGTCACCGGCGACAACTGGGACCAGCTGGAGTCGACCGTCGACGGCCTCGGTACGGGCATGGCGACCATCAAGAAGTCGGCCGGCACCTTCAAGACGTTCCTCTCGGGCGGCGACGCCATCTTCGCCGGCAGCTCACGCTGCTCCGCGGGCTTCAACGTCACCGCGGGCGACGGCACCCCCGCCTTCCTGACCGCCGGTCACTGCAGCCTCGGCGGCAACGAGTGGTCGGACACCGAGGGCGGCCAGCCGATCGCCACCGTCGACCAGTCCACCTTCCCCGGCGACGGTGACTTCGCGCTCGTGAAGTACGACGACCCGGCGACCGAGGCGCCGAGCGAGGTCAACGTCGGCGACCAGGCCGTCCCGATCAGCCAGGCGGCGGACGCCGAGGTGGGACTCCAGGTCTTCCGGATGGGCAGCACCACCGGGCTGAACGACGGTCAGGTCCTCGGACTCGACGCCACCGTCAACTACCCGGAGGGCACCGTCACCGGCCTCATCCAGACCGACGTCTGCGCCGAGCCCGGCGACAGCGGCGGCTCCCTGTTCACCCAGGACGGGCTGGCGATCGGCCTGACCTCCGGCGGCAGCGGTGACTGCACGGTCGGCGGCGAGACCTTCTTCCAGCCGGTGACCACCGCCCTGGAAGCGGTCGGCGCGACCCTCGGCGGCGACGCCGCGGGCGGCGCGGGTGCCGGTGAGGAAGCCGGTGCCGGTGAAGAGGCCGGTGCCGGTGAAGAGGCCGGTGCCGGTGAAGAGGCCGGCGCGGGCGAGGAAGCGGGCGCGGGCGAGGAAGCCGGTGCCGGTGAGGAAGCCGGTGCGGGCGAGGAGGCCGGAGCCGGTGAAGAGGTCGGCGGCGGCAACGCCGACGGCACGGGCAACGGCCTCGGCGAGGTCGTCGGAAACGGCGTCGGGAACTGACGCCCTGACACCGGCGCACGGATCCGAGTGATCCGGACGACAACACGGTCCGGCCCTCCGGCGGGAGGGTCGGACCGCTGTCGTGTCCGGAGCCGTCAGCCGTCAGCCGCGCGCCCGCAACAGCAGCAGCGCCACGTCGTCGACCCGTTCGTGCCTGGACGCGCTGTGCTGCACGAGCAGATCGGCGAGTTCGTCCAAGGGCAGCTCCCCGGACTCGGTGAGCAACTGGCCGAGCTCGGCGAGCGCGTCCTCGATGTCGATGCCGGGGGACTCGATCAGCCCGTCGGTGTAGAGGACGAGCACACAGCCGGGCGTGAGGTCGACCTCCGTCGTCGGATACGTGGGCGAGCCGTCGATGCCCAGCAGCGGCCCGCCCGCGAGGTCGAGGACCCGCACGCGTCCGTCCGGCCGTCGCAGCAGCGGCGGCGGATGCCCGGCACGGGCCATCACCGCCCGCCCGTGTTCCGGATCGAGGCGCAGATACAGACAGCTGGCGAACAGGTCGGAGCCGAGGTCGAGCAGCAGCCGGTTGGTGCTGCGCATGACCTCCTCCGGGGCCTGACCGACGGTCGTGTACGCCCGTACGGCGGTGCGGATCTGGCCCATCAGGCCGGCCGCGGTGACGTTGTGCCCCTGCACGTCCCCGATCACCGCAGCCGTCAGCCCGTCCTCCGTCCGCACCAGGTCGTAGAAGTCGCCGCCGATCTCCATGCCCTGGGTGGCGGGCAGATACCGCGCCGCCGCTTCGACGCCGGGCAGCGTCGGCAGCGAGTGCGGGAGCAGGGCGGCCTGCAGTCCGTGCGCCAGCTGGTGTTTGACGTCGTAGAGCAGGGCGCGCTCCAGCGCCTGCGCGATCAGCCCGCCGAGGCTGGTCAGGACCGCTCGCTCGTCCGCCGGGAAGGGATGCCGCTCCGAGTAGGCGAGCACACAGGTGCCCACCGGCCGTCCCGAGGCGATCAGCGGCAGATACGCCCAGGCCGCGAAGCCGTCGGGCGTCGAGTACCGCGTCGGATACAGGCGTTCCAGCTGCTCCTGGGAGTCGAAGAACGCGGGCACACCGGTGGTCAGCGCGTGCGTGCCGGGGGTCTGCTCGGTCAGCGGCAGACCGTCGAAGCGCTCCACGATCTGCGGATCCGCATAGCCTCGGTGACCGAGCACGTGCAGCCGGCCCGCCCGCGTCCCCAGGACGACCAGCGCCTGGCTGCCGACAGCCGGGACGATCTCGTCCGCGACCAGCTGCACCACGTCCTGCACACCCGCCGCCTCGGTGAGCGCGCCGGACAGGCTCAGCACCTGGGAGATGGTCACGAGCCGGCCCGGCGGGTCGTCCTGTTGCGGCTCGCTGCGGCCCATCTCCGCCACCGCGCGGGCCCGGCTGATCCGCACGCTCAGACCGGTCGTGCTCGGATACATACGGAACGACAGCCAGTCGCCGGGCGGGCGCAGCGCCAGGAAGGACGTGGTGTGCTGGCTCATCAGCGCGCCCCGGTAGCGGTCCTCGTACACCGGGTCGTTGAGCCACGGCACCGACGCCCACAGCTGGTTGCCGAGCAGCCGGTTGACCGGGACGCCGATCAGCTCGGCCGCCGCGGGGTTGGCGAAGCTGACCCGGCCGTGCAGATCGAGCGAGCACAGGCCGTACGGCAGCCGCGACACCATGCGTGCCGCCTCCACCGTGCCGAGCGTGCCGGCGGCGCCGCTGAAGGCCGGCCCGGCGACCAGATCGGGCTCCGGCAGCGGCGGAAGGCTCTCCTCCAGGGCGCGTTCCAGCCGCACCGCGAGCCGTCGGCAGGCGGCGGTGAGATGGTCGCGCTCCCGCTCCGACAGCTCCGGGGGGTGTGCGCCGGGCCAGGTCACGAAGATCGCGCCATAGGCGGTGGTCTCGGTGGCCACGGGCAGCGCGGCCAGCGCGAAGGGGTAGGGCAGCACGACGGCGATCCGCGGATAGCGGGCCGCCATGTCCTCCTCGCCCTTGACCCAGACGAGCCGCCGCTCACGCACGGCCTCCGCGACCGGGATCGGCGCGCTCAGCCCGACCCGCTCCCAGGGCGCCGCGAACGCCCGGGGCAGGCCGGCCATCACCGCCATCTCCAGTACGGGCTCGTCGGCCGCCAGCAGGTACACCGCACCGGAGTGCGCGTGCACCTCGTCCATCATCGAGGCAAGCGCCAGCGACAGGAGCGGCCGGCCGACCCGGGTCCGCGCGGCGGCCGGCGCCTGGGCGGACGTCTGCCCGTCGGACACGCCGACCACCTCCTCCGCAGGGCCGCGCGACGGGTCCCAGGGCTCAAATCTCCCCCCTCACGGCCCGCCGCGCACGGCGAGCGGCACCCTGTCCTGCCGGACCCCCCGCACTGCGAGAGCCGGGGGCTGGTACCCCATGGCCGTGATCCCATGCCCCCACAGTCGATGCGCGACCCCGGCGTACGGGCGCCTCGCGTGCGCCCCCGCGCACCCTGTTGGCCGGATCTTCGCGCCCGCAGACGGTCATGGACGCCAACAATGGGGCACGCGCTCAACACCATGAGAGCGACGAACGGCGGGGTGGAGGGGCGGCAGTGATCCGGGTCCTTGTGGTGCATGACGCGTGTCTGGTGCGATCGGTGCTGGCGGAGTGGCTGCGCCGAGATCCAGGCCTGGAGGTGTACGACGCCCCGTGGCGCAGCGCGTCCGCACGCGCGCGTTCCGTCCGACCGGACGTGTGCGCGGTGGACCTCGAGTGCACGGATACGTACGGCATACCCCCGCTCGCCGAGCTGCGATTACGGGACGCGGGCCGGACGCCGCCGCACCTGCTGGTGCTGGCGAGCGCGCACCGGCCGGGGTTGCTGAAGCGGGCCCTGGAGGCGGGGGCGCTCGGATACGTCGACAAGGAGAACTCCCCGGACCGGCTGGTGCGCGGAATTCGGCGCGTCGCCAAGGGGGAACGTTTCGTCGACGATTCGCTGGGCTTTGCTTTTCTCAAGGCCGCCGAGATGCCGCTGACCCGGCGTGAGCTCAGCGTGCTGTCCCTCGCGGCGGAGGGAGCCTCCGTCGCGGAGATCGCCGGGAGCCTGCACCTGTCCCACGGAACGGTGCGCAACTACATGGCGGCCATCACCCGCAAGACCGGGGCCCGCAACCGCATCGACGCGATCCGGATCTCCCAGGGCGAGGGCTGGCTCTGAACCATTACCGCGGCACGGGCGTCCAGCCGCCGACGAGCTCGCGATAGCGCGCCGAGTGCCGTACGAGCTCGTCGTGTGTCCCGTACGCCGTGTCGCTGCCGTCCATCATCAGGACGCGGTCGGCGCGGCGGGCCGAGCTGATGCGGTGCGCGACGACGACCAGCGTGCCGCCGGGGCGGGCCGCGAAGGCCTGCTCCGCGCGTTCCTCGGCCCGCGCGTCGAGGTGACAGGTGGCCTCGTCGAGGAGCGCGAGCGGGGCGTACGACAGGTGGGCCCGGGTCAGCGCGATCAGTTGCCGCTCGCCCGCGGACAGCGCCCCGGGATCCACCCGGCCCTCCGGCCCGCCCAGCGCGTCGAGCAGCGGCGCCAGCCCCACCGCCTCGGCGGCGGTGAGCAGCTCCGCGTCGGAGACCGGGTCATGCCGCAGCAGGCCGAGGTTCTCGGCGAGGGTGCCGGTGAACACGTACGCCTCCTGCGGAATGAGCACCCGCCGCGCGGCCGCACCCGGCCCCGGCACCGCCTCCCCGCACACTCGGATGGTGCCGCGCCGGGGCTCCAGCAGCCCGGCCACCAGCGCCGTCAGCGTGGACTTCCCGATCCCGCTCGGCCCGACGACGGCCAGGTGGGAGCCGGCCTGGAGGGTGAGGTCGAGGTCGTCGATCACGGGCAGTGCGGTGGGGCCGTAGGCGAAGGTGACGGAGGTGAGGGTGAGGGCGGGAGGTGCGGGAGCGGTGGGGTGTGGGAGTCCGGCGGTCGGTCGCGGGGAGTCGGCGTGGTCCGGGGATGGTGCGGGTGTGCCGACGGGAGGCAGGGACGGTGCCGGGCCGTCGTCCGGATGAGTGGGTGACGCGCCGGGGCCGCCGGCTCTGGGCGGATCGGCCCGGTCGGCCACCGCACCGGTCGCGCCGAGCCTGACTCGGCCGGTCGCCGCTGCGGACGCATCCGGCGGGCTCGGCGCACTGGCCGCGCCCGGCACGCCGCGCCTCCGGGCCTTGTCCGACCCGCCCTCCTCCGGCACCAGCCGCCTTAGCACCACCGCCAGCCGTGAGCCGCTCGTGCCCAGGCCGTGGACCAGGTTGTGCAGGGCGGGGAGCAGGGACTGGGTCACGTAGGCGAGGGCGCCGACCAGGGCGCCGGTGGTGACGCCGTGTCGCAGGAGCCAGGGCGCGGCGGCGAGGAGCAGCACGATCGGGAGCTGTCCGCCGAGGGCCAGGGCGGCCACACGGAGCACACCGAAGTGGGCGAGGGAACGGGCGGCCCGCAGCTCGGCGGCCACCAGGTCCCCGGTGTCGGCGGCCATCCGCTCCTGAGCGCCGGCCGCCGTGATGTCCCGCAGCCCGGGGCAGACGGCGCCGAGCCGGTCGGCCAGGGCCTCGTCGGCCGCGAGGAAGACCTCCTGTCTGCGGGCCAGCGGACGCAGCGTCACCGCGAACAGGCCCACCCCCGCGGCCAGTGGCGGCAGCACCACGAGCAGCAGCAGCGGAGCCAGCGAGAACAGGCCGGCCAGCGCGCCGACCGCGGTGAACACGAACGACCGCGACACCATGACCAGTCCCGCGAAGGTGTCCCGCGCGATCTCCACCTGCTGGGTGAGCCCGGACAGCGCCCCGCGGTCCGCCTCCCGCACCCCGCGCTCCACCACCCTGGTCACGAGCCGGTCCCTCAGCGGTTCGACCAGCGCCGCGACCGCCCCGTACACGCGAGCCGTGCCGTACGCGCCGACGACGACCCCGAGACCGGCGACCCCGAGCCACCCGAGGCCGACCTCCGTACGGCCCCGGAGGAACCCGTCGTCCAGGGCGCGGGCCGGGGCGTATCCGATGAGGAAACTCTGGCCCGTCTCCAGCACGGACCACAGGGCGAGCCGTACGAGGACGGGCCATCGGGAGCGCAGGAAGCGCAGCCCGCGGGGGTAGAGGCCACGGGTCACGCCGGTTCCTCCCCGGTGAATGCCTCCCGGTACTCCGCGATGTCCCACAGCTCCTCGTGCCGCCCGAACGCGCGTACCCGCCCGCCGTCCAGCCAGGCCACCGCGTCGGCCCTGGCCGCCGTCGCCGCACGGTGGGCGACCAGCAGGCGGGTGGCGGACGAGCCGCCGGTCAGGGCCTCGGTGACGCGGGCCTCCGTCACGGTGTCGAGGCTGGACAGCGCGTCGTCGAGGATCAGCAGGCGGCCGTCGTGGGCGAATGCCCGGGCGAGTCCGAGGCGTTGGGACTCGCCGCCGGAGCGCGGGGCGTCGGCGATTGCGGTGCCGTAGCCGTGGGGCAGGCGGCGGATGAAGTCGTCCGCGTGGGCCGTGCGGGCAGCCTCCCGGACGCGGGCGGGTGAGGGGTCCGGCAGACCCAGGCCGATCGCGTCCTCGACGGTGCCGCCCAGCAGGGCGGGACGTTCGAAGGCGTAGGCGACGGCCCGGCGCAGTTCGTCGTGGGTCAGCTCGGGCAGCGGCACTTCGTCTAGCAGGACCTCGCCGTCGTCCGGGTCGGCCAGACGGCCGGCGAGCGCGGCGAGCAGTGACTTGCCCGCGCCGGAACGCCCCACCACGGCCACGGTGGTCCCGCCGGGGACGACCAGGTCGACCCCGTCCAGCACGGTGTGTCCGCCGCGCCGGGCGGTCACGCCGCGCAGCTCCAGGCGGCCGGGGCCGGGCGGCAGCCGGCGCCCGCCATGGGCTGGGGCGGGCTCGGCGACGACCTCACCGAGGCGTCCGGCCGCAGCCCGGGCGCGGGCCAGGCTCGCGAGCTGGGCGACCAGCACGCCGACACCGGTCGCCAGCACCGCGTAACGGGAGGCGGCGAGCATCTCGCCGACGGACAGCCGGTGCCGGGTGACCAGGACGCCGGCGACGGCGATGACACCGAGCTGCAGCAGCGGGGCCACGGTGACGGCCTGGGCGGCGGCCCGCCCCTGCACCCGCCACATCCGGTGCCCGGCGCGGGAGAGTTCGGGCAGCGGCCGCAGGATCCGCGCCGTCTCCCGGTCCGTCGCACCCGCCGCGCGGATGGTGCGCCGGCCGTCGACGGCCTCGGCGAGCGCGGCGGCGATCCGGCCCTGTTCCTGCTGGTACCGGGTCGCACAGCGGGAGGTGTCACGGGCGAAGGTCCGTAGCAGGGCGGCCAGTACCGGCGCCCCGGCGAGGAACACGGCCGCGAGCCACAGGTCGATCAGACCGAGGGCGACGATGCCCCCGACCGGTCCGGCGAGCGCGGCGAGCAGTGCGGCTCGGGCGGCCGGTGCCGTGCCGGCCTGCGCGGCGTTGCCGACGATCCGTGCGACCAGGTCGCCGGCCCCGAAGCGGGCGGTGGCCCGCGGGCCCACGGCCAGGACGTGCCCGGTCAGCCGCCGCCGCAGCCAGGCGGCGCTCCGGGCGTCGACGGTGCCGACGAGGACGCTCTGGCATCCGTCGAGCAGGGCGAGCAGCAGCACGAGTCCGGCGCAGCACAGCACCCAGCCCGTCGCCGGTGCCCGGGCCAGCAGGAGATCCAGGGTCCGCCCGAGCGCGGCGGGCAGCAGCAGCCCGGCCCCGGTCGCGGCCGTCGCCACCAGACACAGGGCCGCCGTACGGGCCCCGCTGTGCCGGGTGGCCGCACGCAGCAGCGCGCGGGAAGCGTCGTCGGCAGGAGTCGTCGTGCGCCTCATACGGCTGCGGCCTCGCTCCCTCGTCCGGGCAAGGGCCCCGGGCGGCCCTCCCGTGAAGGAGGGAGACCGCCCGGGGCCGCGGTTGCGCGATGTCCGTCAGAGACAGAGCGTGATGCTGGCCTGGCTGGCGCACAGGAGGAGGCTGGCCACGCTGCCGCCGCCGGTGTACTCCTCGGTCTCCATCGTCTGCAGGTCGAGCAGTGCCATGTCGGGTCCTCTCATTGGTGGGGACGGGGTTGTGTCACGACTCCGTCAGGTGGCGGAGCCGCGTTCCGGGTGCCGCGTCGGCGGCGGGAGGAAGGGCAGGTGGGCCGGGGTGGCGCTCGCCGCGTCGGCGCCGAGGGCGGCTCCGAGCGCGAGCAGGCAGCCGGCCGTTCCGGTGCCCAGGTCCATGGAGAGCCGCATCATCTGGTGTCCGGGGAAGGCCAGTTGGCCCTGGTAGGACATCGCGTACCAGCCGAGCCCGGCGATCTGCCCGGCCAGCCGGTCCGCGTCCGCGCCCGGTGCCGTCGTGCGGCTGAGGTGCAGGATCATCCCGGCACGCCCCTGGAAGAGGCCGGGCTGAGCGTAGAAACGTGAGGTGGCGGCGGTGAGGATGCCGGCGCGGGCCCGCTCGAACGCGTCCGTGCCGACGTCGGAGTCCCGCTCGGACCGTCCGGGCCCGCCGTCGGTGGCGGCGGCATGCGCGAGGTAGTCGTCGACGACCATCCCCACCCCGACGCTTCCGTCGCCCAGATACGGCATGGTCCGCCAGCCCTCGTCGATCTCCAGCGAGCCGCCCTGCTGTTCCACGCAGCACGCCAGGTCCTGACGCAGCGCCTCACCGGCCGCGTCCAGCAGCCGCCGGTCGCCGGTCCGTTCGTACTGGCGCAGCAGGAACAGCGCGGGTCCGCTCGCGCCCCGCAGCAGTCCGGCGCGCGGCCGGGCCCCGGACGGGGGCGGTGCGGTCAGCCGCTGTACGAGGATGTCCGCGGCCTCCGCCGCCCGCTCGCGCAGCTCCGGCTCGCCGGTGGTGTCGGCGAGCCCGCCGAGGACCAGCCCCAGCCCGGCCAGTCCGCCGCGCAGGTCGGAGGACAGGCGCTGCCACCTCTCGCGCAGGACCGTGTCGATCAGGTCGAGGGCGCGCTGCCGGTGGCCCAGCAGGTCGAGGACATGGGCCACGCCCGCGAGCCCGTCGTACAGGCCCAGCGGCGTGCCGACCGGTGGCGGGTCGGTGCGGTCCAGCAGCCAGCGTTCACCCTCGTCGTAGCGTTCGGCGCCGGTCGCGGCCAGGGCGTACAGCACGCCGGCCGCACCATGGGCGAGGCCCAGCCCGCCGCCGTCGGAGAACTGGCCGACGTCGCCGGGGAAGAGCCGGTCCTCGCGCTCCGGGGTGGCCGAGGCGAGCAGCGCCTTGACCATGGAGTCGCGGCTGTAGGGCCAGTCGCCGGGTTCCACGAAGGACGCGGAGCGGGCGCGGACCGTGTGCGCGGCACGCTCGGGACCGGCCACGTCCCGGCAGATCTCGGCGACCGCCTCGTCCAGGAACTCCCGGGGCACGTCCGGGAACTGCCCCGCGATCACGTCCGCCAGGTGCGCCGCCTTGTCGCGGTCCACCACGAACAACGAGGTGATCGGCAGGAACAAGGCCAGCCTCAGGCAGGCCAGCGCATAGCGGTCGACGTCCACGCCCCTGCGGTCGGCCGGGGCCAGGAAACCGGGGTGGGCGACGACCTGGCGGCCGTTCTCACCGACCGGGGCCGCCGCCTCGAAGTCGAGCAGGGACACCGACTCGTCGTCGGGGGCGACCATGATGTTGAAGACGTGCAGGTCGTTGAAGACGATCCCGCGCGCGTGCACCGTCTCCACCGCACGCTCCACGGCGCGGTGGATGCGCAGGGCCCAGGCCGTGTAGTCGGCCACGGCGCCCGGATCGGGGTCCGGGCCGATCAGCGGGTGCCGTTCGGCGAAGAAGGAGTTGAGGGGGCGCCCCGCCACGAAGTCCATGACCAGGAAGCGGTGATCGCCGAGCAGGAACCAGTCGCGCACCTCGGGCACCACACCGGTCCCCGCCAGCTGCTCGAGCGCCTGCCGCTCCCGCTCCAGCCGGGTCACGGCGTCCGCGCCGTCCGCGGCGAGACCCGCGTGCGGCCGGCCCTCCTTGAGGACCACCTTGCGTCCGTCCCGGGTGTCGGTGCCCGTGTACACCCCGCCGCCGTTGGAGAAGTGCAGTGCCTTCTCGATGCGGTACGGCAACTCGCCGACCGTCGTCGTGTTGCGGGCCGCCAGCTGCGGCGCGAGGAACTCGGGCAGCGTCACCCACTCCGGCACCTGGAAGGACGGCGCCCGCCGGTCCGGCACCAACCGCTCTTCCCCGTCCCGCACCGCCGGCACCAGCGAACCGCGGTCGTCGACGACGAAAAGGCGTGCGAAGGCGCCGTAGCGCACGTACAGCGGACCGTCCTCCCACCGCAGATCGGTGAGGATGTACGGTCCCTCGAACCCCTCCAGCAGCCGGCCCAACTCGCGCAGCACCGTGTGGAGCTGCTGCTCGTCGGCCGGGTAGACGGTGACGAACTTGCCGCTGGAGTCGCGGCCCGCGTACTTGGCGTTGCGCAGATGCAGCAGCTGCGGGCCGGGCACGAACTTGAACGGGATGCCCCTCGGCACGCAGTAGTCCCACACGATCCGCGCGATCTGCTCCGCGTTCGCCAGGGTGGCCGAGGCATGGATCTTCCAGCCCTGCGCCGGGCCCGGCAGCGGGGCGCCGTCCGGGCCGAGCGGTGTCAGCGTCAGCCAGTCGCCGATCCGTGCCGCCGTCCAGCCGTCGGGGACCTCGTCCCGCGCCGCCCCGTACGCACGCGCGGCGCCCTGCGTGCCCGCCGACAGCCGGTCCGGCGTCTCGTAGAAGTGCCTGTCGGCGAGCGCGTACACCTCGTAGCGCTTGTCCATGCGTCCCCCTCACTGGTCCGGCACCGAGACTTCCAGCGATGCAACGGCTACGGACAGTCATGACTGTCACGAGATCGCCGTGCGGAACGCATGCGTAAAGACATGTTCGGGCCCTTTCGAGCACCGAAACCCCGCCCGCTCCACGGAACGCGCCACAGGGGCTGCGCAGGTGTCTGATAAGCGCTGTAATGGCGAACGTGGTCGGTGAGGGCGCCGCGGAACGCGGAACGAGAAGGCTGCGTGCCGAAGTTGCCCTCAAGACGGTCGCCGCCGATCCGGACTCACCGGACCGGCTGCGCCGCGTGCTCGAACAGGCCCTCGTCTTCGGCGGAGCGACACTCGCCGCCGTGTACGCGCCGGGCGAGGACGAGGACCTGCTGTGCCTGGTCGAGTCCGCCGGTGTGCCGAGGACCTTCTACGGGCTGCGCGACAGCTACCCGCGCTCCGGCCGGTCCGCGGTGGCCGGCGCGCTGCGCACCGGAGACGCGCGGTGGCTCGGCCCGGCGGAACTGGCCGCGCGGACGGAGTCCCGACGCGCGTCCGGTCCGGACTTCTTCCTGGCGGCCCTGCCGACCCGCGGCGACGAGGGCGACGGGTGTCTGCTGGCCGTGAGCGAGCGCCCCGGCGGCTTCGACTCCGACGACCGGGAGTGCCTGGAGCTGATCGCCGAGGCCGTCGCCTTCCCCGCCCTGCCCGCGGCAACGGACGGGGGCGAGCTGCCGGCCAACGCGTTCAGCCTCGCCATGGACACCGGCCGCGTCGAGGTCGGCGACGACATCCTGGCGCTGTTCGGTCTCGGCCCGGACGACTTCGACGGCAAGGTCGAGACCCTGCTGGGCCTGACCGTCCCGGAGGACCTGCCGTCGCTGATGTCCGTCGTCGAGGCCGACCACACGGCCCTCGGCGACCGCGACCTGGAGTTCCGGGTCCTTCAGCCCGCCGGCCCGCCCAGATGGCTCCGGCTGCGCGGCCGCCTGCTGCCCGGCGGCGAGGGACTCCCGGCCCGCATCGTCGGCACCGTGGCCGACGCCTCCACCCTGCGCGCCGAGGTCACCGACGTGGCCCGGGTCCAGCGCCTCGCCGCCGCGCTCGCCACCGCAGGCACCGTCCGCGACGTCAGCCACGCCGTCGTCACGGCCCTGCGCAAGCCGCTGCGCGCCGACCGCATCGCCCTCGCCGAGCTGGAGAGCGACCGCCTCGTCGTCACCGTCCTCGACCCGCCCGACCCCGAGTCCTGGCCGGAGCTGTGGCGCGTGGAGTGGCGTACCGAATGGCCGGACGCGCCCGTGCGCGCCATGCCCACCCTCGCCGCCGCCCTGCGCGAGGGCCGCGCCCAGATCTGGCCCGCCGGCAGCCTGCTGGAACCGGCCCTCGCCGACGTCGGCCCCGGCGGCCTGGCCGTCCTGCCGCTGCCCGCCGGGGGCCGGATGGTCGGCGCCTGCCTGATCGGCTGGGACGCCCCGCACGACTTCGGCCCCGACGAGCGTGCCCTGCTCACCGCCTCGGCCGGCCTCGCCGGCCAGGCCCTGCTGCGCGCCCACGCCTTCGACGCCGAGCACGAACTCGTCGGCATGCTCCAGCGCCAGCTGCTGCCGCGCCGCCTGCCCCGGCTGCCCGGCGCGGAGGCCGTCGCCCGGTATCTGCCGACCACCGCCGGACTGGAGGTCGGCGGCGACTGGTACGACGTGATCCCGCTGCCCGACAACCACGTCGCCCTGGTCATCGGCGACGTCCAGGGTCACAGCGCGGCCGCCGCCACCCTCATGGGCCAGATGCGCACCGCGCTGCGCGCCTACGCCGCCGAAGGACACCCCCCGGACGTCGTCGTCGACCACGCCAACCGCCTCCTCATGGACATGGAGACCGACCTCTTCGCCACCTGCTGCTACGTCGACGTCGATCTGGAGGAGGGCTCCGCCTGGTGCGTGCGCGCCGGTCACCCCCCGCCGGTCCTGCGCCACCCGGACGGCAGCACCGAGATCGCCGAGGCGGAGGGCGGCCCGCCGCTCGGCGTGCTGCGGCAGGCCGGCTTCCCGATGAGCCCGCTCGGGCTGCAGCCCGGCACGGTGGTCGCCCTGACCACCGACGGCCTCGTCGAGTCCGCGGACGCCGACATCGACACCGGCATGGCCCGGCTCGCGCAGGACCTCGCCCGCTCCGACCCCGCCCACCTCGGCCTCGTCGCCGACGCCCTGCTCGAGGGCGCCCGCCGCAGCGACGACATCGCGCTGCTCCTGATGCGCTACGACGGCATGGCCGTACGGCCCCTGCGCGAGAGCTGGACCGTCTGGCGCGTCCCGCAAGCCGTCGGCCACGCCCGCCGCTTCACCCGGCGCACGCTGCGCGGCTGGGGGGTGCCGCCGCAGGACATGGACGCCGTTCTGCTCGTCGTCTCCGAACTCGTCACCAACGCCCTCGTGCACACCGACGGCCGGGTCCGCCTCGACCTCACCCTCGTCAACCAGCGGTTGCGTGTGTCCGTCGCCGACTCCTCGCCGCGCACGCCGGTCAAACCGACCAGCATCAGCTGGGAGGCCACCGGCGGGCGCGGCATCCTCCTGGTCGAGGCCATGGCGGCGACCTGGGGAACGGTGCCGGTCAGTGGCGGAAAACAGGTGTGGAGCGAGATCGTCCTGGGCGGCTGAGACCGCGCTCCGGTGAACGGTCGATGGCGTGGCAGTTGCGAGCGAGCCAATCCCGGCACCGTCAAATTGGCCGATTCGGGGCTAAGGTGAACCGATGAAGGCTCTCGTGCTGTCCGGTGGCGCCGGTACGCGCCTGAGGCCGATCACGCACACTTCGGCCAAACAACTCGTGCCGGTGGCGAACAAGGCCGTGCTCTTCTACGGGCTGGAATCCATCGCCGCGGCCGGGATCACCGAGGTCGGTGTGATCGTCGGTGACACCGCCCCGGAGATCCAGGACGCCGTCGGAGACGGTTCCAAATTCGGTCTGGAGATCACCTACATTCCCCAGGAACGGCCCCTGGGGCTGGCCCACGCCGTGCTCATCGCCCGTGACTACCTCGGCGACGACGACTTCGTGATGTACCTCGGCGACAACTTCATCGTCGGCGGAATCGCCGGCCTCGTCGACGAGTTCCGCATCAACCGTCCCGACGCCCAGATCCTGCTCACCCGCGTCCAGGACCCGCGCTCCTTCGGCGTCGCCGAACTCGACGACGCGGGCCAGGTCGTCGGCCTGGAGGAGAAACCGGAGCACCCCAAGAGCGATCTCGCCCTGGTCGGCGTCTATCTCTTCACCCCGGTGATCCACGACGCGGTCCGCGCCATCACACCGTCCTGGCGCGGCGAGTTGGAGATCACCCACGCCATCCAGCACCTGATCGACGCCCGCGCCGACGTGCGCTGCACGGTCATCAAGGGCTACTGGAAGGACACCGGGAACGTCGCCGACATGCTGGAGGTGAACCGGACCGTCCTGGAGGGCCTCACGCGCCGCATCGACGGCGATGTCGACGACGCCTCGGAGACCGTCGGACGCGTGGTCGTCGAGGAGGGGGCGCGCATCGTCAACTCGCGCATCGTCGGCCCCGCCGTCGTCGGCGCCGGCACCGTCGTCGAGGACTCCTACGTCGGCCCCTTCACCTCCATCGCGCAGAACTGCCGTATCGGCGACAGCGAGTTGGAGTTCTCCATCGTGCTGCGGGACTCCTCGATCCAGGGGGTGGGCCGGATCGAGTCCTCGCTCATCGGCCGGCACGTCGAGGTCACCCCCGCACCCAGCGTCCCCAGCGCCCACCGACTCGTCCTCGGAGACCACAGCAAGGTGCAGATCCACACATGAACCTTCTCGTCACCGGCGCCGCCGGCTTCATCGGCTCGACCTACGTCCGCACGCTGCTCGCCCGCGATGCACCGGACGCGCCCGAGGCGCCGCGGATCACGGTGCTGGACAAGCTGACGTACGCCGGCACCCTGGACAACCTCGAACTCGACCACCCCCGGCTGGAGTTCGTGCAGTGCGACATCCGGGACGCCGAACTGGTCGACAAGCTGATGGCCGAGGCCGACCAGGTCGTGCACTTCGCCGCCGAGTCCCACGTGGACCGCTCGATCGCCGGCGCCGGCGACTTCGTCCTCACCAACGTGGTCGGCACCCAGACCCTGCTGGACGCGGCCCTGCGCTACGGCGTCGCACCCTTCGTGCACGTTTCGACGGACGAGGTCTACGGCTCGCTGGAGACCGGCTCCGCCACCGAGACGGACCTCCTGCGGCCCAGCTCGCCGTACTCCGCCTCCAAGGCCTCCTCCGACCTGCTCGCGCTCGCCTACCACCGCACCCACGGCCTGGACGTCCGCGTCACCCGCTGCTCGAACAACTACGGCCCGCACCAGTTCCCCGAGAAGGTCGTCCCGCTGTTCATCACCAACCTCCTCGACGGCGAGCCGGTACCCCTGTACGGCGAGGGCCTCAACGTCCGCGACTGGCTGCACGTCGACGACCACTGCGACGGCGTCGACCTCGTCCGCACCAAGGGCCGCCCCGGCGAGGTCTACAACATCGGCGGCGGCACCGAGTTGAGCAACAAGGACCTCACCGCCCTGCTCCTGAAGGCCTGCGGCGCCGACTGGGACCGGGTGGAGCACGTCGAGGACCGCAAGGGCCACGACCTGCGCTACTCCGTCGACTGGACCAAGGCCCGCACCGAACTCGGCTACCGGCCCCGCCACGACTTCGCGTCGGGCCTCGCCGGCACCGTCGCCTGGTACCGCGACCACCGCGCCTGGTGGGAACCCCTCAAGCGCCGCGTCGGCGGGGAGCACGGATGAGGTGGCTGGTCACCGGAGCGGGCGGCACGCTCGGCCGCGACCTGGTCGAGGAACTGCGCACCCGCGACGAGCAGGTGACCGGCCTCGACCACCCCGCTCTCGAGATCACCGACCCCGGCGCCGTCGACCGTGCCCTCGCCGCACACCGCCCCGACGTGGTCGTCAACTGCGCCGCGTACACAGCCGTCGACGACGCCGAACAGGACGAGGAAAGCGCCCTGCACGTCAACGGCGACGGCCCGCGCATCCTCGCCCGCGCCTGCGCCGCGTACGGGGCCGGCCTGATTCAGGTCTCCACCGACTACGTCTTCGCCGGCGACGCCCGCACCCCCTACGCCGAGGACGCGGCACCCGCGCCCCGCACCGCCTACGGCCGCACCAAACTCGCAGGTGAGCGGGCCGTACTGGACGAACTCCCGGACGCGAGCGCAGTCGTGCGCGTCGCGTGGCTCTACGGCGTCCACGGCCGCAGTTTCGTCCGGACGATGATGGAACTCGAAGCCCGCCGGGACACCGTGGACGTCGTGGACGACCAGCGCGGCCAGCCCACGTGGAGCGCCGACGTCGCCGCGACGATCGCCGACCTCGGCCCGCGCGTCGGCCGTGACATGACCGGCGTCCTGCACGCCACCAACTCGGGCGAGGCCACCTGGTACGACCTGGCCCGCGAGGTGTTCCGGCTCCTCGGCGCCGACCCCGACCGGGTGCGCCCCGTCACCGGCGAGGCCTTCCCCCGGCCCGCGCCCCGCCCCGCATACAGCGTCCTCGCGCACGGCCGTCGGCAGCGGCTCGGTCTCGCGCGAGCCCGTGACTGGCGCACCGCCCTGCACGAAGCACTGCCCCGGATCCGCAAGGAGACCCTTCGTGAAACGCCATGAGTTCCTGCGGGAACTGCACAAGGTCAGCGGCAACCGCAACTACCTGGAGATCGGCGTCAACGACGGCCGCAGCCTCCGGCTCTCCCGCGTGCCCACCATCGCAGTCGACCCCGCCTTCAAGGTCGTCACGGAAATCCGCTGCGACGTGCACCTGGTCAAGGCCACCAGCGACGACTTCTTCGCCCGCGACAACCCGCTCATCCACCTCAAGGGCGGCCGTCATCCGGTGCGGAACCTGCGCCGCGGCCGCAAGCCGTTCGGGTACTGGCGGCGTACCGTCCTCGACCTGTCGTTCATCGACGGCATGCACCTGTTCGAGTACGCGCTGCGGGACTTCATGAACATCGAGCGGCACTCCGACTGGACCAGCGTGATCGTCTTCGACGACATGCTGCCCCGCAATGTCGACGAGGCCGCGCGCGACCGGCACACCGGGGCGTGGACCGGTGACGTGTACAAGATCGCCGAGATCCTCGGCCGGTACCGGCCCGATCTGGTGACCGTTCTGGTCGACACCCAGCCCACCGGGCAGCTCGTCGTCTTCGGGGCCGACCCCCGGAACACCGTGCTGCGGGACCGGTACGACGAGATCGTCGCCGAGTACGAGGTACCCGATCCGCAGAAGGTGCCCGAGGCCATCCTGGACCGGGCCTCCGCGGTGGCTCCGGAGACGCTGCTCGGGGCGCGCTTCTGGCGGCCGCTGGCGCGGGCTCGCAGGCTCGGTGTGCGGCGTGGGCGGGCGTGGGTGCCGTTGCGGGCTGAGGTTGCGGGGGTTGCCTCCGGCGGTTGAGCGGCAGTGCCCGGTTCTGCAGCCGCATGTCTGCGGGCTCGTCGTGGCCGGTCGCGCAGTTCCGCGCGCCCCTCAGGACGTTGCCGAACCGCCTCCGGTGCGAAGTCGGGCGTAGTGGGAGGTGCAGTCCTCGTACGACGGGAGCAGGCCCGCCTCTCGGGCCTGTGCCAGGGACGGCGCCTGCGCGTCCTTGGGGGACAGCACGGGTGGGATGTCCTCGGGCCAGGCGATGGCCAGGCCCGGGTCCAGCGGGTTCACCCCGTGTTCGCGCCCGGGGGCGTACCCCGTCGAGCACAGGTAGACCACCGTGGCGTCGTCGGTGAGTGCCATGAAGGCGTGGCCGAGGCCTTCCGCGAGGAACAGGGCGTGCCGGCTGTCGTCGTCGAGGCGCAGGGCCTCCCAGCGGCCGAAGGTGGAGGAGCCGAGGCGGATGTCCACGACCACGTCGAGGACGGCGCCGCGCACACAGGTGACGTACTTGGCCTGACCGGGCGGCACGTCCGAGAAGTGCACGCCCCGCAGTACGCCCCAGCGGGAGACGGAGCAGTTGGCCTGTGCCAGGGACAGGTCGTAGCCGGTTGCCTCGCGGAACTCCGCGCCTCGGTACCACTCGTGGAAACGTCCCCGGTCGTCCGGGAAGACCTTGGGTTCCAGCGCCCAGGCGCCTTCGATGCCGAGCGATCGCATGTCCTCACCGCCTCGTGGCCAGGGCCCGCACCCGGGCCGTCGTCCGCCCCAGGGCCGTACCGAGCCTGCGTCGTGCCCTGCGGGCGAGACGTCGTAGCGCACCGGGGCGCGGCGCCTGCACCACGTGCACTCCGCCTGCCCCGGAGCGCAGCGCGATGGGCAGCGGCAGAAAGCGCGGCCCCGGCACGCCGAGCGCCGCCCGCCAAGTCGCCCCTCTCAGCTCGCCGAGCGGCAGCACGGCAGTCAGCAGCGCCCCGGCGTCGTGCGGGGACAGCGTGGCGGGAACCTCGTGGGAGGTGCCGGACGCGGTGAGCCGGAGCGTCACCTCGGTGCCGTCGTCGGGGACATGCAAGGGAAGCTGTGCCCTCAGGCGGTTGCCCGAGAGCGTCATCCCGGCCGGGGTGAGCGCGCCCAGGCCGACGCGGTGGGTCGCGCGGTCGACGTCGAGGGCGAGATGGGCGTGCGGGGACGTCCAGTACGGCAGGACCACATGGCCGCCGGCCACAGCGGCGTACGGCGTGGGGCGGTTCCCCCGCGGGGCCGGGCCCAGGCGGCATTCCTTGGTCCAGCCGCCCAGCTTGACGCGGACGAGGGTGTCCCACAGGCCGTCGCGGGTGAGGCCGGCGGGGTCCACGGTGGCGGTCGCCCGCAGGACCAGCCGGACCCGGCCGTCGTCGCCGGCCGGCACCTCCTCCCGGGTGAACTGCACCGTCTGGAAGTACTGGGCGGCACTGGCACGCTCGCGCACCAGCAGGTCCGCGGTGGCCTTGTCGAACCGGTCGACGGTGTCGGCGCCCACCCAGGCGACGGCCGCGGCCAGGTCCTCGGGCGGGCCGTCGAGAGGCGTACGGGCCGTCCCGGCGGCGAAGGTCATCGGCTCACCGGCGGACGCGAACTCGGCGGTGAACGCGACCCGCAGCGTGCCGTTCTCCCACGCCACGCGCTCGGGGACGGCCGTGAGGGCGATGCCGGCCTCCCACTCGGCGAAGGCCTCGACGTCGTCGTACCGATCCGCGGCGATCAGCGCGGCGACGACCTGCTGCGTCGGCTGCAGCCCGGCCGCGACACCGGGACCGAAGCGCTCCACGACGACCTGGTGGATCTCCTCGAACAGGTCCCGGCGATAGTCCGCCGGCAGGGCGAGCAGCCGCCGGGCGCGCATCCGCTCGACCATCTCCACCCGCAGCCAGCGCCGGAAGAGCCGGTCGCGCAGCGGCCCCGGCTCGGTGTACCGCTCGACGACGTCCAGGGCCTCGCGGAGGTTCTTGAAGTAGCCGCCCGGGTCGAAGCGCTGGAAGCCGGCGTTCGAAGCGTCGTCCCGGCGGACGTGGTAGTAGCAGACGTAGTCGCTGAGCACCGAGACGTTGCTCGCACGCAGAAAGGCCTCGGTGACGAAGACGTGGTCCTCCAGCCGCCGCCTGCCCTCGGGGAACCGCAGGCCGATGTCGTCGAGGAAGGCGCGGCGGAACATCTTGTGCGGGGTGAGGCTGTCGATCAGCGGCGCGTTCTCGACGGTGGCGCGCGGGTGGTTGCGGCGGAACAGTTCCACCGGCACGCCGCGGCCCTTGCCGGCCATCTTGCCGACCACGACATCCGCGCCGTTGGCGACGCCGTAGTCGTACATCCGCTCAAGGGCCTCGTCGCCGACGTGGTCGTCGTTGTCCACGAACATCACGTACTCGCCCCGGGCGGCGGCGATGCCGACGTTGCGGGGCTTGCCGGACCAGCCGGAGTTCTCCTGGTGAACGACGGTCACCCGGGACTCCGCGGCGGCCAGCGTGTCGAGCCGGGCCGGCGTGTCGTCGGTGGAACCGTCGTCGACGAAGATCACTTCGTACTCGTCCGGAGGCAGCGACTGCCGCAGCAGCGACTCGATGCAGTCCTCGACATAAACCCCCGGGTTGTACACGGGGACGACCACGCTGACCTTGACCGGCATCGGTCTCCGAGCCCCCTAGGGGTCGCTGGGCGTTTGCGTCACATTACGGTGCTCGTGGCCAAATGCTAACCCTGACACCGGGTTTGTCCACCGCTCAACCGTGCCGGCAGGCGCCGGGAACCGGGCCGAAGAGCGTTTGCGCCGGTAGCCTGAGGGGGTGCGCCTGCTGCTGATGTCCGACACCCACCTGCCCAAACGCGCCAAGGAACTGCCCGGTCCGCTGCTCGCCGAACTCCCGCGCGCCGACGTCGTGTTCCACGCCGGGGACTGGGTCGATTCGGCCACGCTCGACCTGCTGGAGAGCCGCAGCACCCGACTCATCGGCGTCCACGGCAACAACGACGGACCGGACCTGCGCGCCCGGCTGCCCGAGGTGGCGTACGCCGAGCTGGACGGCCTGCGCTTCGGCGTGGTCCACGAGACCGGGCCCGCCCAGGGCCGTGAGGCGCGCTGCGCGGCGAGGTTCCCCGACCTCGACGTCCTGGTCTTCGGCCACAGCCACATCCCCTGGGACACCACGGCCCGCACCGGCCTGCGCCTGCTCAACCCGGGCTCTCCGACGGATCGCCGCCGGCAGCCCCACTGCACCTACATGACGGCGACCGTGACCGGAGGCGGGCTCGGGGACGTGGAGCTGCACCGGCTGCCGCCGCGCTGAGCTCAAAAAGATCCGGGCCGCTCCGTGTGCAGGGAAGCGGCCCGGGCGCTGCGATGCGCTGTCATGGACCTCCTTCCCGCTCAGAGGCGTTGTTCGGGGGCCCTCAGGCCTCCTTGTGTCGCCACCTACCCCTTCGCGTCCGCCTTACACACCCGATTCCGGGTCGCTCGGGAGCCGATCGACGCCCGAGTTCACCTGCGACGCGTCCGCCGCCCCCGCAACAGGCGCACCAGCGCCAGCACCACCCCGACCGCCGCCACGGCCGCCCCCGCCCGCTTCGCCACCGGCGCTCCGGCCGTGCGCAGCAGATCGAGCGGCTGATCCGCCTCGTCCTCGGCGAGCGGCGCACTTGGTGCCGGCTCGGTCAGCCGCTCCGACAGGCACGTGGCGAACTGCCCGACCAGCCGGTCGCCCACCTCGGCCATCACCCCGCGCCCGAACTGCGCCGGCCGCCCGGTCACGGTGAGATCGGTGTCCACCGACACGGCCGTCCCGTCGTCGCGCTCGCTGAGCGTGCCGGTCATCGTGGCCCGCGCGGTGCCCTGCCCGCGCGTCTCGCGGCCGCTCGCGATCAGCACCATGCGGTGCGCCGTCTCGTCCTGCTCCTCGAAGACCGCGGTGCCCTTGTAGGCCACGGTGATCGGACCCACCTTGACCTTCACCGCACCGGTCACGGTCTTGCCGTCGTACTCCTCGACGCTCGCCCCGGGCATGCAGGGCGCGATGCGCTCGATGTCGAGGAGCGTGCGCCAGGCCTCGTCGACCGGGACGGGGACGGTGAACTCGTGGTGCAGCTCCATGACTTCCTCCAACCGGGTGCTACGACGATGGGTGGATCGCGCCCGCCGTGGCCGTCAGCGGTGCTCCCGTGCCACCCCACCGCAGGGCGACGATCTCGGCGGCGACGGACACGGCGACCTCCTCGGGCGTACGGGCGCCGAGGTCGAGGCCCACGGGGGAGCGCAGCCGGGCCAACTCGGCCTCGCCGAGCCCGGCTTCGGTCAGCCGCTTCGTCCGGTCCTCGTGGGTACGGCGGCTGCCCATCGCCCCGATGTACGCCGCCGGACGGCGCAGCGCCTCCTCCAGCAGCGGCACGTCGAACTTCGGGTCGTGGGTGAGCACGCAGATCACCGTGCGTTCGTCGGTGTCGGTGCCGCTCAGATAGCGGTGCGGCCAGTCCACGACCACCTCGACGCCCGCCGGGAAGCGCTTCGGTGTGGCGAAGACCGGGCGGGCGTCGCACACCGTGACCCGATAGCCGAGGAAGTCGCCGATGCGGGCGACCGAGGCCGCGTAGTCGATCGCGCCGAACACCAGCATCCGCGGCGGCGGTGCGAAGGAGTGCAGGAAGACGGAGACCGCGTCCTCACGGCGCTCGCCGTGCGGGCCGTAGTGCCGGAGACCCGTGGCACCGAGGGCGAGTTCGCCGCGCGCGTCGGCGGTGACGGCCACGTCCAGGCCGGGCGCGCCGAGCGTGCCCGCGACGCGGTCCGGCCACACGGCGAGCGTCGCCCCGCGCGGCGCGGGCCCGTCGGTAACCGTCGCCACGGTCACCGGACGCCCCGCCGCGACAGTCTCCGCGACCTCGCCGAAGGACGGATCCGAGGCGGCCGTCACGGGACGTACCAGCAGGGTGATCTCGCCGCCGCAGGTGAGCCCGACCTCGAAGGCGTCCTCGTCGCTGTAGCCGAAGGTCTCCAGCCGCGCCTCGCCGCTCGCCACCACCTCCTGCGCGAGTTCGAAGACGGCCCCCTCGACACAGCCGCCGGACACGCTGCCCACGACCTCGTCGTCGGGGCCCACCGCCATCGCGGCCCCGGGGTCGCGCGGGGCGCTGCGGCTGGTGGCGACCACGGTGGCGAGTCCGAACGGCACCCGGGCCGCGTACCAGGGGCTGATCACCGGGAGAATCTCACGCATCGTCCGCTCCTCTCACCACCGCCGCCAGCCGCTCCAGGGCGGCCAGGCTGTGCCCCTCGACGAAGGCGTCCACGCTCGGCAGGGCGGCCGCCATCCCGGCCGCCAGGGGCGCGTAACCGGGGCGCGCCTTGCGCGGGTTGGCCCAGATCACCCGGTGCGCCAGCCGGTGCAGGCGGCGCATCTGGGCGGCGAGCAGCTCCGGATCGCCACGCTCCCAGCCGTCGGACAGCAGGACCACGATCGCACCGCGCGCCATGCCGCGCTGCCCCCAGCGGTCCAGGAACGCCCGTAGCAGCTCGCCCAGCCGGGTACCCCCGCGCCAGTCGGGCACCGCCGCCGCGACCGCGGCCATCGCCAGGTCGGGGTCCCGGTGCGCCAGCTCCCGGGTCACCCGGGTCAGCCGGGTGCCGATCGTGAACACCTCCGTACGGCTGCCTCGGGCGGCCGCGTGCGCGAAGCGCAGGAGCGCGTCCGCATACGGCGACATGGAGCCGCTCACGTCCACGAGCAGCACCACCCGGCGGGGCCGCTCGGTGCGCGCGTGCCGCCGCAGACGCGCGGGCTCCCCACCGCGCCGCAGCAGCTCCCGCACCGTCCGGTGCGGATCGACCTCGCCGCGCCGGGCCGGACTGCGGCGTGCGGAGCGCCGTGCCGCACCGCGCAACGCGAACGCGGCCAGCAGCCGGCGCACCTGCTCGCGCTCGGCGGCGTCCAGATCGGCGACATCGCGGTGCCGCAGAACCTCGGCGGCGCTGGCAAGGGAGGCCGCCGGCGGCGCTTCGTGCTCGCGCTCGGCGCGTGTCGCGGTGCCGGTGCCGCCGCTGACGACCAGACGCAGCCGAGGCGGGGGAGGAGCGGACGCCGTACGGCCGGCCCGCCCACCGTCACCGAAGTACGCGGCGAACACCCGCTCGTACCGCTCCAGGTCGTCGCGGTCCCCGCACAGCGTCAGCCGCCCCGCCCAGTACACGTCCGCCCGCATCCCCGGCCGCAGGACGTCCACCGCGGACAGGAAGGCGTGCACCCGCTCCGCGTCGGCGTCGACGCCCGCCGCGCGCAGCGCACGCGCGAAGCCGAGGAGCGCGGCGTCCGCGGCGAGTGCCCCGGTCACGTCCCTCACCGCTGTCACGCCCCTCGTGCCGCGAGCACCGCCGCGAGGTCCATCCCCCGTGCCCGTTCCGCGTCCTCCCGGTACTTCAGCACCGACCCGAGCGTGGCCACCGCCAGCTCCGCGTCCACCTCGTCCGCACCCAGCGCGTCCAGGGCCTCGGCCCAGTCGATGGTCTCGGCGACACCGGGCGGCTTGAGCAGGTCGTGCCCGCGCAGCTCCTGCACCAGCACGGTCACCTGCTCGGCGAGGCGGGCCGACACCTCCGGCAACCGCCGCCGCACGATGGCGAGTTCCCGGGCGAAGCCGGGATGCTCGAACCAGTGGTACAGGCAGCGCCGCTTCAGCGCGTCATGCACCTCGCGGGTGCGGTTGGAGGTCAGCACGACCACCGGCGGCTCCTCGGCCCGCAGGGTGCCGAGCTCGGGGATCGTGACCGAGAACTCCGACAGCAGCTCCAGCAGGAACGCTTCGAACTCGTCGTCGGCCCGGTCGATCTCGTCGATCAGCAGCACCGACGGCTGTGTCTGCAGCGCCCTGAGCAGCGGCCGTGCCACCAGGAACCGCCGGTCGTACAGCTCGCCCTCCAGCCGGTCCGCATCGGTCACCCCGACGGCCTCGGCGGCCCGCAGATGCAGCAGCTGACGCGGGAAGTCCCAGTCGTACAGGGCCTGCGAGGCGTCGATGCCCTCATGGCACTGCAACCGGATCAGCGGCGCGTCGAGCGCCTCGGCGAGGGCGGAGGCGAGCGCGGTCTTGCCGACGCCCGCGTCGCCCTCGCAAAACAGCGGCCGGCCGAGCCGCAGGGCCAGGAAGCAGGCGATGGCCAGCCCGTCGTCGACGAGGTACCCCGTCTCCTCCAGTCGGGCCCGCACCTGCTCCGGGCCGTCCCATCCGGTGATCGTCGCTCACCCCATCCCGGCGGCCGCCAGCACCGCCCGCTTGGTGAGCACCTGGGCCAGATGCGCCCGGTACTCGGGTGAGGCCGAGGTGTCCCGGGACGGCCGGGTGCCCTGCGCCGCCTCCTGGGCGGCCCGCGCGACGGCGTCCGGGTCCCCGGCGCCGGACAGCGCCTCCTCGGCGGCCGCGGCGCGCAAGGGGGTGGTCCCCATGTTGGTCAGGGCGACCCGGGCCTCGGCGATGTGCCCGTCGTCGCGCCGCACCAGCGCGGCCACCCCCACGATCGGCCAGGCCTGGGCGATCCGGTGGAACTTCTCGTAGCGGAAGCCCCAGCCGTCCGCCTTCGGGATCCGGACCTCGACGAGCAGCTCGTCGGGCTCCAGCGCGGACTGCAGATAGTCGACGAAGAACTCCCGCGCCGGGATCGTGCGTCGTCCACGCGGCCCCTGCGCCACCAGCTCACCGTCCATCACCAGCACCACCGCGGGCAGGTCACCGGCCGGGTCGGCGTGCGCGAGCGAGCCGCCGAGGGTGCCGCGATGCCGTACGGCAGGGTCCGCGACCGTCGAGGTGGCGGCTGCCAGCAGCCCGGCGTGCCGCCGCACCAGCGGATCCACGATGACGTCGTGGTGGGTGGTCATCGCGCCGATGACCAGCGTGTCGCCGTCCTCGCGGACGCCCCGGAGCTCGGGGATCCGGTTGACGTCCACGACCAGTTCCGGGAAGGCGAGCCGCAGCCTCATCAGCGGCAGCAGGCTCTGCCCGCCGGCCAGCACCTTGGCGTCCTCGCCCGCGTCGGCGAGCGTGCGCACCGCCTCGTCGACGCTGCTGGGACGGGCGTAGTCGAATGCGGGGGGAATCATGCCGACGCCTCCTTCCCGGACCGAACGGCCTGCCAGACCCGTTCGGGAGTGCACGGCATCCGGATGTCCTCGACGCCGAACGGACGCAGGGCGTCCACGACCGCGTTGACCACGGCCGGCGTGGAGGCGATCGTGCCCGCCTCGCCGACCCCCTTGACGCCCAGCGGATTGGAGGTCGCCGGTGTCTCGGTGCGGTCGGTGACGAACTCGGGCAGGTCGGGGGCGCCCGGCACGAGATAGTCGGCCAGCGTGCCGGTGACCAGGTTGCCCTCCTCGTCGTACACGGCCTCCTCGTACAGCGCCTGCGCGATGCCCTGGGCGATCCCGCCGTGCAGCTGGCCGTCGACGATCATCGGGTTGATCACCTTGCCGACGTCGTCGACGCACACGTACGACCGGATGTGCACGGCGCCCGTCTCGGTGTCGACCTCGACCGCGCACAGGTGGGTGCCGTGCGGGAACGAGAACGTGTCGGGGTCCAGGACGTGCTCGGCGTTGATCGACGGTTCCATGCCGTCGGGCAGGTCGTGCGAGGAGAAGGTCGCGAAGGCCACCTCCTGGATGGTCTTGCTCGCCTCGGGCGAGCCCTTGACGGTGAAGGCGCCGTCCTTGAAGTCGAGGTCCGCCTCGTTGGCCTCCAGCAGGTGCGCTGCGACCTTGCGGGCCTTGTCCACCACCTTGCGTGCCGCCTCGTGGACGGCGACGCCGCCGATGACCAGCGAGCGTGAGCCGTAGGTGTCCATGCCGTGGGTCGCCAGCACGGTGTCGCCGTGCATCACCTCGATGTCGTCGAACGGCACTCCGAGGACGTCGGCGGCGATCTGGCTCCAGGACGTCACATGGCCCTGCCCGTGCGGGCTGGTCCCGGTGATGATCTCGACCTTGCCGGTGGGCAGCACCCGGATGTCCGCCGCCTCCCAGCCGCCCGCCGCGTAGTTCATCTCGCCCAGCCAGCGGCTCGGCGCGAGACCGCACATCTCGGTGTACGTGGATACGCCGATGCCGAGGCGGACGGTGTCCGCGTGGTCGACGCGGTCGGCCTGCTCGGCGCGCAGCTTGTCGTAGTCGAACAGGGCGAGCGCCTTGTCGGTGGCGGCCTCGTAGTTGCCGCTGTCGTAGGTGAGCCCCGCGATCGTCGTGTACGGGAACTCGTCGTGCCGGATCCAGTTGTGGCGCCGCAGGTCGACCGGGTCCATGCCGAGTTCGGCGGCCAGGTCGTCCATGATCCGCTCGATCGCGTACGTCGCCTCCGGGCGGCCGGCTCCGCGGTAGGCGTCGATCGGGGTGCGGTCGGTGAAGACGCCGGTGCAGGAGAACTCGTAGGCGCCCATCTTGTAGATCGCCGGGTACATGGACGCACCGAGGATCGGGATGCCGGGGCTGAGCAGCATCAGGTAGGCGCCCATGTCGGCCAGCAGTGAGACCTTCAGGCCCAGCAGGGTGCCGTCGCTGCGGGCGGCGACCTCGATGTCCTGGACCTGGCTGCGGCCGTGGTGGGTGGCGACGTTGGCCTCGGAGCGGGACTCGGTCCACTTCAGCGGCCGGCCGAGGCGCTTGGCCAGCACGAGGGTGATCACTTCCTCGCCGTACACCTGGAGTTTCGAGCCGAATCCGCCGCCGACGTCGGGGGCGACGACGCGGATCTTGTTCTCTGGGATGCCGGTGGTGACGGCGAGCAGGACCCGCAGGACGTGCGGGACCTGGGTGGAGGAGTAGAGGGTGAAGTCGCCGGACGCGGCGAGCGGGGTGACCACGACCGCGCGCGGCTCCATCGCGGTCGGGATGAGGCGCTGCTGGTGGTAGCGACGGGTCAGGACGATGTCCGCCTTGGCCTTGGCGGCCGCGTAGTCGCCGTCGGACGTGCGGTAGTCGTAGCAGCGGTTGGTGCCCTTGTCGGAGTGGACCAACGGCGCGCCGTCCGCGAGCGCCCCCTCGATGTCCAGGGCGGCGGGCAGCGGGGTGTAGTCGACCTCGATGGCCTCCAGCGCGTCGGCGGCCGTGTACCGGTCGCGGGCCACCACCACGGCCACCGGGTCGCCGGCGTAGCGCACCTCGTCGACCGCGATCGGGGGATGGTCCGGCACCACGGTGCCCTCGGCGACCGGCCAGGCGCACGGCAGCGAGCCCATCGCCTGTGCGACGTCGCGTCCGCTGAACGCGGCGATGACGCCGGGTCGTTCGAGGGCCGGCGAGACGTCGACGCGGTCGATGCGGGCGTGGGCCATCGGGCTGCGCAGGATCGCCAGGTGCAGCAGTCCGTTGACGCTGATGTTGTCGGTCCAGTTGGTCTGCCCGGTGATCAGATGGGCGTCCTCCTTGCGGAACCGGGCACGGCCGACCTCGCGTTCGACGGTCTCGCTCATGCCGTGACCTCCTCCTCGGAGGCGTCCAGGACGGCCCGGACGATGTTCTGGTAGCCGGTGCAGCGGCAGATGTTGCCCTCCAGGCCGTGGCGGACCTCGTCCGGTGTGGGGTGCGGGTGCTCGCGCAGCAGATCGCGGGCCGCCATGATCATCCCCGGGGTGCAGTAGCCGCACTGCAGCGCGTGCCGCTCGTGGAACGTCCGCTGCAGGGCCGTCCACTCGCCGTCGTGGGCGAGCCCCTGGACGGTGGTCACCTCGCAGCCGTCCGCCTGGACGGCGAGCACGGTGCAGCTCTTGACGGCGGTGCCGTCCAGCTCGAGGGTGCAGGAGCCGCAGTTCGAGGTGTCGCACCCGATCGGGGTGCCGGTCAGACCGAGACGGTCGCGCAGGTAGTGGATCAGGAGGAGGCGGGGCTCCACGTCGTCCTCGTACGTCGTGCCGTCCACCTGCACCGAGATGTGAGTCATGTGCCCTCCAGAGGCCGAGTGGAGATGAGAGAGGGAAACATCGGCCGGGCGTGATGTACGTCACTCTATGGCGGCTGCCGTGTCACGGCGAGTGCTGCGGCGGCGTTCGTTGAGCGTTAATCCATTGCCGGTGCGGGGCCGCTCCTGCTGCACTGCACGTGGCCCGTCGGCACGCGAACGGGACCCTTCGTCACGCACAGAGGAGCCGCAATGCGCACTGCGTTCATGTCCCCCCAGGAAGGAACGACCCCCTCATCGAAGGACATGACGCTTCGTGCATGTGATCAACCTCGGGATCCTCGCCCATGTCGACGCCGGTAAGACCAGCCTGACCGAACGCCTGCTGCACACGGCGGGCGTGATCGACGAGATCGGCAGCGTCGACGCCGGGAACACCCGGACCGATTCCCTCGCGCTGGAGCGGCAGCGCGGCATCACCATCAAGTCCGCCGTCGTCTCCTTCGCCCTCGACGACGTGACGGTCAACCTCATCGACACCCCCGGCCACCCGGACTTCATCGCCGAGGTGGAGCGGGTGCTCGGCGTCCTGGACGGCGCCGTGCTGGTCGTCTCCGCCGTCGAGGGCGTCCAGCCGCAGACCCGCGTGCTGATGCGCACCCTGCAGCGGCTGCGCATCCCCACCCTCGTCTTCGTCAACAAGATCGACCGACGCGGGGCACGCCACGACGCCGTCCTGCGCGCCATCTCCGAGCGGCTGACCGCGGCCCTCGTACCGATGGGGACGACCGGCGGCCTCGGCACCCGCGAGGCCCGCTTCCTCCCCGGCCTCGGCTCGTCTGCGCTCGACGTCCTCTCCGACCACGACGACGCGTTGCTGACGGCGTACGTCGAGGACACCGTCTCCCACGACCGGCTCGGCGCCGCCCTCGCCGAGCAGACCCGGCAGGCCCTCGTCCACCCGGTGTACTTCGGCTCCGCCATCACCGGCGCAGGGGTCGGCCCGCTGATCGCGGGGATCAAGCGGCTGCTGCCCGCCGCCGACGGCGACCCGGACGGGCCGGTCTCGGGCACCGTCTTCAAGGTCGAGCGTGGGCCGGCGGGGGAGAAGGTCGCCTACGCGCGGCTGTTCTCCGGCACCCTGCGCACCCGCGACCGGATCCGTTTCGACGAGGCCGGCGCCGAGGGGCGGATCACCGCGATCAACATGTTCGACCAGGGCGCCGACGTCCGGGACGACTCGGTGCCGGCCGGCCGGATCGCCAAGCTGTGGGGCCTGGCCGACATCAGGATCGGCGACGCCATCGGCGAACCGCGCAAGGCCTACGGGCACTTCTTCGCTCCGCCCACCCTCGAATCGGTCGTCGTCCCGGCCGGCGACACGGACCGGCGGGCCCTGCACCGCGCGCTCACCCTGCTCGCCGAACAGGACCCGCTCATCGGCCTGCGCCATGACGAGGTGCGGCAGGAGACCTTCGTCTCCCTCTACGGCGAGGTGCAGAAGGAGGTCATCCAGGTCACGCTCGCCGAGGAGTTCGGCCTGGACGTCACGTTCCGTCGGACGACTCCGCTGTGCATCGAGCGGGCGGTCGGCCCGGGTGCGGCGGTCGAGTTCAACAAGAAGGACGACAACCCCTTCCTCGCCACGGTCGGCCTGCGCGTCGACCCCGCCCCGGTCGGCGCCGGAGTGGCCTTCCGGCTGGAGGTGGAGCTCGGCTCGATGCCGTACGCCTTCTTCAAAGCCGTCGAGGACACCGTCCGCGAGACCCTCGGCCAGGGCCTGCACGGCTGGCAGGTCCCCGACTGCACGGTCACCATGACCCACTCCGGCTACTCGCCCCGGCAGAGCCACGCCCACCAGGGCTTCGACAAGAGCATGTCCAGCACCGGTTACGACTTCCGGGGCCTGACGCCGCTGGTCCTGATCGAGGCCCTGCGCCGGGCGGGCACCGAGGTCCACGAGCCGATGCACCGCTTCCGCATCGAGGCCCCGACCGACACCCTGGCGGCTCTGCTGCCGGTGTTCGCCAGGCTGCGCGCGGTGCCGCAGACGACCGAGACACGCGGTGCCTCCTGCGTCCTGGAGGGCTCGGTGCCCGCGGCCCACGTGCACGAGCTGGAGCAGCAACTGCCCGGCCTGACGCGCGGCGAGGGCGAGCTGGAGAGCGCCTTCGACCACTACGCGCCGGCCGCGCGCGGCACGCTCCCGGAGCGCCGGCGCACCGACTTCAACCCGCTGAACCGGAAGGAGTACCTGCTGAACCTGACGCGCAGGGTCGGCGGCTGAAAAGTGACAGCAGGGACGGAACTTACTCCAGAGTCAGGGGTGTTGACTGTGTCGTGATATCACCGGACTGTAGTGGACATGCCGAACATCCGGACGCGTCTGCTCGTTGTCCTGGTCGTCCTCTTCGGATCCCTGACGGTGGCGGGCCCCGCTCCCGCCACCGCAGCAACCCTGCCCGGCTCCCTCTGGTTCGACGAAACGCCCCTCACCGTCCAGAACGGCCGCTTCACCGACGGCCACGGCCGCGAGGTCGTGCTGCGCGGCTACAACGTCTCCGGCGAGACCAAGCTGGCCGAGAACAACGGCCTGCCCTTCGCCTCGGTCGCCGACGCGAAGAAGTCCGCGACCGCCCTGCGCGCCCTCGGCGGCGGCAACTCGATCCGCTTCCTGCTGTCCTGGGCCTACGCGGAACCCGTACGCGGCCAGGTCGACGCCACGTATCTGACCGCCGCCACCGCCCAGATGCGTGCCTTCCTCGACGCCGGCATCCGCGTCTACCCCGACTTCCACCAGGACCTCTACTCCCGGTACCTGTTCGACCACGACTCCTGGTACACGGGCGACGGCGCCCCCAAGTGGGCCGTCGACCTCGGGAACTACCCGGACGAGAACTGCGGGATCTGCCTCTTCTGGGGGCAGAACATCACCCAGAACGAGGCTGTGAAGCAGGCGTCGTACGACTTCTGGCACAACGAGTACGGACTCCAGGACGCCTTCCTGGCCACCGCGCAGAAGACGATGGCCCACATCGAACAGAACCTCTCCGAGGCCGAGTTCGCGGGCGTCGTCGGCTTCGACCCCTACAACGAGCCGCACGCGGGCGTCCTCGACTCCGGCCAGACCAGCCGCACCTGGGAACGCGACGTGCTGTGGCCGTTCTACGAGAAGTTCCGGGCCCGCATGGACACGGCAGGCTGGCAGGACAAGCCGCTGTTCGCCGAGCCGAACCTCTTCTGGAACGCCAACCTCGACTTCCAGAAGCAGGAGGGCGGACTGCTCGACGCCGGCACACTCGGACCCCGGTACGTCTTCAACACCCACTTCTACGACCAGAAGGCCATCTCCGGCATCTTCATGTGGGGCAAGGCGCAGGACGGCCAGTACGCCGGTGACTTCGGGACCGTCCGCGACCGCGCCGCGGCCACCCGCACGCCCGCGATCATCAGCGAGTTCGGCCATCCCCTGGCGGGCTCGGTCTCCGACAAGGCGCCGACCGTGCTCAAGGCGATGTACCAGGCCCTCGACTCCCGGGTGCCGGGCGCGAGTTGGTGGTCGAGCCCCGCCGGCTCCGGCCCCGTGCTGTCCGGTTCGCAGTGGCAGTGGGACATCTACAACGGCCGCCACCACGAGCTGATGAACGGCAACCCCGACAAGGTCCTCAGCGCCGGGGACGCCTGGAACGACGAGGACCTCTCCGCCGTACGCCTCGACGACTCGGGCACGCCCGTGCTCCGCCAGGACGCCCGGCTGCTCGACCGCGTCTACCCGAGCGCGACGTCCGGCACGACAGTCGCCTTCACCTACGAGGACCGCTCCCGGGACGGCACCACCACCCTGACCTGGAACCCGGTACCCAGCTCGCTGCCGAACGTGGCACAGCTGGTGGGGTCGGGACAGTACGGGCTGCTCCTGTGGCGCTCCAACACCGGCACGGCACCGACCGAACTGCACCTGCCGGCATCCTTCCCGACCGGGTCCACCACGGTGGTCTCCGACCTGGGCACGGCACACGCCCCGCCGTCGTACACCTCGACGACCCCGATCGGCGTGGCCGCGGAACCGGGCGGCACCGGCAGCCGCCGCCTGCTGCTCACCGACCCGGACTCCGGCGTCCTGCACTACGCGCTGGTGACGAACGGAGCGACCAGCCCCTCGTCCGCCGTGCTGAACGCCGCACGGTCCGAGCTCTCCGCGTGGGCCGCGCGGACCATCGGGTAACGCGCCGGGCCGTGCGGCAGCGGACGTACGCCCGTGCCGCCTCGGTCGCCGCGCGGCCCATGGCGACCGAGGACGGAATGGGTGCGGTGCTGAAAGCTTTGGGCTGAGCCCCTTCTCTGCAAGAGTGCGTACACGACAAAATTGATCGTCGGGTCGGCGTGGCGGTGGGAGGACAGCGTGGCGGGCAGGCTCAAGGCGCCCACCGGTCGTTACGGCGGCAAGTCGGCCGAGGAGCGAAAGGCGGAGCGGAGGCGACGCTTCCTGGACGCGGCGCTCCAACTCTTCGGCGACAACCCCGGATACCGGGGCACGACCGTCGCCGCACTGAGCGAGGCCGCCGGACTGTCGACCCGTCAGTTCTACGAGGAGTTCCGCGCCCTCGAGGAGGTCCTGACCGCCCTCCACCTCGAGGTCAACGCCTGGGCGGAGGAGGCCGTCCTGGGGGCGGTGGCCGAGGCGCGGGACCTGCCGCTGGCCGAGCGCGCCACCGTGATCTTCCGCGAGTACGCCGCGAACGTCACCTCCGACCCGCGCCGCATCCGCATCACGTTCGTCGAGATCGTCGGCGTCAGTGCCCGCCTGGAGGAACAGCGCCTCGCCCGCCGTGCCCGCTGGGTCGACCTCGTCTGCGCCGAGGTGGCGTCGGCCGTTGCCCGCGGAGAAGCGGCCCCGCGCGACTACCGTCTCGCCGTGACCGCGTTCATCGGCAGCGTCAACGGGCTGCTGCACGACTGGAGCGCGGGGTGGGTGGACGCCACCTTGGACGAGGTCGTCGACGAACTCGTCCGTATCCTGCTGGGCATTCTCCAGCCGGCGGACCCCCGACTCGCAGGTCCATGACGCAGGTTCCCAGGGCCGGTCCCTGGGACGGGCTTTCGAGGCTGGACGATGTGCGCTCGTCGGTGGCTCAGGCCGCGAGCCGGTTCACCGCCTCGACGACCGCAGCCGTACCGTCCTCGGCGCGCAGACCCTCGGCCAGGGCTTGGGCGCGTCGGGTGTACGAGGGGCCGCCGGTCGCCTCCCGGACGGCCGCCGTCAGCGCCTCGGCCGTCAACTTCCGTAGCGGCACGGCCCGGGGCGCCACGCCGAGCGCGACCAGGCGGGTGGCCCAGAAGCCCTCGTCGAACTGGATCGGCACGGGCACGGCCGGGACTCCGGCACGCAGCCCGGCACCCGTCGTGCCCGCACCGCAGTGGTGGACCACGGCGGCCATGCGCGGGAACAGCGCGGAGTGCGGCACCTCGTCGATGGTCAGTACGTCGTCGCCCGCGGCCTCCAGACCACCCCAGCCCCGCTGGATCACCGCGCGCAGCCCGGCCCGGCGCAGGGCGCGCACGACCTCGGTGCTCAGCGCCGCCGGATCGGGCACGGTCGCGCTGCCCAGGCCCACGAACACCGGCGGCGGGCCCGCGTCGAGGAACTCGCGCAGCACGCGCGGGAGTTGAGCTTCACCGTCGTACGGCCACCAGTAGCCCGTCACTTCCAGGTGCGGCTGCCAGTCGCGAGGGCGGGGCACCACCAGCGGGCTGTAGCCATGGAGGACGCGGCCCGTGCGCGCCGTGGTGCGCGGCTTGCCGCGCGACAGCCCGAGCCGTGCCCGCGCGTCCGGTACGGCCGCCGAGAAGACACGGTGGATGGCGAGGTTCACGCCGTGTCCGGCGACCCGGTTTCCGACGGCTCCCCAGGAGCCGCCCCCGAGCATCGGAGGCCCGAACTCGCGCGTCGGAGCAAGGGGTTGCAGGGGGAGTTCGATGGTCGGCAAGGACAGACCCTCGGCGATCGCGTGCCCCAACGGTGCGGTGGAGGCCGACAGGAGCAGGAGGTCGCAGGCTCTCGCGGCGGCGAGCATGTCGTCCGTCATCCGTCCGGCCAGCGCCCGCGCCATCCGGACCACCCGCACGAGCTTGCCCGGCCCGGTCGCACTGCGGTGCAGACTCCGCCCCCGCTCCGACTCCAGCTCGGCCCGCGGATCCACCGGCATCGGATGGAAGCGCACGCCCGACCCCGCCACCAGCGACTCGAAGCAGCCGTGCGTGACCAGGGTGACCTCGTGTCCGGCCGCGGACAGGGCGTGCCCGAGTCCGGTGTAGGGGGCGACATCGCCCCGGGAGCCCGCCGTCATGATCGCTACGCGCACATCGGCCAGTATGGCGGGGCGGGCCGGCGATGGCGCCAACTGTGCCTCCGCAAGGGCGACTTCAGGTCTGCCCCACCCGTTGACTTCCCTCTCCCGTGGCTCTACTTTCAGCGCCACGCGTTCGACTTTCCGAATCACGTTCGAAATAACGAACCGGGCTGAGTCTCTCCCGCACGAAGGAGCCGCATGTACCCCCCGCCCCGAATGAGTCCCCTCCGCCGCCGCAGAGCCACCGCGGTGCGCGCCCTCGCCCTGGTGCTCACCGCCGTCGCCGCCCTGCTGTTCGCGGCGCCCGCCCCCGCCCAGGCGGCCACGGCACGTCAGATACCGGTGCCCACCGCCCCCATGGGCTGGGCGTCCTGGAACGCGTTCGCCGCGAAGGTCGACTACAACGTCATCAAGCGGCAGGTCGACGCGTTCGTGGCGGCGGGCCTGCCCGAGGCCGGCTACGAGTACATCAACATCGACGAGGGCTGGTGGCAGGGCACCCGTGACGCCGCCGGCAACATCACCGTCGACGAGGCGGAGTGGCCGGGCGGCATGAAGGCCATCGCCGACTACATCCACAGCAAGGGACTCAAGGCCGGCATCTACACCGACGCCGGCAAGGACGGCTGCGGCTACTACTTCCCGACCGGCCGCCCGGCCGCGCCCGGCTCCGGCAGCGAGGGCCACTACGAGCAGGACATGCTGGCCTTCTCCCGGTGGGGCTTCGACTTCGTCAAGGTGGACTGGTGCGGCGGCGACGCCGAGGGCCTCGACCCGAGGACGACCTACCAGGCGATCAGTGACGCCGTCGCCACGGCGAGCGCGACCACCGGCCGCCCGCTCGCCCTCTCCCTGTGCAACTGGGGCTACGACAACCCCTGGAACTGGGCCCCGGGCATGGGCCCGATGTGGCGGACCAACACGGACATCTTCTTCCACGGCGGCACACCGTCGTACGGCAACGTCCTGACCGCCTTCGACCGGAACATCCACCCCACGGCCCAGCACACCGGCTACTACAACGACCCCGACATGATGGTCGTCGGCATGACCGGCTTGACCGCTGCCCAGAACCGCAGCCACATGAACCTGTGGGCGATCTCCGGCGCCCCGCTCCTGACCGGCCTCGACCTCACCACCATGACCGCGGAGACGGCGAGCATCCTCAAGAACCCCGAGGTCATCGCCGTCGACCAGGACCCGCGCGGCCTGCAGGGCATCAAGGTCGCCGAGGACACCACCGGTCTCCAGGTCTACGGCAAGGTCCTGTCCGGCAGCGGCAACCGTGCCGTCGTCCTCCTCAACCGCGCGTCGACCACCCAGAACATGACCGTCCGCTGGTCCGACCTGGGCCTGACGAACGCCGCCGCGACCGTCCGTGACCTGTGGGCCCGGCAGAACCTCGCCACCACCGGCACGAGTTACACCACCAGCGTCCCGGCCGGCGGCTCGGTGATGCTCACGGTCACCGGCGGCACGGAGCAGTCCGCCAGCACCTACAGCGGCACGTCGAGCTTCTCCGGCGTGGTCGCGGGAAGCGCCGGCCTGAAGACGGTCGAGGTCTCCTACACCAACAACACGTCCACGGCCCGCACGGCCACGCTCACCGTCAACGGCCAGACACCCACCAAGGTCTCCTTCCCGCCGACCGGCTCCGCTCCGGGCGCCATCTCCGTCAACGTCTCCCTCGCCAAGGGCAGCGCCAACACCCTCTCCTTCTCCGGTGCCCCGACCCTCGACGGCATCGTCGTACGTCCGCTGCCCGGCAGGAACGGCACGCTGATCACGGGTACCGGGTCCGGCCGCTGCGTCGACATCGACGACAACACCATCGCCAACGGCACCGACGCCCAGCTGTGGGACTGCAATGGCGGCCAGAACCAGGTCTGGCAGTACAACAGCACCCGCAAGGAGCTGGTGGTCCACGGCAACAAGTGCCTCGACGCCTACAACCTCGGCACCACCAACGGCACCCGGGTCGTCATCTGGGACTGCAACGGCCAGAGCAACCAGAAGTGGAACATCAACAGCGACGGCACCATCACCAACGTCAACGCCGGGCTCTGCCTCGACGCGTACGGGGCGGCCACCGCGGGCGGCACCAAGCTGGTGCTCTGGGGCTGCAACGGCCAGGACAACCAGAAGTGGACGGTGAGCTAGCGCAGGCCTAGACGAGGCACACCACGAGAACACCGAGTGCCAGGGCGCAGGTCAGCAGCCACCCGGCCAGCAGACGGCGCCGCAGGTCCCGGTACCTCGCCTCGTACTCGTCCCGCAGTCTCCCGGCACGCGCCGCCGTGTGCTGCCAGGAGGCGCGGGCGAGTGCGAGGTACTCCGCCTCGAACCGCCGCTCGATCTCGTCCCGCTGAGTGTCCGTCAGCCAGTGCAGGGGCGCACCGAAACGGGCGGCGGCCGTACGGCCCTCATCGCGGGTCGCGGCGAGCAGCAGATGACCCTCGACATCGTTCAGGAACTCGTCAGTGACGCTCACAGAGTGGTCAACTCCCTCTTCGGCGCGGCGGTGTGGTGCAGGTCGAACGCCGGGGACTCGGAACGGATCCGCGGCAGGGTGAGGAAGTTGTGCCGCGGCGGCGGGCACGACGTCGCCCACTCCAGGGAGCGGCCATAGCCCCACGGATCGTCGCTCTCGACCTTCGCCCCGTATTTCGCGGTCTTCCAGATGTTGTAGAAGAACGGCAGCAGTGACGCGCCGAGAACGAACGAGAAGACGGTCGACAGGCTGTTCAGCGCCGTCAGCCCTTCCACCGCCAGATAGTCGGGAATGCGGCGCTGCATTCCGTTCACGCCCAGCCAGTGCTGCACCAGGAAGGTGCCGTGGAAGCCGATGAACAGCGTCCAGAAGGTCATCTTGCCCAGGCGCTCGTCGAGCATCTTGCCGGTCATCTTCGGCCACCAGAAGTGGAACCCGGCGAACATCGCGAAGACGACGGTGCCGAAGACGACGTAGTGGAAGTGGGCGACGACGAAGTACGAGTCGGACACGTGGAAGTCCATCGGCGGCGAGGCCAGGATGACACCGGTCAGACCACCGAAGACGAAGGTGATCAGGAAGCCGACCGCCCAGAGCATCGGTGTCTCGAAGGACAACGAGCCCTTCCACATCGTTCCGATCCAGTTGAAGAACTTCACACCCGTCGGGACGGCGATGAGGAACGTCATGAACGCGAAGAACGGCAACAGCACACCGCCGGTGACGTACATGTGGTGCGCCCACACCGTCACGGACAGACCCGCGATCGTAATGGTCGCCGCGATCAGGCCCATGTAGCCGAACATCGGCTTGCGGGAGAAGACCGGGATCACTTCGGAAATGATTCCGAAGAACGGCAGGGCGATGATGTACACCTCCGGATGGCCGAAGAACCAGAAGAGGTGTTGCCACAGCAGGGCCCCGCCGTTGGCCGAGTCGAAGATGTGCGCGCCGAACTTGCGGTCCGCCTCCAGCGCGAACAGCGCCGCCGCCAGGACGGGGAAGGCGAGCAGGACCAGGACGGCCGTCAGCAGCACGTTCCACACGAAGATCGGCATGCGGAACATGGTCATGCCGGGGGCGCGCATGCAGATGATCGTGGTGATGAAGTTGACCGAGCCGAGGATCGTGCCGAAGCCGGAGAAGGCCAGGCCCATGATCCACATGTCGGCGCCGATGCCCGGGCTGCGGACCGCGTCCGACAGCGGGCTGTAGGCGAACCAGCCGAAGTCGGCCGCGCCGTCCGGGGTGAGGAAGCCGCCCACCGCGATGAGCGAGCCGAACAGGTACAGCCAGTAGGCGAACATGTTCAGCCGCGGGAACGCCACGTCCGGCGCGCCGATCTGCAGCGGCATGATCCAGTTCGCGAAGCCGGCGAACAGCGGCGTCGCGAACATCAGCAGCATGATCGTGCCGTGCATCGTGAACGCCTGGTTGAACTGCTCGTTCGACACGATCTGCAGACCCGGCCGGGCGAGCTCGGCGCGCATGACGAGCGCCATCACGCCACCGATGCAGAAGAAAGCGAACGAAGTGACCAAATAGAGCGTTCCGATCGTCTTGTGGTCAGTGGTGGTCAGCCACTGGACGACCTTGGTGCCTGTGACGTTTCTGTTCCTCTTCACGCCCCGCCTGTGTCCGCGGCCCACCCGCACGTCACACTCGGGGGACGCGACAAGAATCACGGAAACGGGTGTGACGATCCGGCCGGTGCCGGACACGAACGGAACATGAGCAACGACGAGATCTTCGCCGCTGCCTATCGCGAGCACTACTGGGCGGTCAGCCGCTATGTCGCGCGGCGACTGGACGGGCGTACGAGTGAGGTCGAGGAAGTGGTGGCGGAGGTGTTCACCGTCGCCTGGCGGCGCCGGGACGACCTCCCGTCCCCACCGCTGCCCTGGCTGTACGGCGTGGCACGCAACTGCCTGGCGAACGCGGTACGCGGTTTCGGGCGCCGGCGGCGACTGGTCGACCGGCTCGGCAACGACGAGACCGCGCACGGTCGGCACATCGTGGACAGCCCCGACGCGGAGGCACCGGGCGCCTGGGTGCACGAGGCGCTGCACCGGCTGTCCCCGGCCGACCAGGAGGTCCTGCGGCTGACGGCGTGGGAGGAACTGGGCGTCGAGGAGGTCGCCGTGGCACTCGGCTGCGGCAGGCGGGCCGCGGCCATGCGGCTGCACCGGGCCCGGCGCCGACTCAGAGCCGAGATCGACCGTCTGAGCCCGACGACCGTGTCCAAGGAACGAAGCCATGGCTGACGAACTCGAACTGCTGCGCGGCGCCAACCCGGTACCGGTCGACGGACCCCACTTCGGCGACGGACCGCTGGACCAACACGCCGAACGCCACCTCGACCGGCTGCTGCACGAACGCAGCACCACCGTCGTCCCCCGCCGCCGCACCCGGCTGGCCTGGGGCCTCGCGGCCACGGCCGTCGTCGCCGCGCTCGTTTCGGCGCTGCTGTTCACCGGCCAGACGACGGCCCCCGCTGTCGCCGCACCGCGGCCCCTGGTCGTGCAGGCCGACTCCTCGCCCGTCCCGTTGCAGCAGCTGGCCGAGCGTGCCGAGCGGGCGGCGGCGGACAACTCGCCCGCGCTGCGCAAGGGCACGCACGTACAGGCGTGGAGCCTGGCCATGAGCGACAAGAAGCCGCCGATCACCCTCCCGATCGAGCGCATCGTGCGGTGGAACGCCGACGACAGCCACACGGAGGTCGTCGTGGCGACCGATCCGCGGCACCCCGGCCGGCCGGTGCTGAGCGACCAGGACGGCGAGCCGCGTCCCGTCGAGGACGGTCACGTCCTCAGCAGTCAGACCTACCCGCCCAGTTGGAACGACGCCCCGCCGCACGCGCCGCCGCCGACCGACGTCGCACGCCTGCGCGCCTACCTGCAGGAGACCGCCTACAGCAAGACCGCGCTGACCTCCGGTGAACTCCTCGACGCCGTCGCGTCGCTGCTCGACACCTGGACCCTCGGTGCCCGTGAGTCGGCGACGCTTGCGCAACTCCTCGCGGACACGGAGGGGCTCAGACCCCTCGGACAGGTGACGGACCGGCTCGGCCGGCGCGGACAGGCGTACGTTCTGGACCGGCCCGACAGCCGGAGGATGCTGATCATGGACCCCGTCACCGGTGTCGTACTCGGGCTGGAGACGACCTTCAAGAAGGCGGAACCCGAGTACGGCGTCAAGGCCGGCGACGTGATGTCGTACAGCGCCTGGATGCGCTGATCACGCCCGATGCCGGGTGCGCCGGGTACGGACGACGCGCGGCGACGGAGGGAGCCGACGAGGCCGCACCGCTCGCAGCGCCGTCCGGGCGAGAGCGGCGGACAGCAGGCGGCCCGCCGCGGAAACCGGCCATCGCCGCCCGGACCGGACCGGGCGTGACCGGCCCGCGGCGGCACGTGCCGAGAAGGTCCAGCTCAGCCGTGACGTGACCTGGACCTCCGGCAGCGTCCTCCCTACTCGTCCCATGCCTCGATGATGATCTGCCGGGCGATCCTGCCGTCGCGCAGCGTGATCATCGACTCGGACATGACGCGCACACCGTCCGCGTACTCACAGGACTCGCTGTAGGCCGCGCGGTCGCCCTGGACCACGCATGCCTCCAGCTTGTGCGTCATGTCGCGGTTGTAGACGTCGGTGAGCATGTCGGTGATCTCGCTACGGCCGTGCAGCACCTTCGGGTGGCTGGGCTGGGCGTTGCGGTTCACGACGCGTATCTCGGCGTCGTCCGTGTAGAGGGACAGCAGCGTCTCCGGGCTCTGTCCTTCCACGGCCCGGCGCAGTGTCTCGGTGTCGAAAGACGGGCGTGCAGCGGTGCCCATGGTGACCTCCTCCGAGGCCCGCGGCAGGACGAGGAGCGGCCGCGAGGACCTCACCTTTGAGGCTCCTCCGCCCCGCCGGACTCGGCAAGCCCAGCCGAACCGACGAGCCCGACCCGGCCCGTCCACGCACCGGAATCCTCGTCCAGGAAGTGGAATCCCGGCCGTGGGTGCATCAGGAAGTCGTGGTGGGAGATGTTCCACGCATACGCCCCCGCCAGCGCGAACGCCACCCGGTCCCCGGCCCGTAGCCGCGGTGCCGGGACTCGGCGGGCCAGGACGTCCTTCGGGGTGCACAGCTGACCGGCCAGCGTGATCCTCCCCTGGAACTCGTCCGCAGGGGCCCCCGTCTCGCTTCGCTCGTCCTCGACGGCCGGCCGTGGCCAGGGGTGCGGCCAGGCGTCCACCGGCAGGACGGAGCACGGCTGGTCGTGGCCCTTGGTCGCCGGGGTCCGCAGATGGTGCGTGCCGCCCCGCACGACGGCGAACAGCTCGCCGTGACTGCGCTTCACGTCCAGCACCTCGGTGGCGTACCAGCCGCAGTACGCCGTCAGCGCCCGGCCCGGTTCGATGCGCAGGGTCAGCTCCGGGTGCCGCTCGGTCAGCCGGGCGAGCCCGATGCCGTACGTCTTCCAGTCGAAGCGCCGCTCCGGGGCGGCGTAGTCGACGTGCATGCCTCCGCCGACGTTCACTTCGGCGAGCCGGACCCCGAGCCCGGTCACCCACGCGACGACGGACTCGGCCACCGCCACCTGCTCAGGGGCTTCGAGCCCGCTGGCCAGGTGGGCGTGCACACCACGCAGTTCGAGCTGCGGAAACGTGCCGTCCGTCAGCGCGCCCATCACCGCTGCGGCTCGCTCGGGATCCATGCCGAACGGGGTCGGCCGGCCCCCCATCGCGAGTGCGCTGCCCGCCAACGACCCGTCGGCCACCGGCAGGTTGACGCGCGGCAGCACCGCCACTCGCCGCCCGGGCGTCACACGTCGCGCCAACTCGGCCAGTACGCGCAACTCGTGGCCGCTCTCGACGTGGAAGCGTTCGACTCCCGCCTCCAGCGCGGCCGTCACCTCGTCCGGCGTCTTGCCCGGGCCGCCGAAGGCGAGCGGACGGCCGGGCACCGCCTTGGCGACATGGGCGAGTTCGCCGCCCGAGGAAACCTCGTAGCCGTCGACGTACGGACCGAGCGCGGCCAGGATCTCCGGCTCCGGGTTGGCCTTCGCGGCGTAGTACAGCTCGACCCGCTCGGGCAGCGCGTCGCGCACGGCGGCGGCGTGAGTGCGCAGGGCCGCCATGTCGTAGACGTACGCGGGCAGTTCGGTGGCGGGCAGGGAAAGGACACGGTCGCGGACCGCGGGCGTGGGGTCGGTCATCGGGGAGCACTCCCGGTCGTGTCGCGCAGGATGTCCGCGGCGAGCGGCGACGGCAGCCGGACGTAGCCCGCCTCCCGGTCGGCCTTGCGCTCCCAGCGGGTGAGGAGATTGGCCTTGGCGGGCAACGGCACCCCGGCGAGCAGAGCGGACAGCCGGGGCGGGCAGCCGAACCGGTCGGTGTACGCCCGGAGCGTGTCACGCACCCGGCCCCACAGCGCCGCCTCCGCCTGCGGGTGCAGATCGGCCAGCGCGGCCAGCAGCTCGGCGACGTGGTTGACCAGCAGGCAGTACACGACGCGGTCCCAGCCGCGCTGCGCGTCGTACGTCAGGGGCCCCGCGACCTCGGGCGGCAGCGCGGCGAGGGTGTCCTCGTGGTGGTCGGGGACCAGCTTGGTGCCCTCCAGGTCGCGAAAGAGCACCTGGGTGGGCCGGCCGTCGCCGTCGACGCAGATCAGGACGTTCTGCAGGTGGGGTTCCAGAACGAGCCCATGGTCGAAGTAGGCGGCCAGCACGGGCGGCAGGAGAAGGTCCAGATACGTCGACCACCAGTCGAGGGCGGCCTGTTCGTCCGCCCCGGAGAGGAGGCGGGAGATGTGGGCGGGGCCGGTCGGGTACTCGTCGGCGACGGCGGCCGCCAGCAGGGGAGTGGCGCCCGGGGCGAGCCGCCGCGGCAGGCCCTCACGGACGATGACGCCGAAGCCCTCGAACAGTGCGCGGTCCGGCGTCCCGTCGGGGCCCGGGAGGGCGAGCGTGCGATAGGCGGGCTCGCGCAGGACGGCGTTGCCGGGGAAGCGCTCGGCCAGGTCGGCCAGCGCCGGGGCCAGGACGCGGGTGAGGGCGACGGCTCCGGACAGCTCGTAACTGCTGTTCTTGCGCAGGCAGTTGGTGATCCGCACGTTCAGGCTGAACTTCAGGAACGTCTGCCCGTCGTACAGCGTGCGCACCGACGCGGTGGCGGCGAACGGCCGTCCGCCCGGGCCGAGGTCGACGACGTCACCGCGGTCGAGGGCGGCGCGCAGCAGCGGGTGGTCGCGGAGCGTCTCGTACTGCCAGGGGTGGGCGGGCAACAGCCGGTAGCCGGCCGGGACGTCCGCGCGCTGCCGGTCCAGGGCGGCGACGGCCGACGGGTCGGCATGCTCCTCGGCGATCAGATCGGCGCGCACGGCGAGGTGCCGCAGCGGGAAGGAGGCCCCGGCCTCCGGGGCGTACACGGACCAGGCACGCGGATCACCGGTACGCGCCTTCGGGGTGGGGTGGAAGCGGTGGCCGAAGAGGAGGGACTGCTCGGAGGCGAGGTAGGCGGACAGCCGGTCGTCCGTCGGGTGATGGGCCGAGGGCATGGTGGCGAGAGCCGTGTCGACGGATTCGTGGCTGGAGGCGATCTGCTCCAGGAACTCCTCGTTGCGCACGCCCGTCCGCAGCGACAGCTCGTCGTGGGTGTACTCGGACAGGCGCCGCCAGTCCACCTCGGCCCATGCGCCGCCGCGCTGCTCGCTCACCGGGCCGGTGAACCGGTGCGCCCCGAGCAGCGACGTCCGGCGCAGGGCCACGCGCAGCAGGACCCCGCGGCGCGGCAGCCGCAGCAGCAGACGGCCCTCGGTGACGACGCACTGGTGCTCGGGTCCGGACACCTCGCGCAGCAGGCAGTTGAGGAGGGTGTGGGCCACGGCCTCGTCGGCGGTGGGCAGGTCGGCGCGGGCGAGCGGGTTACCGCTCCGCTCGTCGAGCCGCGTCGAGAGCTCGGGGGAGGTGCCGAGGGAGTCGGTCAGGGAAGGCATCAGTGGCTCCAGCGGGTGCGCAGGTGCAGAGTGGGGAGAAGAGCGGCTGTGACGGCAGCAGCGGCACCGCATATCAGCACGGGTGCGGCCGGCACGACATGGAGCACGCCCGCCCAGTGGGCGCTGCGGTCACCCAACTCCGGCAGGATCTCGGTGAGATACGGCGGCAGCCCCGGCGCGGCGAACGACGCCACGAAGCAGCAGCCCGCCACCGTGTGCACCCGCCCGCGCCCGAACCCTGACCGCGACATCCGCGGAGCTTGCGCGCTCATGCCGAACCCCCTTTGTGCAGCAGGTAGTTGGGTCCCGTCGTGTAGTGCTTGTTGATGTCGGCCGCACCCGACCGCTCTTTGGACAGCAGCGTCCCGGCCGACACCATCGCCTTGACCGGCAGCTCGGCTGCCTCCAGCACCCGGGCGCGCAGGACGCCCGCCGCGTCGCCGCCGAGCCGGTCGACGGCCTCCGCCAGTCGGACACGGATGAGATCCAGCAGCGCGCGGCGGTACCGGGGCAGCCCGAACGCGTACGCGCCGGCACACAGATGCACGGTGATCGTGGCGAACAGGTCGGCGACCGGCCCGTCGTCCGTGCCGAGGATCCGCGCGTCGTCGAAGCCCCACGGCCCGGGCAGAACCGCGTCCAGCCGTTCGGTGTTGACGCGGGGCCCGTCGTCGTCCTTGAGCAACAGCCGCAGGCTGCCCGGCCGCAGGACCAGCGACACGTTCTGCTGGTGCGACTCCAGGGCGATGCCGTAGCCGAACAGCGTGGTCTGCCAGTCGAACAGCAGGGTGAGGGCGGCGTCCAGCAGGGCGAATGGGTCGCCGCCGTGGAAACGGTCGGCGAGACCGTCGATCACCGGCCGTCCGTCGGGGGCCCGGGCGAGGAGCGCCGCCATCGGCACCACCACGGCGTCGTCGAGATCGGCCGGGTGGCGGCGGCACAGCACGGCGAGCAGTTCGTGCCCGGCGTGCGCGTACGTCGTCTCGTCGGCGTGCAGGATCGTGTCCCGGAACCGTGGCTCACGGTCGATCACCGCCTCCAGCAGCCGCTGCCCGGCCGCTCCGTCGACGAGCGTGCCGGGCTTGACGGTCCGCTTGTTGCGCAGCCCCAACGTGGCGGTGGCGAGGGGGAGTTTGAGGTGTACGGAAGGATCGGCGACCGTGGCCACGGTCCGCATGGACAGCGTCGGCACGACGTCCAGGTGAGCCCGGTCGGCGAGCACCGTGCCGTCCGGGAGGTCGGCGGCGCACAGGGCGTCGACGGTGAGCGGATGGACCGGCAGCATCACATGCGTGCCCTGAACCTCGGGGAGTGCGAGGCTCTCGGGCGCCGGCCAGAACTCCGGGAGCGTGCCCGCCAGGGTGACCGCGAGCCGTGGCACGGCGATCCAGCGGAGCGCGAAGCGGGGACGGAACTCCGGGGCGTACGCGCGAAGTTGACGCTCGCCGAGCCCCAAGCGGCCACGTGCCGTCGGGTAGACGGGATGGTCGTGACGAGCGGCGAGGGTGTCGTACGCCAGGCCGGCGCCGAGTCCCGTACCGCGCCGGAGGCTGTCGGCAAGACCCTCCATGGCCTCCGCATGCGTCACCGCGTGCAACCGCATCGTGGCCAGCGTCTGACGGCACTCCTCGGCGAACGCGTCGAAGCCGCCCCGGTCCTCCGGTTCGGCGAGCTCCCGCAACACGCCGAGCACCCTGTCGTACGACGTCAGCTCGGCGCCGTCCGACTCGCGCAGCAGGAGCGGCAGCCGGGCGGCGTACACGCACTGGTAGCCGTCCTCGGCGACCGGCAGCAGCAGCGCGTCGCCGTCCGGTGTCGCCAGGCGCAGCCAGTCCCCGTCCGGCCGGTGCACAAGCGCGCTCCGCGTGCGCAGCCCGACCACGTCCTCCCGCAGCAGCGCACTCAGCACCCGCGTCAGTAACTGCTCCTCGCAGGTGTCCCGTACGGTTGGCGCGGTCACGGCTGGATCTCCCAGTTCCGCTCGGCCAGAAAGCCGGCCACCACGCGGTCCACCGTCGGCTGGTGGGTCCCGGTGGCTCGCAGGACGCCCAGGTAGTCCCGGTTGGTGCGGTACAGCTCGTGCCGCTCGCCCACCGAGCGCAGCGGACGGTACGTCAGATGCACGCCGTCGACGTCGAGTTCTGCGGCGTCCGGGGCGTCGACGAGGGTGCCTGTGCGGTCGGCGCACGGGTATTCCAGGCGGGCCGCGCCACCCCGGCGGGCGCCCAGGTCGGCCGGGAGCGGCTCGCCCAGGTGGGTGCGCAGGATGCGCTCGAAGAGCGGGATCTCCAGGAGGCGGGCCAGCAGCAGGTCGCACTGGTCGCCGATGGCACGGTAGTTGACCTCGATGATCCGCGCCCGCCCCTCGTGCACCACGAACTCGGTGTGACAGGCGCCGAACCCGACACCCAGCGCGTCCAGTTGCTCCAGGACCTGCGCGACGACCGGCTCGGGGTGGGCGGGGACGAAGGTGAGGCGTTCCTCGATGAAGTACGGCGGCGGTGACAGCTCGGTGCGGAAGCCGCCCAGGACATGGCGGACCCGCCCGTCGCCGAGGGTCTCCAGGGTGAACAGGTCACCGGGCAGATACTCCTCGACGACCGGGACGGCGCCGGGGCGGCGCTCCAGGATCGCCTTGGTGTGCGTCACCAGCTCCTCCGGGCCGTGCACGAGGACGACGTCCTCGCTGGCCACGCCCTCGCGCGGCTTGACGACACACGGGTACGGCGTGTCGCCGGGAGCGACCGGTTCGGTCAGCTCGGCCGACCACACGGTGTCCACGCCGGCCGCGGCCAGGCGGCGGCGCATCTCGGCCTTGTCCTTGCAGCGCAGGGTGGCCCGCCAGGCCTTGCCGGGGAGGCCGAAGTAGGCGGCGGCCAGGGCGGCCTGGGTCTGGAGGTGGTCGCTGTTGGTGAAGACGGCGTCGGGCTTGTGATGGGTGGAGATCCGGGTGATCACGGCCCGGAAGTCACGGACGTCGCACTGAAGGATCTCGACGTCGGGGTGGGCGCGGCGGTGGGCCCCGGGCTGGTCGGTGAGGACGGTGACGTCCAGTCCCAGCCGGGCCGCGCCCGGCAGGAAGCCCTCGGTGACGGAGTCGGTGGGGTTGAGAGCGAGCAGGTACAGGCGCATGCCGGATGAACAACCTCCGCTAGCGGGTGGGGTGTTGAGGGTGGTGCCGGGCGCCGGTCGGGCACGGCCCACCCGAGGAGGTCAGCGCCGGTCGGAGCGCCGGAGCGCCAGAGGGGCGGGGCCGGTGAGGAAGAGCGGTACGTGCCTGAGGGCACGGAAGGGCGCACCGATGGGTGCGCCCTGCTGGTCGCAGTCACAAGGCGTGAGCTTAGGTTAGCCTTGCTTTAGACCTCAACCTGCCATGCGATCGCTGCGGTGGTCGCGGCAGGTGATCAGTCATCGCGCATCGCGGAGAGCCCCACCTGGCTGTTTCCGCTTGATCGCGAGTGTAAGGTAAGCCTTACCTATCCAGCTGTCGCTGAAACCCGCACAGGAGCACCGATGTCCGTGGCCCTGACGACCCCTCCGGCCGGCGCCGTAGCGCGTACGCTCCGTGACGCCTATGCGCGGCTGACCGATCTCTGTGACGTCCTGTCCGTGCGGATCGCCGAGCCCGGTGGCGGCGAGGCAGGAGCGGGAGTGTCGGCGGCGGAGCTGGTGAAGGACGAGGCTGTGCTCGACGCGTTCGTCGCGGCGGAGGCGGCCCGAATCCACGATCGCTACGGGACAGTTCCGCGTCGCGACGTCGCCGCCTCGCGCGCCCTGCACGACTACGCATGGTCGGTCTCACTCCTCATGAGCGGCGTCTGGTACCTGGAACGCCGCGTGCCGCGGATCCGGCCCGAGGACCTGCGTCTGGACCTCGGCTCGGCCGAGTTCACCCTTACACCGGGGAGCGACCTCGCCTGCCTGGCCGACGACCGCGCGGCCCAGCTGCCGGGCGTGCTGACGGTCCCTCATGAGGAGGCCCTGCGTGCCGAGTTGCGCGCTGCCGTCGCCGACCACATGGGGACGCTCCTGGACGCGATAGGCCCCGTCACGCGCCGCCGCTCACGTGCCCTGTGGGGCATGGTCGCCGACGACCTGGTCTCGGGCATCTGGTACCTGGGCCGCACGCTCGGCCGCGAGGACGACGCCGTCGAGGCGGCCACCCGGCTGCTGCCGACCGCGGTGACCCCGTATCCCGACGGCGCCGACTTCCGTCACCTCACGGCCGACGACGGGAGCCGGCACCCGACGCGCACGCGCACCGGGTGCTGCATGTACTACACGATCCGCCCGGCCGAGGCGTGCGGCACCTGCCCCCGCACCTGCGACGCGGAGCGGCTGCGCAGGCTCCAGGGCTGAACCGGCCGGGCACGGTCCCGCCCGGACGTCGTCACGCGGCGCCGCCCGGCTGTGGTCGGTCGGCTGGCGTCACTCGGCCGTCGCCAGGAACTGCGTCGCGGCCAGCTCCGCGTAGAGCGGGTCGGCCGCCACGAGTTCGCGATGCGTGCCCACCGCGCGCACCCGGCCCCCGTCCATCACGACGATCCGGTCGGCCATCGTCACCGTCGAGAGGCGATGTGCGACGACCAGAACCGTGGTCGTACGGGCCACATCGGCGACCGTGTCGCGCAGCGCCGCCTCGTTCACCGCGTCCAGCTGCGAGGTGGCCTCGTCCAGGAGCAGCAGCCGGGGGCGGCGCAGCAGGGCGCGGGCGATGGCGACACGCTGGCGTTCGCCGCCGGACAGCTTGGTGCCCCGGTGACCGACGAGCGTGTCGACGCCGCCGGGCAGCCGGGCGACCAGGCCGTCGAGGCGGGTCGTCTTCAGTACCCGCGTGACGGCGGTGTCGTCCGCGTCGGGATTGCCCAGCAGCAGGTTGTCCCGCAGCGAACCCGACAGGACCGGGGCGTCCTGCTCCACATAGCCGATCGCCGACCGCAGTTGGGGCAGTTCCCAGTCCGCCAGGTCCCGCCCGTCGAGGGTGATGGTCCCGGTCTCGGGGTCGTAGAACCGCTCTATGAGGGAGAAGACGGTGGTCTTGCCCGCACCCGACGGTCCGACGAAGGCGGTCATGCCCTGCGCGGGCACGGCGAACGTCACCCCGTGGTGGACGTACGGCAGATCGTCGGCGTACCGGAAGCGGACGTCCTCGAAGGCCAGCGCGGCGGGTTGCGCACCGGCGGAGGGCAGCGGGGCGGGCGCGGCGGCCGGTTCGGCGGGCAGTTGCAGCGCTTCCTGGATCCTGGCGAGCGCCGCCGCGCCGGTCTGGTACTGCGTGATCGCGCCGACGACCTGCTGGATCGGCGACATCAGATAGAAGACGTACAGCAGGAACGCGACCAGTGTGCCCACGTCTATCGCCCCGGTCGCCACCCGCGCCCCGCCCACCGCGAGCACCGTGATGAACGCGATCTGCATCGCGAGTCCGGCCGTGTTGCCCGCCGCCGCCGACCACTTGGCGGCCCGCACGCTCTGCCGCCACGACTCCTCGGCGGCCTCGTGCAGCGTCCGCTCCTCCCGGTGCTCGGCGCCGGACGCCTTCACCGTGCGCAGGGCGCCGAGGATCCGCTCCAGCGAGGCCCCCATCACCCCGACGGCGTCCTGCGCCTGCCGGCTGGCCCGGTTGATGCGCGGCACGATCACGCCGAGGATCGTGCCCGCGCCGAGGATCACAGCGAGGGTGACCAGCAGCAGCACCGGTTCCACCACACCCATCATCGCCACCGTCGCCACCAGGGTGAGCCCTCCGGTGCCGAGGCCCACGAGCGAGTCGGTCGTGACCTCGCGCAGCAGCGTCGTGTCCGAGGTGATGCGGGCCATCAGATCGCCCGGCTCACTGCGGTCCACGGCGGTGATCCGCAGTCTGAGCAGATACGACGACAGGGTGCGCCGCGCCCCGAGCACCACCGACTCGGCGGTGCGCTGCAGCACATACGAACCGAGCGCCCCCACCGCCGCGTTGGTCACGACCAGCCCGGACATGATCACCAACGCTCCGGTGATGGCCCGGTCGTGGGACAGGTCGTCGATCAACCCCTTTGCCACCAGCGGCAGGAGCAGCCCCGTGGCCCCGGTGACCAGCGAGAGCACGGCACCCACCAGCAGGGTCCACCGGTGCGGGCGCACATAGCCCAGGAGCAACCGCCAGGTGGGCGGGGTGGATTCGGTCGCTGCGATGCTCACGGGGCTCCTCCGGAGTCGAACGGAGCCTTCAGGCTACGTCGGCCCTCTCCTGCGGAGCCTGCCAGTTCTGTGCCACCGCGAGTGCCAGGGCTGGTCGGGCAGGTTGCCGTTGAGGACGTTCCGGACGCCTGGCGTCACAGCCTCGGCTCCGACCGGCGCGGGGTGGTGCCGGAGAGGAGGGGCAGGCGTTTGATGCCCAGGCCGAGCGACTCCAAGGCTTGGCGGTAGTCGTCCGGTGCGGCGTCGAAGAGCACCCCGAGCTGCTGCAGGCCGGAAGCGATTCGACGAGGTCGCCTCCGAACAGCCGTTGTGGCCGCCGACCACGCGGAAGTCGTGCCCGGCCTGCCCGGCCTGCCCGGCCTGCCCGGCCTGTCCGCCCGGCACGTCGCCGAGACCCTCGTCCACGTACCGCACCGGCTGCTGCCCCTGGGCGGCGGCGCCGACGGCCTGGACGAGGACGCCCTGGCGCGGGCGGTCCGGGACTTCCTCAGGTGACCGGCGTCCGACCGGTCCGCTCCCGATCGGCGAGGGCCGCTTCGAGGCCGGCAAAGGGCGACTGCCTGGCTGGATGGCGGCTGTCGGACCCCCTTACCGATCAGTCACGACTAGGGTCGGCAGTGGACGAGGACCCGCCGAGGGAAGGGTGGAGCACCATGGCGCAGGAAGTACGCGGCGTGATCGCACCGGGCAAGGACGAAGCCGTGCGCGTGGAGACGATCGTCGTGCCGGACCCGGGGCCGGGAGAAGCCGTCGTACAGGTCCAGGCCTGCGGCGTCTGTCACACCGACCTGCACTACAAACAGGGCGGTATCAGTGACGACTTCCCCTTCCTGCTGGGCCACGAGGCGGCCGGCGTGGTGGAGTCGGTCGGCGAGGGCGTCACGGACGTCGCGCCCGGCGACTTCGTGATCCTCAACTGGCGTGCGGTGTGTGGCCAGTGCCGGGCCTGTCTGCGCGGCCGGCCCTGGTACTGCTTCGCCACCCACAACGCGACACAGAAGATGACCCTCGCCTCGGACGGCCGGGAACTCTCGCCGGCGCTCGGCATCGGAGCCTTCGCCGAGAAAACTCTGGTCGCCTCGGGGCAGTGCACCAAGGTCGACCCGGCGGTCACCCCGCAGGTGGCCGGGCTGCTGGGCTGCGGTGTGATGGCCGGCATCGGCGCCGCGATCAACACCGGCAGCGTCGGCCGGGGCGACACCGTCGCGGTGATCGGCTGCGGCGGCGTCGGGGACGCCGCGATCGCCGGGTCGAACCTGGCGGGCGCGGCGAAGATCATCGCCGTGGACATCGACGACCGCAAGCTCGACAAGGCCCGCACGATGGGCGCCACCCACACCGTCAACTCGCGCGAGACCGACCCGGTGGCGGCGATCCGTGAGCTGACCGGTGGGTTCGGCGCGGATGTCGTCATCGAGGCGGTCGGCCGCCCGGAGACCTACAAGCAGGCCTTCTACGCCCGAGACCTCGCCGGCACGGTCGTCCTCGTCGGCGTGCCCACCCCGGAGATGAAGCTGGAACTGCCGCTGCTGGACGTCTTCGGCCGCGGCGGAGCCCTGAAGTCGTCCTGGTACGGCGACTGCCTGCCCTCCCGCGACTTCCCGATGCTGATCGACCTGCACCTGCAGGGCCGTCTGGACCTGGACGCGTTCGTCACCGAGACCATCCAACTCGACGAGGTGGAGAAGGCGTTCGAGCGGATGCACCACGGCGACGTCCTGCGCTCGGTGGTGATGTTCTGATGACCGCCCGCATCGAACGCCTCGTCACCTCGGGCCAGTTCAAGCTCGACGGCGGCACCTGGGACGTCGACAACAACGTGTGGCTCGTCGGCGACGACCACGAGGTGATCGTCATCGACGCCGCCCACGACGCCGACGCCATCGTCGAGGCCATCGGCGGCCGGCGCCTCACCGCGATCGTGTGCACCCACGCCCACAACGACCACATCGGCGCCGCGCCCGCCCTCGCCGACCGCACCGGAGCCACGATCTGGCTCCACCCCGACGACCTGCCCCTGTGGAAGCAGACCTACCCGGACCGCGACCCCGACTCCCACCTCGTGGACGGGCAGATCATCGAGGGCCCCGGCGTCGACCTGACGGTCCTGCACACCCCGGGACACGCGCCGGGCGCGGTGTGCCTGTACGACCCCGGGCTGGGCGTCGTCTTCACCGGCGACACCCTCTTCCAGGGCGGCCCCGGCGCCACCGGCCGTTCCTACTCCCACTTCCCGACGATCATCGACTCGATCCGCACCCGCCTGCTCGCCCTCCCGCCCGAGACCAAGGTCCTCACCGGCCACGGCGACGGGACCACCATCGGCGCGGAGGCACCGCAGCTTCAGGAGTGGATCGACCGCGGCCACTGACGCGCCCGACGCGCGCCTGCGCCCGGTCGGGTGACCCCACGGCAAGACCGGAACAGGACCAGCAAAAGACGACAGAAGATGTCCGGCTTACCCGGCACCCTCGAAGACGACACCGCTCGCACAGGGCCGGGCGCACAGGGTCGGGAGGCCGGACATGTCACAGCCGTTGAAGGACAAGGTCGCACTCGTCGCAGGCGCGACACGGGGCGCCGGACGCGGCATCGCCGTGGAGCTAGGGGCGGCCGGCGCCACCGTCTACGTGACGGGACGCAGCACCCGCGCCCGGCGCTCCGAGTACGACCGCCCCGAGACGATCGAGGACACCGCCGACCTCGTCACCGAAGCGGGCGGGCACGGCGTCGCCGTACCCACCGATCACCTCGACCCCGCCCAGGTCCGTGTCCTAGTGGACCGCATCGCGGACGAACAGGGCCGCCTCGACGTCCTCGTCAACGACGTCTGGGGCGGCGAGAAGCTCTTCGCCTGGGACAGCCCCGTCTGGGAGCACGACCTCGACAACGGCCTCAGGCTGCTCCGGCTCGGGGTCGAGACGCACGCGATCACCAGCCACCACGCCCTGCCCCTGCTCCTGCGCCATCCCGGCGGACTGGTCGTCGAGATGACCGACGGCACGGCCGAGTACAACGGCGCCAACTACCGGAACTCCTTCTTCTACGACCTCGCCAAGTCGTCCGTCCTGCGCATGGCCTTCTCCCTCGGCCACGAACTCGGACCGCGCGGCGCCACCGCGGTCGCGCTCACCCCGGGCTGGCTGCGCTCGGAGATGATGCTCGACGCGTTCGAGGTGCGCGAGGACAACTGGCGCGACGCCCTCGAACGCGTCGAGCACTTCGCCATCTCCGAGACCCCGCGCTACGTGGGCCGCGCCGTCGCCGCCCTCGCCGCCGACCCCGACGTGGCCCGCTGGAACGGCGAGTCCCTCTCCAGCGGACAGCTCGCGCCGGTGTACGGCTTCACCGATCTCGACGGCAGCCGCCCCGACGCCTGGCGGTACCTCGTGGAGGTCCAGGACGCGGGCAAGCCTGCGGACACGACCGGCTACCGCTGAGGGGGCGGCGGGTCCATGACCGGGAGCGGCCAGCGCGCCGAGTGGCCCGGCGGCAGGCCCAGATCGTCGCGTACGGCCGCGTAGTAGCCCTCGCGGCCGGCGCGCTGCCGCTCCAGCAGCGCCTGCCAGGCCGTACGGTCGTCCCGGCCCTCCCGCACGAACCGTTCCATCTCCATCGCCGCCACGACCCAGTCCCGTGCCTTCTCCACCACCGCGGCGCTGCCCAGCATGATCAGCGCCTCACCCGAGGGGTCCCGGCGGATGCTCGCCTCGGCCAGCAGCGGCTGGGCCTCCTCGAGGCTCAGGGGATCCGGGTACGGATCGACGCCCGCCCGCGCCGCGACCCGGTACGTCACCGTGACCGTCTTCTTCACCGACTGCGCGTACTCGGCGTACACCGTGAGCCGCCGCTCCTCCCAACGCGCCGTCTGCTCCCGCCGGAACCGCATCCGGTCGCCCCGCACGACCGCCATGTACGAGCCGAGCGCGCCGATCACGACGCCTATGAGTGCGGGGAGTTGTTGCATGAACGCGGACATGGACGCACGCTATCTGCCCGGATGATCCTTCCGGCACTACGGTTCGGGTCATGACGGACACCACGCGCTTTGCAGGTCACGGAGTTCTGATCACCGGCGCTGCCCGCGGCATCGGCGCGGCGACCGCCCGCCGGTTCGCCGAGGAGGGGGCCCGCGTGCTCGTCACCGACGTGGACGGGCCCGAGGCCGAGCGGGCCGCGGCGAGGCTGCGGGGGCAGGGGCTCGCGGCGGAGGCGTCGGCATGCGACGTCGCCGACCCCGCGTCCGTCGAGGCGGCCGTCGCCAACGCCGTCGACGCCTTCGGCTCGCTCGACGTCCTGGTCAACAGCGCAGCCCACTGCTCGCCCGACACCGCGCTCTTCGAGGACGGTCCGGACGAGGCGTGGGCCCGCGACCTCGACGTCACCCTCACCGGCACGTACCGCTGCTGCCGTGCCGCACTCCCGCACCTGGCCGCCACCGGCCGCGGAGCCATCGTGAACATCGGCTCCGTCAACGGCCTGCAGGACTTCGGCAACCACGCCTACAGCGCCGCCAAGGCCGGACTCGGCTCCCTCACCCGCACCCTCGCCGGGCACGCCGCCGCCCGCTCGGTCCGCGTCAACCTGGTGACGCCGGGCACGGTGCGGACCTCGGCGTGGGAGGGACGGGAGGCGGAACTCGAGGCGATCCGCCCGCTGTACCCGCTGGGCCGGGTCGGCGAGCCCGAGGACATCGCTGCCGCGGTCGCCTTCCTGGCGTCCCGCGACGCCGCCTGGATCACCGGCGCCACCCTCACCGTCGACGGCGGCCTCACCGCGGTCAACACCGGGTTCCGGGCAGCGGTGCGCCGCCCGGACGACGCCTGAAACTCCCCACCCAGAGAGTGACCCAGGACACATAGGTCACATTCAGGCCTGGCGAAATTTCACCGTTCGGTCACAGCCCGGCGCGCGCCACAACCGAAGCCCCCGTACAGCGGTCTACCTGGCAGAAGTCCACAGGAACACCCAAGGGAGAGGCCCGGCCATGGGGGACATACGCAGACGGCGTGCCGTCGCACTCGGCATCACCACAGGACTCGTCGCACCGCTCGCGCTGACGCTCGGCGCCGCACCGGCGCAGGCGGCTCCGAGCTGCACCACGCAGGCCGGCCCGTATCAGAAGAAGGTGGAGAAGTTCCTCGGCCGGCCGGTCGACGGCAAGCAGTCCAGCGCCGACTGCAAGGCCATCCAGGCCTTCCAGACCAAGCACGGCATCACCCCGAACGCCGGCTACGCGGGTCCCGTCACATGGGGCGTGATGGACCTGATGAACAAGCAGAAGGCCGTCGGCAAAAACCCCAACAAGGACGGCAAGTGCCCCGTCAACAAGGGCCGCATCGCCTGCGTGAACCTCACGCTCCAGCTGAGCTGGATCCAGGACGGGAAGAAGCTGGTGTACGGCCCGGTGCCGGTCCGCACCGGCCGTAACGGCTACGAGACGCGCACCGGCCTGAAGAAGATCTACTGGCGGAACATCGACCATGTGTCGACCATCTACGACGTGCCGATGCCCTACGCCCAGTTCTTCGACGGCGGCCAGGCCTTCCACTCGGTCGGCGTCAGCATGTGGAACCCGCCCGGCTCGCACGGTTGCGTCAACATGACCAAGACCGACGCGAAGAAGTACTGGTCGCTGCTGAAGAACGGCGACGACGTCTACGTGTACGGCCGCAAGCCGGGCACCTGACACACGCAGGCACCCGGCTCGCGAGAACGGGGAGAAACGTCACGCCTCCGGCGCGTCCCCGAAGTCCGGGATCTCCAGCCTGGCCCCGCCCTGTCGCGCGGACTCGTGCGCGACGATGCCCGGCAGGGTGTAGCGGGCGGCCACCCACGCGTTCACGGACGGCAGGGTGCGGGTGTTGACCGCGGTCACGAAGTCGTCCACCAGGAAGTGGTGGCTGCCCTCGTGGCCGTTGTGCAGATGGTCGAAGGCCCGCGGCAGCCGCGCGCGGTCGTGCACCGGCGCCGACCCCGAGGTGAAGGCCGCCCGCAGCTCCGGCGCGATGTGCTGGAGCGACGGGTCGTCGGGGGACATGGTGGGCTTGGGCTCCAACAGCTCACTGATGTCCTTGACGCCCTTTTTGTCCTGCCAGAGGGCGACGGTGGCGAGCTGCTCCATGCTCGCCTCGGTGCCGAAGAACCGGAACCGCGACTCCCGTATGTGCGACGGGTAGCCGACCCGCCGGAACTCGTTCGTACGGAACGAGCCGCCGCCCGCGACCTCGAACAGCGCGGTCGCGTTGGACACGTCGTTGCCGAACTGGCTGACGCTCTTGTCGAAGACCCCGTCACCCCGGTCGTCCACGACCCCGATCGCCGACACGCTCACCGCGTGCGTCCGCCAGGCCCCCAGCACACCGCCCACCGCGTGCGTCGGGTACAGCAGCGGGGGATAGGAGGCGGTCGCCTTCCAGTTCTCGCCGCCGCTGTACTGGTACGCCTCGTAGAACCCCAGGTCCATGTCGTGGACGTAGTCGCCCTCGGCGTAGAACAGCCGACCGAAGGCGCCCTCGGCGATCTGGTTGCGCGCGTGCACGGTCGCCGGGTTGTACTCGCTGGTCTCGCCCATCATGTAGGTCAGGCCGGTCGCCTTGACCGCGTCGATGATCGCCGCGATCTCCTCCGTGGTGATCGCCATGGGGACCGCGGAGTAGACGTGCTTGCCGGCGTTCAGACCCTGGAGCACCAGCGGCCCATGGGTCCAGCGCTGGGTGAAGATGGCGACCGCGTCGACGGCCGCCGACTCCAGCATCGCCTCGTACGAGGGGAAGGTGCCGGCCAGTCCCTGTGCGTCGGCGAGCTGCTCGGCCCGCTCGGGCAGCAGATCGGTGACGTACACGTCGCTGACACCGGGGTGGGCCTGGAACAGCGTGGCGAACTGGCCGGAGAACTGGCCGGCGCCGACGATGCCGAGGGAGAACGTCATGGAGTGTGTGCCTTTCACTGGCCGAGGATGAGGTTGATCTGGTCGTTGGTCCTGGTCAGGCCGCTCGCCGGGGCGTCATTGGCGTAGACGTCCTGCATCGCGGGGCGCATCAGGGAGTACACGTCCGCCGCGTAGTCGGTGATCGGGAAGGAGAAGGTGGTGGAGTTCTTCCTGTCGGTGACCGGTTCGGTGAACGCGGACACGTCGATGCCCTTCTTCTCGTACGCGGCCACGGCCGCGTCGGTGCCGTCAGGGGTCGCGGGGAAGACGATGCCGTAGCCGCCGACGGCCTTCTGGCACTCGTTCGAGGCGAGATACCGCACCCACTTCTTCGCGCCCTCCTTGTTGCGGGCGTTCTTGGTGACGGAGTCGGCGAGGCCGTTCATCATGGTGGCCCGCTTGCCGGTCGGGCCGGTCGGCGTGGGTGCGGTGCCGACGTCGAGACCCTTGGTGCCGTAGTAGGTGGAGATCATCCAGGCGCCGTCCAAGGAGGTCGCCGCCTTGCCGGAGGCGACCTGGGCGTTGGCCGGGTTGGCGCCGTCGGTGTAGTCGGTGAAGGGCGCGAGGTAGCCCTTCTTCGCCAGGCCGAAGTACCAGTCGACCACCGACTGGAAGGTCTTGCTGTCGTACTGGTACTTGCTGCCCCAGCGCGCCCGGTCCGTGTAGTGCCAGCCCGCCGAGGCGACGAACGGGCTCCAGGTGGTCTGCCCGTCGGCGTCGCCCGCGCCGCCGGTGGCCATCCCGTACACCTTGACGTTGTTCTTGTCGAAGCCCTTCTCGTCGCCGCGCTTGCCGTTCTTGTCGACGGTCAGATGCGCGATGGTCTTCTCGAAGGTGCCGCCGTCCTCCGGGTTCCAGGACAGGCCGCCGAGCCCGTCGGCCGTGAGCCCTGCCTCCTCGACCATCCTCTTGTTGTAGAAGAGGGCGACGGTGTCCCAGTCCTTGGGCGCGCCGTAGCGATGGCCGTCCTGGCCCTTCCAGTTGGCGGCCAGCCCCGCCTGGTAGGCGGAGTCGTCGATGCCCAAATCGTCCAGCGGTTCGAGCACGTTCAGGTCGGCGAACTGCCCGAACTTCTGGATGTGGTCGGTGAAGACGTCCGGCTCGGTGCCCGCGATGAAGCTCGCGGTGAGCTTGGTCCAGTAGTCGGCCCAGCCCATCTGCGTGATCTTCACGTTCACGCCCGGATTCTGCTTCTCGAACCCCTTCGCACAGGCCTGGTACGCGGGCAGCTGGTTGGCGTCCCACAGCCAGTACGTCACCGTGTTCCCGCCCGCCCCGGCCGCGCCGCCCTGCGCGCAGCCGGTGGCCAGGGACAGCGCCATCGCCCCGGTCAAGGCCAGGATCGTACGCATCCGAACTCGCATTCCCGTCCCCTTACTTGACGCCGGTGAAGCTGATGGAGCTGACGATGCGCCGTGCGAAGCAGCCGAACAGCACGAGCATCGGAAGGGCGGCGATCAGCGTGGCCGCCATGAGGCCGGACCAGTCGTAGCCCGTCTGCGGGGTCTGTGCCCGGAAGATGGCCAGCGCGACGGTGAGCACGCGCGAGCTGTCGCTGTAGGACACCATCAACGGCCAGAAGTAGTCGTTCCAGGCGGTGATGTACGTCAGCAGGCCCAGCGTGAGGATCGGCGTGGACGCCATCGGCAGCATCACCCGGAAGAAGATCCGGATCTTCCCGGCCCCGTCCAGCAGGGCGGCCTCCTCCACCTCCCGCGGCACGTTCATGAAGAACTGCCGCAGGAAGAACACCGCGAACGGCGTCATGAACATCGTCGGCAGGGCCACCCCCAACAGGTTGTCCACCAGGCCGAGTTGCTTGATCAGCACGAAGTTGGGGAGCAGGGTGAAGATCGCCGGCACCATCAGCCCCGCCAGGAACAGCCCGAACACCTTCTCCCTCCCGCGCCAGCGCAATCGCGCGAAGGCGTACGCCGCCATGGCGGAGAAGAAGATCTGGCAGACGGTGATCAGGGTCGAGACGATCACCGAATTGATCAGATAGCGCCAGAACTTGAGCCCGCCGCCCGAACCGCCCTGAGCGATCGCCTCCTCGGCCGACTGCAGACCGAGCGCACGCTCGAAGCCTCCGGTCGTCGGATCCACGGGCAGCAGATCGCCGGGATGGGCGGCGAGCGCGGTGTTCGAGGACAGCGCGGTGCGCAGGATCCAGTAGAACGGCAACAGCGTGATGAGCACGACGGCGGCCATCATCGCCCAGGCCATGGCCCGCCCGAAGGAGGGCCTGCGCCTGACGCGCCGTACGGTCGTGGTGTCTGCCACGGCAGCCATGTCGGTGTCTCCCTTCCCTCAGCCGAGGTCGCTCTGGCCGGCCCGGGTGAGCCGGTACTGCAGGACGGTGATCGCGCTCAGCACGACCAGCAGGGCCACCGACATCGCCGAGGCGTACCCGAACTGGAAGCGGCCGAAGGCGGCGCCGTAGATGTAGTACTGCAGGACGTTCGTGGCGTTCGCCGGTCCGCCCGCGGTCGTCACGGCGACCGTGTCGAACACCTGGAACGAACCGATCACCGTCATGATCAGAACGACCGCCAGGACCGGTCGCAGCAGCGGCATCGTGATCCGCCAGAACATGCGCCACTCGCTCGCGCCGTCGACCTTCGCGGCCTCGTACATGTCATTGGGGATCGCCATCAGGCCCGCGAACAGCAGCAGTGCGGTGTACCCGACGTGCCGCCACACGTTGATCAGGGCGATCGTCGGGATCGCCCAGGTCTCGTCCGCCAGGAACGGGATGCGGTCGGCGCCGATCCCCGCGATGATCTCGTTGCCGATGCCCAGCTGGGTGTCCAGCATCCAGAGCCAGACGATGCCCGCCACGACGTTCGACATCAGATACGGCGTGAGTACGACCCCGCGCAAGACCGCCGACTGGGTCAGCCGCTGCAGCAGCACGGCGATGGCGAGTGCCGACACCGTCTGGACGCCGATGTTGATGACCACGTACTCGACGGTGACCGCGAGCGACTCCCAGAAGATCGGGTCGTGGACCATTCGCACGTAGTTGTCCAGGCCCACCCACTCCGCCGGCGTGAGCAGGTTGAAGCGGGTGAAGCTCAGGTAGATGCCGCGCAGCGTCGGCCAGAGCAGGAAGACCAGGAAACCCAGCATCGCCGGGGCGATGAACACCGCGGCGAGCCGCCCGTCCCCCTCGTTCTCGCGGGAGCGCGCCCGCCGCGTCCTCGACTTGGTCCCTGCTCCCTCGGCGCCACCCAGCGGCAGGCGCGAAGGTGGGCTGCTGGAGGCGATGGTCATCAGGAGACTCCCTCGTCTGCGGCTCGTCCTCGGCGCCACTTACTTTTGTCGCGGAAGAATTCAGCCGTCAAGGGGTACGCAAACATCTTCTTCAAGCCGGGTCAACCGCTCTAGAATGGCCTGGTTGGTTTTGCAGAGAAAAAAATCAGAGAGTAAAAATCAGAAACAAGATCATGTGGGAGCCTGACGACCATGACCCCAGTAGCCGCCAGCTGGCCCCCTCTCAGTCCCGGTGAACGCTCGGTCGCGATCGAGGTGCTCGTCGGCGGGCCCCTGTCGCGCACCGAACTCGCCCGGCGACTCGACCTGTCCGCGGGCAGCCTCACCCGGCTCACCAAACCGCTGATCGAGTCGGGCCTCCTCGTCGAGGTGCCCGAGGCGGGCGGCCCCGCGGAGGTGCGTCAGGGGCGCCCGTCGCAGCCGCTGGACGTCGTCGCCGAATCCCTCTCCTTTCTCGGCTTCAAGATCACCGATGACATGGTCTACGGCGTCCTGACCACCCTCAGGAGCGAGATCGTCGCCCGTTACGACCGCCCCCTGGTCACCCGTGAACCGGCCGCGGTGGTGAACCTGCTGGGGGAGATGACCGACGCGCTGGCCGGCGACCACCCACGGCTCGCCGGCATCGGCATCGGCGTGGGCGGCTTCGTCGAGGACCGGGCCGTGGTCGGGGAGTCACCGTTCCTTGACTGGCGTGGCGTGCCGCTCGCCGAACTGGTCGGGGAGCGCACGGGGCTGCCGGTCGTCGTGGAGAACGACGTCGCCGCCCTCGTCGAGGCGGAGACGTGGTTCGGCGCCGGCCGGGGCCTCGACCGTTTCGTCGTCCTCACCATCGGCGCCGGCATCGGCTACGGGCTGGTCCTCGGCGGCAAGCGGGTGCCCTATGCCGAGGAGGACCGCGGCTTCGGCCGCCACTGGATCGTCCATCCCAACGGTCCGCTGACCCCCGAGGGGGCGCGCGGCAGCGCTGTCTCCCTGCTGACCATCCCCAGCATCCGCTACCAGGTCCAGGCCGCCACCGGCCGCGACCGCACCTACGAGGAGATCCTGGTCGGTGCCGCGGCGGGCGAGCCGATGCCCGCCCGGGTCATCGAGGAGGCTGCCCGCGCCCTGGGCACCCTGGTCGCACAGATCGCCAACTTCGTGCTGCCGCAGAAGATCCTTCTCGCCGGAGAGGGGGTGGGCCTCATGGACGTCGCCGGCAAGACCGTGACGGAGACCATCCGTGCCCAGCGGCATCCGCTGGCCGCGCCGATCGACCTCGAGACCAAGGTGTCCGATTTTCACGACTGGGCCCGTGGCGCCGCCGTTCTGGCGATCCAGGTGCTGGTGCTGGGGGCGACGGAAGCCTGAACTCCGCGATCTGCGGGGACAGATGGACGTGATCAGCAACACTGTCCGTTTTGTCTGTGTTTGTACGTTCTCACTCACATGGCCTTCACCTTCGGCGCCGTATGCTTCACAGCATGTCCACCACTGTTGAAATCGCCTCCGATCGATCGGCTGACGAGGTCAACGAGGAGATCCGGGCGCTGTGGCGCCGGTCGGGCGGGACACTGAGCGTCGAGCAGCGCGAGGAATACCAACGCCTCGTCCTGGAGTGGGCCGCAGCGGCCCTGCAGCCGGTGAAGGCGGCCTGAACACTCGCCTCGGCGCAGGCCCGAGCATCCTCCTCGGCCCGTCTCGCCACGCATCGGAACACCCCGCGCGGGCACCCCTGATCCACTGGGTGCCCTTCTCGCACTGACCTCGGCCGTCTGTTACGGCATCGTCGACTTCGCCGGCGCATGCTCTCCCGGCGCGCACACTTCGCCGCCATCACCCTGATCGGCCGGTTCGGCGGTCTGCTCCTCGCCACCACGGCCGCACTCCTCGTCCCCCGCCGGTGACGTGATCTTCACGGATCCGGCGTGGGGCGCCCTGTCCTGTCCGGCGTCGGCAGCGCGGCGGCGATGCACTTCCTCGACCGCGGCCTGAGCCGGGGCGCCATGAACACCGTCGTCCCCGTGAGCGCCGTCACCTCCGTCGTGTTGTCCGTCCTGTGCGGGTGCTGCTGCTCGGCGACCGGGCAGCAGCACCCGCACGGACCGGCTTCCTCGTCACCGTGCCCGCGCTCCGGCTCGTCGGGGACGACGGCGGGGGCCGGCGGCAAGGCGGCCGCGCGCGGCCGGGCACAGAAACGGCCGGCGGAGTGTCGACCGGCGCTGCGGTGCACAACACCCCGGGCCCGGAGGGCCGGGGAGCCGCCGGCCCGGCACAAGGGCCGCCGGCCGTGTGACCGACGGACTGCTCGCCAGTGCCGCGTCGCCGCCGTACTCGTGCTGCTGCCGGTGGATTCCGGCTCGGCCGCGAGCTGCTGTTGCCGAGCCGGAAGTTCGGCGCGACGCCGCTGGTCGGGCGCCGGAGCGGCACTCGGGCTCGTCCTCTACCTGCTCGCCGCCCAGCGGCAGTTGCCGGCCATCGCCGTGGTCCCCGCCTCGCTCTACCCGGCGTTGTCCGGCGTCCTCGGGTTCGCGCTCCTGCGCGAGCCCCTCACCGCACGGCGCGTGATCGGGCTGGCCGGCGCGGCGGTGGCAACCGTGCTGCTCACCCTCGGGTGACGGGACCCTCACCCCCAGGTCGCCGAGTAGTACCGCTGGTACGCCTTGCGGTCCTGCTCGGCGCGGATGAACCGGGTCGCCGCCAGGGCGACCAGACTGCCCGCGATGACCAGCAGACCGGGACCGACGTTCTTCGGGTCCGCGAGCCGGGACAGCAGTGTCACGGCGGCCTCGCCGGCCACCGGCGCCGACGAACCGGGCGACGCGTCACCCGGCGCGCCCGCGTCCTGCGACGGGGCAGGCGCGGCGCCCTGGCCGGAGCCGTTCTGCGCGGCCACGATGAGCTTCATGTCGAGCGCGGCCAGCGCCTTGGTCACCGGCTGGAAGAACGTCGTGCCGCCCGCGTTGCAGTCGCCGCTGCCACCCGACGTCACACCCAGCGCGACCCCTTCGGAGAACATCGGACCACCACTGTCACCGGGTTCGGCGCACACATTCGTCTCGATCAGCCCCGTGACCGTGCCCTCGGGGTAGTTGACCGTGGCGTTGAGCGCCGTCACCTCGCCGTCACGCAGCCCGCTCGTGCTGCCACTTCGGAACACCTTCTGGCCGACGGCCGGATCGGCCACGCCGGTGATCCGCACCCCCTTGCCCTTGCCGATGGACACGACGTCGGCCCCGGCACCGGCATCCCCGTTCGCGTACTGGACCAGCGAGAAGTCGCCGCCGGGAAAGCTCTGCTGGATCGTCTGCCCGATCTGCTGCCGACCCCGGTTGTCGGAGAACCACACCGACCCGTTCGGACCGCAGTGCCCGGCGGTGAGGATGAAGTCGCGCCGACCGTCGGTGACGTTGAAGCCGGCCGAACAGCGCCCGGCGGTCGACAACAGCGGCAGCGCGCCGTTGAGGCGCGTCGTGAACGTGCCCTCGGTGCGCTCCATACGGACGAAGCCGCCCATGTCCGCCGCGAGGTCCGTCATCCGGGACCAGTCGGCCGCGGTGACGGTGCTGTCGCCCCGTACGACCACCTCGTTGGAGCGGTAGTCCATGACCCACGCCGTACCGGCCACCCGGGGCGCCGAACGCAGCGTCGACGTCGCCGACTTCATCTCGTCCATGCTGTGGTCGACCATCTTCGCCTCGGCGCCCGCCTTGCGTACCTCGGCGGCCGCGCCCTCGTCGGTGACCGCGACGACGGCCTTCCCGTCGGCACCGATCCAGCTGCCCGCCGTACGGGACGTGCCCAGACGTGAGACCAGCTCGCTGCCGGAGTCACCGGCCGACGCGGCGTAGGTACGCGGGACGGCCGAGGCGTCCGGAGGTTCGCTCGCCACGGCGCGTGTGACCATTGTTCCTCCGAGGAGGAGTCCGCCGACCGCCGCCAGCCGTGTCACTCGCCGGACGAGACGTCGTCGTGCGTGCCTCATGCGTGGCTCCCGAACCAGTACAGCGCGGCGTCAACGCCGCGGGGCCCTCCCGTGGTTGAGCACCCTCACTCCATACGCGGCCCGGTACGCGCGTGTTCACCGCACGACTGATCGTTCTTGCGCCGACGCCCCGACCAGCAGCGGATTCAGGAATTCACCGACCGTCACCCGGCCACTGCCCGTCCCCATCGTTCCCGGCCGGCGCACATCCCCCTATCTTGAGCCTCATGACCAGGATCCCGCACGAAACGACCGGTGAACCGAATCCGCTTCGCGCACTGAGTCTCGACCGGCTCCGATGTCGTACAAGCATGAAGTGGCGCGCCTACCCCGAGGACGTCCTGCCCCTGTGGGTGGCCGAGATGGACGTACCGCTGGCCGAGCCCATCATGCGCGCGCTCGCCGACGCCCTCGCGCTCGGCGACACCGGATATCCCGCGGGCACCGGCTACGCCGAGGCGCTCGCCGGTTTCGCGGAGAAGCGGTGGGGCTGGGAACCGGCCGTGGAGCGAACGGCGATCGTGCCCGACGTGATGCTCGGGGTGGTCGAAATGCTCAAACTGGTCACCGGACCGGGCGATCCGGTCGTGGTGAACTCACCCGTGTACCCGCCGTTCTACATGTTCGTCGAGCACATGGATCGCCAGGTGATCGAGGCCCCGCTCGGCGCCGACCTGCGTATCGACCTCGACACCCTCGACGAGACCTTCCGGCGGGCGACCACGGACGGCCGACGCGCCGCCTTCCTGCTGTGCAGCCCCCACAACCCGACCGGCACCGTGCACACCGCCGACGAGCTGGCCGCCGTGGCCGCACTCGCCGACCGCCACGGCGTGCGTGTCGTCGCCGACGAGATCCACGCCCCGCTCACCGCGGGCGGCGTCGACTTCGTGCCGTATCTGCGCGTCCCCGGCGCCGAGAACGGGCTGTCGCTGATGTCCGCGTCCAAGGCGTGGAACCTGGCCGGACTCAAGGCGGCCCTCGCCATCGCCGGACCCGCGGCCACCGCCGACCTGGCCCTGCTGCCGGAAGAGGTCAGCCACGGTCCCAGCCACCTCGGCATCATCGCCCACAGCGCCGCCCTGCGTGACGGCACCGACTGGCTCGACGCCCTGCTGACGGGCCTCGACGACAACCGGCGCCTGCTCGTGGACCTCCTGACCGAGCACCTCCCCGCGATCACCCACCGCCCGGGCGAAGCCACCTACCTCGCCTGGCTCGACTGCCGCGCCCTCGGCCTGGGCGACGACCCGGCGGACGTCTTCCTGCGGCGCGGCCGGGTCGCGCTCACCTCCGGCATCCCCTTCGGCACCGGCGGAACGGGCCACGTACGGCTGAACCTGGCGACATCACCCGAGCTGATCACGGAGGGCGTACGGCGCATGGCGGCCGCCCTCGGCTGAGCCGCACGGTGGGGGCGCCCCGACCGGCGTCCCCACCTGCGCCGCCCGCACCCGCCCTGCCTACACTTCCGGCCATGGACGATACGTCGCTCGAGACGCTCGGCACGGGCCAGTACCTGCTCATCACCAGCTACCGCAAGAACGGCACCGGTGTCGCCACGCCGGTCTGGGTGGTCCGCGACGGAGACGCCCTGGGCGTCTGGACCGTGGCCGACTCGTGGAAGGTCAAGCGCATCCGCGCGAGGGCCGACGTCCTCGTCGGCCCCTGCGACCTGCGCGGCAGGCCGACCGGCGACCAGGTCCCCGCCACCGCCGAGATCTGCGACGAGGCCACCAGCGCCCGCTACCGCCGGCTCATCGCCCGCAAGTACGGCATCACCGGCCGCCTCACCCTCTTCGGCAGCCGACTGCGCCGAGGCGTGAAGGGCACCGTCGGCATTCGCGTGACGCTGACGCCGGCCGGCTGATCGCCGGTGGTGGCGCGCCCAGCGGGTGGCAGCAGCGCTTCGGGACGCACACCATGTTGAGCGGCTGAATCGCCGTACGCGCCCCAGCGGGCGGGCATCCGGAAGCCCGCCCGCGAGATGCGTCGCCCTCAAGGGCGTCAGCTGCGTCGCGTCAGGACGCGTCCACCACCGTGCCCTTCACCACCGGCGCACCGGGTACCGGTTCGCCCTCGTCGTCGGCCAACCGGAAGCGCACGGACTCAGCCTGTTCGGCCACCCTGTCCTTCACCGTGGGCACCGTCAGCTCCGTGCTCGTGGCGCCCGCCGGGACGGACACCCACAATCCGAGGTCGTCCACCTCGGACAGCGGGCGCTCCGGATTTGGCGAGGCACCGGACGTCCCCTCGAGCCACTCGGGATCGACGTCCTTGGTGGACAGCGCCGCACCGTCGAGGACCGGCACCAGGGCGAACACGCCGCCCACCTCCACATCGGCCACTGCGGAGAGAGTCACCCGCCACTTCAACGGCTTCCCCTCGGTCACCCGGTCCGCGACCGGCTTCACCCCGATCGTGGGCAACGGGTCGTCGTTCTCCGCGGTCACCCCGCCCAGGTGCGAACCGACTACGGCCATGCGGACCGCCTTGACGAAGACGTTGTGCGGGAGGTCGTAGCCGTAGCGGGTGTTGCCGCGGACCTTCACCGGTACGTCGATGTCCTGCGCACCGGGCCGCACCGTCACCAGCCGGTCCGTGGACTTGCCCGTGACCGGGTCGGCGACGAACAGCCGTACCTGCCCGCTGCCGCGCCCCGACACCTGCACCGGTACGGAGTACGACCGCTCGCCCGAGTTCCCTTCCTTGACGGTCAGCCGTCCGACGTCGACCCGGGGCAACGCAGCCTCCCGCACTTCCGGCGTCCCCGGCTGCCAACCCCAGGCGTCCATCAGCCAGGCCCGCCCGGACCGCGTACGCGGCGTCAGCTCCAGTGACTTGACGTGCCGCAGGTCGAGCGCCGCCGCGTCATCGGCGCCGATCGGCACCCGTACCTCGCGCGCCCAGTACGACGCCGTCCGGTCCGACCCCGGCAGCCCGTCGACCTTGACCCGGCCGAGGGTCCGGTGCCGGCCGGCCTTGTCGGTGACCGAGACGTCCAGCTGTGTCCCGGTGGTGTTCGGCGGCACGATCACGCGCAGCGCCAACGCCTTTGCACCCGTCAGGGACAGCGGCCGCTCGGGACGTACCCGCACGGCCGACCCCGCCGCGGACCAGCGCAGCGCGGCCGCGCTGCGGCCGGGCTCGCGGTCGGTCTCCCACCGCGCGAAGTGCGGGGAGCCGCCGGCCGTCTCCGACGACAGGCACGCGGTGGCCGCCGTGGGATGCACGGCCGAGCACAGCCGGCCGCCTCCTCCGCTCACCGTGACCTTGCCGTCCGGCAGGAATCCCGCGCCGCGCCGCGCGCCCACCGCATGGGTGAGGACGTGCGCGGGGCCGGCGGAGGGTGCGCGGCGGCCCGAGCCGTCGAGCAGCGGGCGGACCCGGTCGTCCTTGGCGACGAACAGCCGCGCCGCCGCGGCGATGTAGGTGGCGCCCGCCTTGTGCTGCTGGTCGGCCGTCAGCCGGGTGCGGGTGCCGGGGGCGCAGACCGGGTCGGGCTGCTCCTGGTCGCTCCAGAAGTCGTCGTCGGCGGGCGCCTCGGCCTGGCCCGGCGTCCACTCGCTGTTGAAGTAGTTGTGGTTGGCGCCCACCATGTACACCGCGCTGTGCAGCGCGGTACCGCGGCTGACCCGGCGGGTACCGTCGACGTACACCTCGCCCTGCAGGTCGGAGACGTCCCCGTCACAGCCCGGCAGGATCGTCATCGACGGTACGTCCGGGACCGGGTTCTGGCCGAAGATCGTCGGTCCGATGAGCACGGTGCCGCGGATGTGCCAGCGCACCGGTCCGCGATAGCCGTCCTGGTTCGCGGGCGGCGGGTAAAGGCTGTCCATCGCCGCCCGGTTGACGCCCTCACCGCCCCGCGAGTGCCCGACGAGCAGGACACGTGACAGATCGGTCCTGGGCGTCTGCCGTACGGCCGCGGGGGCCGAGGCCGGGTGGGCGGACCAGTCGGCCCAGCGGGCGAGATGCTGCCGTACGAGCGAGGAACGGGCCTGCGCGCCGCCGTCCTCGGAGCTCCAGTCCTGGCCGTTGATGCCGTTGGCGGAGATCGACACGGTCACATAGCCCTGGGAGGCCAGGAGCCGCTGGTCGCGCAGATAGCCCCGGTGACTCGGCACCGGCTCGGCGCCGGCGGCGCAGGGCCAGTCGCCGCTGATGTCGCCCTGCGGTGTGTAGCAGGTGGAGTGGCGGCCGTGCAGGAACAGGGCGAGCGGACGGCGGCCGTCGGCACCCTTGGGCGCCACCACCACGGCCCGCATCTCGACCGGCTCGGCATATCCGGGAAGCCGGACCGGGTCGAGGTCGTACTCACCCGTGACGGTCCGGTACGCGCCCGGTTTGCCGGGGTCGACCTGGTTCACCGGCAGTCGCGGCGGGACGGTCACCGCCGCGCGGGCGTTGCCGGCGGTCGGGTCGGGCGCGTCCAAACGGCGGCCCGCGGCCCGTACTTCGAGGTCCTGCACGGAGTCCAGCCGGACCCCGTCGAGGCCGAGCCGGAACGTACGCCCGTCCCTCGCCGGCGCCGGACGGCCGAGCAGTCGGTCACCGGCGTAGAACTCGACCCGGGCGTCGCCCATCGGCACCCGGTCGTCGGACCGCCACACCAGCTTGCGCGCGGACCCGTCACCGGTGATGGTCCAGTCGTCCGGCAGGCCCTCACCACCGGCGGCGTCGGTCGAGTTCGCCGACGGCCTTGCCTCGGACGCCGGTTGGGCCTGAGCCCACCCTGGCGACGACCCCGCCATCGTGAGCACCGTCAACGCGGTGACCCATATTCGCCGGGCACGAATCACGTGCCCCTCCTTCCGTTCGCACCGGGACGGCCCCGGGCCCCTCACCTGGGAAGGACGGAAGGTGGTTCTTGTGCGTTGCCTGTGGCGGCAGAGAAGAGCGCTTGCCTCAGCGGCGAACTAGGTTGGGCACAGCGGGAGATGACAGCGCGAGCGACGGGTCGCATGCGCGGTGGGGCGGGCGAGGAGAACCGTCGGCAGCCCCCGGGCCGGCCCCGGTGCGCGGGAGTCGGGGGAGCGGGTCAGGTCCAGGCGCGGTAGGGCTCGTCGATCAGCTGGAACACCGGCTCGCTGCGGACCGGGTCCTTCGCCGTGGACAACCGCACCCGGTCCCCGCTGTGAATGCCGATCGGCGGGCCGATGACCCGGCCACGCACGACGAACCCCTCGGCCATCTCTATGAGGGACACATTGCGCGCCGCGGGGGTGTTGCGGTGGACCACCGTGGAATGCCGGACGGTCCCCACCCCCTCGCTGCGCTCGGTCCGCAGGTCACTGCCCTGGCAGACCGGACACAGCAGCCGGTGGTACATCGCGGTACCGCACCAGGTGCAGCGCTGGAAGACGATGGCGTCCCTGTCGGGGGCCGCGGGGTCGAGTACGCCGGCACCGGAACCGACGGTCTGGCGAGCAACGCTTCCTGAGTGGTGGTACACGCTGGTCAACTCCCTGCGCTCGGCCGGAATCCCACGTGCGCGGGTCACCCGAGCACGCACATGCCCGGTTCACCGTGCCACCGTGCACGGCCTCAGCGTATGGCACTCAGTGCCACCCGTAAAGGCACTGCGTACCCTGAATTATGTGAAGGGGTCGAGCGCGCGGATCATGTGGCCGGGCCGAGCTTGCAGATCATGTGCCAGGGCCGAGCGCCGTCTCGATCTCCTGGACGACCCGCCACAGCGGCGCACCGCGTCGGGACACCACGACCACCACGTCCTCGGCCTGTTCGTCGCCGTCCGGGCGCGGGGCGGGACCGGTGCCGAAGGCCGACTGCACATATCCCAGCGCGTGGTCCACCTCGGCGCTCGCGTCGCCCTGGCCGGCGGAGCGCAGCCAGGACCGCAGCGCGTTGTTGTGGGCCGCGACCACGGCGGCGGCGATCACGTCGGCCTGGAGCCACCCGTCACGCCGGCCGGCGAAACGCCCACGCAGGTACTCGGCCAGCTGCCGCTCGTAACGCCACACCACGGACAACTCGTACGCCCGCAGTCCGGGCACCCTTTTGGTGAGGCGGTAGCGCTGCACCGAGAAGGTGGGGTTCTCCGCGTACATGCGCAGTACCAGCCGGGCCGCGTCGCACACCCGGCGCACCGGCTCGTGCTCGTCGCCGCTCGCCGCGAGGAAGGCCGTCATGTCGGTCAGGCACCGCTCGTGGTCGGGGAAGACCACGTCCTCCTTGGACGGGAAGTAGCGGAAGAACGACCGCCGCCCGACGCCCGCGAGCGTCACGATGTCGTCGACGGTCGTCTGCTCGTAGCCCCGCTCCAGGAACAGCTGGAAGGCCGCCGCGACGAGGGCGTCCCGCATGGGGGGCTTGGCGGCCGTGGCCTGCGCCTTCCCACCCTTGTCCGCCCTCTCGGCCTTCTCGCCACGGCCGGATGCCGCACTGCTGGAGCTCATGGACGGGAACGTAGCACCTGAGCTGGGTTGATGGCACTCAGTGCAGTGGCGTGGGGGAACTGGGTGCTGTCCGCGGGCGTTGCCCCGATGGGATGGGGGCAGCCGTCCAGCCAGGGCCAATGCGGTGGGATGATCGTATTGATCGGAAATGATCGATACGATTGTGGGCGTAGAGTGAGCGCTTCGGGATCACGCTCCGCGTGGCCCGCGGGATCGTTCGACCGCCTTGCCCCAGGGGGAACCATGCGACTGCACGTCGACCAGCGCCACGAGCGGGTGCTCGAACTCGTCCGGGAGCGGGGCAGCCTCCGCGTCGCCGAACTCGCCGCCGAACTCGGCGTCTCCGCCGTCACCCTGCGGCGCGACGTCGAAGCGCTCGCGGCGCAGGGCCGGGTGCAGCGGCTGCACGGCGCGGTCGTATGGCCGGGGGACACGACCGCCGAGGTGCGCGAACGGCCGGCGGGTGCCGAGGGTGCGGTGATCGGAATGATCGTCCCGACCACGAACTACATCTTCGCCGACATCGTGCGCGGCGCCCGGGAGGCGGTCGCGGCCCAGGGCGGCCGGCTCGTGCTGGGAGTGTCCGGCTATGTCGACACCGAGGACTCGGTGCAGGCCGACCACCTGCTCTCGGGCGGCGCGGAGGGACTGCTCGTCGCGCCCAGCTGGTTCGGCGGCGTGCCCGAGAACGGTCAGGAGAAGTGGCTGCTGGAGCACGACGTCCCCGCCGTCCTGGTCGAACGCCTGGCCCAGCCCGGAAACCCCGCCGCCGTGCTCGACCGGGTGCGCACGGACCGGGCCCACGGCGCCGCGGTCGCCGTCGGTCACTTCGCGAGCCTCGGCCACCGCAGGATCACCGCCGTGCTGCAGGAGGGTCCGCACGCCAACCAGATCACCGCCGGCTACCGGGCTGCCGTGCAGGCCCTGGGGCTCGACGTGGACAAGACCGCCGCCCCGACCGTGCGGGAACACGGGGACTACGAGGCGAGCGTCGACTATCTCGTCGAAGCGGTGAAGAAGCGTGGCGTCACCGCCGCGCTGGTGCACAGCGACGAGGACGCGATCGTGCTGGTGCCACGGCTCCAGGGGTGCGGCATCCGGGTCCCCGACGACCTGGCGCTGATCGCGTACGAGGACGAGGTCGCCGGGCTCTCCGACGTGCCGCTCACCGCGGTCGCGCCGCCCACGCGCTCCGTGGGGGAACTCGCCGCCAAGCTGCTGCTGGAACGCCTGGCCGAGCGCCGGAGCGGGCGGCAGCCGGGGCCGCGTCAACACCTGGATTTGCTCCCGGAGTTGAGGGTCCGCTCATCCTGCGGCGGCGAATCGATCGCCCAATGAGCGAACTGCGATCGTTTTGATTGTTTCGCGCGAACGCTCTTGACTCTGATCGTGTGTGCACAAAAGATGTCCTGCGACCGCCTCTGCCCGTACGAGGTCTCGTAGGAGACGTGCCATGACACGCACTTCACGTTCGCCCCGCACCACGCGTTCGTTCCGCACGACCGCCGCTCTCGCCGCCGTCACCGCGCTCGGCCTGCTCGCCACCGCCTGCGGCGGCAGCGGCGATGGCGACGGTGACCCGGCCGGTAGCGAGGCGGGCGCAAAGCCCGTCACGCTCACCTACTGGACCTGGACACTCGGGGCCAAGTCGACCGTGGAGGCGTTCAACAGAACGCACAAGGACATCAAGGTCGAGTTCACCGAGATACCGAGCGGCACCGAGGGCTACAGCAAGCTCGTCAACTCGGTAAAGGCCGGCAACGCACCCGATGTGGCCACGATCGAGTACCAGATGGTCCCCGAGTTCGCCAGCCAGGGCAATCTGATCGATTTGACCGAGCACGCCGGTGAAACGGTCAAGACGAAATTCCCACAATCCATCCAGGACCTGGTGACCTTCGGCGGCAAGACCTGGACCGTGCCCTACGACGCCGCGCCGCAGCTGTACTACTACCGCACCGACCTGTTCAAGAAGTACGGCATCGAAGTCCCCAAGACCTGGGACGAGTTCAAGACGGCCGCCGAGAAGGTCAAGAAGAAGGACAAGAACGCACGGCTCGCCTCCATGCCGAAAAGCGACCCCGCGCTGCTGGCCGCACTGGCCTGGCAGGCGGGCGGGAAGTGGTTCGACACGAAGGGCGACGCCTGGAAGCCCGCCGTCGACGACACGGCGAGCAACAAGGTCGCCGCCTACTGGGACGGCTTGATCAAGGACGACCTCGTGCAGTCCTTCACCGCCTACAGCCCCGAGGAGACCAAGGCCCGCACCTCCGGCAAGACCCTCTCCTTCCTCGGCGCCTCCTGGTCCGCGGGCGGCATGCAGACCGCCATGCCCGACCAGAAGGGCAAGTGGGCCGCCGCGCCCATGCCCAACTGGGGCACCGCCGCCAGCGGCAACTACGGCGGCACCTCCTACGGCGTCCTCAAGGGCAGTGAACACGCCGACGCCGCCGCCGAGTTCATCGCCTGGCTCACCACGAACAAGGCCGGCGTCGAAGCCCGGCTCGCCGACCTCGAGTCACCCAGCAGCGCCCTGCCGGCCAACCCCGAGATGCGCGAAGTGGCCGCCGCCAGGTTCGACACCGCGTACCTGAACGGCCAGAACCTCTACGCCCTCGCGTCCCAGCAGGTCGACACCATCGTCCCTGGCTGGACCTGGGGGCCGAACCAGATGGACGTCTACACGGCCATCCAGGACGAGACCGCCAAGTCCGGCTTCGCACAGGGCATCGAGGCGGGGCAGCACAAGGCGGAGTCGGGCATCGCCGAACGGGGTCTGAAGCTCGCGCAGTGACGATGCGGTGCGGGGCGGCGGAGTAGTGGCGGCGGGGTTGTTTCAGTGGCGCCTCGCCGCCCAAGGAATCGGCGGCCCGCCGACCCGCGCCGCCACCCGGCCTCGCCCTCAGCCCTCGCGCCTCCTCCACCGGCCTCTCCCGCCCCACTCACCAAGGAGCCGCAGTGGCCCCACCCCTAGCCCACCCCACCAGCCGGCCGGCCAAGAGCCGCCGCATCCCGTCCCGATCCCGGACGCAGCTCCCGGCCCAGCTGCACGCCCAGTCCACGAGCACCTCGCGTCTCCTGCGCAGCCAACGGCGTACGGCCGCCCTGCTCATCACGCCGTTCTTCGTGCTGTTCGCCGTGGTCATGGTGGCGCCCATCGGCTACGCCGTGTGGATGAGCCTGTTCCAGGAGCGTTCCTCAGGGCTCGGGTTCGGCGGCACCGAGCGGGTGTTCGCCGGCTTCGGCAACTACACCAAGGCGCTGGCCGACACCGGCTTCCGCGCATCGTTCGCGCACATCGCGCTCTACTGCGCCCTCTACATCCCCGTGATGATCGGCGGCTCCCTCGCCCTGGCCCTCCTGGTCGACTCGGCCCTCGCCCGCGCCAAGCGGTTCTTTCAACTCGCCCTGTTCCTGCCGCACGCGATCCCCGGACTGATCGCTTCGATCATCTGGATCTATCTGTACACGCCGGGACTGAGCCCGGTGCTCGAATGGATCGGCGCGCTCGGTGGCTCCTGGGACTTCTACGCCAACGATCATGTGCTGGCGTCGCTGGTCAACCTGAGCGCCTGGCAGTGGATGGGCTACAACATGGTCATCTTCTACGCCGCCCTGCAGGCCGTTCCGCGCGAAGTGATCGAAGCGGCCGTCGTGGACGGTGCCGGCGCACTGCGCACCGCGCTGCAGATCAAGGTGCCGATGATCGCCTCGGCGATCGTCATGACCGTTCTGTTCACCTGTGTCGGCGCGATCCAGATCTTCACCGAGCCGAAGCTCCTCAACCAGCGCGGAGCGCCCTCGATCGACACCGAGTGGTCCCCGACCCTGTTCATCTGGAAGGCCGGATTCGTGCAGCACGACTACGGTCTGGCCGCCGCCGCGTCCCTGCTGCTGGCCGCCCTCGGCGTCGTCCTGTCCTACCTCGTCACCCGGATCGGCAACCGGTGGAAGGCGGCCACGTCATGAGCACCCTCACCCACGACACCACACCCACACCCACCGCCGAGCCCTCCGCCGCTCCCCGGCGCCCTGCGGGCACCCGCCGCCGCACCACCCCGAACACCCTGCTGTCCAAGGGCATGGTCAACGGTCTGCTGATCGTCGCCGCCGGCTACACCCTCCTGCCCGTCACCTGGCTGCTCTTCGCCGCCACCAAGAACCACCGCGACCTCTTCGCCACATCCGGGTTCGCCTTCGGCGACTTCAACCTCCTCACCAACCTGCACCAGGTGCTCACCTTCAACGACGGCATCTACCTGCGCTGGTTCGGCAACAGCATCCTCTACTCCGTCGTCGGCTCGGCAGCCTCCACATTCATCTGCGTCGCCACCGGCTACGCCTTCGACAAGTACGACTTCCGAGGCAAGGAGAAACTGTTCGGACTGGTCCTCGGTGGCGTCCTCGTCCCCACCACCGTCATCCAGCTGCCGATGTACCTGCTCGCCACCAAGGCCGGCGTCGTCAACACCTACTGGGCGCTGCTGCTGCCCGCCCTGGTCAACCCGTTCGGCGTCTACCTTGCCCGCGTCTTCTCCGAGGGCTACGTCCCGAACGAGATCCTGGAAGCGGCCCGCGTCGACGGCGTCGGCGAACTGCGCACCTTCGCCCGCATCGCCCTGCCCATGCTGGCACCCGGCTTCATGACGATCTTCCTGTTCTCGTTCACCGCCGGCTGGAACAACTTCTTCGGCGCCCTCGTGATGCTCAACGACGAGCAGCTCTACCCGGTCAACCTGGGGCTGTTCATGTGGAACAGCGTCACCCAGCAACAGCCCGAGTTCTACTCACTCGTCATCACGGGCTCGCTCGTCGCGGTCGTCCCGCTGATCGTCGCCTTCGTCTGCCTGCAGCGCTTCTGGCGTTCCGGCCTGACCGCGGGCGCGGTGAAGTGACGACGCCCTCCGCCACGCCCGCTCCGGAAGGAACCCTCCTGAACAGCCTGCGCCGACCCCACACCGTGCTGGCCATGGGAGCCGGCATCCACAGCCAACTCCTCGCCGGCAACGCCCTCGACCGCCTCGAATCCGTCGCCCGCGTCGACACCACGACCGCCGTCACCGACTTCACCACCGCCGACCTCAACCAACTCGCCCGCGCCGAAATCCTCTTCACCCACTGGGGCGCACCGTCGCTCACCGAGGACGCCCTGCACCGCATGCCCCGACTGCGCGCGGTCGTCCACGCGGCCGGCTCCGTCAAGCACCACATCACCGACGCCGTATGGCGCCACGGCATCGCCGTCTCGTCTGCCGCCTCCGCCAACGCCGTGCCCGTCGCCGAATTCACCCTCGCCGCCATCCTCTTCGCGGGCAAACGCGTCCTCGACGCCTCCCGTACCTACGCAGCCACCCGAAGCCGGCCCGACCTGTTGCCGTACTACAACGGCTACGGCAACTACCACCGCACCGTCGGCATCGTCGGCGCCTCCCGCATCGGCCGCCGGGTCCTGGACCTGCTGCGCCCGTTCGACCTCGACGTCCTCCTCCACGACCCCTACCTGGCCCCGAAGGAGGCGCACGCCCTCGGCGCCGCGCAGGTCGGCCTCGACGAACTCGTCCGGCGCAGCGACGTGGTCTCCGTCCACGCACCCCAACTGCCCGAGACACACCACATGTTCGACGCCCGCCGCATCGCCCTCCTCAAGGACGGCGCCACCCTCATCAACACCGCCCGCGGCCGCCTCGTCGACACCGACGCCCTCACCGCGCACCTGGTCACCGGCCGTATCCACGCCGTCCTCGACGTCACCGAACCCGAGGTACCGCCTGCGGACTCGCCGCTGTACTCCCTGCCCAACGTGCTGCTGACCCCGCACATCGCGGGTTCCCTCGGCAACGAACTCGGCCGGATGACCGACTGGGCCGTCGAGGAGGTCGTGCGGTACGCACAGGGGGTGCCGTTCGCGTACGAGGTCGCGCCGGACGAGCTGACCCGCTCGGCGTGAGCGAGCAGGCGAAGCCGGCCCACCCCGTCCATGCAGTCAAGCCCGTCAAGCCCGCCAACAACCAGTCAGGGAAGGGACCTTCCGTGCACCGAGCCGCGCACCGCGTCCTCGTCGTCGGCATCGACGGCGTACGCCTGGACGTACTGAACCGACTGCCCACCCCGCACCTCGATGCCCTGGCCGCGGAAGGCTTCCTCGCCCCGATCGAGGTGGACGCCGACACACCCACCATGTCCGGCCCCTGCTGGGCGACCGTCGTCACCGGCGTCACGGTCGCCAAACACGGCGTGTGGAGCAATGACTTCACCGGCAACCGCCTCGACGTCTTCCCCGACTTCGCCACCCGCCTCGCCGTCCAGGACGGCCGCCGCAGCTTCGTCGCCGCCGGCTGGCAACCCCTGATGCAGGCACACCACGGCGGGCCCCTCTTCCGCGCCCCGTCCAGAACGGCGTACATCTCCCCGACGGCCGACACGCCCGAAGCCTGGGAACACTGCGACGAGCAGATCACCGAGGCGGCGCTAAGCGTGCTGGCCGATGCCGAAGCGGCATCCGTAGGCGTAGCGGGAACCGAAGCCGCCGACGATGTCGTGGCGTCGTTCGTCTACCTCGGCGCACCCGACGAGACCGCACACTTCCTGGGCTGCGGCGAGGAGTACGAGGCCTCGATCCGCCGCGCCGACGCCCGCCTCGGCCGGCTGCTCGCAGCCGTGCGCTCCCGGCCCTCGTACGCCGACGAGCAGTGGACGTTCCTGGTCGTGACCGACCACGGCCATGTCGACGCCGGCGGCCATGGCGGCCGTACGTCCGAGGAGCGCACGGCATGGCTGGTCGCCGCCGGACCGGGCATCGGCCCGGCGCCGCGCCCGGTCCGGCATGCCGATGTCGCGGCCCAGGTGTTCGCCGCCCTCGGCCGGCACCCGGACCGGCACTGGACCCTCGACGGCCGTCCCTTCGCCGCTGCCCCGCACGCCGTGCTCCTCGACATGGACGGCACGCTCGTCGACACCGAGTCACTGTGGCTGCGCACGGTGCGCGAGGCCGTGCCCCGGATCGGCGCCGACGAGCTCTTCGACGTCCTGGGCCGTTCGGCCGGCGAGGCCGCCGCCCGCCTCCTGCCCCTGACCGGCGACAACGACGCGCAGCCCCTCGCGGCGGACCTGGAAGCCCGCTTCCTCACGGCCGTCCAGCGTGAAGCCGCCCCTCTTCCCGGCGCCCTCGCACTCCTCGATCTGCTCCAGGAGTCGGGCATCCCGACGGCGCTCGTCTCGGCATCGTCTCGGCCGGTGATGGACGCCGTACTGAAGACGCTGGGCGCCGACAGATTCCGTACGACGGTCGCGGAGGGCGAGACTCCGCGCAGCAAGCCCGCCGCCGACCCGTACCTCGCCGCCGCCCGGGCCCTGTGGGTGGACCCCGCGGCCTGTCTGGCCGTCGAGGACTCGCCCACGGGCGTCGCCGCGGCCGAGGCGGCGGGTTGCCGGGTGCTCGCGGTCCCGTCCTACGCGCCCATCGACCCCGGTCCTCGGCGCACCGTGCGGCAGGGCCTGGAGGGAATCGGGAGGGCGGAACTGTGGGCGGCCGGGCTGTGACCTCGACCGGCCCGACGTTTGTTCGGTGCCAGCCGGTCCGCTTACGATCGGCTGCCGCCGCAGCCGAGGAGCCCGCATGCCACCCGCCCGACCCCGCCTCCTGTACGTCACCGACCTGGCCTACCAGGCACGCGGGCGGCGCTACTGCGACGAGGACATCTTCCTCACCTCACGGCTGCGCGAGGACTTCGACCTCGCCCTGTGCCACCCCCGGGACGCGGCCGCGCTCATGGACGCCTTCGACGCGGTCGTCGTCCGCAACAGCGGTCCGGTGCTGGGCCACCAGGACGCGTACGACGAGTTCCGCCGGCGTGCCGTCGCCGAGGGGACGCGGGTGTACAACCCGTTGTCGGGCAAGGCGGACATGGCTGGCAAGCAGTACCTGCTCGACCTGACCGTCGCCGGGTACCCGGTCATCCCGACCGTGGACCGCCGCGAGGACCTGCACCTGCTGCCCGAGTCCGATCGGTATGTCGTCAAGCCCAAGTTCGGCGCCGACTCGATCGGACTGAGGATCGTTTCGGACCCGGTCGAAGAGGGCGTGGGTGAGGAGGCCGGCGGGACCGTCCTGATCCAGCCGTGCGTCGACTTCGCCTACGAGGTCTCCTTCTACTTCGTCGACCACGACTTCCAGTACGCCCTGTACGCGCCGCACACGGAGCGGCGCTGGCAGCTGGAGCCGTACGAGCCCACCGACGGCGACCTGGAGTTCGCCCGGCGCTTCATCGAGTGGAACGGCATCGACCACGGCATCCAGCGCGTCGACGCCTGCCGGGCGCCGGGCGGCGAACTGCTGCTGGTCGAGCTTGAGGACCTCAACCCCTATCTGTCCCTGGACGCCCTGGACGACAGGCGCAGGGACACCTTCGTCATCGCGATGAAGGCGTCCCTGCACCGTTTCCTCTCCGCGGAGGGCTGACCGGGGCCGCGCTCACACCGGTCCGAGGGCGCGCGCTCACCCCACGCGGACGGTGATCCTCTGCGTCGCGCCCTTCGTCGTGCTCAGGTCGCCGAAGGTGAGCCCTAGTGATGAACCGGTCGTCGCCGCGGTCACCGTGGACGGTTTGGAGACCACCGCGGACACGGCCCTGTTCCAGGTGAGCGTCAGGCTCGTCTGCATCCGCATCGGATCGCTGACGCAGATGACCGCCGTGCCGTCGGACCTCTCACTGATCATCACGCAGCACGGATTGCTCGCGACGAGGGGGCCGACCGTGCCGCCGAACCAGAAGTTGACGCCGGTGAAGCCGAGCGAGGGGACGGCGACGCCCTGCTGGTCGTCGGTGTTGGCGAGGACGGTCAGCCAGGTCGTGGCGGCGGCGCGGGCCTGGGTCTGGGCGGCTGTCGCGCCCGGCATGAGCAGATAGGCGTAGCGGCCGTCGGTCGGATTCGTGCCGTGATCGACGTACAGGGTCAGGTACTTGCGGTTGAGGACCGTCGTGGAGCCGCCCTTGTTGATGTCGCTCCATCGACCGTCCCGCGCGTCCCGCAGCGCCTTGACGGTCGCGCCGCCGGGGAACACATAGCCGCCGTGCCCGCCGATGTGGGCCCAGGTGGCGCCGGTGAGCGTCTGCGACCAGGGGTATTCGGCGGGCTTGGTGGTGCCGTCGACGACGAGGGGGGCGCCGCCCGTGGGGCCGAGGTTGCGGTTCTCGACCGTCGTCTCCACTGCCAGGCCGTCGGTGCACTTGATGCCGGCGCCCAGGCAGACGACCGTGTCGTCCAGGAAGAACCAGGACTTCTTCGCGAGCAGCGTGGACCGGAGGCCCTTCAGGTACTGCCCGATCGCCGCCCGCTGCCCGTCGGTGGCCCCGCCGACCCAGTTCACGTCGGGCAGGGAAGCACCCCAGTCGCCGCCTGCCGCGTCCGCGAGCGTTTTGCGCGACGTGGTCGTGCCGGGCAGCCGGTACGGGTCGACCGTGGGCCAGAACGCGTCGCTGTACTGGCCGTTGCCGAAGGTGTCACCCCACCAGGAGAGCATCCCGGAGCCGGTGTGCCAGCCGCGCAGGTTCTCTCCGTTGCCGGTCTCGTAGTACGTGATCCGCCGGTCGGCCATGCTGAGCGAGGCGGCCCAGCCGGGTCTGCGGTGCGTGGCCCGGGCCATGTTGGCAAACAGCCGGTGGCCGGTCGGCTCGGCGATCGAAGTGATCGAGGTGTCGTCCAGGACCGACTTGAGGCGGGCCAGAGCGGTGAGCCCGATCGTCTGATTGCTCATGGGCGGGCTGTAGTAGTCGCGCTGCAGCCATCCCTTGACCAGACCGCGCCAGCGAGCGTTCTCCGTGGCACTCGCTCCCTGACCGAGCAGAACGATCGACGCGAGGATCGGATGACCCCTGAGGTGATCGTCCTGCTGGATCTGTTTCGTGTCGGACGCGGACAGCCCCCGGCTGATCGCTCGCCCGGACACGCTGTCCATCACCAGCCCGTTGTAGAGGAACGGCGCCCACGCCCGCTCCACCGCGTCGAACACGATCTGCCGGTTCGCGTCGGTGACCTCCCAACTCGACCCGGCCAGCAGCGCGAACAGCGACCCGAGCCCGCCGAGCAGCACCGAGCCGTACGAGCCGGTGTACGGCACCGTGGTGTGCTGGATGAACGATCCGTCGGTGTAGAGCCCGTCGCCACTGGTCACGTAGGGGAAGACGGGGGAGAGGGCGTCCCGCGCCAGCGCGACCTTGGCGGAGTTCGCACCGACGATCCCGCGCAGCGCCAGCACCCGGCACAGATCCACGCGATTGGCGCCGGTACTGGTGCCGGTGTAATGGGCGACCGCCGAGTCGGGCACGAAGTGGTCCACCGCGGCGAGGTAGTCGGCGATCCGGTCCCCCGCCAGGTGGTCGTACATCAGCACGCAGACGTCGAGCAGCGCCTGCGGAGCACCGATCTGCCAGCTGTACCAGTTGCCGTAGCGGGTCTGGCTCGCGTTGTAGACCTCCGAGTGGAGGTGATCGAGGCCGGTGAGGATCGCGTCCCTGAGCCCGGTGTTGCCGGTCAGACCCGTGCCCTGCTGGGAGTACGCCTGGGCGAGCGTGTTGAGCCGGTTGTAGCTGGTGTTCATGTTGCCGGAGTAGCCGTACGACTCCTGATCGGTGTCGGGCTCCGGATCGGCGTACACCAGATCCGGCCAGAGCGAGCCGGCCGCCGGGGCCATGGAGGACCGCAACTGGCCCCCAGTGCTGCCGAGTTCGGCGAGCCGGCTCTTGAACGGTTCCGAGGTGGGGCTGAACCCCTCGCCCAGAATGAGCGAGCGCCACTTCGCCCGCAGTGTGGTGAACTCGTCAACCTCCGCGGCCGGTTCGGCGGACGGAGGCGCGGCGCTCGCCTGGACGGACAGGCCGAGCGCGACAGCGGTGCCGGTGCTTGCGGCCAGAAAGCCGCGACGTGACCAACGAGTCGTCATGACGGCGCTTTCTAGCAGGGGAACGTTCAAACGCTCAATAGTGAATACCGAATTGATCGTATCGATCATTTGGAGAGATGGAGAGATGGAGAGATGGAGAGATGGAGAGATGGAGAGATGGAGAGATGGAGAGATGGAGAGATGGAGAGAGGGGAGCGTGAACCGGCGCGAGGTGGTAGGCGCCCTCCGTCCCGCCGGTGGGGCTCTCCGCTGAACCGGCGGGACGGCAACCCCGTATCACTCCTCGGGGATTGGCGACTCCCGTGAAAACGGGACGGAAGGAGAGCGGCGTGCCCACACGGCCCGACCCCGCGCAGCCCGACGAAGACCCGGCCCTGGAACCGATCCACGTCCTGCGCCCACGTCGCACCGACGCCCTCGCCGAGTTGTTCAAGGAGTTGGAGCAGGAAAGGAACGGCTACGAGACCGTCGTCGTGCCCGGTTCCCTGCCCGGCGCCGAGGACGCGACACAGGAACTCCCGGCCGTCGCCGGGGACACGAGGATCGCACCGCGCGGCAGTGCCGTCCGCCCCGGCCCGGACGTGCCCGGCCCGGACGCGTCAGGCCCGGGGTTTCGCCGCGCGGCCGTCGCTGTCGCCGTGACGGCCGCCGCGGTCATCGGTTTCGGCGGAGCTCTCCTGCTCTCCGGCCGCGACGACGGTGCGGCGGCGGCGAAGGATCCGGCTCCGTCCGCCACAGCCTCCGCGTCGGCCGCACCCACCCGGGCCGCCCCCGGCACGGGCGGCGCACCCGGCGCCGACGGGCCCGGTGACCCTCCCGCCTGCAGCGCGTCCTTCCGGACAGTCAGCAGCTGGCAGGGCGGCTATCAGGGCGAGGTCACGGTGACCGGCGCGCCCGCGTCCTCGGCCGGCGGCTGGACCGCGACGGTCGTACCGGCCGACGGCGCCCGCCTCACCCAGGTCTGGGACGGCACCCTCACCACGACCGGGGACGGCACAGCCACCGTCGCCAACGCGTCATGGAACGGGAAGCTGGCGCCCGGCGCGAGCGTCAAGTTCGGCTTCATCGCGGACACCTCGGCGTCCGGAGCCCCGTCCGCGGAGGTCACCTGCGCGGCGACGGCGGATGCTTCCTGACGCCCCCGCACGGCCGCGCGCCTCGGGTCGAGTGCGGCGCGGCCGGTCAGCGCCCGTGATCGACCAGCGCCTGCGACACCGCACGCACGCTGCGGGCGATGTGCTGCAGCTGCATGACCTCAGCCGCGTACAGCTTGATGGTGTGTTCGATGACCGATTCCGGCATGCCGAGGGCGGGCAGGTCGGCCCGGGCGGTCTGCAGTGCGGTGCGCGCGACCCGGATCTCGTTCTGGACCTGGATCTGCGCATGGCGGGCGAGCAGCACGGGGTGACGGATCAGGGCCGGGTAGCTGGCGTAGCGGGCCGGCACCAGCTCACGCAGCCACTTGGCCGCCGAGCGTTCCCAGTCGTAGGAACCGGGGGTCTTGACCTGGCACGGCCAGTCCGGGGTGATGCGCGTGGTCGTCAGAGGCATGATCATCGCTTCCGGGTGTGCGGCGTCGTCCGGGGTGTTCGACGTGGTCGGGGCGGCCCCGGCCTAGGGGATGACCGGGGCCGCCGCCACGGGCGCTCGCGCAGGCGATGCCCGACCGAACAGCCCGCGCGCCGACGCGGGTAGGAGACGGCGGCAACGGGTGTTCGTTGAGGAGCCCGGAAGGGCAGACGGCAATCGCACGACGGATGGGGTGACGTGCGCATGAACGGACCGGCTGCTCTCTGCGGGCGGATGGTGCGTGTGAAGTATTTATATATGCCGTCCGCTTTGCAAGACGTATGAAAACATTCATGCGTGATTTGAAGTGAATGGTCCCCCTGTGGTGCGGTACGAGCGAAGTGGGGCGGGATCAGTCCCGGAGGAAGAACTGGTGCTGGTCGGAGATGTGCTCGTAGTCCTCGAGCCGCGCCTGCGTCCGCTCCGGGTCGGCGTCGGTCATGGCCTGCAGCAGCGCGGCGGCCATCACGCCGGGTGCGGCGTAGGAGTCGAAGACCAGCCGTGAGCCGGTGCCGGTGGCGAAGACGACGTCGGCGTTGTCGGCCACCGGCCCGAGCGCCAGGTCGGTGATCAGTGCGACCTTCAGTCCGGCGCTGCGCGCGACCCGTACGGCCGTCAGGGTCTCCTGGGCGTGCCGGGGCATGGAGAACGCCAGCACCCAGGTGCCGCCCGCCTCGCGCGACTGCAGCAGCGCGTCGTAGGCGACGCTGCCGCCCCGGGTCACCAGCCGCACATCGGGGTGGACGCGGCGCGCCGCGTAGGCGAAGTACTCGGCAAGGGACGCCGAGATGCGCAGTCCGAGGATGGTCAGCGGGGTCGACCGGGACAGTTTGCGGCCGATGTCGATGACCTGGTCGGGGTCGCCGAAGTCGCGCCGCAGGTTCTCGAGGTTCTCGATCTCGGCGTCCACGGCGGACTGCAGTTCGTTCGCGCCGTTCTCCTCGGCCGCGGGGCCCCCGGCGAGATGGCCGAGCGCGATCGACTGGAGCTTCTCCCGTAGCGCGGGGTAACCGCTGAAGCCCACCGCCGCGGCGAAGCGCGTCACCGACGGCTGGCTGACACCGACGCGCTCGGCGAGATCGGTGATCGAAAGGAACGCCGCTTCGGTGATGTGCTCGATCAGATACTGGGCGATGCGCCGCTGCCCGGGGGACAGCCGGGGCTGATCGAAGAGTGTCCTGAGCTGGGAAGTCGGGGACGCCTCCGCTTCGCCGGCGGACTTGCCCGAGGTGATCGCGGATGCCTGTGCGCGTGCCTGCTGCGGCGATGGCAGGGAGGCGGCTCCATTGTCTTCCACAGTGCTTCAACATAGCTCACACACTGTGGTGACCTGGGCTGGTATGAGGCCCGCGCTCACCGACGATAGATGGTGATCGAATGGCCGACCGTATCGATCGGGCGACTGCTGTCGATCAATTCGGCCAGTCGGCCGGTCGCCTTGGCCACCGAGGAGTCCGACACGACCAGCAGTCCGCGCACCTCACGGGCGGGTACCTTGCGCGGATCGCCGGCCTGGATGCCGTAGAAGGACGGCACTCCGCTGCCCTTGTACACCAGCCAGATCCGTTCGCCCCGATACCGCTCGTCCAGCCGGTCCGCGAGCCGGCCCAGGTCCTGGCCCCAGTCCACGTTCGAGTCGTGCAGCCGCAGATGGGTCTTCGCCGGACCGCCGAACGCCTCGTTGGAGTAGGGCAGGTAGTACGGGTATGTCCGCAGCGAGCTGACCGCGACGAACGCCACCAGCGCCCCCACCGCGACCGGCGCCCACCGCCACCGCAGCGTGAGCACACAACCCGCCGCCACCGCCAGGAACATCGGCACGAAGACGGCGTAACGCGTGCCGAAGTCCCGTGACCCGAGCATCGCCGCGACAAGCAGCACGGCGGCCGGCACCAGCAGATAGGGCGCCGCCGGACGCAGCCGCCGTACGGCCACCACCGCCACGACACCCGCCGCCCACAGGACGAGCATGCCGAGCGGCGTCTTCACCAGCAGCGCGGCCGGCAGGTAGTACCAGAGCGAGCCGGTGTAGAGCCGGCCGAAGAGGAAGCCCTGCCACGGGTACTCCTCGAAGCCGAACTGGACCCGCATCCCGTCGCCGTAGGCCTCCGGGAACGGCAGCAGATCGATGACGAGATCGCGCAGCCCGTGCACGACGGGGACAGGCTGCTGCGGCGTCCAGCGCAGCCGTGGGTCGACCACCAGATACGAGACCCATACGACCGCGATGGCGGCCACCGCCACGACCCCGGCGCTCACGGCGGCACGGCCGAGCACCCGTCGGCGGGACTCCGAGGGCGACTTCGCGCACCAGACCGACAGCCCCGTGAGCGCCAGGAGCACCGGGACCGCAGCCAGGGTGCTCATCTTCGTGGCCAGCGCCGCGCCGAGGGCCACCCCGGCCAGCGGCACGTACCAGCGCGGTCGGCGTCGGGCCCGCCACAGCAGCCAGACCGACGTCAGCACGAACCCGGCCGCCGGAACGTCCAGTGTGGCCAGCGACCCGTGCGCGACGAGGTCGGGGGAGAAGGCGTACAGACCGAGTGCCACCAAACCGCCCGCACCACCGGCCAGTTCACGGGCGAAGGCGAAGACGATCAACCCGAACGAAAGCGTCAAAACGATCACAGGGAGCCGGGCGAACAGCATCAGCCGCCATGGATCGTTGCCCGACTCGTACAGCAGATGCCGCCCCAACTGGCCCTGATCGCCGGTGAAGGAGCGGTCGACCTGTGGATCGGCCGCCGCCACCCCGACGGCGATGATCAGTTTTCCGAGCGGCGGATGCTCGGGGTTGTGGATCAGTCGGTGCTCGTGCAGGTACTCCGCCGCCGTGCCCACATACACGGGCTCGTCGATCGTCGGAGTCTGCTGCACCGCCGCCGTCACCATGGCGACGGCCATCTGGCCGAGCAGCAGGACCACGAGGAGCGGCACGAGCCGGCGCCTGCCGGACAGCCGCGAAGGCTGCACGACGGAGGCGTCGGAACCGGCGGAACGGTCGGGCACGCCGGAGAGCGCCTCCGGGGCCGAGGCAGGGACCGAGTGCTGTTCGAGCGCCATCTTCCGCACCGCGGAGCCGTCGACCCCGCGGCGTCGGGAGCTGATCCGGAGCCGGCCCATGGGCCCACTCTGCACCAGCTCCCGCCCGGGGACGGCGTTACCGCTTGAGGAGTCGTACCGACAGACCGTCCGTCGTGTAGACGGGTACGGCTCGCAGCGTGCGGGAGTTCAGCTCCACGCGGTCGAACTGTCCGCGCAGCTGTGACGCCTCGATGACGGGCACCGTGGTGCCTGCGACCGGCGGACGTTCCGCGTCGAGGCGCAGCGACAGGATGCTGCCCCGGCCCAGGGTGACCCGGCGGGACACTTCGAGCGCCGGGCCGTGGTTCTTGCGGACCAGCAGTTCCAGGACGCAATCGCCGTCCTGGACGTACGAGCCGCGCACCCGTAGCACCTTGTCCGCGCGGAGCGTGCCGCGCTTCACCCGCACGTCGCCCTCTCCGAGGGCGTTGGCGGAAGCGGCGACCAGCACGCCGTCCTCGACCACCGTGCCGCCCTGGTACCGGTTGTGCCCGGTCAGTATGAGCGTGCCGGTGCCGCGCTTGGTCAGACCACCGTCGCCGCGGATGTCGTTGCGCCAGCTGTCCGCCGCGCCGAAGCCCCCGGCCGCCGCGTCGAGCGTCACGGTCACGTCGGCGTCGAAAGCGCCGTAACCGTCAGCAGCGGTGAACAGGTCGAGCCGTCCCCACTGCTCGAAGCCGTCGAGAAGGACGTATCCACCGGGCAGTGCGGTCGTGCGCAGCACCTCGCGGCGCTGGGCCGCGGTCAAGTACGGCTGCCGCGTCTCCAGCAGCACCTCCGCGCCCTTCGGCACGGCCGGCGGCTCGTCGCGACCGCGCCGGGTCAGCACGTAGGTCAGCTTCGGCTCGACCGTGCGGGCGTTGGCGTCACGGTCGGCGTAGGGGTCGGTGGCGCGGTCGGCCGAGTGGGCGTACGCGTTGAGGGTGCCGGCCGTCGTGCCGGTCCGCTGCTCGAAGTACGCGAGGGCCTGGGCGCGGGCGGCGGCCTTGAGCTCGGCGTTGGCCGGGTCGGTGAGGGCTGCGGCGGCCAGGGCGGTGGCCATGATGCGGCCGCCGAGGACGTCGACCGTGGAGTGCATGCCCGCCACGATGCGGGTGTGGCTGAGCTCGAAGGCGCGGGTCACCAGCTCCTGGAAGCGCTCGGGCACGGCGTAGGCGTACGCGAGGGCCGCCAGGTGCAGGGCGTTGGTGTGCCCGCTGGGGAAGCCGCCGTCCTCGGTCGCACTCTCGCCGCGCTGGCGCAGCAGCTGCGGGGCGACGACCACCTTCGACTCGTAGACGGGAAAGCCGAACTCGTCCTTCCTGCCGGTGTCGACGACCTCGCTGTCCTCGTTCATCCGCCACGGACGCGGGTACTGGAAGGCGAACTTGGCCGGGTTGCCGGAGGCGAAGGGGCCGCGCACGGTGTCGACCAGCTTGGCCACCTGGCCGAGCTCCGAGTCGTACGATCCCGCGCCGATCGCGGAACCTGCCGGGGCGTCCGCGGGCACGGCGTCGCTGATCTTCCCCGAGGGAGTGCCGTCCGGAGCGCTGGTGATCGATGTGACCGCCTTGGCGCCCGACTTGTAGAGGTCGGCCAGCGGACCGAGACCGGCGATCACCGAGTAGCTCTGGTGCTGACGGTCGATGATGAACGATTCCTTCGCCTGAGCGTCCGTGCGCGCGGCGGTGATCCGGACGCTGTAGCGCATGTTGGCGCGCAGCAGGTCGCGCATGAGCGGCGTGCCGCTGTTCCAGGCGCCGCCCGTCTTCCATATCCTCGCGAAGCCGCCGAGAACGCGGACGACCGCATTGGTCTCGGGCGTCAGGTTCGCGACCACGTTGGTCTTGTAGTCGTCGACGAACGCGGCCGCCTTCGCGGCGGACTTGGCGTCCGCGGCGGGGAGCCAGCCGGCGAGGGCAGGGACGGCCAGCAGGGCCGCACCGCCACCGGCGGAAGTCAGGAGAAAGCGCCTTCTATTGGGGGGCGGGGTGGCGTGGTGCCCGACGGGTGCCGGCATGGTGCCTCTCTCGAGTTCATCGGCCCGAACGGCCGGGAGGAGATCGAAATGATCGACTCGACCGTCTGGTGCACATGAGACGCACGAAACGCAGGGGGATCGAGTCTTACGAGCGAAGATCTACGGGCGATTTGTGTCGGACTCGGGAGGGTGCGGAGTCCGGCAGTTGTCACACAAGTGAACGGGCGAGCGCCAAGGCGCCCTCGACCGGCGGCACTTCCAGGCGCGACGGCCGGGCCCCCGGCACGCTCTCGGCGAGCGCGGTGGTGAAGGCGTCGTACAGGACGGGCTGGGCGAGGATGGTGCTGCCGGCGACCACGACGTCGTCCACCGGGACTCCGCGCGAGGCGAGTCGGCCGACCAGCGCGGCCAGCGACCGGCCGCCCTCGTCGATCACCGCAGGGGCGAGCGGTGAACCGGCCAGGGCGGCCGCGAACACCACCGGCGCGTGCCGGCCCCACTGAGCGGAGGGGCTCTCGGCGCTCTCCAACGCCGCGCCGAGGGCGGGCACTTCGGCGACGTCGAACGCGTCGACGAGCCCGCGCGCCAGTGCGTCGGGCTCGTCGCCGAGATCGTGCGCCGCCCACACGGCCCGTACGGCCTCGCGGACGAGACCCGCCGAGCCGCCCTCGTCGCCGAGGACCGCGCCCCAGCCGCCGACCTGGACCGCACTGCCGTCGGTCAGCCGGCCGACCGCGACGGACCCGGTGCCGGCGACCAGCCCGACCCCCTTGTCCAACCCGGCGGCAGGGACGATCAGTTCGGCGTCGCCCACCACCGACGCGGGTGCGTCGAAGTGGAGTTGGAGCGCGGTACGGATCTGGCCGCACTGGCGGGGTGTCTCGCAGGCGTGCCCGCCGACCGTGAGGGCCGAGGGGCGCCCGCCGGCCGGCAGGGTGTCGGCGATCAGCGTGGCCAGCCAGCCGGCGGCGGCGACCGGGTCGTGCGGCCGCCAGCCGCTGCTCGTGCGGACGTGATCGGCGACCATGACGTCCCCCGCGTGTGCGCGCAGATGCGTCTTGGTGCCGCCCACGTCGATACCGACCACGAGAGGAGGCGAGTGGGGAGTGTCCTGCACGGATCCTCTTTCGTCGTTGCGCGGTGGCTGCGACGGTGGGCGAACCGTGCCTGGGCGTGCGGAGACGTCGCGATGAGCGGCGTGGATCCGCGCCGTTGAGCGTAGGGAAGCCCCGGGACGGGCTTCGTTGCCGGGTGCGGCAGGCGAGTACCGCACCAGTTCGTTAGGAAGTTAACTAACGAAGTAGGGTGCGTCAAGAGGCGCGGAATTCCCGTTGCCGAACGATCATTTCGGCGGTTCCGGCCGCCGCAGCACGACCAGGGGAGACCATGGACCTGAGCGAGAGCGCGCGTGCGGTGTTCGCGGTGCTGGCCGGGGCGGGCACCGCCACCCGTCCCCAGCTGGCGGCCGGTGCGGGCCTGTCCAAGCCGACCGTCTCCGCCGCCGTGGCCGAACTGGAGGCCGCCGACCTCGCCGCCCACTCCGGCACCGCCTCCGGAGCCACCGGCCGCTCCGCCGCCGTCTACCGGCTCGGGCCCGCCGCCGGCGCCGTGCTCGCCGTCGACCTCGGCCCCGCCCGGACCCAGGTGCGGGGCTGCGCCCTCGACGGCACCCTGCTCGCCGAGTGCGCCGGCTCCCGCGACGACGCCGCCGGCACCGTGCGCGAGGTCCTCGACGCACTGCCCGACGACGCCCCGCTGCGCGCCGTCGTCGTCGCGGTCGGTGATGTGACGACCCGGGACCGGGACGGCAGCGGGATGCGGCCCGCGACCGCGAAGGCCGGCCCTGTCTTCGACGCCATGGCCGTCGCACTGCCACCGGGCATACCCGTCCACCTGGAGAACAACGTCAACTGCGCCGCCCTCGCCGAACTGCACGAGGGCGCGGCCCGGGGCCGTAGCACGTTCGGATATCTGCGCATCGGCGTGGGCATCGGTCTCGGCATCGTCGTAGGAGGCCAGGTGCTGCGCGGCGCGAACGGGGCCGCCGGTGAGGTGGCCCGGCTGCCGTACCCGTGGGACGAGGGCCGCGAGCCGCGCCACGAGGCGCTGGAGGACCGCATGGGCGTACGTTCCCTGCTGCGCCGGACGGCCGAGGCGTGGCAGGACGACGGCGAGCCGTGCCCCGAGACCGCCGAGCAGCTGTTCGCCCTCGCCGGGACGGGCCATGGCACGGCCGCTGCCGCGGTCGCCGGGCACGCCGCCGACATCGGCCGGCTGGCCGCCGCAGTGGCCGCCGTCCTCGACCCCGGGCTGATCGTGCTCGGCGGTGCCGTCGGCTCGAACCCGCAGCTCGTGCCGGGTGTTCGGGCCGAGCTCGGCCGGCTGAGCTGGCCCACCGAGGTCGTCAGCAGCGCGCTCGGCGACAGCGGCACCGTGGTCGGAGCCACCCGCCTCGCCGTCGCCCGTGGAATCCAAACCGTGACCGCGGCGGTCCAGGCGAAGCATTGACGGACTCCGCCCGCTTCTGCCAATGTCCGGACAAGCGCTTTCTGAGCCGGCGGGACCCGGCTCGGGACGAGGTACTCCGCCGTACATCGCGTACGGCGAGCCGTGCGAGGGCGTGCTCGTACGGTCACGGCCAGGACGACGGCCGTGGACCTCGTCCGACACGGCGGAACGACCGGGCGAGGTCGCGGGCCGTAGGGCGCCATCCACAGAAGGATCCGAGCCGCGCTGACCGGCCGGGCAATCCGTCACGCACATCCAGGGAGGACCCGGTGGGTCACCAGATCTCGCGCAGAACCCTCTTCCGCACCGCGAGCGGACTGGCCGTCGCCGGCGCGCTCGGCAGCTCGCTCAGCGCATGCGCCGGCGGCACGGGCGCCGGCAGCACCAGCAGCGACCTGACCATGACGTGGTGGGGCAGCGACGACCGGCACAACGCCTACAAGAAGTCGCTCGCCTACTTCCAGAAGCAGAACTCGAAGATCAAGATCCGCGAGACCTACCAGGGCTACGACGGCTACTTCGACAAGTTCAACACCAACATCGCCGGCGGCAGCGCCCCGGACCTGCTCCAGATGGACACCGCCCTGGTGGCGCAGTACGCGCGCAAGGGCGTCCTCGCCCCGCTCGACTCCTACGTCGGCAAGGCCCTCGACCTGACGGGCTTCTCCAAGACGCTCCTCGCCGCCGGCACCGTGGACGGCAAGCTGTACGGCGTTCCGTCCGGCATCGGCGTCAACCAGCTCACCGTCAACCGCAGCGGCCTGGAGAAGCTCGGTCTGAAGCTGCCCGAGCGCGAGTGGACCTGGGCCGACCTGAAGAAGGTCGCCCAGGACGTGTACAAGAAGAGCGGCGGCAAGACGTACGGCGTCGACGACGGCGGCGGCTCCACCCTCCAGTGCTTCGAGGTGTTCGCCCGCGAGAAGGGGCAGACCTTCTTCTCGGACGACGGCAAGAAGCTCGGCTTCACCTCCGACACCCTCCAGGAGTGGTGGGAGTACTGGGCCGAGATGCGCAAGACGAACGCGTCCCCGCCTCCGGCGATCACCTCCGCCGCGCACAACGACCTCACCAAGAACGCGGTCGTCATCGGCAAGGCGCTGTTCACCTTCGACTCCGGCGTCTACGGCGCGGGCGGTTCCATCACCGACGCCCAGCTGGACTTCCTGCCGACCCCGCAGGGCGACTTCTCCGGTGCCCGCGAGGGCAACTTCGTCAACGGCGGCGTGCTGCTGTGCGCGACCAAGGCCAGCAAGAAGGTCGCCGACTCGGTGAAGATCATGAACTTCTTCGCCCAGGACGATACGGCGATCAAGGACATGCAGCTGTTCCGCGGCATCCCGCCGACCGAGAAGGCCCGCAACCTGATCGCCTCGGGCCTGACCGAGACGGACAAGCTGAACATGGAGAACGCGGACTACATCTCCCAGCGTGTCTCCAAGGCGTCCAACGCCCTGCCCGCGCCGGTGCCGCCGCCGCAGGGGGCCGACCAGATCTGGGACCTGCTGTTCCAGTCGAACCTCGCGGTGGCCTTCGGCAAGAAGTCGATCAAGGGGCAGCTCTCCGAGTTCTTCGACCAGGCCGCGGGGATTCTGGGGGGCTAGCTCCACTGAGGCTGCCGAGGACGCAAGTGCCGCGGAATGCCGTCGTTCGTCTGCGGTTTCGTCGTGGCTGGTCGCGCCCACGCGGCGGAGCCGCACATCGATACGGACCCGCGCCCCTTGGGGGCGTGGCAGTGAACCGGGGCATCGAGACGCACCGCCCCAACTGAAATACCGGGAGAGGGCCAGGGAGACATGAGTATGACCACCGCGCAGACCGGCGAGGTCGTCAAGGAGCCGTCGGTTCCCGCGACCCCGTCCGACCAGCGGGAGCGTGACCGTATGCGCCGCCGGCTCGCCAGACGGCGGGGCGGGGGATGGTGGCCGTACCTCTTCCTGGCCCCCTGGTTCGTGGGCCTGTTCGGGCTGACGATCTACCCGATGCTCGACTCGCTGTACCTGTCGTTCACCAACTTCGACCTGCTGACGCCCGCGCAGTGGGTCGGCATGGACAACTACGACCGGATGTTCACCGACGACCCGGTCTTCTGGGACTCGGTGCACGCCACCCTCGTGTACGTCGTCGTCTCCGTGCCCCTGAAGCTGGCACTCGCCCTCGCGGTGGCGATGCTGCTCAACCGCGATCTCAAGGGCATCGGCCTGTACCGGGCCGCCTTCTACCTGCCGTCCCTGCTCGGCGGGGCCGTGGCCATCGCCATCGTGTGGCGGCAGGTCTTCGGCGGCGACGGCCTGTTCAACGACTTCCTGGGCTGGTTCGGGCTCAACACCGGCCAGGACTGGATCTCCAGCCCGGACACCGCGCTCTACACGCTCGTCCTGCTGGCCGTCTGGCAGTTCGGCACGCCGATGGTGATCTTCCTCGCCGGGCTGAAGCAGCTGCCGAAGGACGTGTTCGAGGCGGCCGCGATCGACGGCGCCGGCGCCGTCACCCGGTTCTTCAAGATCACCCTGCCGCTGCTCACTCCGATCGTCTTCTTCAACGTGGTCCTTCAGATCATCGACGCGTTCAAGACGTTCACGCCCGCGTTCGTGATCAGCAACGGCTCCGGCGGACCGCTCAACTCGACCATGCTGTACTCCCTGTACCTGTACAAGAAGGGCTTCACGGACCTTCAGATGGGGTACGCCTCCGCGCTGGCCTGGGTGCTGTTCCTGGTCATCGCACTCTTCACGGCGGTCAACTTCATCGCCAGCCGCTACTGGGTCCACTACGACGACTGAGCGAGGAGCCCTTCACCCATGTCCGCCATCACCCCGCCCCGGTCCTCGACGTCGCCGCTGCACAAGCTCCGCACGGCCACCGGCAGCCGCCGTATCTTCATCCACACCGTGCTCATCGGCGTGGCGATCGTCATGCTCTACCCGCTGATGTGGATGCTCAGCAGCTCCCTCAAGCCCGACACCGAGATCTTCACCCACCCCGGGCTCATCCCGACCGCGCTGCGCCCCGAGAACTACTCCGAGGGCTGGAGCGGCTCCGGCAACTCCTTCTCCCTCTACATCACCAACTCGTTGATCGTGACGATCGGCGCGGTGATCGGAAACGTCATCTCCTGCTCGCTGGCCGCCTACGCCTTCGCGCGCTTCGAGTTCCGCGGCAAGAAGATCTGGTTCGGCCTGATGCTCGGCACGCTGATGCTGCCCACCCAGGCCGTCCTGATCCCGCAGTACACGATCTTCTACAACCTGACCTGGATCAACACGTTCCTGCCGCTGATCGTGCCGAAGTTCCTCGCGGTGGACGCCTTCTTCATCTTCCTGATGGTCCAGTTCATCCGTTCCATCCCGCGCGAGCTGGACCAGGCGGCCATGGTCGACGGCGCCAACCCGTGGAAGATCTACTGGAAGATCATCCTGCCGCTGATGAAGCCGGCGCTGATCACCACCACGATCTTCACCTTCATCTGGACCTACGACGACTTCCTGCACCAGCTCGTCTACCTTCAGCAGAACGACAAGTTCACCGTCCCCCTGGGCCTGACGCTGTTCCTCGACCAGACCAGCGGCTCCTCCTACGGCGCGATGTTCGCCATGTCGACACTCGCCCTCCTGCCCACCCTCATCTGCTTCCTCATCTTCCAGAAGAGGCTGGTGGAAGGCATGGCCACCTCCGGCATGAAGGGCTGACACCCGTGCATCTCCCTCGCCAGCTCGGCGCCCTGCACGACCTCCCGGACAACCCTGAGGCGTACGACGCCGTCCTCGCCGGCGTCGCCGAACAGGCCCTGGCCCGGCTCACGCCGGAGGGCAACCTGGAACACCCCGACTGTGTCGACGACATCGGCGACACCTCGCTCGGCGTCACCTCACTCCTCGCCCTGGCCTGGCAGCGCGGCCAGGACCCGCGCCTGCCTCAGGCGGTGCGCCGCAGCCTCGCCTTCCATCTGCGCGAGCGGGTCCACACCGAGGACAACCCCGGCTACCCGAACCTGCGGGCCCGCAACTGCGGTCTGCCGTACGCCCGCTACACCCTCGCCCCCGGCGCCCATCCCATCGGCGACTGGCCGAGCACGGTGTGGGCGCTGCTCCAGGCGGTCAACGTGCTGGACCTCGCGGAGGGCCTCGTAGAGGACGAGCAGCGTGCCGAGCTGATCGAGGTGGCGCACGGCTACTGGCGCTGGCTGACCGAGGCGACCTTCTTCAATCCGCAGGAGGCCGGCAACCAGGCCATCGGCTGCGTCGTCGGCGGCCTGATGCTGGCCCGCCACCTCCCGCCGGGCCGGCGCGAGGTGGTGCGCTCGCGCGCGATCGCCCTGTACGGCGACAAGATCCGCGCCCACCGGGTCGCCGACCGCGGCGCACTGCTGCCTCCCGAGCACGGCGGCGCCTACGACAACAACTACGGCCCGATCTCCCTGTCCTTCCTCGCCCAGGCCCACCGGGTCAGCGGTGAGGAGATCTTCGCCGAGGACGGCGACGCGCTCGCCCGCTACATCGACGCCCGCCTGCCCGGCGGCGGCTTCGACAACGGCGGCCCGCGCTACAGCGAGCAGCACAGCGGCTTCGAGTCGGTCCTCGGCCTGCGCTACTTCAGCCGGCGCATCGGCTCCGACCTGGGGCGCTACCGGGGCGACACCCGGTGGGGCCGGCACGCGGTCAAGGCGGACGGCGGAGTCGACGGCCACTTCGCCTGGATGCTGGTCTGGCAGATCCAGGACACCGCGCGCTGGCACCGCACCCCGTCCCCGGCCCCGGCCCGCCACCAGCTCCGCGCGGGTTCGGTCTCGGTGGCCTTCGACGACCGTATGACCCCGTCCCTGGTCGAGGCGGGCGGCACGTACTACCTCCCGGCGGCGGTGAACCGGCAGCACGGCTTCGGCCCCGTGACGGACGGCTTCCTCTTCTGCCGCCCGATGGGCGAGGTCCGCGTCCGGGACGTCCGCGCCGACGGTCTCACGGCCAAGCTGGTCACCAAGCCGGTCGTCGGCCGCGACCACGTCCTGCGCCATGTCCGGTCCCTGTACGTCACCGACGGCACGGCCCTTTGGGTGACGGTCGCGGTGGAACGGCTGCCCGGCACGCCGTATCTGCTCGCGGGCCTGCCGTACGCCACCGACGACGGCGAACGCGTGCGCAGGACCGCGGACGCCGACGTCACGTCGGCCGGGGAACTCCGCCTGACGCACCCGGAGTCGGACGGCGCGGAGCACTTCGACGCCCGCGCGGACCGGACCCAGGAGGAGGCGGCCTTCGCCCTCGCGGCCGACCCTCGCGGCTACGGCAACCCCGACCTGGGCTGGAGCCACCTGGTCGGCTCCACGGCGCTGGAGGCCGAGCCGGCCCCCGGCGCACCGCAGGACCTGCACGTCTTCGCCGTACGGTACGGAGCAGGACGCCACGGAGCGACGGGCCCGTTCGCGCCCGCCTTCGCCCAGGTCGGTCCGGGCCTGACGGTCCGCACGGAGGCGTTCACCGCCGTGGTCGGCGAGGCGGCGGGCGACGCGCACGGAGAACCGGAGCTGACGCTGAAGGCCGTATAGGCCGGTCCTGCGGACCGTATGGGCGGTCCTCAAGCCCCCGCACGGGCCGTCGACGGACCGTGCGGGACGGGCACCACCGTGGCCGGCACCACCAGGTCGGCCCGGTCCCGGGTCGCGGCGACCAGCTCCGCGTTGGGCTCGTCCGAGCGCAGCACCCAGGCCACCGCCTCGTCGTGCGGCTTGCCGAACTCCTCGTGCCGCGCGATCAGCCGCCGCAGGCGCTCCGGCTCGTCGAGCTCGCAGAACCACACCTCGTCCAGTTGCGGGCGTACCCTCGCCCACGCACCCGTGTCCAGCAGCAGGTAGTTGCCCTCGGTCACCACCAGCCGGGCCGTGGCCTCCACCGGCACGGCGCCCGCGATGGGCTGCTCGAGAACCCGCTCGAAGCCGGGCACGTACACGGTGTCACCGTCGGATTCCTCGCGCAGGCGCCGCAGCAGCGCCGCGTACCCCGCCGCGTCGAACGTGTCGGGCGCGCCCTTGCGGTCCCGGCGGCCGAGCCGGTCCAGCTCCACGTCGGCGAGGTGGAAGCCGTCCATGGGCACATGTGCGACCCAGGGATCCCCGGCACCGTTCAGCTCCCGCACCAGTTGCTCGGCGAGCGTCGTCTTGCCCGACCCGGGGCTGCCGGCGATGCCCAGGACGGCGCGGCGTCCGTCGCGAGGGAGGGACCGGGCACGGGTCAGGAGATCGTCGAAGGTCAGGGCCACACAGCAGAGTGTGTCACCCGGTCGGCGATGACTTCCGGCGGTCCGTGGAGTCTCCTGGAAAGAGGGGATTCTCCTCATCACAGGTCATCACAGGTCATCACGGGCCATCACGAGGGGGGCGAGGGAGGCGCGCACCATGCCGGACGACGACAGCACGCAGATCCGCACACTGATCACCACCTGGGCCGACGCGGTCCACCGGGGTGACCTCGACGGCGTCCTCGCCGACCACGCCGAGGACATCGTCATGTTCGACGTACCGCCACCCCACGACGGCATCCGCGGCCTGCCGGCGTACCGCGCCACCTGGCCGCCGTTCTTCGAGTGGCAGGCCCAGGGCGCCTCCTTCGCGATCGAGTCACTCGACGTCACCGCGGGCGCCGACGTGGCGTACGCCCACGCCCTCCTGCGCTGCGGAACCGCGGACGAACTCACCGAACGCCCCACCCTGCGCCTGCGTCTGACGCTCGGTCTGCGCAAGGAGGGCGGCCGCTGGGTCGTCGCCCACGAGCACCACTCGTTCCCGCACGACTGACACACAGCCGAGGACGTCCCTGTCAGGCACCTGGCCGAACATCACACTGCACGTCTGTGCCCTGCGCGTTAGTTTGTCCGTGTTTGTGATGATTTCTCGGTTCCCCCGTCGGCCAACTCGCCCGGCCGCGGGGCTCGGAACCCTACGACTCGTAGGGGTGAGGGGTGGACGATGGCCCACGGCACGAAGCCCATGCTCACGAGCGTGGGACGGCGCGACGAGACCCTCGCGTCCGGAAGGCCGTGGCAGGCACGCGGCCACGGCCTGCTCGCGGCGGTGGCCGGGGCTTTCACCCTCGCTCAACTCCTCCTCGTACGGCCCTCGATGGGCTTCGGCTGGGACGAGATCGTGTACGTCAGCCAGGTCGGCACCGACGCGCCGGCCGCGTTCTTCAGCGCGCCACGCGCGCGTGGCGTCACCCTGCTGGTGTGGCCCATCGCCTCCTGGTCGTCGTCCACGACACTGCTGCGCGTCTACATCGCCATCCTGTCCGGACTCGCCCTGTACCTGACCCTGCGCGTCTGGCGCGGCCTGTTCCCGGCCCGCGTCCTGGCAGGCGCCGGAGCCCTCTTCGCCTCCCTCTGGGTGACCCTCTTCTACGGCCCGCAGGCCATGCCCAACCTCTGGGTCGCGTTCGGTGCCCTGCTCTGCGTGGGCTGCTTCCTGCGGGCCCGCGCGGACCGCTTCGACCGATGGGCCCTGTGGGGCGTCCTGGCCGGTGCCGCGCTGATGGCGTGGATGCGGCCCACCGACGCCGTATGGGTCACGCTGCCCCTGCTAGTCCTCGTCGTCGCGGTACGGCACTGGCGGCTCGGGGCCGCTCTCGCGGCGGGGCTCCTGGCCGGGGGCGTCCCGTGGGTGGTCGAGGCGTTCGTCAGCTACGGCGGTCTGCGCGAGCGGCTGAACCAGGCCTCCCGCATCCAGGGCGACCTGGGCTGGAACCTCGCCGTCGACGACCAGCTGCGCAGCCTGGTCGGAAACACCTTGTGCAGGCCCTGCAACGGCGAGATGCCCGACCCGGCCGTCTACGCCTGGTGGTTCGTCCTCCCCCTGCTCGCCGCCTACGCGCTCGCAGTCGCCGTCCTGGACGGACGCACCACCCGCACCCTGGTCCCGCTGCTCTGCGCCGCGACGGCCGCCTTCCCGTACCTGTTCCTGATCGGATACGCCGCCCCCCGCTTCCTGCTGCCCGCCTACGCCCTCCTCGCCATCCCGGTCGCGCAGGCGCTGCTCCGCCTGGTCACCAAGCCGACCGGCCGGTGGCGTCCGGCGGTGGCTGCCGTGATCGCGCTCGGTCTGGCCGGGCACCTGGCCGTGCAGTACGCGGTTCTGGACCACACCGTGGACCGCACCACCGGCAACCGTGAGGCCTGGGCTCGCTCCGCCGCCGAACTCCACCGGCTCGGCGTGCGCCCGCCCTGCCTGCTCACCGGGCACGAAGCCATTCCGGTCGGGTACTACACCGGTTGCGACTCCGGCGCGACCAGCGGCAACAACGCCAACACCACCACGGCCGACATCCTGCGGTCCGCCCGAAGGGTCCCGGTCGGCGCCCTCACCAATCCCGGCAGCACACCTCCCCGGTACGCCCGCGGCTGGGAGCTGCACCGCCTCGACGGCCTGGAAGTCCGCATCGCCCCGGCGCGGGGCGCGGGCGGAGGGGCATGACGTCGGAGCAGTTCCTCGCCGCACCCCAGCGCCGACGGACCTATTGGCACGCCCTGCTCACGCTCGCCGTCCTCGTGGCCGTGGTGTGGCTGGCCCGGCGTCACTGGGCCGTGCTCGAGACCGGCGCGGTGCGCCTTGCCGTCGCCGACCGGGGCTGGCTGCTCGTGGCCGCCGCGGCCACGCTGGTGACGTGGCCCTGCTCGGCGCTCGCCCAGCAGGGTGCGGTGCCCCGTCGGCTGCCGCCCGGCCGACTCGTGGCAGGGCAGTTCGCCGCCTCCGCGGCCAACCACGTGCTGCCCGCCGGACTCGGTGCCGGCGCGGTGAACCTGCGGTTTCTCATACGCTGCGGCATGCCGATGGCCGCTGCGGCCACCGCCATCGCGGTCAAGGGCACCGCCGGCGCGGTCCTGCGCGGCGCCCTGATCGCCGTCCTCTTCGCCGCCAATCCCGGTGTGCTGCACCTCCCGCACGTCAGCGGGGGAGTCCTGATCGCCGGGTGCGCCGCGGTCGCCGCCGCGATCGTCCTGCTGAGCGGCCCCCTCCGGCTCCGGTGCCGGCGGGCACCGGCCGCGGCATGGGCGTACATCGTCGCCGTCCACGCGAGACCGGTGAGGGCGGCGGCCCTGTGGGGCGGCTCGCTGGCCTTCGTGACGCTGCACTGCGCCGTGCTGATCGCCGTCAGCCGTGCGGTCGAGCTGCCCCTCCCGCCGGCCCGGGTCGCGCTGCTGTACCTCGCCGCGAGCACCGCGGCGGCCCTGCTGCCCACACCCGGAGGCATCGGCTCCCTCGATGCCGTGCTCGCCCTCGCGCTCACCGCGGCCGGCGCCCCGGCCACCGTGGCCGCCTCCGCCGTACTCGGCTACCGGCTGCTGACGGTGTGGCTGCCGCTGATACCCGGGCTGATCGTGCTCGCCGTGCTCGTCCGGCGCGGGGCGCTGTGAGCGGCAGGTTCCTCGCGGCACACCGTCCGGGCCCGCTGCTATGCGCCGCCCGTTCCCCGACGGCGTGCCGATCGCCGATCACCCCCGCAACCCCACCTCCCTGCGCCACTTGACGAACTGCTTGTCCGGATCGCCGGTGTACGCCCAGGGCGCCCGCGTGGCCCGGCGCTGCAGGATCCGGAACAACGCCGCGGCGATGTCGTGCGCGCCCGCGTGACAGGCCGCGTGGGTCAGGTAGTTGAGGTCGCGGAGCTCGCCGGGGGACACGGTGCTGTCGGCGCGGCCCATGATCCAGCGCTCCCAGGTCCGGCGTACGTCACTGGCGGCGCCGTCGTTGCTCCAGTGCTGTCCGAGACCGACCGAGGCATGCTGCCCCCGGGCCGCGTCCAGGGCGTAGCGGAACTCCTCGACCCGGGCGTACTGCACGAGCACCGGCAACGGGCAGCCGGGCGGTGCCACGCCGGCCGCGTCCCGGGCGAAGTCGTACATCAGGCCGTGGGTGCCGTGCCAGCGGGAGGAGTAGTAGTGCAGCACCTGGAGGTGCCCCTCCACGCTGAACGGGTCGCGCTGGTGCAACTCGTCCCACCAGCGCGCCAGTTCCTGCCGCCGTACGCCCGACGGATACAGCCGCGCCACGGAGATCAGCGAGATCCACGGCGTCGGATCGTCCGGGTAGGAGTCGGCGGCCTTCAGGCACGACAGCACCGCGGTGTCGATGCGCTGCCGGTCGATCGGCACGCCCCGGCCCGCGGTGATCGCCAGGTTGAACGCCCGGGCCGTCTCCGTCGCCGCCCGCAGCACCAGCGCGTCGGCGCTGTGCGGCTCGGCGGCCAGCCACGACTCCGCCGTCGAACTGCTCACGCAGGCCTGCGCGAGCAGCCGGGTCCGATGCCCGCGGACCAGCCAGTCGGGGCCGGTTGCGCGCAGCAGTTCCCGCAGCCCCTGCCAGCGGCCGATGACGATGTCCTGGCGGGCACAGGTGAGGGCGGCGTCACCGCAGTCGGGGTCGAAGTCGGGAACGAAGCGGTCTTTCGCCATCGAGGGCTCTCTCAGAAATCGGTGGGAAGACCCTCGTGGACAAGGGAGTCGGTGCCGGACCTGCTGCCGTCACCGCCGGCGGGAACGTAGTCCGCCTCGACGGTCTCGGCGGCGTCCAGTTTCGCCGGCCGGTAGTAGTCGCTGCCCTGCCGCCAGTACCAGAGCATCGGGATCAGCCCGGCCGCCAGACCGCCGATGCCGATCGTGATCGCGGACGTGCTCAGCTCGCCCAGCGACTCGACGAAGATCCAGAACATGAACAGGGCACCGAACAACGGCCACACGCCGCCGAGTACGAAGTTGCCCACCGACTTCAGCAGCATCCTGCGATAGGCGACGACCACCGCGAGCCCTGTCAGCCCGTAGTAGACGGCGATCTGCAGCCCGATCGCCGAGATGGCGTCGGAGAGGATCTCGCCCACCGTGCCCAGGGAGTTGGCGGCGACGAACATCCCCAGCGCCACCACGCCGACCACCGCGATCGCCACCCACGGCGTGTTCCAGCGGCGGTGCACGCGGCCCAGCGCGGACGGCATCGTACGGTCCCGGCCCATCGCGAACAGCGAGCGCGTGACCTGGATGAGCGTGGTCTCCAGGGTGGCGATGGTGGACAGCATCACCGCAACGATCAGCAACTTGCCGCCCCAGCCCGGCCACACCTCCTCACCGAGCACGGCCAGTACGTTGGCGTCGTTGTCCTGGATCTGCTTCGAGGAGAGGATGACGTTCACCGCGATCGTGAACACCTCGAACAGCAGGAAGACGATGCCGACTCCGATGAGCCCCGCCAGGCCCGTCGTACGGCGGCTGTTGCGGGTCTCCTCGCTGAGGTTGCTGGTGACGTCCCAGCCCCAGTAGTAGAACGCGGCGATCAGCGCCCCCGACGCGAATCCCGTGACCCCGTCGAAGTGGCCGAAGCCGAGCCAGGACCAGTCGAACGCCCGGGCGTTGTCCGCGTGGAGCAGGGCGAGTACCGCGAACACGGCCAGTATTACCAGCTCGACGCCGGACATCACCAGCTGCGCGCGGACGGTCAGCCGCGCGCCGCCCAGCACCACGAGCAGCATGACCAGGAACCAGCCGGCGCCGACCACTGTGGACAGCGCGGTGTTGTCGGCGAGGTCCTCGTCGAAGACGGCGAGCGTCATCGATCCGGCGGGCAGCGAACCGGCCACCATGAAGATGGTCGCCGAGATCACCAGCGCCCAGCCGCTGATGAAGCCCAGGAAGGGATGCAGGGTACGGCCGACCCAGGAGTAACTGGCGCCCGCGTTCACGTCGATCCGGCTGAGATAGCTGTAGGCCAGGGCGATGCCCAGCATGGGTATCGCGCAGTACAGCAGCGCGGCCGGGCTTGCCAGGCCCACCGCGCCGACGAGGACCGCCGTGGTCGCGGCGATCGAGTACGCGGGGGCACTGCCCGCGATCGCCATCACCACCGTGTCGAACGTACCGAGGGCATTGGCCTGCAGCCCTCTTCCCCTGTTGTTGCTCATGGATGCGCTGCTTTCCGTCGTGCACGACGTGGGGGCGGGCCGGCCCCGACGGCGTAAGGGGGTGGGGGGTGGAACAACGCCACGAACCGGAGAGGGATGACCTCGGGTCAGGGGCGGCCGAACGGGGGTGGCGGACACTGTACGCCGTTGCGTCGTCGTGCAGTCACGCCGTGTGTGCGAGTGATGATAGCCACACTCCTTGATGCTTCAAGGGCCATGAGATCTATCGGGGTTGGAGAACGCACAACGGGAAACGCGGTTCAGGACATGCACCGGCACAACCCGCCGCCGCGCGCGAGTGAGGAGGCAGCCATGGGCACCGAACACACGCCCGCAGAGCCGATGGCCGACAACGCGTACCAGCCCGTCGGAGGCAACGAGGAACAGCAGGACGCGGCTCCGCCGGACCTCCAGGACGCCTTGGACGAGCGGACCTACGACGACACCCTCGACGAGGGCTACTCCCCGCCCGAGAAGCCGCTGGGCGTCACCAAGTACGGCACCACGGCCGCCGAACAGCACGCCGGTGAGAGCCTCGACGAGCGGCTCACCCAGGAGGTCCCCGACGTGACCGAGCCCGTCGGTGACGGCGTCGGTGACCTGCCGGGCGGCGACGGCGAACCCGTCGACCCGGAGGCGGGCACCGATCGCGCGGGCCGCCTGGTCGCACCGGACGAGGGCGCCCACGCCGGCACCACCAAGGAGCAGGTCGCCTTCGACCGGGGCATCGACGGCGGAGCGGCCGGCGCGGAGGAGGCCGCGATGCACGTGGTCGAGGACGACGCCGACCTTCCCGAGGGCGGCGTGGACACCTGAGGAGGTTCGGGAGGCTCAGTCCCCGATGTGGTCGATCTGGCGCAGCCTGTTCGTGGCGTCGAGGGCGGCGACCTTGTACGACTCCGCCAGCGTCGGGTAGTTGAACACCGCGTCGACCAGATAGTCGACGGTTCCGCCGCACCCCATCACGGACTGCCCGATGTGGATGAGCTCCGTCGCCCCCGTACCGAAGCAGTGCACACCGAGCAGCGTGCGGTCCTCGGGGGAGACCAGCAGCTTCAGCATGCCGTGCGAGTCACCGATGATCTGCCCACGGGCCAGTTCGCGGTAGCGCGAGATGCCGACCTCGAACGGCACCCGGTCCTCGGTGAGCTGGTCCTCGGTCCTCCCCACGAAGCTGATCTCCGGGATGGTGTAGATACCGATCGGCTGGAGGTTGTGCATCCGGCCGACGGGCTCCCCGCAGGCGTGGTACGCGGCCGCCCGCCCCTGCTCCATCGATGTCGCGGCCAGCGCGGGGAAGCCGATGACGTCGCCGACGGCGTAGATGTGCGCCACCTCGGTGCGGTAGTGCTCGTCGACCGTGATCCGGCCGCGCGGGTCCGCGGTCAGCCCGGCCTTGTCCAGGTCGAGTTCGTCGGTGAGGCCCTGCCGGCCCGCCGAGTACATCACCGCGTCGGCGGGGATCTTCTTGCCGCTCTCCAGGAGGGTGAGGGTGCCACGGGAATGCCGCTCGACCGCGGCGACCGTCTCGCCGAAGCGGAACGTCACCGCGAGGTCCCGCAGGTGGTACTTGAGCGACTCGATCACCTCGACGTCGCACATGTCGAGCATCCCGGCACGCTTCTCCACCACAGTGATCTTGCTGCCCAGCGCGGCGAACATCGAGGCGTACTCCATGCCGATCACCCCGGCACCCACGATCACCATGGAGCGCGGCACCCGCTCCAGCGCCAGGACGTTGTCCGAGTCCAGGATCGTCCGCCCGTCGAACTCCACACTGGCGGGCCGAGCGGGCCGGGTGCCGGTGGCGATGACGATGTGCTCGGCGGTCAGCAGCCGCTCCTGGCCGGTGACCTCGCGCAGGGCGACGGTGTGGGGATCGACGAAGCGCCCCGTTCCGGCGTACAGGGCGACGTGGTTGCGGGACAGCTGGCTGCGGATGACGTCCACCTCGCGGCCGACCACGTGCTGGGTACGGGCGGTCAGGTCGGAGACGGTGATGTCCTCCTTCAGCCGGTAGCTCTGGCCGTACAGATCGCGCTGGGTGAGGCCGGTCAGATACAGCACCGCCTCGCGCAGGGTCTTGGAGGGGATGGTCCCGGTGTGGATGGAGACACCGCCGACCATGTCGGGGCGGTCGACGACGGCGACCCGGCGGCCGAGCTTGGCCGCGGCTATCGCGGCCTTCTGGCCACCCGGGCCGGATCCGATGACGAGCATGTCGAAGTCGGGCACCTTCAGGAGTCTGGCAGCCGCGAGACCCCTTCGAAAGGGTGAGCCGGAAACCTTTGACGACGTGAAGTGCCGGCGGACGGCGATGTGAAGTGCCGGGGGAGACAGGGAAGTTGCGCCTGCACCCTGCCGATGCCGCAAGGCCCCCGCCCACCGCCGGGAGAGCATGCCGGACCCGAAGCCGAAATGCTCGCCATAGGCCGATAATGCAGGTATGGGGCATCGACTCGCCGACGCGAGCGCACCGGCCAGGCTGGCCGCCCCCGAGGAGGGCATCGGCCGGGACGAACTGGCGCTCGCGGCCAGAAATCACGGCCTGCCGCTCGAAGCCCTGCGCCACGACATCACCCCGCCCGGGCTGCACTACGTACTGACCCACTACGACATCCCGTACGTCCCCGACGACACCTCCTGGAACCTGACCCTGGGCGGCCGGGTCCGCCGCCCCCTGCGACTGAACCAGGCCGACCTGCGTACGTTCCCGCAGGTCACCACACGGGTCACGCTGGAGTGCGCCGGCAACGGCCGGGCCCTGCTGACGCCCCGGCCGGTGAGCCAGCCCTGGCTCGTCGAGGCGGTCGGCACCGCCGAGTGGACCGGCGTGCCACTGCGGCTGCTGCTCGCCGAGGCCGGAATCGAGCCCGGAGCGGTCGAGGTCGTCTTCACCGGCGCCGACCACGGTGTCGAGCGCGGCGTCGAGCAGGACTACCAGCGCGCGCTGCCCCTCGACGTGGCCATGGGCGACGATCCCGAGGTGCTGGTGGCGTACGCGATGAACGGCGCCCCCTTGCCCCCGCAGCACGGCCGCCCGCTGCGGCTGGTCGTGCCCGGCTGGTACGGCATGGCGCATGTGAAGTGGCTGTGCGAGGTCACCGTCGTCGACGAGCCGTTCACGGGGTTCCAGCAGGCCGTGGCCTACCGGCTGCGCCGGCACCCCGAGGACGAGGGCGAGCCGGTCACCCGCATCGCCCCCCGCGCCCTGCTCGTCCCGCCGGGCTTCCCCGACTTCATGTCGAGGGCACGCGTGGTCCGGCCCGGGACGGTGACCCTGGAGGGGCGCGCCTGGTCCGGGCGCGCCCCGGTGACGCGTGTAGAGGTCAGCACGGACGCGGGGCGGACCTGGCAGGAGGCCGGGCTGGACCCGGGTGACGGGCATCGGTGGGCGTGGCGCCGGTGGCGGTACGGCTGGACGGCGCTCCCCGGCGAGCACGTGCTGAGTGCCCGGGCCACCGACGCCGACGGTCACACCCAGCCTTTGGACCAGCCCTGGAACCGCGGAGGCTTCGCCAACAACCTCGTGCAGCGGGTGCCGGTGCTGTGCCTGGACGAGGGCGAGGACGAGGCTGGTCGGTGAGGCTGCGGGCAGGGACCAGCCGCACGCGGCCGCCCCGGGTGTCGTCGCGCACCCGTAGGCGGCCCGTGTGAACCTGGCCGGTCAGGCTAGGGCAGCAGCTTGTCGAGGGCGGAGGGACCCTCGGCCTCCAGCTTGCGCTTGGCCCATTCCAGATTGCGCGGGGTGAGGTCCTTGCCTGAGGCAAGCACTATGTCCTCGGGCGACACATCGGTGCCGGTGCGGGCGTGGAGCAGGTCGTCCGGGGTGACGCGCTCCCCGGACGGCCCGGACGCTTCGGGCTGGGACGTCGGCATCATCTCTGCTCCTCGGATCCGGGTGACTTCTTCGGGCCCGGTGCGGTCATCGGGTCTGTTAACACCATTCAACGCCTGAGCAAACCCTGCATCCGGAGCCGCCGGGGGAGCCCCGCGCCCGGGCCCCCGTCAGCCCTCGAACGGCGTGAGTGTCAGCTTGATCCCCGTCGGTGCCGTGTCCTGGATGTACGAGGCGAAGTCCGCGACGTCGTCGAAGGCGAAGCCGTACGCCTTGCCGTCCTCGTGGGCCGCGTGCATCGCCTTGGCGTAGTGGTTGGTCACGTCGGCACGGTAGAAGGTGGCGGCGTCGGTCGTCGGCTGCGCGGGGTGGCCGATCAGCGTCGAGCGGTTGAAGCCGGCGCCGAGGACGGCGGCGACGGGACCGGTCGTGCCGTCGTTGGGGGCGGCGAGATTGCCGTCGCAGAACAGCACGTCCCGTGTCGACGGCTTGGCGAAGGACACCTGAGCGGGCCCGTCGAAGGTGAACCGCTCACCGCGAACCCGCCCCGTGAACGTACCCGCGTTGGTGGTGACGGTGAGGTCTCGCCCGGTGTACGTGCTCCAGACCTCGTCGATGGACGGGGCGAAGTAGTCCTTGGCGAAGAGGCCGGAGTCCAGGCCGTGGCCCGGCGCGACGATACGTGTGTCGTCCACAACGAGCCGCGCGAACTCCTCGACCTGGCGCACGGCGGCGAACGCGGCCGCGCGTCCACCGGCGCGCAGCTTGCCCGTCGTCTGGTCCTTGGCCCCGGTCAGCCGGATGCTCAGCGGCACGCTGAACATGTCGACCATCGTGGTGTTGCAGAACATTCCGGCGGCGTTGAAGGTGAACTCGGCGCAGTCGTGCAGCACCGGGTGGTTCGGGTCCGACGTCACCCAGCCCGCGGGATACTGCAGCGCCGCATTGCCGTTGCCGTCCGCGACGGCCTTGAACTTGAGCTTCGTGCCGAGCGACACATAGATCCGGCCGGACATGTGGGGGAGGGACAGCCGGGTCTCGCCGCCGCCGGACAGGCTGATGGCGTAGTCGGTGAAGCCGTCGGGGCCGTTGTCCGCCAGGGCGATCGGCGCCAGGGTGCCGTCGGGCGTGACGCGCACCTGCCTGCCGTCCTGGTTCCCGACGATGTAGACGTGGACGTTGGCGTTGTCGAAGGAGCCGCTGTCGTTGACGATCGTCAGCGGCAGCGAGTCCGCCGCGGCAGACGCGGCACCGCCCGCGGGCGCATCCGCGAGGGCGTACGGAGCCACGGCGGCGATGGCGGGGACGGCCACCGCCGTGCCGCCGAGGGCGAAGAGAAGCCTGCGTCGACCAAGAGTGCGCTGGTGACGGGGTGTCATGTGGGGGGTCTCCCGGAGTACTTGTGCGGGTACTTGGGCCGCGGTGGCGAGGGGGCACGTAGCGGTGAGAGCGCTCTCGGAACGCGTCTCGTTCGCCACCGACGGGCCCCGATGCTACGCACGCTCGCCGCAACGGCCAACGGGTCTGCATCGTGAGCAAACGTCCCTGAACTGCGGGAACTTGAAAAGCCACGGAATGACCACGACCGCTTAACTCTCCCCTAAGTCCCGCTTAAGCTCCGAGGGCATCCGAGAAGGTCTTGAGAGCGCTCTTGACGACCCTGCACACCCACGCGAAAAACCCATGGACGGACCAGCCGAAGATCACGTACGGTGTGGTTCCACGCCTTGAGACGGACGGAAGGAGGCGAGTGCCGTGCGGTCCACACCTTTCCAGCGCTCCCTTTCCGTTGCCCCGGCGTGTTTCGTCTGATCTGACCGGGAGCGCTCCAAGCAGCCTGTATCCCGGAGGAATCCGTGACCGATCTGGTCATCCGCGCGCTCTCGACGAGCGACGCCCATCTCTTCGACGCACACCCCGACCCGCTGGACGCCCGTGAGGGCCACCTGCGGACCCGTTTCCGCCCCGAGTGGAAGCGAGTTGCCCTGCGCGACGGCACGGTCGTCGCTCGCGGCGCCTGGTGGGGCGGTCCCGACGACTCGGAGCCCATCAACATCAACTGGTTCGACGTGGCCGAGGGTGAGGAGGAGGCCGGCGCCGAACTGCTGCGCTCCGCTCCCTGGCACGTCGAACTCGAGATCAACCTGCCCGGCGACTGGCGGGAGAAGCCCGACCTGAAGGCCGCAGCCGAGGCCCGCTTCGGTGCCGCGCGTGCGGCCGGCTACGAACTCCTGGTGGAACGCTTCCTGTACCGCTGGACCCCGGAACTCGGTCTGCCCGAACGGCCCGGCCGGCTGCGCTTCGTTACCGAGCCCGATGACGCCGTCTTCTTCGACGCACTGCGCCGCATCCACTCCGTCACCCTTGACGCCCACGCGCTGCGGGCCATCGCGGAAGGCGGCCTCGACCAGGCCGCCCAGGAGGAGCTCGACTTCTTCCACTGGTGCCCGTCCCCACGGGAGTGGTGGCAGGTCGCGCACACCCCGGAGGGCGAGCTGGCCGGCATCCACATCCCGGCTCACAACCCCTCCGGCCCGACGATCGGCTTCATCGGGGTCGTCCCGGAACAGCGCGGCCACGGCTACGCCTACGACCTCCTCGCGGAGTGCACCCACTTCCTGGTCGAGCAGGGCGCGGAGTTCGTCACCGGAGCAACGGACCTGGGCAACTTCCCCATGGCCCGGAACTTCGCCAAGGCGGGGTTCCCGGTGGTCAAGGAGCGCATCAACTTCCACCTGGCGGGTGGCCGCAGTGAGCAGTAGCCCCGAGTCGTAGGGGATACCGGGCGGCCCGGACCTCGGTGTCAGGCCCGGGCCGCCCTGGCGGCTTTGCCGGCCCGGCCACTTCCGAGTGGCCAGGCCTTGCCGCCGGTCCAAGCCCTTGGTCCCTGACAGATGTCAGGGACCAAGGGCTCTCGGGGCTGCCTACAGTGCGGGGCGATGAGTGCGGGAAAACCTCCCGCGAGCCGACCCGCCACGGCATCGAAAGGAACGACATGCGCAAGAGGACCGCGGCACTCGCCGCCGCCGGGGCGCTCGCCCTCGTGTTCACCACCGCTCAGAGCGCCGCGGCCGACGGGCACGGCCGCGGTTGGTACGGCGTGTGGGCGAACGGGGTCAACGTCCGCGACATGAACCAGGGCAACTGCTCCACCTCACCGAGCACTTCGAACTGCCCCACGGTCATCGGCCAGATCAACTCCTGGGACGAGGTGCTCGTGTACTGCCAGATCCCGGGCCAGACGGTCGGCGGCAACCCGTACTGGGTGATGGTCTCGCCGCGGGGCTGGGACAAGTACGGGATCGTGTCCAGCTACTACATCGAGAACAGCACCAACTGGATCGACGGCGTACCCGGCCCGAACGGCTGCGCGATCTAGGGCAGGAACCCGGTCCGCCGGACGCTCCCCAGAAGGCTCAGGGCAGGGCCCCCGCCGGTGTGCGCACCGCGTCGCGCAGGCGGGCGGCGTCCTGGCTGGGCGGGGCGCCGAACTGGCGGCGGTACTCGCGACTGAACTGGGACGGGTTGTCGTAGCCGACGCGGTGGCCCACTCCGGTGACGTCGCCCGGGTGGGTGGCGAGCAGCAGCCGGGCCTCCTGGAGCCGGATCTGCTTCTGGAACTGGATGGGGCTCATCGCAGTCACCGCCTGGAAGTTGCGGTAGAAGGCGGAGACGCTCATGCCGGACATCCGTGCCACGTCCTCGACCCGGAAGGGCTGCGCGTAGTGGTCGCGGATCCAGCGCACGGCCCGCGAGACATGGCTGAGACTGCTGTCGGCGAGGCCGAGCTGGCGAACCGTCGCGCCCTGTTCACCGGTGATGACGCGCCACAGGATCTCCCGTTTGACCAGCGGGGCGAGTACCGCCCGGTCGCGGGGTTCGTCGAGCAGGCGCAGGAGCCGGATCACCGCATCCAGCAGGGCGGGCGAGGCGTCGCTGACGGCGATCCCCGACGGCGCACCTCCGGTCGTGCGCGGAGTGTCGGCGGGCCCGGCCCGCAGCAGCAACTCGGCGACGGCGGACGGTTCCAGGACGAGCCCGAACCCCAGCGCCGGCTGCTCGGGGCCGGCCTGGGTGAACTGACCGGTGACAGGTAGGTCGACGGATGCGACCAGGTACTGCCCGGGACCGTACTCGAAGACCCGGTCGCCCAGCGCGAGGCGTTTGGAGCCCTGGGCGATGACCGCCAGCACCGTGCCCGACATGGAGGGCGCCGGCGGATCCGGCCGGTCGACCCTGGAGATCAGGACGCCGTCGACGGCGGTCGTCCAGTCGGGCCGGACGTGCCGGTCCAGCAGGGTGCGGAACTCTTCCAGCTGCATGCCTCCATTGCAGCACTCTCACGTGCCACAGCTCCCGAGGACGCGAGGATCGTGCAAGCGCGAGCGAGCATCGTTATAACGTTTCCGCAGGTCAGGCCGGTTGAATGGAGTCATCGAGCTCCATACGACCGCACCCGGGAGGACCACCATGAAGGTCGCCATCGTCACCGGCGCCAGCTCCGGCATCGGACGGAGCGCCGCGATCGAGATCGCCAAGCGCGGAGTCGGAGTCATCCTGACCTACGGCAACAATCCGCAAGGAGCACAGGAGACCGTCGCCCTCATCGAGAAGGAAGGCGGAACGGCCGTCGCGCTGCCGCTGGACGTCGGCGAGACCGGCACCTTCGACGCGTTCCGCGACACCGTGGCCGGAGTGCTGCGCGACACCTGGCAGCGCGACTCCTTCGACCACCTGGTGAACAACGCCGGCTTCGCACAGACCTCGCTGATCGAGGACACGACCGAGGAGGCGTTCGACAGGCTGATGCGGGTCCTGCTCAAGGGTCCGTACTTCCTCACGCAGAAGCTGCTGCCGCTGATCACGGACGGCGGCGCCATCGTCAACACGAGCAGCAACTCGGCGTCCACGACCACCGGCCTGGAGCCCGGCTACTCGGTGTACGCCGGCATGAAGGGCGGCCTGGACGTGCTGACCCGCTACATGGCCAAGGAGTTCAGCGGCCGTGGCATCCGGGTCAACGCGGTCTCGCCCGGGGCGACCCGCACCCGCCTCGGCGACGACGCCTTCACCCGGTTCCCCGAGGTCGTCCCGGCCCTCGCCGCGAAGACCGCGTTCGGCCGCGTCGGCGAACCCGACGACATCGGCGCGATGATCGCCACGCTCGTCTCCGACGAGAGCCGCTGGGTCACCGCCCAGAACCTGGAGGTGTCGGGCGGCTACAACCTCTAGGTGTGCCGTCCCGGGACGCCTGGCATGCTCCCCCACTCTCGGCTTCGCTCGAGCGGGAGGGGCTCCCACCGCCGCAAAGGGCGAAGGCCCGAGTACGTCCAGTACGAGGGCCTCCGCCCGGCACGCCGAGAGCACGCACCAGACGCCGAGGGGCCCGCCTTCGGGGCGAACGACGGGACTTTGCGGACACGACTCGGTGCCGGGTCGCCCGCCTCCAGTGCTGACCCACTCGCCTCCGGTGCCGATCCACCCGACTCCAGGGCTGGGTTCACCCGCCGCCACTCGTCAGACGTCGGCGTTCAACAACACCTCGGCCGTCGCCAGGATCTCGGTGACCCGTAGACCGAACGCCGCGTCACATGGGTGCGGGCGGCCGGTTCGGGAGGCCGACAGCAGGGCGTCCGCGGCCCGGAGCAGGGCGGACACCGCGCTCTCGGTGCTCTCCGGCAGCAGCGTCACTCCGGCCGTGCCCCGCAGTTCCACGGTGGCTCCCGCCGCGGCGGCCGGTGCCGTGAGGCTCAGGGCCAGGGTGCTGGACGCGCCGCCGGCGTGGTCGAGGACCAGGTGGACGGTGTCGCCGGGCCCGTGTGCGGCCGCCGTCACCTGCCTCGCGTCGCCCAGGACCGGCAGCAGCACGGACAGGGCGTGCGGGCCCACGTCCCACAGTGCGCCCTTGTCCTGCCGCCAGGGCGAGGCCGCGAACGGGTTGCCGTCACCGCTGAACACTGCGCCGAGCCACTCCGCCCGACCCGTGAACCAGCCTTCCACAGCCGCCTGTTCGGTGATCCACGCCTCGGTCTCCGGCTGGAAACGGGTGGTGAAGAAGACGACGGAGGCGACGCCGGCCTCCTCGACCGCCTCGACGACCGCCCGTGCCTGCCCCACCGTGGGCGCGAGCGGCTTGTCCAGCAGCAGATGGCAGCCCGCCCGCGCGGCCCGCGCCGCCAGGTCGGCCTGAATGGCCGGCGGCAGGGCGACGGCCACGGCATCCACGTCGGCGAGCAGCGCGTCGACCTCGTCGTAGGCGCGGACGCCGTAGCTGTCGGCCAGCTCCTTGGTGGGAGCCGTACGGCGGCCCCACACCCCCACGAAGTCCAGCCCGGCGTGCCGGTCCAGGGCGGGAGCATGCGCCATCTGGGCCCACGGGCCGGTGCCGAGCAGTCCGATGCGCATGCCGCCGCCTCTCACAATGCCGTCGATCGATCGAAGTGAGCGTGCCACATCAACCCGGAGGCGGCGCAAGCACTTACGTGCGCGATACCGGCAGCGAGGATTCAGCGTTGGCAGCACTGAATGCATTCGCTTTCTTCTATTGGACCTTGCGTGACCCGAAAGCCACCCTGGAGTCGGTCCGGTGCCGCGTGCGATCCAGGGTGCGGCTCGCCGGGCGACATCGTTTTCCGCGCGACAGCCGAAAGAGGTCATGAGCCCATGCACACCCGCCGCATCGGGGATGCCGAGGTCAGCGCGATAGGCCTGGGCGCCATGCCCATGTCCATCGAGGGACGCCCGGACGAGGCGCGATCCCTCGCCACGATCCACGCCGCGCTCGACGCGGGCGTGACCCTGATCGACACCGCGGACGCCTACCACCGGGACGCCCACGAGGTCGGTCACAACGAGACCCTGATCGCCAAGGCCCTCGCCTCCCACGACCGGGGCGCGGACGTCCTGGTCGCCACCAAGGGCGGCCATCTGCGTCCCGGCGACGGCAGCTGGACGCTGGACGGCAGCCCGCGCTACCTCAAGGAGGCATGCGAGGCATCGCTGAGCCGGCTCGGCGTGGAAGCCATCGGGCTCTACCAGTTCCACCGCCCCGACCCGAGGGTGCCGTACGCCGAGTCGGTCGGCGCCGTACGCGACCTGCTCGACGAGGGCAAGATCCGCTTTGCCGGGATATCCAACGCGAACCCCGAGCAGATCAAGCAGGCGAACGACATCCTCGGCGGTCGGCTGGTCTCCGTGCAGAACCAGTTCTCCCCGGCGTTCCGCTCCAGCGAGCCGGAGCTTCGCCTGTGCGACGAACTGGACGTCGCGTTCCTGCCGTGGAGCCCGCTCGGTGGCATCTCCCGCGCCCGTGAACTGGGCTCCGCCTACGCCCCGTTCGCGCGGGTCGCCGAGGCCCACGGGGTGAGCCCGCAGCGCGTCTGCCTGGCCTGGATGCTCGCCAAGTCGCCGGTCGTCGTCCCGATCCCGGGATCGAGCCGGCCGGAAACCATCCTGGACTCGCTCGCCGCGACCGAACTCACGCTCACCGCGGAGGAGATCGCGGCCTGGACGCGGTCTGAACCACTCCGGGAATCCATTCCCGAACGCGTGTGTACTCTCTCGGGACGGAGCGAGAAAGCGCTTGCTGCACTGCGGGCGTCTGCAATTCGTCCGGAACCCTGGGAAGGACAACGCCGATGGCGTCGTCGCACGAGAGACCCCTCGACCACCGCTACCGCGGCGAACACCCGGTACGCACCCTCGCCTATCTGTTCCGCGCCGACCGCCACCGCCTCGCGGCGGCGGTCGGCGTCTTCACCGTCAAGCACAGCCCGGTCTGGCTGCTGCCGCTGATCACGGCGTCCATCATCGACACCGTCGTCCAGCACCAGCCGATCAGCAGGCTCTGGCTGAGCACCGGCGTGATCATGTTCATCCTGCTGGTCAACTACCCCCTGCACGTGCTGTACGTCCGTCTGCTGTACGGCAGCGTGCGCCGAATGGGCACCAGCCTGCGTTCCTCGCTGTGCACGCGCATGCAGCAGCTCTCCATCGGCTACCACTCGCGCGTCAGCGCCGGAGTGCTGCAGGCCAAGGTCGTGCGCGACGTGGAGACCGTCGAGCAGATGGTGCAGCAGACGGCTGAGACGGGGCTCGGCGCGGGCACCGTCCTGATCGGCGGGCTCGTCATCATCGCCGTACGGACACCGGAGTTCGTGCCCGTCTTCCTCGTCGTCGTGCCCGCCGCCGCACTGGTCGTCGCCCGCCTCAGGGCGCGGCTGCGCACCCACAACGAGCACTTCCGCCACGAGGTCGAGACCCTGTCGTCCCGGGTGACGGAGATGACCCGACTCATCCCGGTCACCCGTGCCCACGGCCTGGAGGGCAAGGCGCTGCGCCGCATGGACGGCACCCTGCACCGGCTGCTGACCTCCGGCATGCGCCTCGACCTCGTCAACGGCCGCTTCGGCTCGCTCGCCTGGGTCGTCCTGAACGTGGTCGGCGTGCTCGTGCTCGCCGGCGCGGCGCTGATCTCGTACTACGACGTCTGGGGCGTCACCGCCGGCGACGTCGTCATGCTGAGCGCGTTCCTGACCACCCTCACCAACTCCACGACCACGCTGGCGGGACTGGCCCCGGTCATCACCAAGGGCCTGGAGTCCGTCCGCTCCGTCGGAGAGGTGCTCCAGGCGCCCGAACTGGAGGACAACGAGGGCAAGGCCGAACTCGCCTCACTGCACGGCGCCGTGACCTTCGAAAAGGTCGGGTACGCGTACGAGGACGACGGCCGGCCCGCCGTACGGGACTTCAGCCTGACCGTCGCGCCGGGGGAGACCATCGCCCTCGTCGGCGCGTCCGGTGCGGGCAAGTCCACCGTGCTGAACCTCGTCATCGGCTTCATCCGCCCGACCTGCGGCCAACTCCTGCTCGACGGCACGGACATGAACACCCTCGACCTGCGCACGTACCGCCGCTTCCTCTCGGTCGTGCCGCAGGAGTCGATCCTCTTCGACGGCACCATCCGCGAGAACGTGGCCTACGGCATGGACGACGCCGACGAGGCGTCGGTGCGCGCGGCGCTGCGTGACGCCAACGCGCTGGAGTTCGTCGACCGGATGCCCCAGGGCCTCGACACCGTGGTCGGCGAGCGCGGGGCACGGCTGTCCGGCGGACAGCGCCAGCGCCTGGCCATCGCGCGGGCCCTGATCCGGGATCCGAGGGTGCTGGTGCTCGACGAGGCGACCTCGGCCCTGGACACCCACTCGGAGGCGCTCGTGCAGCAGGCCCTCGCCCGTCTCCTGCACGGCCGCACCACCTTCGTGGTGGCACACCGGCTCTCCACGGTGCGCGGCGCCGACCGGATCGTGGTCATGGGGGACGGCCGGATCCAGGAGATCGGCACCCATGAGGAACTCCTGCGCCGGAACGGGGCGTATGCCGCACTGCACAGCGGGCAGGTCGCCTGACGCACCCGCTCGGACGGCCGGACTACCGGCCGTCCACCACCCGGCCGAGTTCGATCCGGTCGATGTCCGGCGCCCACGCCGCGGCGTTGCCGAACGTCACCTAGTTCGCGCCCTTCCTCAGTACGACGGGGATGTCCACCGTCCAGTGGTCGTCCGGGCTCCAGGTGTTCTTGAAGGCACCGCCCTCCGGCTTCTGCGAGACGCTGGTGACCTTCAGGGGCTCCAGCGCGGCGTCGCTGGGCACGCCGTCGTCGCTGAGTCCGTACAGCGCGCCGTTGGCGCCGAGCATCACCGGCCCCTCGGAGGCGGACAGGTCCACGATGAGGCGCTGCGGGTCGACCTCGGCCTCGGCACCGGTCGTGGGGCCCGTGGTGGGAAGAGTGGCTGCCATGGTGGCTGCTCCAAGTGCGGCTGATGGCACGGTCGTGCTCTTGTGGGAACCAGAACAGCTGTGCCCGTGTGGGGTGTTCAGACTGTGGCAGGCGGTGCCGGACACGGGATGCGGGCGATCTGCGCGGCCTCCTCCAGCGCACCGTGCCACCAGCTCGGCTGCGCCATGCGGCGGCCCGCGCGCACCTCGACAAGACGGTGGATCGCCTCGTCGGTGACCGGGGCGTGGGCACCAGGGCGCGCCGTCCGGGCAGACCCGCAGCCCGCCTTCGATGACGACCTGATCGCCTTCACACTCGGCGGGGCCATGCTCGGCCGGATCCCTGCGTCGGGCCACCTCGACGGCATGTCGCAGCGCCAACTCACCTTCGTCCGAGGCGCGGTGACGACGTGCAAGGCGATCCGCCCGGCCTGGGGCGGGCACGGCCCTTCCGGCCGCTCGGGCTGCACGGGTGGACGGACGAATGGCCGGCCCTGGGGATGCGGGTCCCCGACGACCGTACGTCGTACGTCTTGGTGTGGCGTGCCGGCGGCGACCCGGAACTGCGCCTGCCCGTGGGCCGCTTGACGGGCCGAGACGCTCGCGTGGAGATCCTGAACCCGTCGTCCGCGGCGAGCTCGGTCGTCGGAACCGGGGACGGGCTGCGGGTGTCGCTGCCGCGCACGCCCGCCGTCGTGCTGGTCCGTCTCGTCGTGTGACCGGCGGCACCGCGATGACCTGCAAGACAACGGAGATATAACAACAGGCAACTAAAGGGGGTTTACCGCGGTCTAGTCCGCCATGAAGATCTCTTTCCTGCTGCACAACGCCTACGGGATCGGAGGCACGATCGCCACCACCTTCAACCTGGCCCACGCCCTGGCCGACCGTCACGAGGTGGAGATCGTCTCCGTGCTGCGGCACCGGGAACGTCCCAACTTCGCCCTGGACCCGAGAGTGTCCTTAAAGCCACTGGTGGACCTGCGGCACGAGAAGGAACACCCCCTGCATCTCAGACCCGCGAAGGTGTTCCCGGTCGCCGAGTACCGCTACCGGCAGTACAGCGAGCTGACCGACCGGCGGATCGGCGAGAGCCTGGCGGCGACCGACGCCGAGGTCGTCATCGGCACCCGGCCGGGACTCAACGTGCACCTCGCCCGCCAGGCGCCGGAGCACGTGATCCGCGTCGGGCAGGAGCACCTCACCCTCGACAACCACCCGCCCCGGCTGCGCACCACACTGCGCCGTGCCTATCGCCGGCTCGACGTGCTGACCACGGTCACGGAGGCGGACGCCGCCGCCTACCGGCGCAAGATGCGGCTGCCCGGCGTCCGGGTCGAGGCACTGCCCAACAGCGTCCCCGATCCGCTGCTGCCCGCTGCGGACGGCACCGCGAAGGTGGTGGTCGCGGCCGGCCGGCTGGTCCCGGTGAAGCGCTACGACCTGCTGATCGAGGCGTTCGCCCAGGTCGCCGCCGCACACCCGGACTGGCGCCTGCGCATCTACGGCAAGGGGGAGGAACACGCGCGGCTGCGGCAGCTCATCGAGAGACTCGGCCTGTACGACAAGGCCTTTCTGATGGGCGCGGCAGCCCCCATGGAAGCGGAGTGGGTCAAGGGCTCGATCGCCGCGAGCGCGTCCAACTTCGAACCGTTCGGCATGACCATCGTCGAGGCCATGCGCTGCGGCCTGCCCGTGGTGAGCACCGACTGCCCCTACGGGCCCGGCGAGATCATCAAGGACGGCGTCGACGGCCGGCTGGTCCCGGTCGGCGACCCCGACGCACTGGCCGCCGCACTGCTCGAGCTCGTCCGCGACGACGAAAGGCGCCGGCGGATGGGCCGTACCGCCGTCCGCAACGCGGGCCGGTTCGCCCCGGTCCCCGTCCTCGAGCAGGCCGAGCGCCTGATCGACGAGGCCACGGCGGCGCGCGGGACCGGGCGACCGGCCCCGGCACCGGAAGGCGCCCCGATAGCGCGCCGAATAGAGCGGGCCCTGGTCAGCCAGGGCTTCGCCGCGCGTGACACCGCGTATGCCGTGGCCTCACGCGCGCTGCGTACGGTACGGAAGGGGCAGTGATGATGATGGAACCCGGGACGGCGAGCGGCACGAACCTGCGCACCGACTGCACGGTCGACTCCGACGGCCGGATCACCTTCGCCCTCCAGCCGTCGTCGGCCGCCGCCCTCCAGTCGTCGGATGCTGCCCACCTGCTTCTGAGGCTTCGCCCCAAGAAGGGGCAGCCCGAGAAGACCCTCCATGCCCTCGACCTGGAACCTGCTGAGGACGGGCGTCTTCGTGCCGTACTGGATCCGCAGCCCGCGCTCGCCGAGGGCCGTTGGGACGTCTACCTGCTCCCCGAGCCCGGTGCGCCACGACAGCGCCTGCGCCCCGGACTGCGTGACCTGCGGACCCTGGTCGACGGCCACCGCAGTGACCGGCAGGCGCCGGTCGCCGTGCGGATTCCGTACGTCACCAAGGACGGCTACCTCGCGCTGCGGGCGTGGCTGCGGGCCGCTCACGCGGAGGTCGAGGGCATCGACATGAGGGACCGGTCGATGACCGTCGGGGCCAGGCTGCACGGCGGCTCGCTCGCCGAGGGTGCCTCTGTGCGACTGCGGTTGCGGGGTGGCGGCGGCACCGTGCTGAACCTTGTGCCGCAGGTCGAGGACGACGGCCACGGTTTCCGGTTCACCGTGGCGTTCGGCGAGTTGGTCGCCGACGGCGGCACCGGGAATCGGGTCTGGGACCTGTTCGTCCAGGCCGGATCCGCCGCGGGGACGGCAGGTGTCCGGATCGGTCGCCTGCTGGACGACGTGGCGGACCGCAAAGAGATCTTCGTCCTTCCCGCGACCGACGTCGGTGGTTCCGTGGTGCGCCCCTACTACACGGTCGACAACGACCTCTCGGTACTTGCGGACAGAACCTGACCGCAAGCCTTCATACGGTCGTTCCATGACTGAGACGCAGAAGATTCTTGTCACCGGTGCCACCGGAACCGTCGGCCGTCAGGTCGTCGCCGAGCTGCTGGCCCGCGGCCACCTGGTCCGGGCGCTCACCCGGGATCCGGCGAGGTCCGACTTCCCGGCCGGCGTCGAGGTCGTCCGGGGCGACCTGACGGAGCCCGACAGCCTGGTCCCGGCCCTGGAAGGCGTCACCGGCCTTCATCTGATCACCTTCGGCGGGGCCTACTTCGCCCCGCTGGAGACCGGTCCGCGCATCCTGGAGCTCGCGCGCGCGGCCGGCGTGCGCAGGGTCACCGTGCTGCACGGCGGCGGGCCGTCCCTGCTGGAGGACGCCGTACGGGCGGACGACGGGGTGGACTGGACCGTCCTCATGCCGGTCGAGTTCATGGCCAACGCCCTCGAGTGGGCGGACGGGATCGTGGCTTCGGACGAGGTCCGCGAGCCCTTCGTCGCCCGGCTCAGCGCCATGGTCCACGAGGGCGACATCGGCGCCGTGGCCGCCGTAGCGCTCACCGAGGAGGGGCACGGGCGCCAGGAGTACGTGATCACCGGGCCCGAACTGCTCACCGTCACCGACAAGGTGACCGCCGTCGCCGCCGCCCGCGGCCGGGAGATCGCTCTCGTCGAGCTGACGGAGGAGCAGGCCGTCGCCCAGTGGCGGGCGGCGGGTCACCCGGAGGACGTGATCGGCTTCCTGCTGGAGGCGTACGGCAACACCCCGGAGGTGGGCCGTACGGTCGCCGGCACCGTCGAGAAGGTCACCGGGCGACCGGCCCGCACCTTCGGACAGTGGGCGGCGGAACACGCCCGCGCGTTCACGGCCGGCTCCGGCGGGGCCGTGTCGTAGGCCTCGCCCAGGTTGCTAACGCCCCGCCGACATCCGGGTCGCCGCGTCGTGGACGACCTGTGCGTGCAGCTCGAACAACGCCACGAGGTCGACGGTCTCGCCCTTGACCTCGCGGTGCACGAACAGGCCGTCGGCGCCCGCGATGGCGTACGTGGTGAGCGTGTCCACGGCGTGCTCGTCCAGGCCGGGGAACAGGGCGGCGGCGACCTCGGCGATCTTCCGGTGGGTGATGTCACGGACCTGGAGGAACGCCGTGCGGCCCCGGGGTTCGGTGGGGCGTCGCTCCAGGGCGAGCATGAGGCCGAGGCGGAGGAAGTCCGGTGCGTCGACGAGTGACTTGGCCACGTTGGCGGCCATGGCGGTCACTCGCTCCAGGGGCGTACCGGTCTCCTCGCCCGGCAGTTCGACGGCCGTGAGCCAGGCCTCGAAGCTGCGCTCGATGACCGCCGCGATCAGGTCGTCCTTGTCCTTGAAGTGCCAGTAGATGGAACTGGCCGGCAGCCCGCACTTGGCGCTGACGGCCGCGATGGACGTGCCGTCGTAGCCGCGCTCACCGGCGATCTCCACGGCGGCGTCGAGGATGCGCTGACGTGACTCCACCCCGTTGGCGCGCTTCTTGCGCGCCGTCTCCGGCCTGGTCATGGGGTGCCCCTCCGGTCGTACAGGGCCGACGGACCTCTGTGAACGATCATGTCCTGAAGCGTCCACTCTAATTGGAGCATCCCCTACAGCAGGAATGGCGGCACTGCAGCAGGAGGGGTGCCCTGGCGGCAGGACCGGTGCTGGGTCAACCGACCAGGGTGTCCACCACATCGAGGTCCGGCAGGTCGAGCGAGCAGATCCGCGCGGCTTCGGCGCCGGGGATCCCGAACTGCCGCAGCAGGCCGCGGGCGACCAGGTCCGCGGACCGGGCGTCGTCGCGGTCGGGCTGGGCGTGGAGCAAGGAGCCCAGCGCCAGTACAGCGGCCGCCGTCATCGTCAGGGCGAGGTCCAGGTCCTCCACCTCGAACCGCCCCGCGTCCACCGCGACCCGGATGTCGTGGAACGCGCGGGGCGCCAGACCGCGCCGGGAGTGGGCCAGTTCGAGCCCCTGGCTCAGCAGGACGCGGCTCAGCTCCGGGTGGCGGCGGTGCAGCCGGCCGGTCAGCCGAAAGCTCTGGGCGAAGGCGACCGCGGGGTCCTCGATGTCCGCGGTGAGGCGGTCCATGAGCGTGCCCCACCACTCCAGGGCCTCCTCGACCGCGACGCGGAAGAGCTCTTCCTTGCTGTCGAAGTGGTTGTAGAAGGAGCCGACCCCGATGTCGGCGAGCTCGGTGATCTCCAGGATCGGAACGTCCGTCCGCCCTTCGGCCAGCAGTCGCTGCGCCGCGCCCACCAGTGCCGTGCGCGTCCGTGCCCTGCGCCGGTCGACGCGCCCGGATGCGGTCCGCTCGGCCATCACACCATCCTCCATGCCACCCCGTCACTCGCTTCACCCCGCACTCTAGCGGGCCCGCACTTGTTTCCTGAAGATTTCTTCAGTTCTATTGACTGACGGCAAGTTCGGAAGTGAATATTTCTTCAGGAGGTGGTGACCGTGGGTGGCACGCACAACGACCTGCACTCCGAGCAGGGCGCGCTCCCCGGAGAGCATCCGGGCCGGGCGGCGAACCCGGTGATCAAGGTCCACGACATCGCGTGGCTGGAGTTCTGCAAGCCCGACCTGGACCGCGCCGAGGCCTTCGCCCGGGCGTTCGGCTTCGTCACGTCGTACCGCGACGGCGGCGAGCTGCACCTGCGGGGCACCCGGGCCGGAACCCCGTGCGTGATCGTCCGCAGGGGCCGCAAGTCACGGTTCCTCGGCCCCGCCTTCCGCGCGGCCGACGCCCGCGACCTGCTGCGGCTGGCCGACGCCGCCGGCACCCGGGTGCACCCGCTGCCCGAGCCCCTGGGCGGGTCGGTCGTGGACGTGCTCGACCCGAGCGGCCTGCGGGTCCGCGTCATCGCCGACGCGGACGAGCTGCCCGCGGTGCCCGGGCAGCGGTCGCAGTCGTTCAACTTCGGCGGCGGCCTCGACCGGACCAACACCACCCGGCGTCCGCCGCGCGAACCGGCCGGCGTACGGCGCCTCGGGCACGTCGTGCTCCAGACGACCACCTACCTGCGCACGCTGAACTGGTACCTGGAGCACCTCGGCCTGATCGTCAGCGACTTCCTCTACTACGAGGGCCAGCGCGAGCGGGGCCCCACCATGAGCTTCATCCGCTGCGACCGCGGCCGGACCCTGACCGACCACCACACCCTGGCCCTGACGCTGGGCCCCTCCAACCGGTATGTGCACTCGGCCTACGAGGTGACCGACCTCGACGCGCTGGCCGCCGGCGGCGAGCACCTGCTCGGCGCGGGCTACCGGCGCTCGTGGGGCATCGGCCGGCACATCCAGGGCAGCCAGATCTTCGACTACTGGCGCGACCCCGACGGCCTCCTCGTCGAGCACTTCACCGACAGCGACATGTTCGACAACACCCTGGAGCCCGGCTGGGCGCCCATGACGGCCTCCGGCCTCGCGCAGTGGGGGCCGCCGGCCACCAAGGACTTCATGGGCATGGCCCCCGGCCGCGAATCCCTCGCCGAGCTGGGCTCGATCATCACCGCCCTCCGGAACGACGACAACGAGTTCGACCTCGAGCGCCTGCGCGGCCTGCTGAAAGTTGCTTCCTCATGACCCTCTCCGTCCTCCGTACCTCCGATGCCTGGTGGGTCGCGCTCGACGAGCACCGTGCCGTCCCGGTCGAGACCTCCGCGACGACGACCGCCGAACTCCTCGACGACGTGGTCACGGTCCACATGGCCCTGGCCGAGGCCCGCTCGGGCAACGGGTCGGCGCAGCCGCGCCGCATCGCCGAACTCCCGCTCGTCTCCCCGGTCAGCGCGCCGTGCCGGGTGGTCGCGCAGATGACCAACTACGTCTCCCACGTGCGGGACTCGGGCATGAACCCCGAGACCGTGCCGCTGACCTTCTTCCGCAAGACCTCCGGTTCGATCAGCGGCCCGTTCGACGAGATCGTGAAGCCGGCCCACGTCCGGTTCCTCGACTACGAGATCGAGCTCGGCCTGGTCATCGGACGTCCCCTCGAGGTCGGCGCCACCGTGACCGCCGCCAACTGGAAGGACCACATCGCCGGCCTCGTCATCACCAACGACGTCTCCGCACGCGACGTACAGCTGCCCAAGACCCAGTTCTACGAGGCCAAGTCCTATCCGACCTTCACCCCGGTCGGCCCCGCCCTGGTCCTGTTCGATGCCACTGAACTCGACCGTCTGTCCGAGCTGAGGCTCGTCCTCAAGGTCAACGGCGAGATCCGCCAGAACAGCGACCTCACCGACATGATCTACAGCCCCCTGCAGACCCTGCAGGAGCTCTCCCGCTTCCAGGCCCTCGCACCGGGCGACCTCGTCCTCACCGGCACCCCGGGCGGCACCGCCCTCAAGGCGCCGCCCAGGGCGGTGGAGATCATCGGCGCTCTCCTGCCGCCGGCGATGAAGTGGAAGGCGTTCTTCAACTCCCAGGCGAAGAACCCGAAATACCTCCAGGACGGCGACGTACTCGAGCTGTCCATCACAACCCCCGACGGCGCCGTCGACCTCGGCACCCAGCGGAACAAGGTGAGGTACGCGTGACCACCGAGACCCCCATGGCGTGGCCGCGCTACGACCACCCCGACGACCTGGCCGTCATCGAGGCGACGCCGCTCGCCGCACGCGGACTGCCCGGCACCTCGTACGACGTGCTGCGGCGAGCGGCCGAGCAGTGGCCTGAGCGGACCGCGCTCACGGTCCTGCCCGACGCGGCGTCCTGGCGTACGCCCAGGAACCGCAGCTATGCGGAGCTTCTCGCCGACGTGCACCAGGCGGCCAACGCCCTGCACCGCCTCGGCGTCCGCCGCCACGACACCGTCGCGTTGCTCTCCCCGAACTGCGACGAGCTCGTCACCGCGCTCCTGGCCGCCCAGCTCGCCGGCATCGTCACCCCCGTCAATCCGGCGCTCGCCCGCGACCACGTGGCCGAGCTGGTCCGCCGGGCCGGCGCCCGCGTGATCATCACCGCCTCCCCGGAGCTGGACCCCGAGGCATTCGCCACCAGCGCCGAACTCGCCCGCCAGGGCCTGGTGGACCACGTGCTCGTCCTGCGCCCCACCGGCGACCCGCAGGAGCCGCCCGCACCGCCCACCGCGGAGAACGCCACCGTGGCCCGCCTCGCGGACATCGCGGCCGACCGCCCGCGCGACCGGTTCGTCGGCGAGCCGCCCACCGCCACCGACCTCGCCGCCTTCTTCCACACCGGCGGTACGACCGGGGCGCCCAAACTCGCCGCGCACACGCACACCAACGAGGTCAGCGACGCGTGGATGATCGCGGCCAACTCCGTGCTGGACGAGGACTCGGTCGTCTTCGCCGCCCTGCCGCTGTTCCACGTCAACGCACTCGTCGTCACCCTGCTCGCACCGCTGCTGCGCGGCCAGCAGGTCGTGTGGGCGGGACCGCTGGGCTACCGCGACATCACGCTGTACGCGGAGTTCTGGCGCATCGTCGAGCACTACCGCATCGCCGCCATGAGCGCCGTGCCCACGGTGTACGCGGTTCTCGCCACGTGTCCGGTCGACGGGGCCGACATCGGCTCGATGCGGTGCGCGATGGTCGGCGCCTCCGCGCTGCCCGACGGTGTGCGCACCGACTTCGAGACGGCGACCGGGATTCCGCTGCTGGAGGGATACGGCCTGACCGAGGCGACCTGCGCCAGCGTCCGCGGTTTCCTGGAGGTCCGCCGGCCCGGTTCGGTCGGCAGGCGGCTGCCGTACCAGGGCATCAGGATCGTCGACCCGGCCACGGCCGAGGAGCGGCCGAGCGGTGAGGTGGGCGCCGTCCTCATCAGCGGCCCCACGGTCTTCCCCGGGTACGTCCAGGGCCGCGACGGCGACGGCTACCTGCTCAGCGGCGAGGGCAGGGTGGTCGGCGGCTGGTTGGACACGGGCGACCTCGGCTACCTCGACGAGGACGGCTTCCTCCACCTCACCGGGCGCGCGAAGGACCTGATCATCCGGGGCGGCCACAACATCGACCCCCGGATCATCGAGGACGCGCTGCTCAAGCACCCCGCGGTCACCGGGGCCCAGGCGGTCGGACAGCCGGACCGGCGTGCGGGGGAGGTGCCCGTGGCGTACGTGACGCTCGCCGACCCCACGGTGACCGAGGACGACCTCCGGGCCTGGGCCGCCGAGCGCGTCGGTGAGGCAGCCGCCGCGCCCAAGGCCGTCCACGTCCTCGACGCGCTCCCCGTCACCGCGGTCGGCAAGCCGTTCAAGCTTCCCCTGCGAGCCGACGCCGCCCGCCGCGTACTGACCGACGCCCTCACCGGTATCGACGACGTGGCAGGCGTCAGCGCCGAGGCCGGCTCCGGATCGGTGACGGTCACCGTCACGCTGCGCGCTTCGGCGCCGGCCGCCACCAGGACCGAAGTCGAGCGCCGGGTCGCCGACTTCGCGGTGCCCTGCCGCATCGCCGGACGGCGGCGGGGGGAGGGCTGAGGCACTTCCTCCCGCGCACCGGCCGTTTCCGGAGTGCCCTCATTCGACCTTGACGAGTCGACCTTGACGAGGGTGCCCGCGGGGACGACCGGTCGGCGGCTCCGTAGTCCGACTCGGGCGTTCCACTCACGGTCAAGGTCTGTCCTGAACCGTACGATCGCCGTGCCGGGGCGCAACGACCCGAAAGATTTGGCGCAATCTGATGCCCGAACTCGCCAAATCTGGACCTGAAGTCGTCTAGACCTCCCCCGGAGCCTTGAACCCCCGTGTCCGGGTCTGCTTGGCTGACGGACCATTGGCCGCCGACCGGCGGCGCATAGGGGGAATGGTTTTTGTGCTGGGCCGGCAAGGGGGCATGGACGTGCCCTGCGTCAACGGTGTGCGCCCTGCCGGGTCGACAGCGGCCGGGGCCGATGAACGGGTATCGGACACCGCGGCATCGCTTCCCGCGCGGCCGACGCGACGGGCGAACGTCCCGGAGCCTGCCGTCCGTATCGACTCCGCCCCGCCGCTGAGCGCGCGGGCGCCGCATCCCGGCCTCGCACACCACTCACACCCTTCTTGCAGACCAGAGGAAGGTGCATGAGGTACTTCCGGCTGCTCGTCCTGGGCAACGGCATCTCGGCGTACGGCAGTTACCTGAACATGGTGGCGCTGAACGTCTTCGTCTACGACGCCACGGACAGCGCGCTGGCCGCCGGCCTCTTCATGGCCGTACGCCTGGCGACGAGTGTCGTGTCGGGCTGGGTGAGCGGTCGTCTCGTCTCGGCCTACGACCGCAAGCGCCTGATGGTCGGTGCCGACCTGTGCCAGGCCGTGGCGCTGCTGACACTGCTGATCGCACCGGACGCCACCCGCGTGGGGCTGCTCTACGTCCTTGCCGTGGTCACCGGCGGCTGCTCGACGCTCTCCCAGGTCGCCCTGCGCAGCAGCATCCCGGAGATCGTCGGCGCCGAGCACCGGGTGCGTGCCAACGGGCTGCTGGTCACCGGGCGTTCGCTCGCGATGATCGCCGGGTTCGCCTCGTCGGGTGTGGTGGTCGCGCAGCTCGGCTACTCGGCTGCGTTCGCCCTGGACGCCGCGTCCTTCCTGGTCTCCGCGACGGTGCTGTTCCTGCTGCCCGTACGCACCAGGGCGGCGAAGGACGCCGCGGGCGGCGGCGCCGCGGAGTCCTCGGGCGCCGCCCGCTGGACGGCGCGGATGCTGCTGGCCACGGCTCCGCTGCTGATGGCGATGATCGCCATCCGGGCGGTGGACGGGCTGGGTTCCTCCTCCCACAACGTCGCCCTGCCCATCTACTCCAGCGGCCTGGACCCCGACCATCCGGCCACGTTCATCAGCCAGTTCTGGGCCACCTGGGCCATCGGCAACATCGTCGTCCAGCAGGTGATCGGCCGGGTCACCAAGAAGACCGGGCGCACACCCGGGGAGCGGGCGTTCGCGCTCGGCGCCTGTGTGATGTCGGCCGGATTCATCGTCGTCTTCAGTGGGCTGCCGACCGTCCCCGCGGTCATCGCCGCGCTCGTCGCCGGCGCCGCCGACGGGTTCACGGAGATCGTCTACGTGTCGCGGCTGCAGGCCGCCCCGGACGAGCAGCGCGGCCGCCTCTTCGGACTCTCCGCCTCGGCCGAGAACACCGGCTTCGGTCTCGGCATGCTCGTGAGCGGCGCCCTGCTGGAGACGTTCTCGCCGCTGCAGGTCGTCGCCTCCTTCCACGGCCTGGCGATCGTCCTGTGCGGCGCGCTGCTCCTGCTGCTTCTGCGCCGGGGACGCACAGGTGACCAAGGCATCGAGGAAACGGTCAGTCAGGACAAACCGACGGTGACGGAGGGACGCAGCTGATGACCACGAGCGACCCCGACCCGAGGATGGCCGTCATCGGCATGGCCTTCCGGCTGCCCGGCGCGAACACGCCCGAGGAGTTCTGGCGGGTCATCCATGACGGCACGGACTGCGTCACCCGGTTCACGGACGAGGAGCTGGACGCCGCCGGTGTACCCGCCGAGGAGTACCGGGCGGCCGACTTCGTCGGCGCCTCCGGGGTGCTGGACGACATCGCCGGCTTCGACGCCCAGCACTTCGCCATGAGCGCCCGCGAGGCCAGGCTCACCGACCCGCAGCACCGCATGCTCCTGGAGTGCGCCCAGCACGCCCTGGAGAACGCCGGCTACCCGGACGAACGGGACGGCAGCCGCGTCGGCGTCTACGCCAGCACCGGATATCACCTCTACACCCTGCAGAACTATCTCCTCAACAACGTCCTGCCCAGCCACGCCGCCACCGACTGGATGGCCGGCATGCAGATCACGGTCGGCAACTACGCCGACTTCACCGCCACCCGGATCGCCTACCGGCTGGGCCTGACCGGCCCCGCGGTCAACATCCAGACGGGCTGCTCCAGTTCGCTGGTCGGCGTGCAGGCCGCCGCACAGTCTTTGCTCATGGGCGACTGCGACATCGCCCTCGTCGGCGCCACCGCCGTCCACGTGCCGCAGGTCGTCGGCTACCGCTACGTCAAGGGCTCGATCCTCTCCAAGTCCGGCCGCCTGCGCGCCTTCGACGCCGGAGCCGACGGCACCGTCGGAGGAACGGGCGTCCTGGCCGTCGTACTGAAGAGGCTGGGCCGGGCGGTCGCCGACGGCGACACGATCCACGGGGTCGTCCGTGGCTGGGGGATCAGCAACGACGGCGCCGACAAGAAGGCGTTCACCGCCCCGAGCGCCCGGGGCCAGCGCGTGGCCGTCCGCCAGGCCCTGCGGCGCGCCGGCGTCGGCGCGGACAGCATCGGCTACCTGGAGACCCACGGCACCGGCACACTCAAGGGCGACCCGATCGAGTTCGACGGCGCCACCGGCGCCTACCGCGAGGACACCGATCGGGCCGGCTACTGCGCCCTCGGCTCTACCAAGGCCAACATCGGCCACCTCGACGCGGCCTCCGGCCTCGCCGGACTGGTCAAGACCCTGCTGGTCCTCAAGCACGGCGTCATCCCGCCGATGGCGAACTTCAGCGAGCCCAACCCCGGCCTCGACCTCGAACACAGCCCCTTCTACATCCCCGGCACCGCCCGGCCCTGGCCCGAGAGCGCCGTGCCCCGCCGCGCGGGCCTCACCTCGCTCGGCGTCGGCGGCACCAACGTCCACCTGATCCTGGAACAGGCCCCCGAGCCCGCTCCCCGGACCGACGCCGCCGCCCCTGCCGACGTGCTGCTGGTCTCCGCGAGCAGCGAGGCCGCCCTCGCCGACAACGCCCGCGCCTTCCGCGACCGGTTACGCCGGCCGCCGTCACCCCGACCGGCGGACCTGGTCACCACCGCCGCCCTCGGCCGCGTCCACGGCCGCCACCGGCTGGTGGTCCGTGGCACCACCCCGGCCGCCCTCGCCGACGCCCTCGACGCCTGGCTCACCGGAACGGCCGGGGCGACGGTCACGGCGGGGACCGCGCCGGCGGAGGGCCACGCGCGGGTGGCGTTCCAGTTCACGGGGCAGGGCAGCCAGTACGCGGGTATGGCCGACGCCCTCCGCGAGCGCTTTCCCGTCGTACGCGAGGTGCTCGACGCCTGCGACGACCACTACCGCGACCTCACCGGCGACTCACTGCTCGCGGCGCCGCGGGCGTCGGACGCATTGGGGGAAGGGGCACCGGACCGAACGCCCGACGGGCCGCTCGCAGGCACGGACACCGCGCAGCCCGCGCTGTTCGCCCTGCAGTGCGCCCTGGTCCGGCTCTGGCGTGACGCCGGCATCGAACCGTACGCCGTGACCGGGCACAGCGTCGGGGAGTACGCCGCGCTGTACGCGGCCGGAGCCCTGTCGCTCGACGACGGTCTGCGTCTCACCATCGAGCGCGGCCGGCTGATGCAGCAACGCTGTGCCCCCGGCGCGATGGTGGCCGCAGCGCTGGACCGGGAGGCCGCCCAAGCCCTGGCCGCCGAAGTGCCCGGCCTGGAGCTCGCCGTGATCAACGCGGAACGCGCACAGGTGCTCGCCGGGCCGGTCGACGCCGTGGAACGGGCGTGTGCCCTGCTGGACGAGCGCGGCACGCCGGGGCAGCGTCTGACGGTGACCCGGGCCTTCCACACCGCGCTGATGGAACCCATGTTGGAGGAGTTCCGGAAGATCCTCGACGACGTCGACTTCCAGCCGGTACGCATCCCGTTCGTCAGCGCCCTGGACGGCATGACCCGCCCGCCCGGCTGGACCCCGGACGCCGACTACCTCCTCCGGCACACCCGCGAGCCCGTCCGCTACGACGAGGCACTGCGCGGCATCGGAGCCGGGCGGCCCGACGCCCTGCTGGAGATCGGGCCGCACACCACCCTCAGTGGTCTGGCCCGCCGGGCACTGCCCGACCTGCGGTCGCTGCCGTCCCTGCGGCGCGGCACCGGGCTCGGTGCCCTCTGGGGTGCGGCGGCGGGCCTGCACTGTGCCGGGGCGGACGTCGGCTGGCGGGTGCTGCTGGCCGGCAGCGGCGGCAGGCGTATCCCGCTGCCCGGATACCGGTTCCAGCACAAGGACCACTGGACGGGGCCGGAGTTGACGGCCCTCAGCACAGAAACACCAGCGAGAGAAGGAGCCGAAGTGGTTCAGCAAGAGGCAGCGGTGGCGCGCGTACTTCACAGCATCGTCGAGGCGACGTCGCGGCACCTCGGCGAGGAGCCGTCGGCGATCGTCGGTGACGCGTCCTTCTTCGACCTCGGCGCCGACTCGCTGCAGATGATCAGCGTGCTGCGGGAGCTGGAGCAGGAACATCGGGTCAAGGTGACGATGCGGCAGCTGTTCGAGGAGACGGGTACGCCACGGCGGCTCGCGGAGTTCATCGTCGCCCGCATGCCGGGGGCGGCGGGGTTGGCGCAGCCGGTCGCTCCCGAGCCTCCTGCACCCGTGCCCGCTGTTCCCGCGCCCGCTGCTCCGGAGCCCGTCGCTCCCGAGCCCCTCGCGCCGCCCAGGGTCGCCGCACCTGCACCCGCACCGGTTCCCGCACCCGCGCCCGTCGCCCCCGCAGCAGCCCCCGAGTACGCCACGCGCGAGGAACTGGAGGACCTCGCCCGCAAACTCCAGCAGATATCGCAGATACAGCTGCAGATGATGTCCCAGCTCTCCCAGTTGCTGGCCCTCCAGACGGCCTCGGTGACCGAGCGGATCAACGGCAAGGTGGCCAAGTGACCGGGCTGCACGGCATATCCGCGGCACTGGACCAGGACCTGGCGGCGATGGCGGAACTCTCCCAGCGCATAGCCGAGCAGATGGGCGGAGCCGACGCCTCCGTCCCGGAGCAGCGGTCGCCGCAGGCACCACGCGTCCACGGCCCCCGGGTGACGGTCGCCAGGACCTCCGGCATGGTGCAGGACGTCTCACCGGACTCCCAGCAGGACCACCTGGCCGACCTCGTCCGCCGCTACACCGCAAGGACCCCGACCTCCAAGAGCATCGCCCAGCGCTACCGCCGCGTCCTGGCCGACAGCCGTGCCGTCGTGGGCTTCCGCAGCGGTACGAAGGAGATGCTCTACCCGATCGCGGGCCACCGGGCGAGTGGCGCGCGGCTCCAGGACGTCGACGGCAACGAGTACGTCGACATCACGATGGGCTTCGGCGTCCTCCTCTTCGGCCACGAACCCGACTTCGTCACCGAGGCCGTGCGCGAGCACCTGTCCCGGGGCATCCAGCTCGGCCCGCGCAACGTCGAGACCGGCGAGGCGGCGGAACTCCTCGCCGAACTGACCGGTCTGGAACGGGTCGCCTTCGCCAACTCCGGTACGGAGGCGAACTCCGCGGCCATCCGTCTCGCCCGCGCCGCGACCGGCCGCGACAAGATCGTCACCTTCCTGGGCGCGTACCACGGCCACGCCGACAACGTCCTCGGCCGCACCTCGGGCAGCGGCACCGACCAGGTCACGGTGCCCGTCTCCCGAGGCATCCCGCAGGCTTCGGTCTCCGATCTGCTGGTCCTCGACTACGGCACCGACGCCGCCCTGGAGGCGATCGCCCGGCACGCGGACGACATCGCCGCGGTCGTCGTGGAGCCGGTGCAGAGCAGGCATCCCTCCCTGCGGCCCGTCGAGTTCGTACGAAAGCTGCGCGAGCTGACCCGCCGCCACGGCATCGTGCTGCTCTTCGACGAGATGCTGACCGGCTTCCGCCCGGCGCTGCGCGGCGCGCAGGACCTGTACGGCGTCACGCCGGACCTCGCCACCTACGGCAAGCTGCTCGGCGGTGGGTTCCCCATCGGGGCCATCGCCGGCCGCGCCGACATCATGGACGGCGTCGACGGCGGCCACTGGTCCTACGGCGACGACAGCTACCCGCCCGCCGACACCACGTTCTTCGGCGGTACGTACATCCAGCACCCGGTGTCGATGGTCGCCGCGCGCGCCGTGCTGACCCACCTCAAGGAGCACAGCCCGCGCCTCCAGGAACGGCTCAACGCGCGTACCGCCGAACTCGCCGCGACGCTCAACGGCTTCTTCGAGGCCGAGGAATTCCCGCTGCGGATGAGCCACTTCGGTTCCCAGTTCCGCTTCGAGCACCGCGCCGACATGGAACTCCTCTACCACCACCTGATGCTGCGCGGCGTGCATGTCTGGGAGTGGCGCAACTTCTTCCTGTCCACCGCCCACACGGACGGCGACCTCGAGTTCGTGGCGGACGCCGTACGGGACTCACTGCGCGAGCTGCGGACGGCGGGCTTCTTCCCGGGCGGGCGGCCGGTGGCGCCGAAGGCTGCGCCGCCCACACCGAAACCGGCACCCGCTCCGGCGCCGAGCCGGGCAGCGGAACCGACACCGGACCCTGCCGTCCCCGCGGAGGCGCCCGCCCCGGTCGCCGCCATGGCCTGGAACGCCGCAGCCGTCACGGACTCCCGCACGGCATCCGCGAGCGAACCCGCCGCCCGCACCACCGACTTCAGCGTCTATTTCTTCGGCGACTACCCCCAGGACTCCTCCGCGCCGAGGCAGGGCGGCCAGTACGAACTCCTCATGGACGTGGCCCGGTTCGCCGACAAGCAGGGCTTTCACGCGCTGTGGATGCCCGAGCGCCACTTCCACTCCTTCGGCGGCCTCTTCCCCAACCCGGCCGTGCTCGCCGCCGCGCTGTCCCGGGAGACCGAACGCATCCGGCTCAACGCGGGCTCCGTCGTCCTGCCGCTCCACGACCCCATCCGGGTCGCCGAGGAGTGGTCGATGGTGGACAACCTCTCCGGCGGACGTGTCGGCATCGGCGTCGCCAGCGGCTGGAGCGCCAAGGACTTCGTGTTCTTCCCCGACCGCTTCGGCCGGCACAAGGAGCTGATGTACGCACAGCTGGAGGAGGTACGGAAGTTCTGGCGCGGCGACGCCGTGCGCCGGGCCAGTGGTGACGGCGAGGCCGAGGTACGCCTCTTCCCGCGACCCGTGCAGGACGCCCCGCCCATGTACACAGCGGTGGTCGGCAACCCCGCCTCCTTCGAACTCGCCGCCCGCCACGACCTGGGCGTCGTCACCAACCTGATGACCCAGAGCGTCGAGCAGCTCGCGGAGAACATCGCCCGCTACCGGCGCACCCGGGCTCGGTACGGCCTGGACCCGGACGCCGGGCGGGTGGCGGTCCTGCTGCACACCTACCTCGCCGACGACCACGACACCGCGCGCACCGAGGCCTACGAACCGCTGTCCCGCTACATGCGCGCGTCCCTGTCCGTGTTCAGCGGCGTCACCAACAGCCTGGGGCACAACGTCGACCTGGCCGAGCTCAGCGAGGACGACCTGGACGCGGTGTTCCGCCGGGCCTACGGCCGTTACTGCGATCAGCGCGCTCTGATCGGCACGGTGGACACCGTCCGCCCGGTGGTGGACGCGGTCACCGCGGCGGGCGCCGACGAGATCGTCGCCCTCGTCGACTTCGGTGTCGCTCCGGACGAACTGCGCGAGGGCCTGCCACACCTGGACGCGCTGCGCCGCACGTACCGGCCCGCACCCGTTTCCGCCCCCGCCGACGCGCCCCTGTCGCCCGGCCAGGAACGGATCTGGTTCCTGGAGCGCCTGCTCCCGGGCCGTACCGCCTACAACGAGGTCAAGGCGATCCGCCTCGAAGGCCCCCTCGACGTGCCGGCTCTGCGCGCGGCACTGCGCGGCCTCGTCGCACGGCACGAGGGGCTCCGTACCGTCTTCCGCGAGAGCGGAGGCGAGCCCCGCCAGGTGGTGCGGGCGGCGCCGGTCGAGCCCGATTTCGAGGTCGTCGACGGCACCGGCAACCCGCGGACCGCCCTGCGGGACGTCCTGGCCGCCGAGAGCGCACGGCGCTTCGACCTGGCGGGCGGCCCGCTGTTCGTCACCCGGCTGGTCAGGCTCGCCGAGGCGGAGCACGTCCTCGTGCTGTCCCTCCACCACATCGTGGTCGACGCGGCCTCCGCCACCGTCCTGGCCCGCGACCTGTCCGCGCTCTACCGCGCCGAACGCGCCGGCAACACCCCCGACCTGCCCGCGCTCACCTGGAACTACGCCGACCACGCCAGGGAGCTGGCGGCGTCCGCGGACAGCCCCGAGGCCGGCGAGGACCTGGCCTACTGGCGCCGCACCCTCGGCGGCGACCTGCCCGTCCTCGCCCTGCCCACCGACCGGCCCCGCCCGTCGACGATGACCTCGAACGGCCGGGCGGTCTTCCATACCCTCGACTCCCAACTCTCCGCACGACTGCGGGAGTTGAGTCGTGCCCGCCGCAGCACCCTGTTCATGACCCTGCTCGCCGGATACGGCGCCATGCTGCGCCGGGTCACCGGGCAGACGGACATCGTCGTCGGCACCCCGATCTCGGACCGGCCCGAGCGGGCCGAGCATCTGCTCGGGTTCTTCGTGAACACCCTCGCGCTGCGCCTCGACCTGTCCGGCGACCCGGCGTTCGGCACGCTGCTGGACCGCGTGCGCACGGTCGCTCTCGACGCGTACGACCACGCGCGCGTGCCCTTCGAAACCGTGGTGCGCGAGCTCGCCCCGCCCCGGGCCGTCGACCGGACACCGGTGTTCCAGGCGTTCGCTGAGTTCCAGCGCGCCGAACCGTTCCGCTTCGACCTGCCCGGCATCGAGGCCACGCCGCTGGACGCCGGCCCGGACAAGTCCCTGACGGACCTCACGGTCTACTTCACGGACCAGCCCGAGGGCATCCGCTGCCACCTGGAGTACAACACCGACCTGTTCGACCAGGAGACGGTCGACGGGTTCTTCGCCACCTTCCGGGACCTGCTCGCCGCGGCGGTCGACACCCCTGACACGCCGCTGTCCCGGCTCGCCCCGGCGCCCGTCGACACCGCCGCCGACGGTGAGCCCGTACCGAGCTCCTGGCAGCACGGCCCGTCCCGCCCGCTCGCGGACATCACCGTTCACGACCTGGTCGCCCGGCAGACGGCCGCTCGGCCGAACAGCACCGCCGTGATCAGCGGCGACACCCGGCTGACGTACCGCGAACTGCACGACCGCGCCGCGCAGTTGGCCGCCGTCCTGCGGGAACAGCCCGCCACGGACGGCGGTGCCGAGGTCGTGGCGCTGTGGCTGCCGCGCTCCGCCGACCTCGTCGTCGCCATGCTCGCCGCGCTCGGAGCGGGCCGCGCCTACGTCCCGCTGGATCCGTCGCTCGGCCGGGTGCGCGCCGAGCAGGTCATCGCCGAGTGCGGGGCGCGGACGGTGGTGTCGGCGCCCGGTGAGGCGGCCGTTCTGAAGCTGCCGCCGGGCGTGACCGTCGTATCCCCCGACGCGGCCGCATCGCACCCGCCGCGCTCCGCGTCCGCCATCGACAACCAGGCCCCGTGCTGTGTCCTCTACACCTCGGGCAGCACCGGCACACCCAAGGGCGTCGTGCTGGCGCACCGCGCTGTCCTCGACCTGTGCGAGTGGCACCACCGGCGCTTCGCGTTCACCTCGGCCGACCGCAGCGCAGTCGTGTGCAGCCAGAGCTTCGACGCCTCGATCCTGGAGATCTGGCCGGCCCTGACCGCGGGCGCGTCGGTCACCATCGCCGAAGAGGAAGTCCGCAGGGATCCACTGACCCTGGCCCGCTGGTACGCCCGCGAGCACGTGACCTTCTCCATCCTCCCCACCGCCCTGGGCGAACAACTGCTGGGGCTGCCACCACACGAGCAGCCGCCCCTGCGCCACCTCCTGCTGGGCGGTGACGTACTGCGCACCAGGCCGCGCCCCGAGGCGCCGTACGAGACGGTGAACGTCTACGGGCCCACCGAGACCACCGTGCTGTGCACGACGGAAACCGTCGCCGCGCACAGCGACGACCCCGCTCGTCCGATCGCGATCGGACGCCCGGCGGACAACGTACGGCTGAGCGTGCTCGACGAGTCGGGAGGCCCGGTACCCGTCGGCACGGTCGGGGAGTTGTACGTCGGCGGACCGGGCGTGGCCCTCGGCTATCTCCACCGCCCCGAACTCACCGCCGAGCGGTTCCTGCCGGACCCGGACGGCGGCCCGGACGCGCGCAGGTACCGAACAGGCGACCTGGTCCGCTGGACCGCGGACGGGACGCTGGAGTTCTGCGGCCGGGCCGACGACCAGGTGAAGATCCGGGGCTACCGGGTCGAGCCGGAGGAGGTCTCCCGCACGCTCAACGCCCTGGACGGCGTGCGCGAGGCGGCCGTACTGGCCCGGCGCAACGACCGCGGTGATGCGTACCTCGCGGCCTATGCCGTCCCCGCCGACCCGATAGGAGAAGAGGCCGACGACCGGCAGGCGTACGCCGATCTGCTGGCCGAGGAACTGGCGGCCCGGCTCCCGGAGTACCTCGTACCGCGCGCGTGGCGCGTCCTGACCGCCCTGCCCGTGAGCGGCAACGGCAAACTGGACCGCTCCGCGCTGCCGGCACCCGACCTCGTCACCTCCGCCCCCACCCGCACGGCGAGTGCCGTCGGCGAAGCACCCGCCGCCGGTCACCCGACGGGCATCGAGCGGCGGGTTCGGGAGCTGTGGGCCGAGGAGTTCGACGTCGACGCCGACGGCATCGCGGCCGACGCCTCCTTCTTCGACCTGGGCGGCCACTCGATCACCGCGATGCGACTGGTCAACCGGGTCCGGGAGGACTTCGGCACCGAGTACCCGATGCTGAGCTTCTACCAGGAGCCGACGCTACGGGCCATGACGGCCCAACTGGCCGCGGCGGCGGGCGAGACGGCGGAGCCGGGTTCCGCACATCCCTCGCCCGAGGCCGACGACGGACCCGGCACGGTGGAGCAGCGCGCCCCCGCCACCGTGCAGCAGTCCCGCTTCGCCACCGTGCACGCCGACCACCGCCTCCCGCAGGTCTTCAACGTCGCCCTGCGGCTCACCCTCACCGGTGCCCTGGACGTGGCAGCCCTGCGCACCGCCCTGACCGGGCTCGTGGAGCGGCACGAGGGGTTGCGGACCCGGCTGGCCCGCAGCGGCGACGGCTGGGAGCAGCAGGTGCTGCGGCCCCGCCCGGTCGAACTGCCGGTGGAGGACCTCACCGGACTGCCCGTGCCGGAACGGCAGGCGGCCCTGGACCGGGCCAGTTCCGAGGCTGCGGAGACGCCTGTCGACCCCACCGGTGGGATTCCGGTGGCGCTGCGCCTCCTGCGTACCGGTGAGAACACCTGGTCGCTGCTCCTCGTCCTGCACCACTCCGCCTGCGACGGATGGTCCGTCAGCCTGCTGCTGAAGGAACTCGCCGCGCTCTACGGCTCGGCCGCGGCGGGCGAGCCCCATGCCCTCCCGCCGGTGCAGTGCCAGCCCGTGGCGTATGCCCGGTGGCAGCAGGACCAGGTGGACGACGCCGCCGAGGAGCGGAAGGTGCAGTTCTGGCTGCGTGAGCTCGACGGGGTGCCGTTCACCGTCGACCTGCCGCTGGACCGGCCCCGGCCGCAGAGCGCGAGCGGACGGGGCGGCGCAGTGATGTTCACCGTGCCGGCCGAGGCACGGGCCGCCGTGGAGCGGCTGGCCAGGGAGCGGGGGACGACGCCGTTCGTGGTCACGGCCGCGGCCCTGGGCCGGATGCTCGCGCGCAAGTCCGGGCAGTCCGATGTCGTGTTCAACGTCTCCTACGCCAACCGCGAGCGCCGCGCGTTCGAATCCCTGCTGGCCTGTACGGTCACCGGCTTCGCGCTGCCGGTGCGGCAGGGCGTCGGCGGATCCTTCGCCACTCTGACGGACCAGGTCGCCCGTACGACCGTGGAGTGCATGGACCGGGCCCTGCCGGTGCGCCGGATCGCCCCCGCGATGAGGGAGCACACGGGAGTGGACGTGCCGGACCGGCTGGACGTCGGCTTCGCCTACCAGAGCTCGCTGGACGCGGAGGTCGAACTGCCCGGCCTGACCACGGCCATCGAGGACCTCGCGCCCGCCGCGGCCCGCACGGAACTCACGTTCGGGCTCGTCCCGGCCGGCGACGAACTGAAGGGCTTCGTCGAGTACTCGGCCGACCTGTGGGACCGCAGCACGATCGAGGGCTGGACCCGCGACTACGTCGCCCTCCTGAGCGAGGAGGTCGACCGGGCGCTCGGACGGTGACGCCCGTCCGTGACGCCGTCCCGCCGTGCGCCGGCTCGGTGCGTGGGACGGCGTCACGGACGCTCACGCGGCGCTGCTGCTCCGCGGCATCCAGTGCCGGCACGTCAGCTCGTGCTCACTGCCGAGGCTCGTCCACCAGCGCTCGCAGCACGCGGAGTCCAGCTCCGCACGGACGATCGCCTCGGCGGCATCGCTGGCGCGCCCGGCCCGCGCGACCAACTCCAGGAGCCACCGGCGCTGTTCGCCGATCACGGTCTCCCGCACCACGGCGATGACCGGCACGAGGCTGGCGGCGGCGAACAGACACGCCGCCCACGCGGGCCCGTACCGGATTTCCAGGACCGAGGTCCAGGCGAGCCCCGCGCTCGTGGCGATGTAGAGGACGCAGAGCAGGCGGCTGGAGCAGTTCATGGGCGTACACCGTCCTTGGGGCGGGATCGATACCCTTGTCCAACTGCTGACGGCCCGCGTGGACTCGGGTGATTTATCCCACCGTGACCTGACGGCAGGGCCGGCACGTCATGACGGGGGCGCCGGCCAGGGCCTTTGCCTGGAACGCGGCCCGATAGGCGTGTGGCGTGGTGCCGACCACCCGGCGGAAGCGTTCACGGAACGCGGTGGGCGACCCGAACCCCGCCTGCCGCGCGATCCGTTCGATCGGATGGTCGCTGTTCTCCAGCAGGTACTGGGCCCGCCGCACACGCGCCCGCAGCAGCCACTGCAGCGGCGTGGTGCCGGTCTGCTCACGGAACCGCCGGCTGAAGGTGCGCTCGCTCATCCCCGAGCGCTCCGCCAATGCCCCCAGGGTGATCTCCCCGGCCAGGTTGTCCTCGATCCACTCCAGCAGCGGTTCGAGCGCCGAGCCGCGCGGCACGGGCGGATACTCGTGCACGATGAACTGCGCCTGTCCGCCCTCCCGTTCCAGCGGTACGACGGACATGCGGGCGGTGTGCGCGGCCACGGCCGAGCCCAGGTCGCGCCGGATCATGTGCAGGCACATGTCCATTCCCGCCGCGGCCCCGGCGGAGGTGAGGATCTGCCCGTTGTCGACGTACAGCACGTCCGGTTCCACATGGACGTCCGGGAAGCGCCGTGCGAGCTCGTCGGTCGCCATCCAGTGGGTGGTGGCGCGCTGTCCGTCCAGCAGCCCGGCCTCGGCCAGGACGAAGGCGCCCACGCAGACGGACGCGATCCGGGTGCCGGCCCGGGCCGCCTCGCGCAGGGCCGCCGTCACGCCGGGGGAGGGCGGTCCGGTCTCGTCGCAGCCCGGCACGATGATCGTGTCCGCGTCCTCCAGCCCGTCGAGCCCTCGGTCGATCCGCAGGGCGAAGCCCTCCGTGCGTACCTCCGGCGACTCGGCGCACAGCCGGACCCGGTAGGGGCGGCGGCCGTCCGGCAGCCGGGTCCAGCCGAACATCTGGAACGGTGTCGCCATGTCGAACGGCACCACGTTGTCGAGAACCAGGATCGCCACGGTGTGCATGAGTGACACCCTAGGCGGATTCCCGCCACGGCCATAAGTGCAGGTCGCTCAGGTGGGCCGCGGTGATGGAGCGGGCAGATCGGCTGGCGAGAAACCGTTGGAAGCTGTCGTTTCAGCCCCTGTGCGATCACCCGGGAGATCCCTAGCGTGGGGCGGGTGACCAAGATCCTCCTCACTCTTCACGTCCTGGCCGCCATCGTCGCGGTCGGCCCCGTCACCGTCGCGGCCAGCATGTTCCCCCCGGCCGCGCGCCGCGTCCCGGCGACCGACGGGGCGGTGGCGGTGGGCACCGTCCGGCTCCTGCACCGCATCTGCCGCGTCTACGGTGCCGTCGGGGTCTCGGTCCCCGTCCTCGGCCTGGCCACCGGCCTGGCGATGGGAGTGCTGGGCAGCGGATGGCTCATCACCTCCATCGCCCTGACCGCCGCGGCCGCCGGCATCCTGATCGCCTTCGTCCTGCCCCGTCAGGAGGAGCTCGTCGGTCAACTGAGTGCCGAGAAGCCCGTCGAGCACGCGGCCACGGTTCAACTCGCCATGTTCACCGGCATCTTCAACCTGCTGTGGGCGACCGTCACGGTGCTGATGATCGTCCGGCCCGGTTCCACGACGGGCGCCTGACACCCGGAGGAGCCGGCGGGGAACGGGCGCCACCGCGTCCACGCGTCGGGGAGGAACCGCCCGTTCGTCGCACGTCAAGCGCTCTGGCAGAATTCGCACTTCAGTGTGCGTCGGCGCCTAGACTCGACAGCCGTGCCCATCTGCACACAGGGCCACGACATGAAAGGCGCGTTGACGGGTGTTCCAGGATTCCCCCATTTACGACCGGCTCATCGCGGAGCGCGGCGACATCCCCACCCAGGTGCGCAGGGAGGCCGAACGCGTCAGCAGGGAAGTCGAGTTCGCCATGCAGCCCCTGCTGCAGTCCGGCGGCCACGTACCCCCTCCCGGACGCCCCGCACCCCCCGCCCCGACCTGGCAGCGCAGCGCCCTGCCGCCGGGGCCGCAGTCGCGCTGAGCCGTGGACGGCCGGGCGGACCGGTCACGGCACCTTCGCGCTCGCCCCGTTGGCGTGCGGCTGCTCCCCGGAGGCCGGCTGCGCGAGCCACTCGGCGATGGTGCGGGCGATCGGCTGGCCCGTGTCCACCTCGATGAACCCGAACTGCCCCGACTGATTGCACTCCAGGAACCACCATGTCCCGTCGGCGTCCTCGACGAAGTCGAAGGCGCCGTAGGCGAGTCCCGCGTCCCGCAGATAGGCGCGGACGCCCTCGGCGACGCGCGGCGCGACCTCGACGGGACACCACGGCGCGTCGGACGCGGCGAACCGGACGTCCACCTCGGCCTCGGCGCCGGTCGCCTTGCGGGCCGCCAGCAGCTGCTCACCCACCGCCGTGAGGCGGATGTCGGCACGCTTGGCCACGCGTCGCTGCAGCAGGGTCGGCCCGAACGCGACGGCGGAGAAGTCCGCGTCCGGCCCCACCCTGCTGGTCGGCACGGCACGGGGCGGATCCTGTGGATGCGCGCCGGACACCGGTTTGACCACCAGATCCGGATAGCGCTCGGCGAACTCGCGGGCGGCCTGCGGGAAAGTCGTGATCAACGTGGCCGGAACGGGCAGACCGCAGCGCTGTGCCAGTCGCAGCTGCCAGGGCTTGTAGCGAGCCCGGCGCGCCGCGTCGGGGTGGTTCATCCAGCGCACGTCGCAGCCGCGCAGCATGCCGTACAGCGCCTGCTCCGCCTCCTGAGTCAGCCAGGGGGAGGGCGCCGCCGCCCGCGCCGCCGCGGCCCCCGGCCTGCGCATCCAGATCGACCGCAGGCCGTTGACGCTCACCAGGCGTCCCGCGGACGACAGATGGCCACGGAACGAGCCGTGCACATACTCGCCCGACAGCGCGACCCCGCCGGTCACGTCGGCGGGATCGAGCCGGACCACCGGAACACCGGACGCGTTCAGGTGCACGACCACCATGTCGGCCGTCACGTCCTCTTCGTTGGTCACAATCAAGACCGTCATCGTCGGCGACCTGCGTTCAGTCGTCGAAGTGGGTCTTCGAGCCCGCCGTGGATGTAGTGGTCCCCAACTCCCGCAAGAGCGCGTGATCACAAGCGGCTATTCGCCCGTCACGCAGCACGTTCAACTGCAGACCGGAGTCGTAAGCATACGCAGCGGTGACCTCCAACTCCGCTGCCGGCCGTGCATAGTTGAGCGCGAACGGTTGCATCGTCTCTCCCTCACAGGTGCTGCTCCGATCGAGCTGGTCACCCAGGAGCGTCCCTCGGCCCGGCGACGTCCTTCGGTTTCCACTTACTTAAACGAATCGAACGAGTGATTGGTTTCCTTACTTTCTGTAATCAACGGCGTCCGGCGGTCCCGCATCGGGAGAACGGCGCAGGGTACGCAGTGCCAGCAAGAGCACGCCGATGTCGTCCAGATACACCGGATCGGGCACCAGATCGGCCGGCAGCACGAAGTACAGGACCGCGCCCCAGAACACCCAGCGCGGCCCCGTCGGCAGCCCGGCACGCCGCATCACACGTCGGGTGCGCACGAGCCGCGCCAGCACCCAGACGGCCACGGCGAGCACGACGGCCGCGAGGGCGACAATGACGACGATCACCGCGGTGGTCGACTCCATGGACCCTCCTTCTGCCGGCGGCGCGCACCATGCGCACCTGCCGGTCGGATTCCCCCTTGCGGCCTGTGCATTGCATGGCAGCGCTCACTCGGCCGCACGCCGTCACCCGTCAGGACGGAAGACGCACAAATCGGCCCGGTCACCTGCTCGCGCAGGCGCACGACCCGTCCACCCGCGCGCCGAAGCGAGCCCGCAGGACGCAGTACGCCCCCACCGGGGATCCGGCGCAGCCGTCCTACGCCCTCCGGCGGCCCGGGATCTCCGGCTGCTCCTCGACGGCCTTGTCCTCCTGCGCGTCCACCGACCCGGCCGCGGGCCTGCGTGTCCGGGCGGAGCCCTTGAAACGCTCGAAGGTCCGGGTCAGTTGCTGGAGCGGGGACCCCGCCGGGGACGCGGGGGTGTCGGGCCGGCTCTCGGGCACGGCGGCCGCGGACTCCCGGAAGGCGGCCAGCGCCGCGTGCGCCTGCTCGGCGGCCTCCCGGTACAGGTCGCGGGACTTCGTCATCGCCTCGAGTGCGTCGGCGTACATCGCCACGAGCTTGCGCTCACGATCGAGCTCCTCCGCCGGCGTCAGCAGCCGCCAGTCCTCCCGCAGGGCGGAGAGCGCCTCCTGGGCGCCGTCCGGCAGGGGACGCGACAGGGCGGCGAACCGCGTCACGGCGTGAATCAGCTCGGCCGGCTCCGTGCCGTCGAGGAAGACGCTGCGTACGGCGAAGTCGTCCGCTTCGTAGCCGGACGGCGCCGGACTTCCGGGCAGCACGACGGCGCCCCCGCGCGGCACCTGTACGCCGAGGTCCCGCAGGGCCCAGTTCACGACGCGCAGTTGGCTGGGTGCGGCGCGGTGCTCGACCAGCCGGTGCCGCAGGCTCGGCGGCAGCAAGCCGGCCAGGGGCGCGCGGCCGGCCGCGTCCGTGGTCATGGCCTCGTGGACGACCACATGGATGCTCCAGCGGTCACGCGCGCAGTCCCGCAGCAGGTGCCGTACGGCCTTGTCGTCCGAAGGCAGGGGGTTGATGTCCGTCAGGCGCAGGTCCGATACCGGCGTGTGGTCCCAGGTCGCGTCGGGCTCCTGCGGCCAGAACAGGGTGGCCGGCGACGGCCACCGTGGGTCCCACGGCGCCTCCGCCTCAGCGATCAGTATCCAGTCCTGGCCGCTGCCGGTGTCGTGCTCGACGGTCAGCCGGGCTCGCACGGTCACCGAGCCGGCGACCCGCCATCGGGCCTCGAACATCCACTCCTGGGCACCCTCGGTCTCGGGCAGCTCCAGGAAGTCGTCGATGGCCCGGCTGTCCTTGAGCTGCCGCAGACTGAGCCGGAGTACCTCTTCCGCGGCGGGCCCGAGGTGGCGGCCACGGGCCAACCACACCGAGGGGGGAGTCGTGGGGCGGGTGCTGGAGGAGCTGGGCATGGGGTCCATCTGTGGGCGGGAGCACGTGCTCGTATCAGTATCGTCGCCGCAGATGCCTGCCCGCCGGGCGGGGTCCGCACACGGGGTGTGCGCCATCCGCACCGGCCGGCGTCCCTCACTCGTGGTCCGCACCGCTTCCGGTCATGACAATGACTCGGTGAGCAGGACCCGCCCACCATCCGCATTGGGGCGGGTCCTGCTCGTGACTCGGGGTCCGCTCAGTTGTGGTACGTGATGTAGCCGTTGCGGTCCCCGTCGTTCCCGCTCTTGGTGTAGGAGTGCGAGTCGGCCCCGGCGCCCGAGGGCTTGTTCAGGTAGATCGAGTCCTTGTCGTTGTTCCACATGAAGTTGCAGTTGTCGCGGTAGACGACGTTCTTGGCGTCGGAGTCGCTGCCGTTGCCGCCTCGGAGCTTCACGTAGTCCCCGGGCTGGAGGTAGTGGTTGGCGGTGAAGGCGAACCGGTTGCCGGCCTTGTCCTTCACGACGTAGCCCTTGAGGTTGACCGTGGTACCGGACGAGTAGTTCTTGATCGTCAGGTACTCCTCGTCGGTGTTGCCGGTCCGGCAGTTGTTCGAGTCGCTGCCGGGTGCGTCGTACTGGATGCCGCGGATCTTCAGCGCGGACGAGTACTCGGTGGCCTGGGCCGGTACGGCGGAGAGCGCGGCGAGCGTGCCGGCGGCGATGGCGGTTGTGGCGACAATGCGTATGCGCATGGAGAAACATCCCCCCTGTGTGGAGCTTGTGTGAAGATCAGGAGTGTATGCAACGCACGGGCGCGGTGTGGAGGCTTCACCGAAATCTGAGACGCGGGCGCGTCAGTGGGGGTAGACGCGCGGTGGCCGCTGCTGGGCGAGGTCGTCGCGGAACTCCGCGATGACCGAGCTGATCTGGCGCATCAACGCGGTGTTCCCGATGCGGTCGAGATACAGGTTGCGGCGGGCCAGGGCGGGTGCGTCGACGCAGAAGTACTGGGCCATGAGCGGATTGATGAACAGTTCGCTGTTCCTGGTGCGCTCGGTGAACCGGACATCGCCGAAGTCACCGCGTACGGCCGCCGCGACGGAGCCCTGGACGATGCTCGGGTGCTCCGGCGTGGCCCGTTGGGCGTGTTCCACCGCGTCGAGGTACAGGCGCCCCTCGTGGCTGTGGCGCGGCAGCGAGAACGTCCCGAGGTAGCCGCCCTCGCGGTCCAGCGCGGCGAGATTCTCCAGCACCAGGGAGTGGTTGACCCCGTGATAGGCGTCCACGCCGAACCCGAGGCAGGCCACGAGTCGCACCGGAACCTCGTCCAGCCCGGACACCGCGGCCAGGCTGGCCATGTCCTCCTCCGGCGTGCCCAGCCCGTGCTCGTCGCCGCGCATCAGGATGTCGGTCCCGCCGTCCACCAGCACGACGGCGTCCACGCCGCCCAGGTGCTCCAGGAGCGCGCGATAAGCGGCCCTGAGCGGCTGGACGCCCGTGAGGGGGAACGCGTACACGGTGTCGGGCAGGTCGTGCGCGGCGAACCATCGCGCGAGCGTCCGCTCCGGGAAGTAGTCGCCGCGCGCCGCGGTGTCCGGGCGTATCGCCGCGATGTCGTGGTCCACCCACGCGTCGAGTGAGAGCCCGTACAGATCGGAGAAGGACAGGTTGGCCAGATGGACTTCCTTGCCGGCCGAGCGCAGGGCGAGGGCCAGCGGCAGCCCGGCGTACACGTCGAAACCGCCGCCCGCACCGGCGACGAGCACCCGCCGCGCATCGCGCAGCCGGGTGAAGAAAGGGGGCTCCAGGAGTGAGAACACCGGGGGACGCTAGCAGGTACTGATCATCCGGAGCGCGCTGACAACGGCCGTGAGGGCCGGGGGTTGGAACCCCCGGCCCTCACGGCTTCAGCTTCGGCGTCTCAGGCGCCGCTCTCCCGGAGCATGTCCTCGCGCTCGACGAGCTTCACGCGCTCACGGCCCTCGGGCTCGCCCAGCGCCTTCTCGGCGGCGTCGAGCTTGTACCAGCCGTCCCAGGTGGTGAAGCGGATCTCGCGCTCGGCGAGGAAGGCCTCCACCGCCTCCGGCTCGGGCGAACCCGGCGTCTGCAGACGGTCATGGGCGAAGTCGTCCAGCAGGTTGGACACCGTCTCGTTGGCGTCGCCCTTGGTGTGGCCGATCAGGCCCACCGGGCCGCGTCGGATCCAGCCGGTGACGTACGTCGACTGCAGGTGCTCGCCGGACTCCTGGATGACCCGGCCGCCCTCGTCCGGGACCGTGCCCGAGTCGATGTCCCAGGGCAGCTTGGGGAGTTTGTCGGAGAGGTAGCCGACCGCACGGTAGATCGCGGTGACGTCCCAGTCCTTGAACTCGCCGGTGCCCTTGACGTTGCCGGTGCCGTCGAGGGTGGTGCGCTCGGTGCGCAGGCCGACGACCTTGCCGTCCTCGCCGAGGATCTCGGTGGGCGACTCGAAGAAGTGCAGGAACAGCTTGTGCTGCCGGTTGCCGACGTCGCGGATCGCCCAGTTCTCCAGGGTCTTGGCGACCATGTCGGACTGCTTGTTGCCGCGCCGGGTCTCGATCGAGCCCTCGTCGTAGTCGATGTCCTCGGGGTCGACGATGACCTCGATGTTGGGGGAGTGGTCCAGCTCGCGCAGCTCCATGGGGCTGAACTTCGCCTGCGCCGGGCCACGTCGGCCGAACACGTGGACTTCCAGGGCCTTGTTGGCCTTCAGGCCTTCGTGGACGTTCGGCGGGATCTCCGTCGGGAGCAGTTCCTCCGCCGTCTTCGCCAGGATGCGGGCCACGTCGAGGGCGACGTTGCCGACACCGAGGACGGCGACCTTCTCGGCCTCCAGCGGCCAGGTGCGCGGAACGTCCGGGTGCCCGTCGTACCAGGAGACGAAGTCCGCGGCGCCGTACGACCCGTCGAGGTCGACGCCGGGTATCGGCAGTGCCCGGTCGGCCGTCGCACCCGTCGAGAAGATCACGGCGTCGTAGAACGCCCGCAGGTCGTCCAGGCTGATGTCGGTCGGGTAGTCGACGTTGCCGAAGAGGCGGATCTGCGGCTTGTCGAGGACCTGATGGAGGGCCGTGATGATGCCCTTGATGCGGGGGTGGTCGGGGGCGACGCCGTACCGGATCAGTCCGAACGGCGCCGGCATGCGCTCGAAGAGGTCGATGGACACGCCGGGTTCGGCGGCCACGTCGGACTTGAGCAGGGCGTCGGCGGCGTAGATCCCGGCGGGGCCGGCTCCGACGATGGCTACCCGCAGGGGGCGGGGCATGATCAGGGTCCCTTCGAGCGATGACAAGCGATCTCGTCGGGAAGCCTAAACTAAGGCAAGCCTAAGTCGGTACGCGGGTCCAACCTATGAGCTCATAAATCAATTCTATGGGCTGCGCGGCATGAGGATGACGCGGGGTGCCGTAGCGGACTGAGGCGGTACGGCACCCCGTGGGTGGGTCAGCCGATGTGGTAGCTGTCCCCGTACACCTTCCAGTCGAGCGGCGGGTTCAGGTCGAGGTTGCCCGCGCGCAGGAAGACTCGCTGGGCCGTGTCGACCCGGCTGGTGTCGCTGTGGGCCTCCTCCTGCTTCATGGCCCATACCCGAGCGTCCAGGAAGGCGTGCAGGTACGTGACCTCGTCACCGCCCTGCGCCGGCGGCCAGGCCTGGTTCAGGGCGCGCTTGCGTATGTTGCGGAAGCTGGTCGGGTCGGTGCCGTCGCCGTGCATGACGATCGCGTCGTAGTACGCGAACTGCCCGAGCGCGCGCAGCCCGTCCGTCTTGCCCTGCCGCACGGCCGGGCCGAAGTACACGCGGTCGCGCTCGTCGTCCTGCGCTCGCCGGAACTCCTGGTCCTGCGCGGCCCGGGCCCAGTCGCGCGGGAAGTCCGGGTCGAGTCCGTCGTGCGAGTCGGAGCCGTTGACCCGGCGCAGCGCCGGCAGGTACGGGGCGAGGACGTTGCCGGGGCGGCGGTCGGCGTAGAGCTCGACGAGATCGAGCATGTCGCCCGTGCCGGAGCAGAAGCCGATGATCCCGGCGGTGTAGCCGCGGCCGTCACCGATGTCCTCGATGTACTTGTACTGGGCCTTCCAGTCGAGCGAGGAGTTCTCCGCGCTCGACACCAGCTTCATGGCGATCTCCTTCTTCGCCGGGTCGTCGAGTCCCACCGCGGCCGCGGCGGCGTGAGGGGAGTTGAGGAGGGGGACTGACGCCAGGGACGCGCCGATCAGGGCGAGCAGAGTTCGGCGCGACGTGCGTGCTGGGTGCTTCACGGCGGCTCCAAGTGGAGGTGGGGGGTGGGGGGTTGGCCGTTGGGGGACACTGATAGGAAGGTTTCCTATCAGAAGGCGGGTGTGGGAGCACCGGTCGCGTCCAAGGTTCGTACCTAGGTACGAACGGCCGCCGGCTACGGCAGCGGCTGCTCCGCCCAGATCACCTTGCCCGCGGGCAGGTACCGGGTGCCCCAGCGGTCGGCCAGCTGCGCGACGAGGAACAGGCCGCGCCCGCCCTCGTCCGTCATGGTCGCGTAGCGAAGATGCGGCGAGGTGCTGCTGCTGTCGAAGACCTCGCAGATCAGACTGCGGTCGTGCAGCATGCGCACGCGGATCGGCTCACCGCCGTACCGGATCGCGTTGGTGACCAGCTCGCTCAGGATCAGCTCCGTGGTGAACGACAGCTCCTCCAGATCCCACGCCTGAAGCGTCCGCGTCACGGCCGAGCGCACCTGACCCACGGCCGCCGGATCGGACGGCACCTCCCACTCGGCGACCAGGTCGGCCCCGAGCGCCCGGGTGCCCGCCACGATCAACGCGATGTCGTCGCCGGCCCGGGCCGGGCGCCGGGCCTCCAGGACGGCCTGGCAGGTCTCCTCGGGCGTCGGGCCGGCCTGGGACAGAGCGTCGCGCAGCAGTTCGAGGCCCTCGTCGATGTCCCGTTCACGGTCCTCCACGAGACCGTCCGTGTAGAGCACGAGCCGGCTGTCCTGCGCCAGCTCCAGCTCGGCCGTCTCGAACGGCAGCCCGCCCAGGCCCAGCGGCGGACCGGCGGGCACGTCGGGGAAGCCGACGGTGCCGTCCGGCTCGATCAGGGCCGGCGGAGGGTGGCCCGCGCGGGCCATCGTGCACCGCTGGGTCACCGGGTCGTAGACCGCGTACAGACAGGTCGCGCCGGTCACCGGGGCGCTGTCGCCCTCCTGGGCCTCGTCCTGGTCGATACGGGCGACCAGCTCGTCGAGGAGCGCGAGCAGTTCGTCGGGCGGCAGGTCCAGGGCGGAGAAGTTGTGCACGGCCGTACGCAGCCGGCCCATCGTCGCCGCCGCGTGCAGCCCGTGTCCGACGACGTCCCCCACGACCAGCGCGACCCGGGCGCCGGACAGCGGCAGCACGTCGAACCAGTCGCCGCCCACTCCGGCCTGCGCCGGCAGATACCGGTAGGCGATGTCCAGGGCGTTCTGCTCGGGCAGACGGCGCGGCAGCAGGCTGCGCTGCAGCGTCACCGCCATGCTGTGCTCGCGTGTGTACCGGCGGGCGTTGTCGATCGACACCGCGGCCCGGGCGACCAGCTCCTCGGCCAGCGCCACCTCGTCCGCGTCGAACGGCTCGCCCTTCTGCGACCGCCAGAAGCTGACCACGCCCAGCACCAGGGACCCCGCCCTGAGCGGCACCGCGATCAGGGAGTGGATGCCGAACTCCACGACCTGCGCCGAACGCTCCAGGTCCTGGGCACGCCAGCCCGGTGCCTCGTCCAGCCGCGGCTCGATGACGGCCTGTCCGTCCTTCAGCGCGCGGGCCTGCGGCGAGGAGTCGACGAACCTCAGCTGCTCACCCACCGGGTACAGCGGCGCGTCCTTGCGTATGCCGCTGCTCGCCGTGCGGCGCAGCCGCGTCGCCGCCTCCGGCTGCCCGCCGCCCAGCACGGCCTCGTACAGGTCGACGGTGGCGAAGTCCGCGAACCGGGGCACCGCCAGCTCCGCCAGTTCCTCGGCGGTGCGGGTGACGTCCAGGCTGGTGCCGATGCCCACACCGGCGTCGTACAGCATGTTCAGGCGCTCGCGGGCCTCCTCGGCCCGGCCGGACAGGGCCCGCAGCTCGGTCGAGTCGCGCAGGGTGGCGACGCTGCCGGACGGGCGGCCCCGCAGGGTGGTGGGGCGTTGGTTGACCGCCAGCAGCCGGTCCTTGACCAGGTGCACCTCGTCCGTGGCCATGCGGCCGGAGTCCAGCAGTTCGGCGGTGTCGGGGGCGAGGCCGAGGTGCACCACCCGGTGTCCCTCGGCGTCGGCGGGCAGGTCGAGCAGGCGGTGCGCCTCGTCGTTGGCGAGCAGCAGCCGACCCTCGGTGCCGACGATGATCACGCCCTCCCGCACGGCGTGCAGGACGGCGTCGTGGTGCTCGTACATCCGCGTCATCTCGTGCGGTCCGAGACCGTGCGTCTGCCGCAGCAGCCGCCTGCTGACCAGTGCGGTGCCCGCCGTCGACAGGGCGAGCGCCACCGCCGCCGCGGTCAGCACCAGCGGCAGCTGCCGGTCCGCGGTACCGCCCACGGTCGCCTTGGTGACCCCGGCCGAGACCAGTCCGACGACCTGCCCGTCGGGTGCCTTGATGGGCACCACGGCCTGCACGAGCGGTCCGATGGTGCCGGTGATCTCCTCGGTCACGACCCGCCCGGCCTGCGCGGGAGCGATGTTCCCGACGAACTGCTTGCCGATCCGGTCCGGCTTGGGGTGGGTGTAACGGATGCCGTCGGTGTTCATGACGACGATGAAGTCCACGTCCGTCGCCTCGCGTGCCGCCTCGGCACGGGGCTGCAGCACGGCGGACGGATCCGGGCTGCTCAGCGCCTCCCGGGTGCCGGGCGCGTTGGCGAACGCCTCGGCGACGGCCACCGAGCGGTTACGGGCCTCCTGTGTGGTGTCGTAGCGCACCTGCAGCACCAGTGCCACCACCGCGGCGACGACCAGCAGGAGCACGATCACCACCTGCAGCAGGAACACCTGCCCGGCGACACTGCGTCCGCCCACCGCCGCCCGCAGGGCGGAGAACCACCCCTTGCGCCGCCCCTGAGCCGGCTCGTCGCCAGGGACCCCCGGCTCGGACACTCCAAGGAAGCGGTCGGACGCACCGCGTGTGCGCAGACCGCTGGGACGAGGGGCCGACCGGGCCCCGGATCGACCCAATAGTCGGACCATGTGCCCATGTCTACACTGCCGGGCCCCGGGAGGCGAGAGACGTCACAGACCGTGACAGGACTTGCCGGCTCTCTCCCAGCACGGCCACGGGTGTGATGCCCGGATTGGGGCAACTCCCGTCCCCGCAGCAGGGTTACGGCGCCGGGAGTGCCGCACGGTGCCCTCGCCGCGCGCCTCAGCTCGGGCGCAGGGCGGTGGCGCGCCGAGTGGCGAGCAGCAGCGCGATGTCGTCGGGGCGGTCCGCCATGTGCCGGGCCGCCGCGGTGAGCCGGTCGGCCACGCCGGCCAGCGAGCGTCCGCCCGGCCGGGCACCGGGGGCACCCGCCTTGGCCAGCGCCACCCGCAGGGCGCTGATGCCGTCGTCGATGTCGGCGCCGGGCCGCTCGACCAGCCCGTCCGTGTACAGCGCGAGGACGGCGCCCGGCTCCATCCGCAGCTCCGCCACCGGATACGTGGCCTGCGGATCCACGCCGAGCACGACCCCGCCGGGCAGGTCGACGACATGGGTACGGCCGTCCGGGCGGCGCAGCAGCGGCGGCGGATGCCCGGCCACGGCGGCCTGGGCGATGCCGGTCCTCGGATCGAGCCGGATGTAGCAGCAGCTCGCGAACAAGCCGGCGTCGAGGTCGATGAGCAGGTGGTTGGTGCCGCTCATGACCTCGTCGGGCGGCCGGTCGCCGAGCGCGAAGGCCCGCACGGCGCTGCGCAGCTGGCCCATGGTGGCCGCCGCCTGCACGCCGTGCCCCTGCACATCGCCGATGACCAGGGCCAGGCCGTCCCCGGCGGCGACGACGTCGTACCAGTCGCCGCCCACTTCCATGCCCTGGGTGCCGGGCAGATAGCGTCCGGCGGTCTCCATCAGCGGGTGCTGCGACAGCCGCCGCGGGAGCAGCGCCTGCTGCAGCCCACGGGCGAGCGCGGCCTCGCTCTCGTAGCGCTGCGCCTTCTCCATGGCGTGGGCGATCAGTCCGGCCATGGCGGTGAGCACCGTGCGCTCCTCGGTGCTGAAACTGCGCGGCCGGTCGAAGCCGAGGATGCAGGACCCGACGGGGCGCCCGGAGGCGATCAGCGGCAGGAAGGCCCGGGCCCCCTCCGTCGCGTCCAGCGCGATGCCCGGATAGGCGTCGGAGAGCTCCTGCATCGAGTCGAAGAACAACGGGCGCCCGCTGGTCAGCGTCTCGACCCCGGGCAGCCGCTCGTCCAGCCCGACCCCGTCGAACGGGGCGAGGAACCCCTTGGGGAAGCCCGTCTCCCATGCCAGGTACAGATGCCGCTCCTGCAGCAAGTAGATCGCGAGCCGTCGGCCGCCGAACACGGGCAGCAGCTCCCGCATCACCACCGCCGACACCTGACGGGCGGTGACCGCCTCGGTCAGCGCGATGGCTAGCACGATCGGGCGGTACAGCGGGGCGAGCGACGGCGCACCGGTCGGCGCCGGGGTGCCGTGCGCCTCCGGGGCACCTGACGGACTGTCCGCGACCCGGTGCCCCAGACGGATCGTGCAGGTCAGAATGTCCGGGCCGGGATAGATGGACAGGGCGAGCCAGTCTCCCGCCACCGGGTGGGTGGCGCGCTCACGGACGTGCGCGGACGGTCTTCGAACGTGGAAGTGCACCGGATCCGGGGACAGCAGCGCGCCGCGCATATGGTCCTCGAGGGTGGGCTGGTTGAGCCACGGCACGCCCTCCCACAGAGCCCGGCCCAGCAGTTCGGTGCGCGGCCGGCGCAGCAGCCGCGCCGCGTGCGGATTCGCGTAGACGACCGTCCCCAGCCGGTCCAGGCACAGCACGCCGTCCGGCAGCAGATCGGCCGCCGCGTCCGCCACCGCGCCCGGCCCCGGGTCGACCACCACACCCCGTACGTTCGTCGAACGGGAGCGTGCGGAGTCGTCGTACGGCCCCCAGACCTCGACCAGGCGTAGTGCCCCGTCCGCCGAGCGCACGTACAGCGGCAGCGCGGGTGGCCGGCCACCGGCTGCCTCCCGCAGCGCCGCCAGGATCCGCACCGCGTCAGCCGGAGCGACCGCGTCCGCGAACGCCTCCGCGGTGCTGTGGGCCTCCGCCTCAGCCATGCCGAGTACGACGTTCAGCCGCTCGTCCGCCGCCAGGACGCCCGTCACCGGATCCCAGGTGAACCGCCCGAGCTGCCCGGACGGAGGGCGGCCGGCCGGCGGCCGCAGACACAGGGGCCCGCTCTCCCAGGACACCGCCGACGCGTCCTGGTCCTCCAGCTTCTCCAGTGCCACCCCGAGCTCCTCGGCCAGCCGCGCGACGCGGTCGCGCAGGGGCATCAGCTCGGTGCCGTCCGCCGCCGACGGCAGCAGCACGGTCAGCACACCGAAGACGCTCGACGCACCCGCGACGGGAACGTGCAGGGACCCGAACGGGAACGGCAACCCGGCCGCGAACTGGGGATAGCGGCGCATCGTCTCCGTCGCGTTGGGCAGCGCCACCTCGACCCCGAGCCGATAGGCGTCCGCGACGGGGAACGGCCGTTCCACATGCACCCGCCACCACGGCCGGAACAACGGCCCCGGAAGCCCTTCCAGCACCGCCAGACGCAGCAGGCCGGGCGTGCCGGAGCGCAGATAGACCCCACCGGCGTGGGCACCGGTCGCGCTGATCGCCTCCGCCGAGGCATCGATCAGCAGCGCCGCCAGCCTGCCCGGCGCCCGCTCTGCGCCCTCGGCGCTCCCAGTCATCGGCCCTACCTCGTCCGTACGCCGTCACGCGCGCGACACAGCAAGAATGCGCCACGAGGCCCCCCGCCCGCACCTGGGCGGCACGAACCGACTCACCCGGTCGCGGCACCGGGCTCGTCACCGCACCACCGTGCCGAGTACCCAGATGACGCGGACCGACGCCGGCACCCGAAAGGGCAGCTCCCCGCAACCGGGCGGGGCCTGTCCCCGTTGTCGGTGCGAGACCCGGTGCTCTCGGGAAGACTCGGGGACAGACCGGCGGGGCGCACAGGCAGGAGACAGAGCCATGGAGTACTACGACCTCGGCACCTACGCACGCTCCGTGACCACCTCTTCGGCGCAGGCCCAACTCTGGTTCGACCGCGGGCTGATGTGGACGTACGCCTTCCACCACGAGGAGGCCGTCGCCTGCTTCCAGGCGGCTGCCGAGGCCGACCCCGACTGCGCGATGGCGCACTGGGGCATCGCCTACGCGCTCGGCCCGAACTACAACAAGCCGTGGGAGTTCTTCGACGACGAGGACCTGGTGCGCACCGTCGACCGCACCCACGCCGCCGTGGAGACGGCCCACGAGAAGGCGGCCGCCGCCACCCCCGTCGAGCAGGCCCTGATCGGCGCACTGCGCGCCCGCTACCCGCAGGCGAAGGCCGTCGACGACTGCTCGGTCTGGAACGCCCCCTACGCCGACAGCATGCGCGCGGTCTACGAGCTCGCCCCCGACGACCTGGACGTCGCCACCCTGTACGCCGACGCCCTGATGAACCTCACTCCCTGGCAGCTGTGGGACCTCAGGACCGGCGAGCCGGCCGAAGGCGCGCGCACGGTGGCCGCCAGGGCCGTCCTCGAACGCGCCCTCGCCACCGACGCGGGACGCGACCACCCGGGCCTGGTCCACCTTTACATCCACTTGATGGAGATGTCCCCGACCCCCGAAGCCGCCCTGTCGATCGCGGACCGGCTGCGCGGGCTGGTGCCCGACGCCGGGCACCTGCATCACATGCCCTCGCACCTGGAGGTGCTCTGCGGCGACTACCGTCGGGTGGTCTCGGACAACACGGCGGCGATCGCGGTCGACGAGAAGTACCACGCCCGCTCCGGCGCGATGAACTTCTACACCCTGTACCGCTCGCACAACTACCACTTCAAGATCTACGGCGCGATGTTCCTCGGCCAGTCGGAAGTCGCCCTCAGGACCGCCGCGGAACTCGAGGCGTCCATCCCCGAAGACCTGCTGCGCGTGCCGAGCCCGCCCATGGCCGACTGGCTCGAGGCCTTCCTCGGCATGCGGTTCCACGCCCTGATCCGCTTCGGCCGCTGGCACGACATCCTCGCCCTGCCGATGCCCGCCGACCCCGAGCTGTACTGCGTGACGACCGCGATGCTCCACTACGCCCGCGGCGTCGCCCTGTCCTCGACACACCGCGTCCCGGAGGCGGAGACGGAACGCCGGCTCTTCCACGAGGCCGTCGCCCGGGTCCCCGAGACCCGCATGCTCTTCAACAACACCTGCGCCGACATCCTCGCGATCGCCTCGGCGATGCTCGACGGCGAACTGGAATACCGCAAGGGCAACCACGACGCCGCCTTCGCCGCACTGGAACGCTCCATCGAACTGGACGACAACCTCCCCTACGACGAACCGTGGGGCTGGATGCAGCCCACCCGGCACGCCTACGGCGCCCTCCTCCTCGAACAGGGCCGGGTCGGGGAAGCCGAGGCGGTCTACCGGGCCGACCTGGGCCTCGACGGCACCCTCCCGCGCGCCCTTCAGCACCCCAACAACGTCTGGTCCCTGCACGGACTGCACGAGTGCCTGACGCGCCTGGGCCGGACCGGCGAGGCACAGATGATCGCCAAGCAGCTGCGTCTTGCCGCCGCACTGGCGGACGTACCGGTCGAGGCCTCCTGCTTCTGCCGACTCGACGCGATCACCGCAGGCAGCACCGAGGGCGACTGCTGCGCCGACTGACGGGCTCAGTCACCCGTGGATGCGTCGGGCAGGGGCTGTTCGAACCAGACCACCTTGCCCGTGCTCACCCTCGTCGCGCCCCAGCGCTGTGCCAACTGGTCCACCAGGAACAGGCCCCGGCCGCCCTCGTCGCTCAGCCGGGCGTGCCGCATCCTCGGAACGATCGGCGAGTCGTCGCCCACTTCGCAGCGCAGCACGTCCGTGCAGAGCAGCCGCAGGGTGATCGGCCGGGACGCGAAGCGCACGGCGTTCGCCACCACCTCGCTGACCATCAGCTCGGTCGTCTCCACCAAGGACTCCATTCCCCAGTGGTCCAGCGTCCGGCGGGTCAGCCGACGGGCCTGGCCCGCGGTCTGCGGGCGGGGTGCCATGTACCAGTACGCGACGGTCTCCGGCAGGATCCCCTCGAAGCGGGCGGCGAGCAGCGCGATGTCGTCGTCCCGGCCACCCGCCCCCAGCGCGCCGAGCGCCTCGTCGCACAGCTTCTCCAGCGCCGGCGGCACGGACCCCGACGAGGCCGCGCGCAACCGTGCCCGCAGCGCCTCCACCCCTGTCAGGACGTCCGAGGCGCGGGACTCGACCAGGCCGTCGGTGTAGAGCAGCAGGGTCGCCCCGGCCGGTGCGTGCGTCTCGACGGACTCGAATCCGCCGCTGCCGACGCCGATCGGCGCCCCGGGCGGGACGTGGAGGACCTCCGCCCGGCCGTCGGGATGGAGCAGCACCGGTGGCAGATGGCCGGCGCTGGACACCACCAGCCGGTGCTGCACGGGGTCGTACATGGCGTACAGGCAGGTCGCCGTGTGCTCGCTGCCCAGCCGGCCCGCCTGCTCGTCGAGGTGGTGCAGTACTTCGTCCGGGGGCAGATCGAGCCCGGCCAGGGTCTGCACGCTGGTGCGCAGCTGGCCCATGATCGCGGCCGAGGTCATGGAGTGGCCCATCACATCGCCGATGACCAGGGCGACCCGGTTGCCGGGCAGCGGGATCGCGTCGTACCAGTCGCCGCCGACCTGCGCGGTCCGCGAGGACGGCAGATAGCGGCTGGCCAGTCGGACACCGGGCGGCTCCGGCAGAGACGGCGGGAGCATGGTGCGCTGCAACGTGTCGGCGACGGCCGCCTCACGCTCGTACAGCATCGCCTTCTCCAGCCCGAGTGCGGTGTGCGTGGCGAGCTGGGAGGCGACGATCAGGTCGTCGTCGGTGAACTCCGGGCGGCCGGTTCCGCGGATGAGGACGAGGCTGCCCAGGACGTGGCTGCGGCCGTGCAGCGGGGCGATGATCAGCCGGCGCCCGGGCGGCACGGCCGGGGGAGCGCCCGCCGTCCCGAGCAGTTCGGCCGCCGCTGAGGTGACGCCCGGGGTGTTTCCGAACACCGGCCGCCCGTCCTGGAGCAGCTTGCTGAGCAGGCCGTCGGCGGCGGGGTTCACGACCTCTGCCGCCCGGACGGCGCGCAGGTCGGTCGGGGGCGGTCCGGAGTAACGGGTGCCCGGGTCCGGAGGTGACGCGCGGTCCGCGCTGTGCAGCCGCAGGACGCCGGGGGCGGCGCCCGCCTCGTCGCCGACGGGCAGGGGGGCGTACAGGTGGACGAAGGCGGTGTCGGTGAAGGCCGGGACGGCCGCGCCGCACAGTTCGTGCAGGGTCTCGTCGAGGTCCATGCCCCGGGCGATGCGGCGGGTCGCCGCGTCGAGGTAGCGGAGCCTGTCGAGTTGCGGCTCGGCGTCGACCGGTCCGCCGGCGAGGGGGGTGCCGGGGGAAGCCTGTGTGGCCGGCGGCGCGGGATCACCACCTCCGAGCTGCTTCGTCATGCCTGTCCTTCCGTCCGTGCGGCCTGCGCCGGGGCGGGCGGGTCAGGGGGCGTCAGGAGTGCCGTACGCACCGCAGGAAGATCTGTACCTCGGGCTGGATGTCGGCGACCGCCGGAGCGTAGCTGTACGAGGACTCCCCGACGATCTCGAAGCCCGCCGACTCGACGACCTCGCGCAGCTCGTCCCGCAGATAGCCGGAGACGCGGATGCTGCTGCCGATGAACGGGATCGCGAAGTCGTCCACGTCGGCCTCCACCATCGACAGCGCGAACGGTGCGCCCGGAACCAGCAGGTGGCGTATGGTCCGCAGGGCTAGGGGGATCTCGGGGCGCGGCAGCATGAGCAGGGCGAAGAAGGCGGTCAGCGCGTCGAAGCGGCCGAGGTCCAGGGAGCCTGCGGGCCGCAGGTCCGCGATGTCCGCCCGGTGGAACTCGCCGCCGGGCACATGATCGCGGGCCAGCGCGACCATCCGCTCCGACAGGTCCACCCCGACGACGTCGAAGCCCGCCTCCGCCAGCCGGCGTGCGGTCGGGAGGCCGGTGCCGCTCCCGAGGTCCAGGACTCGGGATCCGGGCGGCAGCGACCCGATGAGCCACTCTGCGGCCGCGACCTGCCCTTCCTTGTGCGGGAAGGCTTCGTCGTAGCGCTCGCCGATGGCGTCGAAGGCCTCGGCCTGACCGGTGCGGTCGAGCCGGAGGGTCCGGTAGTCGAGCTCGTCGGCGGGATTGCTCACAAGGGTTCTCCTTGCAGGCATTATGGGCTATTTCCCTGAATTCCTATAGGTGGGGACGGTTTGGGGCCGACCGCCGGGGGTCCTTGGATCCCGGCGGCCGGCGTGTCCCGTCATGCCGGGGATCTACGGCGCCACGTCCTCCAGTCGCCGGCCGCTCGTCTCCTCCGCCGCCACTCCTGCCGTGACCGCCCCGACCAGCGCGACCGCGGCGAGGGTCACGAAGACGGTGCCGAGGGCGCCGCCCGCGTACACCGCGCCGACGACGATCGGACCGAGGATGACGCCGAGCCGGTTCACGGCGCCGCCGAGGCTGGTGCCGAGGGCCCGCATCCGGGTCGGGAAGAGTTCGGGGGTGTACAGGTACAGGCAGATGTTGGCGCCGAAGAAGAACACCGCCGACAGGGACGTCCAGATCAGCACGCTGCTCGCCGAGCCGCCCGCGAAGAGGCCGAGGAAGAGCAGGCTGAGGGCGGCGCCGCCCAGACACCAGGTGACGGTGTGCCGGCGGCCGACGCGGTCCACGGTCAGGGCGACGGCGAGGCAGCCGAGGAAGCCCGCGCAGGACGTCACGGTCGAGTACAGCAGCGCGTCGGACAGGTCCAGGTGGAACCGCGAACCGTAGATGGTGGGCAGCCAGGACGAGATGCCGTAGTTGACGAAGTAGCCGCAGAACCACAGGACGCAGACGACCAGGGTGCGCTTGCGGTAGCGGCCGGAGAGCAGCTCGCGCAGACCGCCCTTGGCGGCGGACTGCCGTGCGACGGGAGCCGCGGGCGCCGGCTGCGGCAACGGCTCGCCGGTGATCCGCTCGACCTTCGTCTCGATCGACGCCATCGTCGCCAGTGCCTCCTCGTGCCGGCCGTGGTCCGCGAGCCAGCGCGGCGACTCGGGCACGAAGCGGGTCACCAGGACGCACAGGACACCGGGGATCGCGGCGAGGCCGAACATCCAGCGCCAGCCGAGGATCGGCATCAGCCACCAGGCCAGCACGGCGCACGCGGTCAGACCCGCCGGGAAGACCAGCTCGTACAGCAGGACGAAGCGTCCCCGTTTGTGGGCGCGGGTGATCTCGGCGATGAAGGTGGCCGCGACCGGCACCTCGCCGCCGATGGCGAGACCCTGCACGAAGCGCAGTGCCATGAACGGCCCCGGCGAGTCACACAGTGTGAGCAGCAGGCTGCAGACGCTGGAAAGGGCGATGCACGCCGCGATCACCTTCACCCGGCCGATGCGGTCGGCCAGGCGGCCGGAGAGGAGTGCGCCGACGAGCATGCCCAGGGAGCCGACCGTGATCAGGGACGTGGTCTGCCCGGTGGTCAGCTGCCACTCGGCGCGCAGTTCGGGCAGGGCGTAGGCGATGAGCAACTGATCGAAGGCCTCGAAGAAGGTCACCGCGCCGATGATGAGCCGGACGGTGACGTGCCACCGGCACAGCGGCAGGCGTTCGAAGCGGGCGCCGATCGCGGCGACGAGCGCCGCGGTGTCCGCGGGCCGGCCCGCGGTGGCATGGGGAGTGTCGGTCGTCATGGAGGGGTCCTCCGGACCCGCGCACGGGGTGCTGGGAAAGGCACAGGATACGCACGGGACGGTTCGGGCCGGTCGGCGGTGGCTGGACAGCCGTACGCCGGCTCGGCGACAGAGGGGGACGGGGCTCGGAGATCGGGGCCCGGTGAGGCCAGCTGGCTAAGCGCTAAATCTCTCAGCGCTCAAGTTTTATCCCGTCTGTGGAGCGGCCAGTCAAGGGTTCGTCCTCACGTCGTGTAAAAAACTTGCCGGGTTCCCCTTGCGGTCAAAATAGTTAAGCCCTTAGATGTTCAGCACTTCGATACATCCGATCCGGAGGTCCTGCCATGCCGCGCACGCCAGTCGACGAGATCCTCATCGCGGGGTGTTTCAGGCGCGGCACGGGCGCGCCGATCGAGACCGTGAACCCCGCCGACGGCACCCCGATCACCACCGTCCACGCCGCCTCGCCCGCCGATGTCGACGAGGCGGCCGAGGCAGCCGCCGCAGCCGTGGCGGCGCCCGCGTGGCGGAACCTGCTCCCGCACCGGCGCGCCCGCGTCCTGCACCGCATCGGTGACCTGATCGAGGAGCACGCCGACGACCTGTCCGCCCTGCAGACCGCCGACACCGGCAAGACGCTCACCGAGACCCGGGCGCTCGCGCTGAGCGCCGCAGCCACCTTCCGGTACACGGCCGCCGCGCTGGAGACCGCCGAGGACGCGCTCACCCCCGCCCGGGGGCCGTACGTCACGATGAGCGTGCACGAGCCGATCGGCGTGGTCGGCGCGATCAACCCGTGGAACTCGCCGATCGCCTCCGACGCCCAGAAGGTCGCCCCGGCCCTCGCCGGCGGGAACGCGGTGCTGCTGAAGCCGGCCGAGTGGACCCCGCTCGTCTCCCTGGCTTTCGGTCGCCTGGTCCACCGGGTGCTCGCCGAGGAGGGGCTGCCGACCGCGCTGCTGTCCGTGCTGCCCGGCAAGGGGCGCGTCGTCGGGGACGCGATCGTCACCCACCCGCTCGTGCGCCGCATCGGCTTCACCGGCGGCACCGCCACCGGCCGCGCCATCGCCCGCACCGCCGCCGACAAGCTCGCCCCCGCCTCCCTGGAGCTCGGCGGCAAGTCACCGACGATCGTCCGCCAGGACGCCGACATCGAGCAGGCCCTCGCGGGCGTGCTGTTCGGGGTCTTCTCCTCCAGCGGGCAGTCCTGCATCGCCGGCTCCCGGCTCTTCGTGCACCGGTCCCTGTACGAATCCTTCCTCGCCGAGCTCGTCGAGCGCGTGCGCAAGCTGCGCGTCGGGCCCGGGACCGACCCCGGCACCCAGGTCGCCCCGCTCGTCCATCCCCGGCACCGGGACGCGGTCGCCGCGTACGTGGAACTCGCGCGGGCGGAGGGCGGGCGCGTCCTGTGCGGGGGCGCGATCCCGGCGGGGGAGGCCTACGCCGACGGCGCCTACTACCTGCCGACCGTCATCGACGGCCTGCCGAACTCCGCCCGGACCTGCCAGGAGGAGATCTTCGGCCCGGTGCTCGTCGCGCTGCCCTACGACGACGAGGACGACCTGGTGCGGCAGGCCAACGACAGCGTGTACGGGCTCGCCTGCGGCATCTGGACCCGTGACGCCCGCGCCGCCTGGCGGCTCGCCCGGCGCATCGACGCGGGGACCGTCTGGATCAACACCTACAAGCAGTTCTCCATCTCCACGCCCTTCGGCGGGATGAAGGACAGCGGCCTCGGCACCGAGAAGGGCCGCGACCTCATCCGCTCCTACCAGCGGCAGAAGTCCCTGTACTGGGGCACCGAATCCACGCCCCTGCCCTGGGCCAACTGAAACGCACCCCGGAGACCCTCACCATGACTCACCCCCCGATAGCCCGGCTGCGCGCCCTGCGCTCGGTCGAGCTGCACACCCCGGAGTTCACGCAGGCCACCGACTTCTACGAGGAGGTGTGGGGGCTGGAGGTCGTCGAGGCCGAGCCCGGCACGAGCTGGCTGCGCGGCACCGGTGACGAGCACCACGCCCTGCAGCTCACCCGCGCCGACCGGATCGGCCTCGGCCGGCTCGCCTTCGCCGTGGCCACCGCCGCCGAGGTCGACGAAGCCGCACGGCGACTCGAAGCGCGCGGCATCACGCCGGTCAGCGGGCCGGGACGGCTCGACCAGGTCGGGGGCGGTTACGGCCTGCGCTTCCACGACATCGACGGACGGCTCATCGAACTCTCCGCCGACACCTGGGCCGTCACGGCCCGCGGACGCGACGCGGCCGTGCCGGTCGGCGTCACCCACGCCGTGCTCAACACGCCCGACATCGACGCCTCGGTCGCCTTCTACCGGGACGTCCTGGGCATGCGCGTCTCGGACTGGTCCGAGCACCAGATGGCGTTCCTGCGCTGCAACGCCGACCACCACAGCATCGCCTTCAACCAGGCGCCCTGGGTGTCGCTCAACCACGTGGCGTACGAGATGACGTCGGTCGACCACTTCATGCGCGGCCTCGGCCGGCTCCGGCACCACGGCGTCACCCCCGAGTGGGGGCCCGGGCGGCACGGGCCGGGCGACAACACCTTCTCCTACTTCACCGACCCGACCGGCCTCGTCTGCGAGTACACCTCCGAGGTCGCCCAGGTCGTCGAGGACGCCTGGATCTGCAAGGTGTGGCGGCGCACACCCGAACTCTCCGACGTCTGGGGCACGGCAGGCCCGCCCTCCCCGCAGATCCGCGCGCACATGGCGGGCACGCCGGACGGCAGCCCCGTCGTCCCGCCGGTCGACGTCGAAGCCGCCAAAGATGCCGAAGCCGCCGAAGGAGTCCCCGCATGAACAGCACCGCACCCGGCCGGTCCGCCACCCCCCGCCGAGTCGGCCTCATCGGCTGGGGCGCCATCGGCCGCGTCGTCGGCGGTGCCCTCGCCGCGGGCGGGATTCCGGGCGCCGAACTGGTCTGCGTGATCGACAACCGGCCGCTCGGCGACTCGGTTCCGGCACCGCAGCGCACCCTTGAACAGGCCCTGGAATCCTGCGACCTGATCGTCGAGGCCGCCGGACAGGGCGTCGTACGGGAGTGGGGCACGGCGATCCTCGCCACCGGCACGGACCTGCTCGTCGCCTCGACCGGGGCGCTCACGGACGAGCAGTTGGCGAAGGAACTCCTGAACGCCGGTCCGGGCCGGGTGTACTTCACCGGCGGCGCGGTCGGCGGCCTCGACCTGCTCCAGGCCGTACGCGCCATGGGCCCCCTCGACGAAGTACGGCTGACCACCACCAAGCTGCCGTCCACCCTCGAACAGCCGTGGATGGACGAGGAGTTGCTCGACCGGATGCGGTCGGCCACCGGGCCGGTCGAGGTGATGGCCGGCACCGCGCGGGACGTACCCGTGAAGTTCCCCAAGTCGACGAACGTGGCCGCGTCAGTGGCCCTCGCGACCGGAGACCTGGACGCGGTGATGGTGAGCGTCGTCGCCGATCCCGCCGCCGCGCACACCTCCCATGTGGTGGAGGCGAGCGGCACGCACGGCACCTACCGCTTCGAGGTACGGCACCTGCCCGACGCCGCCAACCCGGCGACCAGCCAGGTCGTCCCGTACGCGGTACTGCGTTCCCTCGCCGCGCTCGCCGGCCGGACGGGGCAGATCCTGTGACCGCCCCTGCGGCCCCGTACGCCCTGGCCGGGCTCCACCTGGAGGAGGCGGGGGACAGCGGCCCGCTGGTGCTGTGCCTGCACGGCATCGGCTCGTCCTCGGCCGCCTTCGCCCCGCAGTTCGCGGCGCTGAGCGGGTCGTACCGGATGGTCGCCTGGGACGCCCCCGGCTACGCCAAGTCGGCCGACCCGACCGGCCCGTTGACGATGGACGACTACGCCGACCTCGCGGCGGAGGTGATCCGCACTCGCGGCGGCGCCGCCCACGTCCTCGGCGTCTCCTGGGGCGGCGTGGTCGCGCTGCGGCTCGCGGTCCGGCACCCGGACCTGGTCGAGTCCCTGATGGCCGTCGCCTCGACGCCCGGCTCCGGCACAGATCCCGACAAGGCGGCCGCGATGCGGGAGCGCGCGGGTGAGCTCGCCCGGCTCGGCCCGGACGCCTTCGCCGCGGTCCGCGGTCCGCGGCTGCTGACCGCCGCAGCGCCCGCCGACCTCGTCGAGCGCGTCACCGCCACCATGGCGGCCGCCGTCCGACTGCCCGGCTACGGCCACGCCGCCGAGGCCATGGCCACCACCGACCTGCGCGGCGAACTGCACCGCGTCACCGCGCCCGCCCTCGTCCTGTGCGGCGACCAGGACCGGGTCACCGGTCCCGACGCCTCACAGGTCCTGGCCGGCGGTCTGCACAGGACCGCGTACGTGATCGTCAAGGACGCCGGTCACCTGGCCAACCAGGAGCAGCCCGAGCACGTCAACGCGTGGCTCGCCTCCCATCTGCACATCGCCACCCATCGACAGACCGTCACCCACCGCTAGGAAGGGCCGAATCCCATGCCTTTGACCACCACCGAGTACGACAACGGCGGCGACCTCACCAAGTACACCGACGCCCTGATCGCCACCAAGGACTCCCGTGAGCCCGACTGGGGCACCCTGTCCTTCCAGGAGAAGGCCGGTCCGCAGTACAAGCGCGCGCAGATCCGTTACGTCGGCTCCGGCGCCACCGGCAACCACGAGAGCGACAACCGGATCCTCCCCTCCGGCGGCTTCACCTTCTCCAACATGCTGCTGCCGCCCGGCGCCGAGGGCCCCGCCCACACCCACCACGACGTGGAGGAGGCGTTCTTCGTCCTGGAGGGACAGGTCCGCGTCGGCATCCACCGCGGCCCGGACGAGGTCGAGTACCGCACCCTCGGCTACCGCGACATGATCGTGGTGCCGGCCGGCGTCACCCGCTCCCTGAAGAACGAGGGCGACACCGACGCGCTCTTCTGCGTGATCATCGGCACGCAGAAGCCGCAGGTGCCGACCTACCCCGAGTACTCGCCGCTGTACGGCGTCACCCGTGACTGAGCAGAGCTCTGCGCGCACGGTCGTCGTGACCGGGGCGGGCCGTGGCCTGGGGGAGGCCATGGCCCGCCGGGCGGCGGCGGACGGATTCCGGGTCGTGGTCGCCGAGCTCGACCAGGAGTGGGGCGAGCGTACGGCCACGCGGATCCGACAGGAGGGCGGCGCGGCGGAGTTCGTACCGCTCGACGTCGCCGACCCGGAGTCGGTCGCCGCGCTCGCGGACCGGCTGGCCGCCAACGGCCCCGTCCACGGCCTGGTCAACAATGCGGCGCTCGCCAACGGCGTGGGCGGCAGGGAGTTCCAGGACATCGACGTCGAGACCTGGGACCGGCTGATGGCGGTCAACGCACGCGGACCCTGGCTCGTCGCCAAGCACCTGCTGCCGCTGATGACCCGGCCCGGCCGGATCGTCAACATCGCCTCGGACGCGGCCCTTCACGGCTCGCCGCGCCTCGCCCACTACATCGCCTCCAAGGGCGCGGTCATCTCCCTCACCCGGGCCATGGCCCGCGAACTGGGGGAGCGGGGCATCACCGTCAACGCGGTCGCCCCCGGCCTCACCGAGGTCGAGGCCACCGAGACGGTCCCGCCCGAGCGTCACGCGCTCTACGCCGAGCGCCGTGCCATCTCCAGACCGCAGCGGCCCGACGACCTGACCGGCCTCGTCTCCTTCCTCCTCGCCGAGGAATCCCGGTACCTCACCGGCCAGGTGATCGCCGTCAACGGCGGCTTCACCATGCACTGAACCACCCGATCTGCAAGGAGTACGTCATGGATCTCGGCCTCGCCGGCCGGACCGTCCTGGTCACCGGCGGCAGCTCGGGCGTCGGCCTGGCCACGGTCCGCGCCCTGCTCGACGAGGGCGCGCGCGTCGCCACCTGCGGGCGCGACGCCGAACGGCTCGACAAGGCCGCCGCCTGGCTCGGCGCGGGCCCCGACCGGCTGTTCACCGGAGCGTGCGACGTCCGCGACGCGGGTGCCGTACGGCACTTCACGGAGGAGGCCGCCGAGCACTTCGGCGACGGACTCGACGGTCTGGTCAACAACGCGGGCCAGTCCCGTATGAAGCGCCTCGACGAGACGACCGCCGAGGACTGGCGCGACGAACTGGAGCTGAAGTTCGCCGGTGTGCTCAACCCGCTGTCCGCCGCGCGGAGTTACCTGCGCGCCTCGGACACGGCCGCCGTCGTCAACGTCAACGCGGTCCTCGCCAAGCAGCCCGAGACCCGCCTGATCACCACCAGCGCCGCACGTGCCGGCATCCTCAACCTCTCCAAATCCCTTTCCGTCGAACTCGCCGGCGACGGCATCCGGGTCAACTCCGTCTGCCTCGGCCTGATCGACACCGGCCAGTGGACCCGCCGCCACGCAGCCACGGACAGCGGCCGGACGTACGAGGAGTGGCAGGCCGAACTCGCCGCCGACCGCGGGGTCGCCCTCGGACGCCTCGGGCGCGCCGAGGAGGTCGCCTACGCGATCGTCGCGCTGCTCTCCCCGCGCGCCTCGTACATCACCGGAACCAGCATCGACGTCTGCGGCGGAGTCAGCCGCGGCATCCTGTGAGGACTCTTCCCATGCAGTACGACAACGGGGGCGAACTCCTCGTAGCCCACCTGAAATCCCTCGGCATCGACACCGTCTTCGGCGTCGTGTCGGTACACAACCTGCCGCTCGTGGAGGCCGTCGACCGGCACCTGCGCTTCGTGCCGGTCCGGCACGAGGCGACCGCCGTCAACGCGGCCGACGGCTACGGACGGGCGCGCGGCTCGATCGGCTGCGCCCTCACCTCGACCGGCACGGGCGCGGGGAACGCCGCCGGCTCGCTGATCGAGGCACTGGCGTCCGGGACGGCCGTCCTGCACGTCACCGGACAGGTCGAGTCGGCATACCTGGGCAGCGGGCGGGGCTTCATCCACGAGACCAAGGACCAACTCGGCATGCTGAGCGCGGTGTCGGCGTACGCGGCCACCGTCACCTCCGCTCGTGATGCCGGGCGCGTCCTGCGCGAGGCGACGTCGGTGGCACTCGCGGTGCCCGGAGGCCCCGCCAGCGTGGAGTGGCCGATCGACCTGCAGTACGCGGCGCAGGAGGACCCCGAAGAGGCGGTGCCCGGCGCCTCGGCTTCCTTCGCGGATGCCGCCGAACTCGCCGCCGCGCAGGCGCTGTTGAGCGTCTCTCGACGCCCGCTGATCTGGGCCGGTGGCGGTGCGTGCCGTGCCCGGCCGGAACTCCTCGCGCTGCTGGAGGCGACCGGCGCCGGACTGCTCACGTCCAACTCCGGGCGTGGCTCCGTTCCCGAGGACCACCCCCTCGTGATCGGCAACTTCGCCACCACACCCGCCGCCCGCGCCCTGCTCGCCGACGCCGACGTCCTCGTCACCGTCGGCACCCACTTCCGGTCCAACGAGACCGCCGACTACGGCCTGAAGCTTCCCGACGCGCACATTCAGATCGACGTGGACGCGGACGCCCTCGGCCGGGTCTACCCGGCACGCCATGCCCTGCACGGCGACGCGGCCGGCGTCCTGCCCACCCTGACCGGGGCCGCCGTCCGTGCCGACACCGACTGGACGGCCCGTGTCACCGCTGTCCGCGAGGAGGTCCGAGCCGCCCTGCACGAGGGCATCGGACCCCAGGCCGCGATCTGCGACGCACTCGCCGCCGCCCTGCCGCGCGGCACGGTGGTCGCCCGCGACGTCACCATCCCGTCGTCCTCCTGGGGCAACCGGCTTCTGCCGATCCACGACCCCCGCGCCAACGTCTTCCCGCGCGGCGGCGGCATCGGACAGGGCCTCGGCATGGGCATCGGCGCCGCGCTCGCCCGCCCCGACGAGCCGACCGTGGTGATCGCCGGCGACGGCGGTCTCGCCGTGCACTTCGGCGAACTCCTCACCGTCGCACAGGAACGGCCCCGCCTGACACTGATCGTCTTCAACGACGGCGGGTACGGGGTGCTGCGCAACATGCAGGACAAGTACGCCGAACGCCGCTCCGGCGTGGACCTGTTCACGCCCGACTTCGGCCCGCTCGCCGCCGCCTGCGCACTGCCGTACGCCCGCATCGCCGCCCCGGCGGACGCCGTGCCGGTCCTTGAGGCCGCCCTCGCCGCCGACGGCCCGACCCTCGTCGAGGTCGACCTCGCCGCGCTCGGCCCGATGAAGAACCCGTTCACCCCGCCCGTCAAGATCCCCACCGCGTAGGGAGGCCACCGTCATGACCAACACTGCCGACGAGCACGAACTCGACCTCCTCGTACGCCGGATGACCTGGGAGGCGGACGGCGTGCTCTCCGTCGAACTGACCCGGCCGGACGGCAAGCCGCTGCCCGCCTGGACCCCGGGCGCCCATCTGGACCTGCACATCGGCGGGTTCGTCCGCCAGTACAGCCTCTGCGGCGACCCCGCCGACTCGACGACGTACCGCCTCGGCATCCTCAACGAGCCCTCATCGCGGGGCGGTTCGCGGCACGTACACACCAAGCTCCGCCCCGGGCAGAGCGTCCGTGCGGTCGGCCCGCGCAACCACTTCGCGCTGGAGCCCGCCTCCTCGTACGTCCTCCTCGCCGGCGGCATCGGCATCACCCCGATCCTGGCCATGGCCCGCCAGGCGGACCGCGACGGCATCCCGTACCGCCTGGTCCACGGGGGCCGGTCCCGGGCCTCGATGGCCTTCGGCGCCGAGCTGTCCGCCCTCACCGGCGACGTGACCCTCGTACCGCAGGACGAGCGTGGCCACCCCGACCTGGCGGCCGTCCTCCGTGACCTGCCGGCCGACGCGCTGGTCTACTGCTGCGGGCCGGAACCTCTGCTCAACGCCGTCGAAGCGGCTTGCCCCGCCGGGCAGTTGAGGGTGGAGCGGTTCGCCGCCCCCGTCGTCGAGCGCACCGGTGACGACACCGCCTTCGAGGTCGAGTGCCGAACGTCGGGCGTGACCCTGACCGTCGACGCCACCACCTCCGTCCTGGAGGCCGCCGAGAACGCCGGGCTGAACGTCAACTCCTCCTGCCGGGACGGCGTCTGCGGCTCGTGCGAGACCCGCGTGCTCGCCGGCACCCCCGACCACCGCGACTTCCTGCTCAGCGAGGCCGAACGCGCCACCGGCAAGACGATGATGCTCTGCGTCTCCCGGTGCGCCTCCGACCGCCTCGTCCTGGACCTGTGACCCGTACGGAGACCCTGATGACCACCGAAGCCACCCCCTGGCCCTACCTCGCCCCGCACCAGACCCGCGACCACGAGCCCACCCCCTACGAGCAGAAGCTCGCCCGGACGCTGGAGGAGATCTTCACCCACGACGGCCACGAACTGGCCGACGTCGTCGCCGGGCTGAACGCCCGGCAGGTCCGCACCCCGTCCGGGGAGCCCTGGACCGAGGAGACCTTCCGTACCGAGATGCACCGCCTGGGAGCCTGACATGCCACTTTCCGTATCCGACACCGCGGACCACGTCTACGCCCACGGTCTGCGCAACCAGTGGCACCCGGTCGTCCCCTCCCACTTCGTCGCGCCCGGCGGTCTGCGCAAGGTCACCGCCCTCGGCGAGAACTGGCTGCTGTTCCGCAAGGCCGACGGCACCCTGTCGATGCTCGCCGACCGCTGTCCGCACCGCGGCGCGCCGCTCTCCCTCGGCAAACACCTGGGCGACCGGGTGGCGTGCTGGTACCACGGCGTCGAGGTGGACGGCTCGGGCACGGTCACCTCCGTACCCGGCCTGCCCGGCTGCAACCTGGAGGGCAAGACACTCGTCACGTCCCTGCCGGTGCGCGAGGTCGGCGGCGCGATCCTCGCCTACTTCGGCGACGAGGAGCACCCGGAGCCGGCGGACCTGACCCTTCCCGAACCGCTCACCGACCCCGCCGTTTCCGCTTTCCTGTGCTACGCCGAGTGGAACGTGCCGTGGCGCTACGCCATGGAGAACCTCCTCGACCCGATGCACGGCGCCTTCCTGCACCACGAGTCGCACACCATGTACGACGGCGACACCCAGGCGAAGTTCCGCATCCGGGAGACCGAGCGCGGCTACTTCTTCGAGAAGACCGACCAGCGGGGCGTCAACTTCGACTGGGTGGAGCTGTGCCGGACCGGCATCGACTGGGTGGACCTGTCCATTCCGTACCCGCCGTCGGCCGGACCGGGCGGCGCCTTCGGCATCGTCGGCATGGCCTGCCCGGTGGACGCCGAACGCACCGGGGTCTTCTTCTGGCGCTACCGCAGGGTCGACGGCTGGCAGCGCGACAGCTGGCGGTTCCTCTACAAGACGCTCATCGAGGAACGCCACTGGCAGGTCCTGGAACAGGACCGCGTCATGCTGGAGGCCATGCCCGCCGACGCCGACCAGTACGAGAACCTGTACCAGCACGACCTCGGCGTGGTCCGCCTGCGGCGCCTCTACCAGGCCCGGGCGGCGCAGCAGTCCGCGTCGGCGCAGCGGTCCGGGACGGTCGCGGCGGGTCCGGCCGCGTGACGCCCCGGGCGGGGGCGCGGCCCGCTGCTCAGCCGGCCGCGTCCTCCCCCGCCGTGTCGGATTCGACGATCGAGAGTTCCAGCCCGGACAGCAGCCGGGCGAGTTGACGGCGCTCGGTGAGGGAGAGCCCGCTGAGCATCCGCCGCTCGTTGTCCAGGTGCTCGGCGAACACCTCGTCCACCTTCTTCAACCCGGCGTCGGTGAGCCGCGAGTAGACCACGCGGCGGTCCACCGCGTCGCGCTCGCGCACCAGGAGCCCGTCGTTCTCCAGCCGGTCCAGACGCAGCGTCACTCCCGCCGAGGAGATCAGGCCGGAGGCGGCCAGCTGGCCCGCGGTGAGCCGGTAGGGGGCACCGGACCGGCGCAGCGCCGTGAGCACGTCGAAACCGGCGACCGACAGGCCGTGCTTCTCGATCTGCGCGGTCAGCCGCGACTGGTACTGCAGGTAGGCACGGTGCAGCCGGGCGAGCACCTCCAGCGGCGAGGTGTCCAGCCCCGGTCGCTCGCGCGCCCAGTCCTCCACGATCCGCGCCACGGCATCCGGCCGCTTCGCCCTGCGCTGAGCCATGTCGTCCCTTCGCGGATTCCTGTCGGGAAACGCGGGCTCCGTGGCCCTGCGCAACCTCGGAGAAATCTTAGCCCTGAAGCAACACGGAGCGACATCCACGGTCCGGCCAGCAGGCCACCGTCTCGCAGTCACCGGCCGGCACGGCGTGCACCAGCAGGACTCAGCATGCTCATCGAATTCGGGTCTCCCGTACAACCCTTCGACCGTGGCGAACGTCTCCTGTGGAGGACCAGTGTTCCCCCACAGTTCACCCGTCCGTCACTGTCGTTCGAATCAGAGGACCTCATGCCCCACACCGTCCCCGGACTCCGCGTGTTCCGCCAGACCGCCGGCGCCATGGGCGCCGTCGCCCTGATGGCGCTGGGCGCCACACCCGCCGCCGCCGAAGACCCCGCCCCCGGACTGGTGCTGGAGGAGATGACCCCGTACGAAGGGGTGAAGCCGGGCAGCACGCTCAAGGTGCCCGCCCGCTTCACATACACGGGCTCCGAAGCCCTCGACAAGGTGTGGGTGCGGTACACGGTCAGCCACGGGATGAGCGTGGGGGACGTGCCCTCCAACTGCCGTTCCTGGCAGACCTGGGGCTACGACGAGGTTCCCACCGGCGCCACAGCGCTCTGCGCGTTCGACCAGACGGTGAAGCCCGGCGTGGTGTACGCACCTCAGGGCGGTCTACGGGTCGACGCCCTGGACCGAGCGCTCTACGAGAGGCTCAGCGTCGTGGTCACCGACTACGACAATGTTCCGGGGGACGAGGCCAGTTCGGGTCCCGTGCAGGGCACCGGCCCCGCCCTGAAGCTGGCTGAGCAGCCCGACGCCCCCACCACGGAACCCGGCTCCGCGGTGGGCGAGGACGCGAACATGCAGCAGGTGGCGGTGACCGCGGCGAACACCGCCGACTTCCAGGTGACGGGTGCCTCGCTGAAGGGACGCGTCGGACAGACAGTGGATCTGAAGGTCGGGTTCACCAACGCCGGGCCTGCCTGGGTGAACGAGGACAAGGGCGGCATCCCGTCGACCAAGGTCCTGGTCAAGATGCCCCCCGGCACGACGGTGACGAAGAAGGGCAGCTGCACGAAGGTCGCCTCCGGGACCTACGAGTGCGGTTTCCGTCAGGTCTGGCTCGACGAGGGCGAAAGCACGTCCTACCCCTTCAAGCTGAGGATCGACAAAGCCGTCGCGGGTGCCAAGGGTGCCGTGACCCTGCCGGACGAGTCCCGGCCGTTCGACCCGGACAAGGCCAATGACAAGGCTGCCATCACGCTCGACGTGACCGGCGCCGGAGGGACCGGCGGTGGCTCGTCCTCCGGCGGCGGCTCCTCGTCCACCGGAGGCAGTGGCTCCACCGGCGGTTCCGGCGCCACGAGTGGTTCCGGCGCCACGAGTGGATCCGGCACCGACGGGGGCTCCTCCGCGACCGGTGGGTCGGCGACCGGTTCCACCGACGCCGGGGTCTCCGGCGACCTCGCCAGCACCGGCTCCGGCTCGGTCCTGCCCATCGCGGGCGCCGCTGCGGCAGCCGTGGGCATCGGAGCGGGCGCCTTCCTGCTGGTGCGCCGACACCGTACGGCACGCGGATAGCGCTCCGGCACGCGGGCCGGGCTCAGGGAAGCTCGGCCCGCGCGGGAGACTCGTCGAGGAAACCTCCCGACTGGTGCTGCCACAGCTTGGCGTAGGCACCGTCCAGGGTGAGCAGTTCGTCGTGGGACCCCTGCTCGACGATCTGTCCGCGATCCAGGACGACGAGCCGGTCCATACCTGCGACCGTACTGAGCCGGTGCGCCACCACGAGCGCGGTCCGCCCGTCCATGAGCCGCCACAGCGCCTCCTGGACGAGGATCTCGCTCTCGGAGTCCAGAGCGCTGGTCGCCTCGTCGAGCAGCAGGATCGGTGCGTCGCGCAGGATCGCCCGGGCGAGGGCGACCCGCTGGCGCTGGCCGCCGGACAGCTTGATGCCACGCTCGCCCACCATGGTGTCGAAGCCGTACGGCAGCGCGTCGGCGAACTCCGTGACGTGCGCCGCCTGCGCCGCGCGGCGGATCTCGGTGTCGGTGGCGTCCGGCCGGGCGAAGGCGATGTTGTCCCGCAGCGTGCGGTGGAACATCGCCGGGTCCTGCGGCACATAGGCCATCAGGCCGCGCAGGTCCGCCTGGCGGAGCATGGTGATGTCCTGACCGCCGATCAGGATCTGCCCGGCGTCGATGTCCGTCATCCGTAACAGCAGCCGGGTCAGTGTGGTCTTGCCGCCGCCCGACCGGCCCACGAGGCCGATCCTCGCCCCGGCGGGCACGGCCAGTTCGAGTCCCTCGAAGAGGGGCCGGCCACCGGCGTGGGCGAAGGTGACCTTCTCGAAGCGGACGTCGGCGGGCGCGGGCAGCAGCGGCTCCGGTGACGGCGGATCGAGCACGGTCGGCGGCGTCAGGAGCAGTTCGGTGAACTGCGCGGCCTCCGTCATCGAGCTCTCCAGCCGACGGTAGATCTGATTGAAGTCGAACATGATCCGCGTCGCGTTGTTGTAGTAGGTGAAGGCCACCACGATCGCCTCCACACCGTGCGCGCCCCCGGCCAGCGTGACCGCGAGCAGCAGCCCCAGCGCGTTGGTCAGCACCGACATCGGCGCGACCAGCGTGTCGATGCGCAGATTGCCGTAGTCCCACGCCCGCAACGTCAGCCGACGTGACACCGCGACCCGGGAGCGGTGCTCGGCGGCCTCGCGCTCCTCGGCGCCGAACGCGCGCACCGTGTCCATGTTCATCAGGCTGTCGGCGACGTGCCCCGACACCCGGGCGATCGCTTCCTCCCGCTGGTCGACGAGGGCCTGACGGCGCCGGATGAGGGGCACCACACACACCCCCGTCAGCGCGATCATCGTCAACAGCCCGACGACGAGCAGCGGTTCGTAGCGCCACAGCACCACCGCGCCGAACACCAGCGGCACGAAGCTGCCCACGATCTGGAACGTCAGCGTGTCGACGAACTGCTCGAAACGCGAGGCGAAGCTCAGTACGCGCTTGGTCAGCGACCCTGCGAAGTTGTCGTGGAAGAACGCGGCGTCCTTCGCGAACAGCTCGTCCATCCCGATCACATACAGATGTTCGATGCCGAGGGCGTCCAGCCGGTTCAGGCAGTGCAGCGCGGCCCGCCACAACGCCTCGGCCAGCAGCAGCACACCGACGAAGCCGAGGACGTACGGCAGCGTCGAGCCGACCGTGACGTCCCCGCCCCCGGCGATGTCGCCGATGAGCTTGGCCACGATCAGCGGCGCGACGTAGTTGATGCCGATGTTGCCCAGCGCCGACAGCACCATCGCGGGGGCCGTCAGCAGGCGAAGCCGGGCCAACTCCCGTCCGTAGTAACGAAGTGCGAGAAGTGCCGAGCGCTTGCCCGGCTGAACCTTGTGCGATTCAGGAGTTCCCATTTCGACCGTAGTGTCCCGTGGCGGCGACCGCGAAGTCCAAGCGTTTTCCGGTCGGTGGGGGGCTCATTGGGGGCGTTCGGGGACCCGCGCCGGAGCGTGCGGTCGCACACGAAACACGACTTTCCCGTACCACAAGTAACATGATCAACTTTGTCCTCAGGTGGACCTCGCAGTCACCGCGACACCCGCTCCGCCACCAACCCCCCTTCCGTCGTCAACTCCGAGGACCTCGATGTCGTCTCAGACCGATGCCCTGCAGCAGGCACGTGCCGACTACGACCACCACATGCGGACCTGCCGGCAGTGCTACGCCGACTCGATACCGTGCGCAGTCGCCAAACACCTGCTGCGCCTGTACAACAACACCCGTAGAAGCAGCGCCCAGCCGGGCGCGAGAGGCCGCTGACCCCGTCACCCATGGAGGACCGCGTGCGACGCCTGCCCCGCTCCCTGTCCGGCTGGACCATGGCGGTGTTCGGCGTCCTCGCCGCCGTCATGGGTGCGGTGGGGCTCGTCGCCCCGGACGCCCTGCTCGCCGTCATGGGCTTCGCCCCCGACGCGGGCTCCCGGCGTGCGGAAGGAGACCACACTCTGGTCTTTCTGACCGCTTCCTCGATGGCGGCGCTCAACATGGGCGTCTACTACGTCCTGGCCGCGCTCTCCGACTGGAAGGCGTTCTTCCGCTGGACGGTCCCCTTCCGCCTGCTGACCTGCACGGTGTTCACGCTGGCGGTGGTCAGTGGCCGTGCTCCCGCCGGTTTCCTGGGCGTGGGCCTGTGGGAGGGGATCGGCGCGGTGGTCACGGGCGCGGCCCTGCGCCTCGAGAGCCGGCGCGCCGAGGGGCTCCGGCCAGGTTGAGGCCCACGTCAGCTGAGCACCGTCTCCCAGGTGTCGACGGCGTAGTGAACGGCCATGCCGTGCCGGGCGTACAGCGCGGGCGCCCCCGTGGGGTTGGCGGTGTCCACGCCCAGCCCCACCGTGTCACGCCCTCGCGCCGCGAACGCGGCGAACGCGTGCCGCAGCAGCAGACCGCCGAGACCGGAGCCGCGTGCCTCGTTCAGCACGCCGATGCTCCGGATCCAGCCCATCGCCTCACGGTCGTCGCGGGCGATGAGGAATCCGGCGTCCCCCGACTCGTCGGTGCCGACGATCCACACCAGGGACCAGTCGAGCACATCGGCGTCGACGTCGTGCAGCCACTGGTCGTAGCTCCGCGGCTGGAAGTCGAAGTGCTCGGCGAAGCTCGACTGGTACAGCGCGTGGACACGCGCACGGTCCGCCTCCTCGGCGCACGGCCGCAGGCGTATGCCGTTCGGGAGTTCCGGTACGAGGTCCGCGGCGCCGTCCACGGGCCGCTGCAGCACGTGATAGCGCCGTACGACGTGCCAGCCCCGTCGCTCGATCAGTTCCGTGTCGAGCGTGGGAACGGTGTTGAGGTGCAGATGCACCACCGCCCTGGCCGCACCGTTCTCGCGGGCCTTCTCCAGGGCTCGGGCCTGCAGCGCGTCCAGGATCAGTTCGCCCGCCCGCTGGTGGTCGGGCAGCACGTAGTGGTCGACGTCGACGCGCTCACCGGCCGACTCGTCCCACAACAGGCCGTACGCCACCAGCCGGTCGCCGTCGAAGGCCAGCCACGAATCGCGGTCCAGCGCGACCTCGGGGTGCTTCAGGTCGGCCTCGACGGTGTGCAGGTCGGTCTCGGGCCGGCCGATCTCGATGCGGTCGACTTCGTTGAGGAGTTCGGTGATGGCCGGCGCGTCGGTCAGGCCGGCCGGACGAAGGGCGTAGGGCATGGGCCAAGGGTCGGGGGAGGGGAGGGCGGCCGCAACGGATTTTCGGTGACCGGGAGAGGGCACCCCCGGCCTCGACCCGTGCTCGGAACTCCAGGGAAACACGAGGCCACACGGATCCTGAGACTTCTCGGGCACCGTCCTCCACGCAACCGAGGGCGCCGCGAGCTCGTCTTTGGGATCATGGTCACCACAAGTATCGCCGGCACCCTGACGGCGTCGTTGCGCCAGCTGCTCGATTTCGCCTGGATACAGACACGGTCCTGCGCCTTCGCCATCGCCCTGATGTCCGGCGTGGCCGCCTCCGCCCTGCTGCCCGGCCTTCCCGTGGCCCGCTACGACCTGCTCGTCGTCTACGGGGTGCTGCTGACGCTGCTGTTCTGGCTGCGGGGCTGGGAGAATGCGCGGGACGTCGCGGTCATCGCGGTCTGCCACGTCATCGGCCTGGCCTTCGAGTTGGTGAAGGTGTCCCTCGGCTCGTGGAGCTATCCGGAGCCCGCCGTACTGAAATTCGCGGGCGTCCCGCTGTACGGAGGCTTCCTCTACGCCGCTGTCGGCAGCTACGTCTGCCGTGCCTGGCACCTGTTCGACCTGGAGCTGGTCCGGTACCGCCCGCGGGCGACGGCCGTGGTCGCCGCGGCCATCTACGTCAACTTCTTCAGCCACCACTGGCTCCCCGACGTCCGCTGGCTCCTCGCCGCACTGCTCCTGGCCGTGACCGCGGGCACCTCGGTCTGCTACACGGTGCGCACCACCCGCCGCCGGATGCCCCTGGCGCTGTCCTTCGTCCTGATCGGCTTCTTCCTGTGGGTCGCGGAGAACCTCGCCACCTACGTGGGCGCCTGGCGCTACCCCTACCAACTCGACGGCTGGCAGCCCGTGGGAGTGGAGAAGTTCGGTGCCTGGGCCCTGCTGATCAGCGTGACGTTCGTCCTCGCGGCAGTGACCCGGTCGCACCGCCGACGTGCATCAGCTTGCGAGTGAAGCGATGCATGTGGGGGTCCATGGAGTCGAGCGGCTCGGCGAGCACCTGCTCGGGAGTCAGCCACCGTACCGCCGTGAACTCCTCCTCGTCGTAGGAGGTGAGGGTTCGCGCGTCCGCGGTGATGACGTACCAGAGCGAGACGTCGGTGTGTTCCCCCTGACCACGGGTTCGGGTGACGGTGAGGAAGAGGGGGTGCTCGCCGGTGATGTCCGAGGCCAGTGCCGGGATGCCCAGCTCCTCCCGGCACTCGCGTTCAACCGCCGCCCACGGGTCCTCACCCGGCTCCACATGCCCGCCCGGGGGCAGCCACAGGCCGGCTTTGCGGTGCGCGACCAGCAGCAGTTCGCCGCACTCGGCGTCCAGCACGACGAAGTAGCTCACGAGGTGAGTGTCCGGGACATCAGGCTTACGCGTCCGGTAGACCGGTGCGCCGCCGGCGAGCCACTCACCGGCCAGGCGCAGGTGGTCCCGCTCAAGGTCGTCCCAGGGCTCGATGCCGTCGACCAGGTCGACCAACCGGGCCCGAAGGCGCCCGTCGGAGGAAGCGGGGAGACTGCGCGAGGACACCATGCGCGCATTCTGGCATCCCGCACGCGACCGGAGCCGAGCACGGCGGGGGCTTGCTCCAGCCCCCGCCGCTCACCGCCGACCGCTCGTCGTCACTCGCCCTTCGGCCCGGCCTGCTGCACGACCTCGAAGGACCACAGCGTGGACCCGCTGGCCGCCGGCTTCGGGCGCTCGGCGCCTTCCTGGCCGCCGCCCTGGTGGGCCGACTTCATGGGGCCCTCCATCCAGGCCTGGAAGGACCCCTCGTCGCGCCAGCGCGTGTACACGAGGTAGGTGTCGGTGCCCTCGACCGGCCGGAGCAGCTCGAACCACTCGAACCCGTCCGAGTTCTCCACGGCGTGGGCACGGGAGGCGAAGCGCTTCTCCAGCGTCTCGCGCTGCTCGGCGGGCACGGTCAGTACGTTGATCTTGACTACGCTCATGGTCCTCATCCTGCCGCACGGCCGCCTGCGGACGCGCGGCGGCTCGTGCTTCACAGGTGTGGCACCACGAATCAGCTCCGGCGCATCAGCTCAGGCGCGTCAGGCCGTGTGCAGGGTCAGCCCGTACCGGCCGAGTATCTCGTTCACCGGCTGGAACCAGGTCTCCCCGCCGCCGGAGCAGTTGCCCCAGCCGCCCGACGTGACCCCTTGGGCCTGGTCACCGCTGATGAAGGAGCCCCCGGAGTCGCCGCCCTCGGCGCAGACGCTGGTCTTCGTCATCTGGTGCACCGCGCCCTGGCTGTAGTTGACGGTCTCGTTCTTGGCCAGCACGGCGCCGCAGTGCCAGCGCGTCGTGGAGCCGGAGCGGCATATGGACGACCCGACGGGCGCCTCGGCCGAGCCGCGCACGAGCCGGTCCGGGACCGTACCCCAGCCGAGGACCACCGGCACGGTCCACCAGCCGCTGCCGACGCTCACCCAGGCGTAGTCGTTGCCCGGGAACGAGGAGCCCTGGAACGTTCCGATGTGGCTGCCGTCCCAGCCCCGGACACCCGCTCCCTGCCCACCGCAGTGCCCGGCCGTGACGAAGCCGCCATGCACCGAGAAGCCTATGGAGCAGCGGACGTTGCCGGTGTAGTAGGGATCGCCGCCGACCGTTCCCGCCGCGAACGTCTGCGGGGCCGCGGCGACGGTCTCGACGGTGACGGGTCCGGCCGCGAGGGCGCGGGAGACGAAGCCGCGGACATCGTTGTCCGACCGTTTGTCGCGGACGACGTTCACGACGACCGTGTTGGCCGCCGGATCGACGTGCCAACTGCTCACGCCGGAGGGTGTGGGGAGACGGTCGATGCGTGCCTTGGCCGCGTCGAGATCGCGCGCGCTGTGCGTGACGGTGCGCACCGTCACGCCGGTGGCGCGGACCTTCCGCAGGGTCGCGGGCGCTGCGTCCGACGTGACGGCCACGGCGAGCCGCTCGCTCTTCGCGTCGAACCACGAGCCGCCGTAGGCGGACCCGGCGGCTTTGCGTGCCATCGGTGCGACGTCCATGGCGGTGCGTTCCGCGGCCAGGCGCGCCTCGGCCCGCTCCTTCGACAGGCCGAGGTCGCGCTGCATCGCCTGCAGCAGTCCGGGGGAGGCCGGTTCGGCGTCCGCCACGGTGGCGGAGTCGTCCGCCGTGGCCTGCGCGGTTCCGCCCGCGGTCCAGCTGCCGAGGACCAGGAGCGCTGCGAGGCCGGCGTACGTGAGTCTGATGCGTCTCAAGGGAGTTGCCCTTCGTCGTTCCAACAAGGTGGGGTGGAACAACCGCAATCTGAGAGCGCTCTCATTCCGGGTCGGGCAGAGCTTAGCCCTGACGACGCATCAGGTCCATACCAGCGACGGGGGCGAGTGGAGGGCGGGCGGCCCGGAACTCAGCCGAGATTTCCGGTCCGCGCGTCCTGCCACAGGTCGACGCCGCCGTCGGTGGCGTACTTGTCGATCTCGGCCAGTTCCTCGTCGCCGAAGTCGAGGTTCTCCAGCGCGGCCACGTTCTGTTCCAGCTGCTCGGTGCGCGAGGCGCCGATGACCAGCGAGGTCACACGGGGGTCGCGCAGGGCCCAGGCGAGCGCCATCTGGGCGAGGCTCTGGCCGCGGCGGGCCGCGATGTCGTTGAGCGCGCGCAGCCTGCCCAGCATGTCCTGCGACAGCCACGTCTCGTCGAACGACTTGCCCTGCGTGGCGCGCGAGTCGGCGGGGACGCCGTCGAGGTAGCGCCCGGTCAGCAGTCCCTGGGCGAGCGCGGTGAAGCCGATGACGCCGAAGCCCTCCTGCCCGGCGGCCTCCAGCAGGCCCTCGTTCTCGATCCAGCGGTTGAGCATGCTGTACGACGGCTGGTGGATGAGCAGCGGGGTGCCCAGCTCCCGGAGGATGGCGGCCGCCTGCCGGGAGCGCTCGGCGTCGTAGGAGGAGATGCCGACGTACAGGGCCTTGCCCTGGCGGACGGCCGTGTCGAGCGCCCCCATCGTCTCCTCCAGCGGCGTGCTCGCGTCGAGCCGGTGGGAGTAGAAGATGTCGACGTAGTCCAGGCCCGTCCGCCGCAGGGACTGGTCGAGCGAGGCGAGCACGTACTTGCGCGAGCCGCCGCCCTGGCCGTACGGACCGGGCCACATGTCCCAGCCGGCCTTGGTGGAGACCACGAGCTCGTCCCGGTACGGCGCCAGGTCCTGCTTCATCAGCCGGCCGAAGTTGATCTCCGCGGCGCCGTAGGGCGGGCCGTAGTTGTTGGCGAGGTCGTGGTGCGTGATGCCGAGGTCGAAGGCTCGCAGGGCGATCTCGCGCTGGGCCTCGAAGGGCCGGTCGTCACCGAAGTTGTGCCAGTACCCCAGCGACAGCACGGGAAGGTCGAGTCCTGAGCGTCCGGTGCGCCGGTATCGCATGGTGCCGTCGTAGCGCTCGGGATCCGCGACGTGGTTCATCGAGTGTTCTCCGCAGGGGTGCAGTCGGGGTGGTTCGGTCCAGGTGAGGACGTGTTCACTGTGCTCCTGCCTGATTCTGACGTCCAACGCATCCTTTTCATCGGATTCAGCGATGCCGTTTCTGAATGACGTGGCAGCCTCACGTGCGCGCCCGGCCCACGGTCGTCGTCGGCACGTTGTAGCCCTCCAGCCGAACGGCCGGCCTGCCGGAGGTGAGGGAAGTGGCCGGCCAGGACAGCCTGACCGCGCGGGACTCGCCGGGGAGCAGCCAGAGGTAGTTGTCGCCGTACAGCGTGGGCAGGACCCGGTGTCCGGACTCGGCGTCGAGCAGCGAGACGCGCACCATCGCCGCGACCGTCGTGCCGCGGTTGCGCAGGCGGACGGTGAGGCCTTGGCGGTCGCCCGAGCGGTCCGCATCGATGATCTCCACCGAGACCCTGGTCCGGCCGACCTGGTTCAGGGCGCCCATGTCGGCGGCCTCGCGGTACCGCCAGTAGGTGTTCTCGGCCAGCAGTTCCCCGCGCGTGTCCACCAGGCGCAGCCGCAGCAGATGGAGGCCGGGCAGGTCGTCCGGCCGGTCCTCGGTGAACGCCGGCGCGGTCGACGAGGCGGCGACGTCCACGGTCGCGCGCTGCACGGCGCCGAGGCGACGGCCGGAGAGGTCGTAGCGGCGCGCGGAGAGCGTCGCGCCCGAGATGCGGCGCGGAGTGTGGTTGACCGCGATCACCTCCCCGCTCACCGGATCGGCCTGCACATGCACGGCCTCGCTCGCCTTGCGCACGCCGTAGTAGGCACCGTTGACGTCGAAGTCGTAGTCGTACGTCTGCCACACCGTGCTGTACCAGGCGGGATGGGACATCCACAGCATCAGCCCGCTCGCGTCGTCCCACAGCCGGGCGTTCCACGCCTCGAACATGGCCCGGAAGTTCTCGTAGTTGACGAACTGCGCCTTGCGGCAGAAGTCGTCGAGGTCCTTCGCCTCGCCGAGCCTGGTCTCGATGGCCGCCCGGTAGTTCTGCGGTGCCTGATTCCCGCGGGTGCTCCAGTCGTGGTGGTACCAGGCGCCCTTGACCGGCCACTCCGGCTCGTCGCCCATGAGCCGGCGCATGGTCTGCGCCGTCGGCAGTACCGGCATGCCGATCTCGGTGTGGAAGCCGAAACCGCCGCTGCCGTAGGTGGTCGCGGCAAAGTAGCGCTGCGGTTCGACCCAGCCGTAGGGGCCGCCGCCGGAGACGATGCCGCCGGCGGAGTTGTTCTGGTACAGCAGATCGGGCGCCTCGGCGCGGACCGCGGCGCGCATGCCGTCGTCGACAGGCCCGGGAGGGTTGCCCTCGTTGGCGCCGCACCACACGACGATGCTGGGGTGGCTGCGGTAGCGGCGCACGGTGTCCTGCGCCAGGCTCAGGAAGGCCTCGTGGTCCGGCGGGTCCATGGCCCAGGCGTTGGGGAAGTCGTTCCATACCAGCAGGCCGTGTTCGTCGCAACTGGCATAGAACTCCTCGCGGTTGCTGCTCCCCAGCCAGTTCCGGATCATGGTGAAGTTCATGTCCCGGTGCATGCGCACGGCCGCGTCCATCCGCTCGGCGGGCATACGCCGCAGCAGCTCGTCCCAGCCCCAGTTCCCGCCCCGGCAGAACACCCGGACACCGTTGACGCTGATCTTGAGCGGCACGGTGGAGTTGTCGACGGACTTCACGTCCGTCCAGTCCTCGCCGTCGTCGGAGACCTGGACGGTGTACGTCTTCGCGTACGCCTGCTCCCACAGGATGACCACGCGGTCGAACGACACCCTCGCGCCGAGGTCGACCTGGATCGACTGCTCGTCCTCGTACGCCGATGACCACCGCGTGTGGGCATCACCGTCCACGGCGTTGGCGGCCGCACTCCCGGAGCCCTCCTCCGAGGACGCGGTGGCCGTCCTGCGCAGCGCCAGGTCGGTGCCGGGGGAGGAGCTGTCCACGACCGACAGGCTCCACATCGACGCGCCCCAGCTCGTCGCCCGGCTGTGGCACAGCACCCGGACGTGGCGCGCGGTCCGCGCCTCGAACTCCACGTTCTGAAGCGCGGCCGGGCCCCCGGTGCGGAAGGGGAGCGGAGCGGCGGTGTTGTCGACGGCCGAGGCCTCCCGCCAGTTCTCGCCGTCGTCGGAGACCTGGACGGTGTACGTCTTCGCGTACGCCTGCTCCCACGTGACGACCACGCGGTCGAACGACACCGCCGCGCCGAGGTCGACCTCGATCCACTGCTCGTCCTCGAACTCCGAGGACCAGCGCGTCTTCGGATCGCCGTCCGTGACGTTGCCGGGCCGGTTGGCGGGGTCGTCGACGGAGGACGACGTGGCCGGCCTGTGCAGGGCCAGGTCGGTGCCGGGTGACGTGCTGTCGACGACCGACAGGTTCCACATCGACGAGCCCCACTCGGTGGCCCGGGTATGGCACAGGATCCGCACGTGACGGGCCTTCTGCCGGGCGAGGCCGACGGTCTGCGCGTAGGCGTCGCCGCCCGACTGGAAGGTGAGCGGGACGTCGTACTCGTAGCCGAACTGGCGGATGCCGAACCGGGTCGTGCGCCGGTCGCTGACCTCGCCCGCGACCGAGGCGGTGAGCGTCAGCCGGTGCAGGGCGGGCTCGCCGTAGCCATTGGGCCACCACAACTTCGGCTTGCGGATGCGCAGTTGCGGGTGATCGGCCGGGCTGAAGGTGACGTCGGCCGTCTCGCCCGCGGGAACCGTGACGGTCCGGGTCAGCCGTACGTCGTCGAAGGCGGCGGAGACGGTGACGCTCCGGGCGACGGGGTCCGCGTTGCGCACCGGCACCACGACGGTCAGCTCGGCTGCGGTGTCGGGCAGCTCGGGCAGCCGGGTGTCCACGCGCGGGTCGCCGATGACGGCCGCGCCCGTCGAGCGGAGCCGGACGTGGTTCCAGATGCCGGCGGCCCGGTCGCGGACCGCCGGCATCCAGTCCCAGCCCGAAGCGGCCAGATACGTCGGCGAGTTGCGGTTCATCATGTTCGCCCCGGCGTCCACGAACGCCAGACCGGCCGGGCCCTTGTCGCCGGGGCTGCCCGGATACGGCATCGGCTTGATCCGCACCGCCAGGGCGTGATCACCGCCGTCGGTCAGCAACTTCGTGACGTCGAAGGCGGCGCGCGCGAAGGGGAACGTGACGGTGCCGACGCGGCTGCCGTCGAGCCAGACCTCGGCCTCGTGGTTGACGCCGTCGAACTCCAGCCAGATGCGGCGCCCGGTGCCGGTGCGCAGTTGCTTGGGCAGGCGGAACTCACGTCTGTACCACCAGGCGTGGCGGGAGAGGGCCTCCGGCACGCGTAGGTTGTTGAGCCCCGTGACCGGGTCGGGCAGGTGTCCCTGGTCCACGAGGGAGGACAGCACGGTGCCGGGCACGGTGGCCGGCAGCCAGCGGCTGGTGTCCACCGACGACTCGGACAGGTCGGTGCCCTCCCCGCCGGCCCAGTCGTCCATCGTCAGGTCCCAGCCGGACTCCAGCGGTACGGTGCCGTCCGCGGCGACCTTCAGCGCCGGCGGCGTGCGGTGCCGGACGCCCCAGTCCGTCCAGCCGGTGACATCCGGGCGACGTTCACCGCAAGTGCCGTACACCTGGAGGCCGTTGAGGCCCAGAGGGTTGGCGTTGGAGCGCTTGTGGACGGTCATGCGCAGCCACCGCGCGCTGACGGGCCGTGGCAGTGCGAGCTCCACGACGCCGCCCCGCCCGGATTCGGTGCGGTACACGGACGTCCACGACTGCCGGTCGCGCGAGGTCTCGATCACGAAGCCGACCGCGCAGCTGGACAGGATCTCCTGCCCCGTGGTGTTGTCCCGCGGATTGCCCCCGGGTGCGTCGACGTACGGCGGATCGTCCACGGTCGCCTCGAAGGTGAGCCGCAGCGACTCCACCTCGCACAGCGCCTGGAGGTCGACGCAGATCCACTGCGGGTCACCGCCCGCGGCACGCCAGCCCGTCCCGCGCACCCCTGTGCCGTCGAGGCCGTCCACCGCGAACTCGGCCGGCGTGGGGGCGTAGTCCGTGGAGGAGACCGACACCGGCCGGTAGGCGGCGAGTTCGCCGCGGGTGGGAGCCTGGCGCGGGTGGCCGGTTCCGGCCGCGGCGGCGCCGGGCGGCAGGCTCATGCCGATCGCGAAGCCCGCGAGAAGGGTGGACCCGGCGGTGAGTACGGCACGGCGGGACGGCGCAGAAGGCTGATCCGGCATGGGGCGAGGGCTCCGATCAGGGATGTCCGGTGAAGGAGGCGACCTGGAAGCATGATTGTGACAACGTTGTCGGAGGATCGCTGACAACGTTGCCAAACCCTGCACCGTGGGTGTGGGCCCGTCAAGACTTCCGACAGGGCCGGATCCTTGTTTCTTTAAATTAGTAATTAATATTGACAGGGTTCCGGCCGCGCGCCACAGTCATCGCCGTGACGCCGACGGCCCCGGCCTCCGGCGCGGCCCGCGTCACACCTCCTCCTGCTTCCCAACCTCCGGGAGAGGCACGTGACTTCACTCGCTCTCGCGACCGCGATCTCCGTGGTCCTGACCGCCTCGGCGGCCCCCACCGCCACCGCGCACACCACCGTGGACCAGGGCGCGCCCGACTACTACGACAGCGGTCTCGCCCCCACGCCGTACATGGGCTGGAACACCTACTACGGGCTCGGCGCGCCCACCGAGAAGGAGGTCCGGGCCGTCGCCGACAAGCTCGTCAGCAGCGGGCTGCGCGACAGCGGCTACGACATCGTGTGGCTGGACGGCGGCTGGCAGGCCGACAACCCCCGTGACGCGCAGGGGCGGTTGACGGCCCACCCCGAGCGCTTCCCGTCCGGCATCCCCGCCCTGGTCTCCTACCTCCACAAGCGCGGTCTGAAGGCCGGCATCTACACCGACGCCGGCGCCTACGACGGCGGTAAGACCTGCGGGCTCGGCAGCCGCGGCCACTACGACCAGGACGCACGGCAGTTCGCCGACTGGAAGGTCGACGCGATCAAGGTCGACTTCCTGTGCGGAATCGGCGCGAAGCTCGATCCCGGGCCCGCGTTCAAGGAGTTCAGCGACGCCGTCGCCAAGTCCGGCCGCAGGATGCTGCTCAACCTGTGCAACCCGCTCACCGACGACTGGGGCCTGCCGCACACGCCCGAGCAGGACGCGCACAACACCTACGCCTACGCCCCGACCATCGCGGACTCCTGGCGCACCGGGACCGACATCGCCTGGGGTACGCCCAGCCCGGGCCAGTGGCCCAACGTCCTGCGCAACATGGACGCCAACGCCTGGCACCCCGAGGCTCAGGGGCCCGGCCACTACAACGACCCCGACTACCTCATCCCGATGCGCCGCATGACCGACGGGTCGTACGAGCTGACGCAGGAGGAGTCCACCACCCAGTTCGTGATGTGGGCCGAAATGGCCTCGCCGCTCGTCCTCGGCTCCGACCCGCGCACCCTGTCCGAGTCGATGATCAAGACCTTGCGCAACCCCGAGATCATCGCCGTGAACCAGGACCCGCTCGCCGTCCAGGGCGTCCGCGTGGCCACCGACTCCGTCGGCGACGTCTACAGCAAGGTCCTCTCGGGGCAGGGCCGCCGCGCGGTCGTTCTCCTCAACCGCTCCGACCGGCCGGTCCGGCGCACCGTGACCTTCGCCGACGCGACGCTGGGCGGCGCGGTCAAGGTACGCGACCTGAGGGCGCGCGCCGATCGCGGCACGCACACCGGGTCGTACACCGTCGAGGTCCCCGCCCATGGCACCGCGTTCCTGAAGCTGACCGGGGAGGACGCCCTGCCCGGCAGGAGCCTGGGCGAGAAGGCGACCGCGAGCCCGGCCCTGGTGCGCGACGGCGACACGCTGACCACCTTCTACCGCGGACCGCGCGGGAACCTCGTGCAGCACTCGGCGTCGACGAACGGCGGCGGCACACCGCGTACGAGGGACCTCGGGGGCCCGGCCAGGGGCGGGATCCTCGGCCAGCCCGCCGCCTACGCGTCCTCCGGCGGCCGGATCGACGTGTTCGCGCGCGGCGCCGACCCCCGTGTGTACCGGCGGGTGTTCGCCGACGGACGGTGGGGCGGCTGGCAGAGCCTGGGCGGACGGGTGACCGACGCGCCGTCGGTCGCGTTCGCCGACCCCACGAACTGGACGCTCGTCGCCCGCGGGGCGGACGGGCGGATCGTGCAGCGCGGGCCGTCCTCCGGATGGTCGTCGCTCGGTGCGCCGGGCGACCGGCCGACGTACGGCAGGCCCTCCGCCGCGGTCGACGCGCGGGGGCGGGTCCATGTCGCCGTGCGGACCTCGGCGGACGACGTGTGGACACGGGTGCGGGACGCCTCGGGGGAGTGGTCGGAGTGGGCCTCGCTCGGCGGGACCGTGAGCGGCAGTCCGACGCTCGTCGCCGTGGGCGACGCCGTGGTGCTGTACGCGCGGGCCGGTGACTACACGCTCTGGCAGCGCCGCCACGACGGTGCGGCATGGCAGGGCTGGTCGAAGCGGGAGGAGTTCCCCAGTGCCGCCTTCGACGGCTCGCTCGGGGCGGTCGCGGGGGAGGACGGTGCGGTCGACGCCGTGTTCCGCGGGGTCGACGGATACGTCCACCGGACCCAGTTCAAATAAATTAGTAATTAATCTTGACGTGGTGGAAGCGCCACGCGAACCTGGATCCGCCGCGCGGACCCACAGGGAGCTCTTCATGACCAACCCTCAGCCCAGCCGACGGCGCTTCCTCGCCGGACTCGGCGCCGCCGGGACGGCCTCGCTGCTCAGCGGCTGTGTCACGTCCACCTCCTCCTCGAAGTCCTCGTCCACGGGCGCGGTCACCCTCCAGTCCAACCTGTCCGCACCGCAGGCCAAGGCGGCGATGGAGGACATCGTCGCCGCCTACGGCAAGAAGAACGCCGGGAGCGTCAGCCTCAACACGGTCGCCGCGGAGACCTTCCGGACCCAGCTGCCGACGTACCTGACCTCCGCCAACCCCCCGGACGTGTACACCTGGTACCCGGGCTCGGTGGCGGACGCCTACGCGAAGAAGGACCTGCTGCTCGACCTCGGCGAGCTCTGGCAGTCGCCCGACCTGGGGCGCTACTCCAAGGCACTGAACTCACTGTGCACCGCCGGCTCCGGCAAGAAGGTCTTCGTGCCCACCACCTACTACTGGTGGGGCATGTTCTACCGGAAGTCCAACTTCGCCAAGTGGGGCGTGCGCGAGCCGAAGACCTGGGACGACTTCCTCGACCTGTGCGACAAGCTCAAGAGCAAGGGCGTCGCCCCGATCGGGCTCGGCGCAGGCGGCAACACGGCCTGGGTGGCCTCCGCCTGGTTCGACTACCTCGACATCCGCATCAACGGCGCCGAATACCACCGCCACCTGCTCGCCGGACAGCACCGGTTCGACGACCCCGAGGTCCGCAAGGTCTTCGACCGCTGGCAGGAAGTGCTGCCGTACTTCGACCCGAACGGCACCGCGGGTGCCTTCCAGGACGCCACGACCGCCCTGCTGAACGGCCGTAGCGGCATGATGCTGATCGGCACCTTCTTCGCCGACGCGGCACCCAAGGACGCCCTCGACGACATCGACTTCTTCCGCTTCCCGGTCATCGACGCGAAGGTCCCGCCGGCCGAAGAGGCCCCCACCGACGGCTACTTCGCCAGCGCCCGCACCGGCCGCCGCGACGGGGTGCTCGACCTGCTGGGCTACCTCGCCACCGCCGAGGCGCAGGAGATCTACATCAAGGGATCGTCCGGCACCGCCCTGCCCTGCCATCCCGACGCCGCCGACGCCGGCACCGCGCTGGTGAAGAAGGGCCGTAAGCACATCGAGGAGGCGGCCGAGATCACCCAGTACTTCAACCGCGACTCCAGCGACGCCCTCCAGCCCACCGCCGACACCGCGCTGACCAAGTTCCTCGCCAAGCCCAAGGAGATCGGGAGCATCCTCACCGACTGGCAGCGCGACGCCGAGAAGATCTGGAACGCCTGACATGGCCGTCCTGACCGCCCCCCACCGCAAGCTCCCGGTCCCGGCGCCGTCCCGTGGCGGCCGGGGCCGGGGACCCGGGCGCACACCCCCGCTGGTGGTCGCCTTCGTCCTCGTCCCGCTGCTCGCCGAGGCGGTGTGGGTGTTCTGGCCCGCGCTGCAGGGCTTCTACCTCGCCCTGACCAGCTGGGACGGTGTGTCGGCACCGAAGTTCGTCGGCCTGGACAACTTCCGGGAGATGGCGGGCGACGACGTCTTCCGCGGCGCGGTCGGGCACACCGTGCTGTGGCTGGTGCTGTTCGGCGGCCTCTCGGCCCTGCTGGGCCTCGCCGCCGCGATGCTGCTCCAGCAGGAGCGGCGCGGCATCGGCTTCTACCGCGCCGCCCTCTTCCTGCCCGTCGTGTTCTCCCTGGTCGCCACCGCCCTGGTCTGGCAGGCCATCTACCAGCCCGACGGTGTCCTCAACCAACTCCTCGAGTCGGTGGGCCTCGGCAGCCTGCGGCACGCCTGGCTCGCCGACCAGGACACCGCCCTGTACGCGGTCATCGTGCCCGCGCTGTGGCGGCAGATCGGCTACGTGATGGTCCTCTACCTCGCCGGGCTCAAGGGCATCGACCCGGCGCTGTACGAGGCCGCCAAGGTCGACGGCGCGAGCGCCTGGCAGCGCTTCCGGCACGTCACCCTGCCCCAACTGCGCAGCGTCAACGCGGTCGTTGTGTCCGTCATCATCATCGACTCGCTGCGCTCCTTCGACGTCGTGTGGTCGCTGACCCGCGGCGGCCCCTACCACTCGTCCGAACTGCTGAGCACCTACATGTACTCGACAGCCTTCCAGTCCCTGCGCCTCGGATACGGCTCCGCCCTGGCCGTCGTCATCTTCCTGCTGGCCTTCGGCGTCATCGCCTCCTACCTCGTGCGCGCCTTCCGGGAGGCCGACTGATGCCGGCCACCCGTACCTCCGCCCCGCGCACCTCCGCCGGCTCCGCGGCGCTGCGCCGCCGCCGCACCGCCACCGCGGGATTCCACCTCGGCGCCGGTGCGCTCGCGGTGCTGTGGCTGCTGCCCATCGCCCTGGTCCTGGTGACCAGCCTGCGCTCCTTCGACGACATCGCCGCGCACGGCCTGGGCAGCTGGCCCCACTCCTTCACCCTCGACAACTTCCGGCTCGCCTGGGTCGACGGCGGTCAGCAGCGCGCCCTGATCAACAGCCTGCTCGTGACCGTCCCGTGCGTCCTGGTGACCCTGGCCCTGGCGGCCATGGCGGCGTTCGCCCTCAGCCGCTACGAACTGCCCCTGCGCCGCTCCCTGTTGCTGCTCATGCTCGGCGGCAACCTGCTCCCGCCGCAGATCCTGCTCATCCCGGTGTCCAAGCTGAGCGAGCTGATGGGCGTCCACGACACCCTGACCGCGCTCATCGGGGTGCAGATCGGCTTCGGTGTCGGGTTCTACGTCTTCGTCCTGCACGGCTTCATGCGGGCGATACCGGCCGAGATCCAGCAGGCCGCCGTCGTCGACGGCGCGGGGCCCTGGCAGATCTTCTGGCGGATCATCCTCCCGCTGACCCGGCCCGCGCTCGCCGCGCTGAGCGCCCTGTCGTTCACCTGGATCTTCAACGACCTGCTGTGGGCGATCACCGTGCTGCGCAGCGACACCAAAATGCCGATCACCGCCGCCCTCATCGGACTCCAGGGCCAGTACGTGTCGATGTGGAACGTGATCGCCGCCGGCTCCGTCATCGCCGCCGCGCCCACCGTCGCCGTGTTCCTGCGGTTCCAGCGGCACTTCGTGGCCGGCCTCAACCTGGGAGCGGTGAAGTGACCTCGCACCGGCGTTGGACCCTGCACACCGAGCACACCAGCTACACCGTCCGCCTCTCCCCGCAGGGCCCGTGGGCCGAACTCGACGCCTGGGGCCCGCTCGGCGTCGAGTACGGCCCCTCCGCCCTCGACCGTTCCCGGCGTACCCACTTCGTCACGCCCGCCGACGCAGCCCCCGCCGAGTATGTGCCGCACGGACTGCGGCCCTTCACCGGCGCCGACCTCATCGCGGCACGCCCGGGCGAGGAGCGGGGCGTGTGGTGGGACTTCGAGGGAGCGGAGGAAGGGCAGGGGACGCTGCGGCTCGCCTTCACCGACGAGGTGCTCGGTCTGCGCACGGTCCTGTGCTACGAGACCGTGCCGGGCACGGACGTGATCCTCCGCTGGACCGAGCACACCGGCAGGGCGGAACTGCGACTGGAGCGGTTCGACTCCGGCGCGGTGAACATCCCGGTGACCGACGCGGCCCGGCTCACCTACCTCACCGGCCAGTGGTCGCAGGAGTTCCAGCGCACCCAACTCGACCTGCTCAGGGGGACGTTCACCATGGGCAGCCTCCAGGGCGCGCCCGGGCACGCGTACGCGCCCTGGCTCGCCGTGCAGGACGGGGACGCGCAGGCCACGTACGGCATCGCGCTCGAATGGCCGGGCAACTGGCACATCACCGCCGAGGCCGAACCGGGCGGTTCGGTGCGCGTGCGCGCCGGGCGGGTCCCCCACGAAGGCGCGGTCCTCCTCGCGCCCGGAGACACCCTCGTCACTCCCCGCCTCGCCTGCGCCTTCAGCCCCGACGGACTCGACGGGCTGTCCCGTGTCTGGCACCGCTACGAACGCCACCTCGCGGGCGACCGGCTGCACCGCCCCCGCAAGGTCCTCTACAACTCCTGGGAGGCAACCGGCTTCGACGTCGACGCCGCAGCACAGCTGGAGCTGGCGAAGGCGGCGGCGGACATCGGGGCCGAACTGTTCGTCGTCGACGACGGGTGGTTCACCGGCCGCGGCGACGACACCGGTGGGCTCGGCGACTGGCATCCCGACCCGGCCGCGTTCCCACAGGGCTTCGACGGGTTCGTCGACGAGGTGCACGGCCTGGGCCTCGACTTCGGCCTGTGGGTCGAACCCGAGGCCGTCAGCCCCGGCAGCCGGCTCCACACCGAACACCCCGACTGGGTCTACCGCATCGACGGCCGGCCCGTCCGCCTGATCCGCAACCAACTCCTGCTCGACCTCGGCCGCACCGACGTCCAGGACTTCGTGACCGGCACCCTGGACCGGCTCCTCGGCACGTACGACATCAGCTATCTGAAGTGGGACATGAACCGCCCGCCCACCGAACGCGGCCGCCCCGGCGCCGGGCCCGCCGACCGCCTCGACCTGGACGCCGAGCACGTCCACGGCTACCTGCGCGTGCTCGACCACCTGCGCACCACCCACCCCCACGTCACCGTCGAGGGCTGCGCGGGCGGCGGCGCACGCGTCGACCACGCCACCCTGGCCCGCACCGACGTCGTCTGGCCCAGCGACAACACCGCCCCGCTGGACCGGCTCTCCATCCAGCACGGCTTCCTGCACGCCCACGCCCCGCACGTCATGAGCTCCTGGGTCACCGACGCGCCCGGCATCTTCGACCCGCGCCCGCGCAGCCTCGCCTTCCGCTTCGTGAACGCCATGTGCGGGGTCCTGGGCATCGGCGCGGACCTGCGCGCATGGACTCCGGAGCAGCGGGTCGAGGCCGCGCGGTGGATCGCCCGCTACAAGGATCTGCGCGAGGTCGTCCACCACGGCGAGGCCCGGCTGCTCGGCTCTCCGGCCGACCCCACCTGCGGGGTCCAGTACGACGCGGGGGACCGCACGGTCGTCGCAGCGCTCGGCACCGGACGGCTCGACGGTTCGCCCCTCGTGCCCGGCCGCCCCGACCGGCTCCGGCTGCGGGCACTGGAGCCGACGGCCCACTATCGGGACACCGCCACCGGGACGACGTACAGCGGCGCCCATCTGCTGCACTACGGGCTGCCGTTCGCCTGGAGTGCCGATCATGACGCGGACCTCGTGGTACTGACACGTCAGTGAGCCGCATATGTTTCCCGCACGGCCTGTCCCCGCTCACGGAGCACCCGCGACACGCTCACGAAGGAGTCGACCCACGATGGACCGCTTCACCGGCCGCACGGCCGTCGTCACCGGTGCGGCCTCCGGAATCGGCGCCGCCACCGCCGCACGCCTCGCGGCGGAGGGAGCCGCCGTGGTCCTCGCCGACCTGTCGCAGGATGCCGGTGCGGCGGTCGCCGAACGGATCGCGAAGGACGGCGGCCGGGCCCGGTTCGTGCGGGCCGACGTGGCGGCGGAGGACGACTGGCAGCGGATCGTGGCCGCCGCCCACGACTTCGGACCCGTGGACGTCCTCGTCGGCAACGCCTACACCGTCGACGTCGTCCCGGCCCACCAGATGACCCTGGAGTCGTGGCAGCGCCAGCTCTCCGTGAACCTCACCGCGAGCTTCCTCGGTTTCCGGGCGGTGCTGCCCGATCTGCGGGCCCGGCGCGGGGCGACCGTGCTGACCTCGTCCGTGCACGCCCGCGTGGGGATCCCCGGCCATCCCGCCTACGCCGCGTCCAAAGGCGCGCTGCTGTCCCTGTGCGGTCAGCTCGCCGTCGAGTACGGGCCCGACGTCCGCGTCAACGCCGTCCTGCCGGGCCCCATCCTCACCGCCGCCTGGGACCGGGTGCCGCCCGAGGACCGTGAGCGCAGCGTCGCCGAGACGGCCGCCCGCCGCTTCGGCACCCCCGAGGAGGTGGCCGCGGCCATCGCCTTCCTGAGCGCCGACGAAGCCGCCTACATCACCGGCACGAGCCTGGTCGTGGACGGCGGCTGGAGCGTCGTGAAGGCGTCCGCATGACCGCCGCCGTCCCCAGTTCCCAGCAGAAAGGCTGTACGACATGACGCCCTACGCCCGCCGCGGCGTGCACGGCCAGACAGTGGAGGCCCTCGCCCGCCGCATCCTGGGCGGCCGGATCCCCGAGGGAGCCACGCTCGACCTGGTGGCGCTGCAGAGCGAGTTGGACGTCAGTCTCACCGCCCTGCGCGAGTCCCTGAAAGTGCTCGCCGCCAAGGGGATGGTCGACGCCCGCCAGAAACGCGGCACCTTCGTCAGAGCCCGCGCCGACTGGAACCTCCTCGACGCCGACGTACTGCGCTGGCAGTTCGAGGGCGCCGACGTCGCCACCGATGCCGACCGGACGCTGCTGGCCGACCTCGCCGAAGTACGCGCCATCGTCGAACCGGCCGCCGTACGCCTCGCCGCCGAACGCCGTACCGACGCCGACCTGGCGGCCCTGGACGCGGCGCTGGAGGCGATGGGTGAGCAGGGCTCCGACCCGGGACAGGCCGTGGAGGCCGACCTCGCCTTCCACCGCGCCCTGCTCTGCGCCACCCATAACGAGCTGCTCCAGCGCATGGAGATGGTCATCGAGCCCGGCCTCGCCCACCGCGACCGCATCGTGCACAGCCACCCGCACAGCGAGGACCCCGTACCGGCCCACCGGGCCGTCCTGGACGCCGTACGCGACCGGAACGCGCAGGCCGCGGAGGCGGCGATGCGGGCCCTTCTCGTCCAGGCCGGACGCGACCTGGACCGGATCGACGGACCCGACGACACGAAAGGCAACGGCGGTAAGTGAAGATCACCCGAATAGAAACCTTCCTGGTCCCGCCGCGCTGGCTGTTCTGCCGGATCGAGACCGACGACGGCGTGGTCGGCTGGGGGGAACCCGTCGTCGAGGGACGGGCCGAGGTGGTCCGTGCCGCGGTGGACGTCCTCGCCGAGTACCTCGTCGGCCAGGACCCGCTGCGCATCCAGGACCACTGGCAGGTCCTCACCAAGGGCGGCTTCTACCGCGGCGGCCCCGTCCTGTCCAGCGCCGTCGCCGGCCTCGACCAGGCCCTGTGGGACATCGCCGGCAAGACCTACGGAGCCCCGGTGCACGCCCTGCTGGGCGGCCCCGTGCGCGACCGCGTCCGGGTCTACGCCTGGGTCGGCGGCGACGAACCCGCCGAGCTCACCGAACAGATAGCCGCCCAGGTCGAGGCCGGTTTCACCGCGGTCAAGATGAACGGCGCCGGCGCCACCTCGCCGATCGGCACCGCGGCCGAGACCGCGGCGGTGGTCGCCCGTGTGGCCGCCGCCCGCGAGGCACTCGGCCCCGACCGTGACGTCGCCGTCGACTTCCACGGCCGCTTCACCGCCGCGAGCACCCGCCGGGTCCTGGCCGAACTCGCCCCGCTGCACCCGCTGTTCGTCGAGGAACCCGTCGTCCCCGAACACGGCCATCTGCTGCCCGGCCTGGTCGCCACGACCCCGATCCCCCTCGCCACCGGCGAACGCCTCTACTCCCGCGCCGAGTTCCTGCCCGCCCTCACCGCGGGCATCGCCGTCGCCCAGCCCGACCTGTCGCACGCCGGGGGCATCTCCGAGGTCCACCGCATCGCCTCCCTCGCCGACACCTACGGCGCCCAGCTCGCCCCGCACTGCCCGCTCGGCCCGATCGCGCTGGCCGCCAGCCTCCAAGTCGCCTTCGCCACACCCAACTTCCTGATCCAGGAACAGAGCCGCGGCATCCACTACAACAAGGACGCCGACCTGCTGTCCTACCTCGCCGACCCCGCCCCGTTCCGTTTCGTGGCCGGTCACGCACCGCTGAACGACGCCCCGGGCCTGGGCATCACCATCGACGAGGCGGCCGTACGCGCGGCCGACCGCAGCGGACACACCTGGCGCAATCCGGTCTGGCGGCACGCCGACGGCTCCTTCGCCGAATGGTGACGAGGGTGCCGGCCATCACCACCGACCCCGCGCACGGCGGCCGCTGGACGTCCCTGCGTTCGGGGGGCCGTGAATGGCTGTGGCACCGTACGGCGCCGGAACGGGACAAGGCCGTACCGGGTGATGCGTTCGTGGACGCGGGCGGCCTCGAGGAGTGCGTCCCCACCGTCCGCGGCCTTCCCGATCACGGCGACGCCTGGTCACGCCCCTGGACCCGCACCGGCGACACCGAACACGTCGAGTGCGAGTCCTTCGCCCTCGCACGGTCGATCCGCGCCATGTCCGACGGCACCCACGTCGACTACACGCTCACCGCACGGCCCGGCTTCCGCTTCGTCTGGGCCGCGCACGCCCTGCTCGACCTCTCGCCGCACGCCACCCTGCGCATGCCGGCCGGCGCGGCCACCCGCCTGTTCCCCGAGGCCGCCCCTCTCATGGCCCGGACCTGGCCCGCCGGGGCACCCTGGATCACCGGCAGCTGGCCCGCACCGCACGGGCTGCCCCTCGACCGGCTCGGCCCCGACGACGGCACCGCGGTCGGGGCGGTCGTCGACTCGGCGCGATGCTGCGTCCACGACGACCGCGACCGGCTCGCCCTGGAACTGGTGGCGGACGGACAACCCGTGTCGATCGCCCTGTGGCGCAACCTCGCCGGCTACCCCCGGCCGCACCCGTACCGGAGCACGGGCGTGGAGCCCATGCTCGGCCGCGTCTTCGACCTCGCCGACGCCGGCCCCGACGACGCCGCGCGGGTACCGGCGTCCGGCGAGGTCCGCTGGCGTCTCACGCTCACCGGGGCCTGCCGCTGCCCCTCGACCCCCGCACCGAAGGAGCACCGTCCGTGGACCTGACCGCCGCGCTGGCCACCCACCGCCTGGTCGCGATAGTGCGGGGCGGCGACCCCGACGCCGCCCTGCGCACCGTGCTGGCCCTGGCCGAGGAGGGCGTCGAACTGATCGAGGTCTCACTCGCCGCCCCGGGCGCCCTCTCCGTCATCGAACGCGCCCGGACCACGCTCGGCCCGGACCGACCCCTCGGCGCCGGCACCGTCCTGACCGCCGAGGACGCCCGCGCCGCCCACCGTGCCGGAGCCGACTTCGCCGTCACGCCGGGACTCGGCGACGGCGTCCGCGCGGCGCGGGAGCTGGGCATGCCGGTCCTGGCCGGTGTGCTGACCCCGACCGAGATCATCGCGGCGCAGGCCATGGGAGTGGCCGCGCTGAAGGTCTTCCCGGTCGCCGAGGCCGGGGGAGCGGCCTATCTGAAGGCCCTGCGCGGCCCGTTCCCCGACGCCGCGTTCGTCCCGGTGGGCGGAGTCGACGAGGTCGTCGCCCGCGCCTGCCTCGCGGCCGGGGCCATCGCGGTCGGCGTCGGCTCCCCCCTCGTCGGCGACGCGGCCGACGGCGGCAGCATCACCGCGCTCAGGGAGCGGGCCGGTGCCTTCCGCAAGGTTGTGGAAGAGGTGACGCGGTGACGCCGGAGCTGCGCCCCACCCGGCCCGACCGCCTCGAACTGGGCGAGGGCATCCGCTGGACCGGCTCCGGCATCGTCCTCGTCGACATCCTCACCGGCTGCCTCATGTCGGCCCCGGACGACCCCGCGGCACCCCTGCACACGGTGGCCCAACTCCCCGTCCCGCTGGGCGCCGTGGCACCCCTGGCCGGTCACGTCGGCGCGTGGATCGCCGCCGCGGGCACCGGCATCTGCATCCTCCACCCCGACGGCAAGGCCGACTGGCTGGCACGGCCGGAGGACAACGCCCGGCCCCCGATGCGCATGAACGACGCCGTCGCCGACCCGTTCGGCCGCTTCTGGGCCGGCAGCATGGCCTACGACGCCGAGGAGGGTGCCGGTTCGCTGTACCGCCTCGACCGGGACGGCACGGTCGTACGGGTACTGGAGGGCATCACCGTGCCCAACGGACCGGCGTTCACGCCGGACGGCAGCGTCATGTATCTGGCCGACAGCGCGCGGGGCGTGGTCCGGCGCTACCCCGTGGACCCCGTCACCGCGGCCCTCGGCGCACCCCGGGATTTCGTGACGATCGGCGAGGGCAGTCCCGACGGCATGGCGGTCGACGTCGAGGGCGCCGTGTGGATCGCCGTCTGGGGCACCGGCACCGTCCGCCGCCATCTCCCCGACGGCACGCTCGACCGCACCCTGCGGTTGCCCGCACGACAGCCGGCCGGTCTGTGCCTCGCCCACGACGTCCTGCACATCACGACCGCCCACGTGGGCCTGCCCGCACCGGGCCCGGACGACGGCGCCCTGTTCACCACCCGCGTGAACGTGCCGGGCACGCCGACGCCCGCGGTCCGGCTGGACATCGCCCGGCATGCTACGACCACCTGGGATCGGACGAGCCGGACCAATGCCGGCGATCCCCCGAGGCCCACCGCCGTCGGGGACCAGCCGTGACCGCCGCGGGGCTGTCCGGTACCGGATCCGCTGCCGCCGCCGCGCAGGCATCCGGTGTGACGGTCGGGCCGCCATTCGGTGTGGGGGCCCTGGGAGCATCAGGGGCCGCAGCTGCTGAGGCATCCGGTGCGGCCGTTGTTCGGCCGTCTGTTGCGGCTGCCGCGGAGACCTCCGGGGTGTGTGTCGGGTGGTCGTCCGGTATGGCAGCGGTAGGGGCGTTCGGCGCCGCGCCTGCTCAGGTTTCCGGTGCGGCCGTTGTTCAGCCGTCTGCTGCAACAGCCGCGGAGACCTCCGGGGTGCATGGTGGGCGGCCGTCCGGCATGGCGGCCGTAGAGATATCCGGCGCCGCGCCTGCTGAGGCTTCCGGCATGACGGGCGGGCCGCCGTTCGGTGTGGGGGCTCTGGGAGCATCCGAGGCCGCACCCGCCGAGCCGACCGGCATGACCGCCCCGCCGCCATCCGATACGGCACCCCCGGAGGCACCCCCTACGCCCGCCGCCCAGGCATCCAGCACGACCACCCCCTGGCGCCCCACCCCGGGCCCCGTCGTCTGCGTCGGCGAGACGATGGCGGCCATGGCCCCCGACCCGCCGACCCCGCTGGTGGACGCGGCGCACCTGCGGGTGTCCGTGGCGGGTGCCGAGTCGAACGTCGCCATGTATCTCGCCGACCACGGCATCCCGGTGGCCTGGCTCTCCGCGCTCGGCGACGACCCGCTGGGACAGCGTGTGCGTGCCACCGTCGCCGCCGCCGGCGTCGATGTGTCGCACGTGCGCACCGACCCCCACCGCCCGACCGGCCTACTGGTGAAGGACCCGAGCCCCGCCGGGACCCGCGTGCACTACTACAGGCGCGGTTCGGCCGCCTCCGCCCTGGGCCCCGAGGTCCTGGACTGCGAGCCCCTGCGCACGGCCTCGCTGCTGCACCTGACCGGTATCACGCCCGCGCTCTCCGAGCCGTGCCGTCGCCTGGTGGCGCGGGCGCTGGACCCCGAGGGCGCCGCACGCCCGTACGCGGTGAGCTTCGACGTCAACCATCGTGCCGCCCTGTGGCCGGACGGCTCGGCCCCGACGGTGCTGCGCGAGCTGGCGGACCGGGCGGACATCGTCTTCGTCGGCCTGGACGAGGCACAGGCCCTGTGGGGCGAGAACCTGACACCGCAGGACGTACGGGAGCACCTCCCGCGCCCGCACATCCTCGTCGTCAAGGACGGCGCCAACGCCGCGACCGCGTTCAGCGACGAAGGCAGAGCCACGGTGCCGACGCCGCGCGCGACGGTGGTGGAGCCCGTCGGCGCCGGCGACGCCTTCGCGGCCGGCTTCCTCGCGGGCCTCCTGCGGGGCAGGACCACGGCACGCGCCCTGCGACTGGGCCACATCACCGCCGCCTCCGCCCTCCAAGTGACCGGAGACCACGGTCCGTTGCCCGGCTCGCAGGACATGGAAGCGCTACTCGATCTGTCGGTGCAGGAGTGGGCGGAACGGGCCGCCGTGGCGCCGTCGGCCTGAGCCGGGCGATACACCCGGTGGGCGTCCGTCCCAGCCAGGTCCCGGCTCGACGCGCGGTGCGGCATTTACCTCCCTATGCTCCATTTGTGTGACGAACATTTTTGATGAGCTCGTGGAGAAGCAGCGCGCGGCCGAGCAGGCGCACCACCGCGTGGAGAAGCTGCGGGGCATGTACGGGCCGCCCACTCAGGAAGGCGGCTGGAGTCAGCGGCAGACCACCACGTACAACACTGCCTTGCGGGCCTGGCGGGACCTGGCTCGGGATGTGCGGACCGCGGTTGCCGACTATGCGAAGGCGCAGGGCGAGCAGCGCAGCGATGTCGAAACGCAAGTGAGGAGAGCCGTCCGGCAGAAGGAGACGGGCGACGTCGGCGCGTAGGGCTGACGCGTAAGGGGGCGACGCGTAGAGACAGGGACGGGCGCGACCTGGCTCGGCAGCACTCTTGACGCAGTGAGTCTCGTTACGCAACTCTGAAGGTCACAGGCTTCACGGGTCTTTGTCGGGGATGGAGTTGGTGCGGAGTGGAGTGGACGGGCGCACGCTATGCGGACACGCCCACGGTCGAAGTGCGGACGTGGGTGGACGCGCCGCCGGACCGGGTGTGGGAGATCGTCTCCGATGTCACGCTGATGCCGGACATGAGCGACGAGCTCCAGTCGGTGCAGTGGCTCGACGGCGCGGTCCGGCCCGCCGTGGGTGCCCGGTTCGTCGGCAGGAGCAGGCACGAGTCCCTGGGCGAGTGGGAGACCACCTCGCATGTCATCGAGTGCCGGCCTCCGCACCTCCTCGCCTGGGCCGTGTCGGACCCTGCCAGTCCCTCTGCCGTCTGGCGCTTCCGCCTGGAGTCCAAGGACGGCGGAACCGAACTGGCCGAGTGGATGCAGATGGGCCCCGGCCGGTCCGGTCTGTCCTTCGCCATCGACGCGATGCCGGACAAGGAACAGAAGATCGTGTTCGTACGCCTGCGTGAGTTCGAGCGCAACATGACCGTCACGCTGGGGCAGATCAAGAAGCTGGCGGAGGCGTGATGAGGGCCGCGATCACGGTCGAGGCGTCGGGGCTCGGTTCCTGGACCCGGCAGGCGGACTTCGTCGTCGAGGCGGAGAAGCTGGGCCTGGACATCTGCTGGGTGGCCGAGGCCTGGGGCTCGGACGCGCCCTCCGCCCTGGGCTACTACGCCGCCCGCACCGAACGCATGCTGCTGGGCTCCGGAGTCATGCAGGTAGGAACGCGCACCCCGGTCGCGCTCGCGCAGACCGCGATCACCCTCTCCAACCTCTCCCAGGGACGCTTCCTGCTCGGCCTCGGCCCCTCGGGCCCGCAGGTGATGGAGGGACTGCACGGCGTTCCCTTCGCCCGCCCGCTGGCGCGCGTCCGCGAGACGGTGGAGATCGTGCGGCAGGTCCTGGCCGGCAGCAAGATCGACCACTCCGGCACCGAGTACCGCATCCCGCTGCCCGGCGGCGACGCCGTACCGATGAAACTGTCGATGCGGGCCGAGCACCCAGTGCCCCTGTACCTGGCCGCACTGTCACCGGCCATGCTCCGGCTGACCGGCGAGGTCGCCGACGGCTGGCTCGGCACGAGCTTCGTGCCCGAGGGAGCGGCGGGCGCCTACTTCGCTCACCTGGACGAAGGGCTGGCGCACGGCGGGCGCGTCCGAGCGGATCTGGACGTCTGCCAGGGCGCCGAAGTGGCCTTCGCCCCCGACGAGGAAGCCCTGAGCGCCATGGTGGCCGGCCGCAAGAAGGAACTGGCCTTCAGCCTCGGCGGCATGGGCTCGGCGTCCACCAACTTCTACAACCGTGCCTACAGCAGGCAGGGTTGGGCGGAGGTCGCCGCAGAGGTACGGCAGCGCTGGCAGGCCGGCGACCGGGACGGGGCAGCCGCGCTGGTCACCGACGAGATGGTCCTCGCGACGACGTTGATCGGCACCGAGCCCATGGTCCGGGAGCGGCTCCGAGTCTGGCGCGACGCGGGCGTGGACACCGTCCGCCTGTACCCGTCCGGTGCGGACCTGGCCGCCCGGCTCGACACCCTGGGCCGCGCGATCGAGCTGGTCCACGAGGCCGGAGCGCGGACATGAGCGCGCGGACGTCCTTCGCGAACTGGCCGTGCTCCATCGCGCGGACCCTGGACGTGGTCGGGGACGCCTGGACCCCGCTGGTCCTGCGGGAGGCGTTCTACGGCTGCCGTCGCTTCGACGACTTCCAGACAGAGCTGCGCATCGCCCGGAACACGCTCACCGACCGGCTGCGGCGCCTGGTCGAGGCGGGGCTGCTGGAGCGACGGCTCTACGAGAGCGAGCCGCCACGCCACGAGTACCTGCTGACGGAGAAGGGCAAGGACCTCTTCCCGGTCCTCGCCGCGATGGCGAGCTGGGGTGACCGCTGGCTCGCCGGGCCCGAGGGACCCCCGGTCACCCTGCACCACGAGACCTGCGGCCACGACGGTCGGGCGGAAGTGGTGTGCTCCGCCTGCCACGAGCCGCTGCACGCCGACGACACGACCGCACGGATGGGCCCCGGCTACCCGGACCGCCTCAGGTCCCGGCCCGACATACAGCGCCGATTCTCCAAGGACTGATCCGACCGATAATTGCGGGACTTGTGATACTCGCTCAACTACCAGTAGCTTCGGGCGAGTTCGTGCGAGTGCACTTCATGAAACCGGGGGATTCCGAATGACGCTCAAGAACCGGATCGAACGTCTGAGGCTGCGTGGTGCCACCGTATCCGCCGCCATCGCCGTAGCGGCCGTCACCACCATGGTCGGTGCGTCTCCTGCCGCGGCCATGTGGATCGACGACAATCCCGGCCCCACCGTCGACAACTGCTCGCCCGGCCACGTCTGCGTCTACGACACGTTGATTCCCATGGGCAACCCGGTCCCCGAGCACCGTTATTACCACTACGGCACGTACAACTTCGTGAACGAGTACGACGACCACACCGTCTGGAACAACCAGACCGGCGGGGCGCGCGCACTGCTCTGCCTCGGCTACAACGGCACGAACTGCACCGTGACGATTCCCGCCGGGAAGGCGTTCCACGGTTCGCTGACGCCGTACAACTCGATCAAGCTGGTTCCCTGACCGTCCTTCACCGGATCCGGTGCAGCTTCCAGAACGGGTTGAGGTCTTTGCCGGTCACGGATTGCGCGGCCTTCTTGAATTCCGCGGTGGTGGAAACGCCGTACCAGTGGTCGCGGGCGTACTGCTTGAGGAGGCGGGCCATGGTGTTCGCGCCGAGAGTGCGTTCCAGGTACGCCAGCGCGCAGGGGCCGGCCGTATAGAGCAAGTGGTATTCGCCGGGGTGTCCGGCCCAGTACGCCATCGAATGGGTCAGCGCCGTTTCGTCGCTCGGCCAGTCGACCTGAGACCAGCAGTCGCGGGTCTCCCAGCCGTAGAAGCGGGCGTTGGCGTACTGGGCGAAGCTCTCGTCGAGCCAGGGCGCGCCGTATTCGTCGTTGCCCACGATGCCGTACCACCACTGGTGGGCGACCTCGTGGACGACGGCACTGCCCTCCTCGGTGGGTGCCGAGCAGGACCAGTCCGGGGTACTCCATCCCGCCGCCGAACCCGCTGGTCATCACGAGGTCGAGCTCGTCGTAGGGATAGCGGCCGACACCTCGCCGAACCGGTCGACCGCGGCGGCACCGTCCTGGCGGCTGAGGCGCACCCCCTCCGCGGACGTGCCCGGCGCCCAGTAGGACCTCACCCGCACGCCGCCGGGCGTGGTCTCGGTGGCGGTGCGGAACGGGCCCGCCGCCCATGCGAAGTCCCGCACTCGGTGCGCGACACTCAGCGTCAGGCTGCGACCGTGCTTGCCGGGGCGCGTCCAAGTGCGTCCGGTGGCCGGGACCTTGAGCGCCGTGGGGTGGTCGATGGCCACCCGGAAATCGCCGGCCAGGGTGTGGAAGCTCTCCCCGGTCGACACGTACGGATCGAGGTGCCAGCCCTTGGCATCCTGCACGGCCGGCACCGGCAGCGCATTACCCAGGAAATGGAAGGCGCCCTAGCGGCCGAAGCGGCCGTTGCGCTCGGGCACGGTGATCGACACGTCGAAGGCGACGACCGCGCGCTCCCCGCGCGCGAGCGGCCTCGGCAGAGCGATCCGCAGAGCCGTGCAGTTCACGGAGAGCCCGCCCGCAGTGCCCCCGCTCATCCTGGACACCTCGACCGGTGACGGCGCTCCCGGCGAGCCGCATTCGTCCACACCGTTGCCCCAGAGCCGGACGAACACTTCGCGCAGCGGCCGATCGGAGGAGTTGCGCAGCGACACGCGCTGCCGACCCGTCCAGCGAGAGCCGTCGGCGTTGCCGCGCAGCGACACGTCGTAGCGAAGCCGGTCGGGTGTCGCGGCGGGCGTTGCGGTGGTCGTGGCCTCGGCCCCGGATGCCGTGACGGCATCGGCCCCGGTGGCGCCCTGTGCGGCGAGCAACGCGAGCAGGACAATCAGCAGACGGCCGGCGGCCCTTGACGACCACGCGGGTAACGACGGCATGGCAGCGGATCATGCCACAGCGAGTGAGGCATTGGCCCTCACGTGCGGGAAGTGGCGAGCTCCGCTCCGCTCTCGGCGGCGTACGAGGGGGGTGGTGAAGACTGTTGGCATGGAGTTCTTCTGCTACCACCGTGATCGGCCCGACTCCCTGGAACTGCGCGACCAACTGCTGGAGGAGCATTGGTCGTACATGGACCTCTTCGCGGCACAGATGATCGCCCGGGGGCCGACGTTCGCCGCCGACGGTGACACGCCGTCCGGCAGCGTGCACATCGTCGACCTGCCCGATGCCGCCACCGCCCGCGCGTTCGCCTTCGACGAGCCCAACTATCAGGCCGGTGTGTACCGGGACGTGCTGCTGCGGCGTTGGCAGAACCTGCTCGGACGCACCATGTGGGATTTCCCCGGCGGCGCCACCGAGGGCAACCGCTACCTGGTCCTCGGCCTCGGCTCGGGACAGGCCGCCGACCAGGATCTGCCGCCCGAGCGGGAGGAGTTGATCGCCTACGGGCCCCTGCTGTCCGACGACGGCACCGCGTGGCTGGGGACGGCTGCCCTGGTGCGGGCGCCGGACCCGGCGACGGCACGCGCCGTACTGACGCCGAAGCGGTACGCCGATGTCGAGGTCCACGACTGGCAGTTCGGCGGGCGGCGGTCCTGAGACGAGGCCCACCGGACCTATCCGCCTCACACGTCAGCCGTCGCGAGCCTCGACGCGCGGACTCGGGGGCTCAAACGGGATACGCGTGGGTCTGTGCCGCCTTCACCGTCGCCCAGACCTCCGCGCCCGGGTGCAGATCGAGTTCGGCGGCGGCGACCGTGGTGAGGTCCGCGGCCAGGGGGAGTTCGCCGGTGAGATCGGCGCGGATCTGGTCGCCGTGCGTCTCCAGGCCGGCCACCTGGCACTGCCAGAGGTTACGTGCGCTGGACCCGGTCGGGCGGTCGCGGTGGAGTGTGACCGCGCTGGGCGGGAACGCCACGAAGACGGGACCGGACAGGTCCTCCGTCGTGGTGACGGACGGCCCGGCGGCGAGTCGCACGGTGTGGCCCTCGGCCTCGCCCCGGTAGAGGTTCAGGCCGACCAGCTGGGCGATGTAGTCCGTACGGGGGTGGCGGGCGATGTGGGACGGGGCGCCCTCCTGGACGACTTGGCCGTGCTCGACGACGACCAGGCGGTCGGCCAGGACCATGGCGTCGAGCGGATCGTGCGTGACGAGCACGGCGACCGCCTCGAACTCGGCGAGGTGACGCCGGAGTTGGGCGCGGACCTCCAGGCGGGTACGGGCGTCCAGCGCCGCCAGCGGCTCGTCGAGCAGCAGCATCCGGGGGCTCGTGGCGAGCGCGCGGGCGAGGGCGACACGCTGGGCCTGGCCGCCGGACAGCTTGCGCGGCTTGGCGCCCTCGTGAGCCGTCAGCCCCAGGCGGCCGAGCCATTCGGCGGCCTGCGCCCGCGCCTCAGCCTTGGACGCGCCCTGGCAGCGCGGCCCGAACGCCACGTTGTCGAGCGCGGTGAGGTGGGGGAAGAGCAGGTAGTCCTGGAAGACGACGCCGACCGGCCGGGACTCGGGCGGCGTACGGTCCAACTCCGCACCGTCCAGCCGCAGATGGCCGGCGCTGAGCGGGGTCAGGCCGGCGAGGGCACGCAGGGCGGTGGTCTTGCCGGCACCGTTCGGGCCCAGCAGCGCGACCACCTCGCCGGGAGCGACGGTCAGCGTCACGTCGAGGCGGAAGGCACCACGGTCCACGACGAGTCGGGCGTCGAGCCCGTCCGGAACGGCGTCGGCGTGGACGTCGTAGGTCTCGGTCATCCGGCAGTCATCTCACGGTCGGGCAGGGCCGGCCCGGGGTGGGCGGGCGATCCTGCGGTGGTTCAGGCCTGGTCGTCGCGCTGCGGTCGGTGGGAGCGGGTGTGTGGCGGTCATGTCCTCCCGGTCCCGCACCCCCGCTCATCCCGCTGTCATCCATCGGTCCCGCAACCCCGCCAGCACGGCGATCGACACAGCCAGCAGCACCAGGCTGAGCGCGATGGCCGCCTCGGGGTCGCTCTGCAACGCCAGGTACACGGCCAGGGGCATGGTCTGGGTGCGGCCGGGGAAGTTGCCGGCGAAGGTGATCGTCGCGCCGAACTCGCCGAGCGCGCGAGCCCAGGCCAGGACCGCGCCCGCCGCGATGCCAGGGGCGATGAGGGGCAGCGTGACCCGGCGGAATGCGGTGAAGCGGGAGGCGCCCAGGGTGGTGGCGGCCTCCTCGTAGCGGGGATCGGCGGCACGCAGGGTGCCCTCGACGCTGATGACGAGGAACGGCATCGCCACGAACGCCTCCGCGACCACGACCCCCGCCGTGGTGAACGGAAGCGTGATCCCGAACCAGGAGTCCAGCCACTGCCCGACGATGCCGTTGCGGCCGAGCGCCATCAGCAGCGCCACGCCCCCGACGACCGGCGGCAGGACGAGAGGGAGGGTGACGAGGGCCCGTACGAGGCCCCGGCCGGGGAACTCGACGCGGGCCAGCAGCCAGGCCAGCGGCACGCCGAGGATCAGGCTCACGGCGGTGGCCAAGGTTGCGCAGACCAGGGACAGCTGGAGCGCCTGCCACACCTCGGCGCTGGTCAGCTGCTCGGGCAGATTCCGCCACGGGGTCCGTACGAGCAGGGCGATCAGCGGCACGACGAGGAACGCCACACCGATCAGGGCGGGGAACAGCAGGGGAAGTGGCACGCCCGTACGGATACGGCGACGCCGCGGCCCACCCCGGAGGGAGTCGGTCGCCGCGCCGGCCTTGTCGCTCGGGATCACGGCTTGAGGAACCCGGCCGCGGTCAGGACCTGCTGGCCCTCGGCGGACTGCACCAGCGCGATGAACGCCTTGGCGGCCTCGGCGTTCTGCGTGTCCTTCAGCAGCGTGATCGGGTAGTCGTTGATGGCGTCGGCGGACTCGGGGAACTCCACGCCCTCCACCTTGTCACCCGCCGCGTGCACATCCGTCTTGTAGACGACGGCCGCGTCGGCCTCCTTCAGCTCGACCTTCGTCAGAGCGGCCTTGACGTCCTGCTCGTAGGAGACGGGCGTGAGCTTCAGGTCGCTCGCCTCCAGCGCCTTCTGCGCGGCGGCACCGCACGGCACCTCCTTGTCGCAGAGCACGATCTTCAGGCCCGACTTGGTGAGGTCCTTGAGGGAGGAGATCTTGTCGGGGTTGCCCGGGAGGGTGGCGATCTCCAGCTCGTTGCGGACGAAGGTCGAAGGCGTGCCGGAGGCGCCCCCCGCATCCGTGACGATCTTCATGGTCTTGGGGCTGGCCGAGGCGAACACGTCGGCCGGAGCGCCGCCCGTGATGCTCGCGGCGAGCGAGTCGCTGCCGCCGAAGCTGAAGGTGACCTTCGTACCCGGGTGCTCCTTCTCGAACTCCTTGCCCAGCGTCGTGAAGCTCTCCTTCAGCGAGGCCGCCGCGAAGACGGTCACCTCGCCGGAGAGCTTGCCCGAGGAGGAGGCGGACGCGGAGGTGTCCGACTTCGAGGAGAAGTCGTCGGACGACGAGCAGGCGCTCAGCGCCAGCAGCGCGGCGGCGCCTGCGCCGGCCGCCTGCAGGGTCCGGCGGTTCCGGCGCGCGGTACGGGTCATCACGGGTCCACTCCCTCTGGTCCTGACGGACGCACAATCACTGGCGGTCCCGACGGACCACGCCGCCATTCGGCCGCATCCGTCGATGATAATGCCGCAGATACGATGGGAAAGTCTCCTGTCGCATCGCATGAGCTGGGATGAATGCCTCTTGGGGTCGCATGTGCGTTTGTACGAGACGGCGCTCCCGTCACTCTCACCCGCGATCCGCCCCGTAGCCATGACCGCCGACGAGCACTGTCCGTGGCGACAACTAAGCTCCCGCCCATGAGTGAGGCAGACAGAGGTCCCGGTGGACGAGTCGTCGACGGGCGCTTCGAGTTGGAGGCCCGCCTCGGTGGCGGCGGGATGGGGACGGTCTGGCGGGCCAGGGATCTGGTGCTGCACCGGCTGGTGGCGGTCAAGGAGGTCCGGCCGCCCGACCGGGACCTCGCCGAATACGATCCCGACAGCGCGCGGATGCTGCGCGAACGCGTGCTGCGCGAGGCCAGGGCCCTGGCCCGGATCGACCATCCGAACGTCGTCACCATCCACCACATAGTCGACGGTGGCGACGGCACCTACCCGTGGATCGTCATGGAACTGGTCAGCGGCGGCTCGCTGGCCGACCGGCTGGCCCAGGGCCCGATGCCGCCGGCCGAGGCGGCGCGCATCGGCCGGGGAGTGCTCGCCGCGCTGACCGCCGCACACGACGCCGGCATCCAGCACCGGGACGTGAAACCCGCCAACGTTCTGATGCGGCCCGACGGCCGCCCCGTGCTCACCGACTTCGGCATCGCCGCGATCCGTGAGTCGACCAACCTCACCGCCACCGGCTCCATCATCGGCACGGCCGACTTCATGGCGCCGGAGCGCATCTCGGGGCACGAGGGCGGCTCCTCCTCCGACCTGTGGTCGCTGGCGATGATGCTGTACAACGCCGTGGAGGGTCACCACCCGCTGCGCAGGGCCAACACCCTGGCCACCCTCGCCGCGGTACTCCACGACGACGTGCCGCCGCCGGTGCGTGCCGGCGCGTTGCGGGACGTACTGATGAGCGTGCTCGTACGGGACCCGTCGGCGCGGCCGTCCGCCGCCGTGCTGGACCTCAAGCTGGCGGAGGCCGAGTCCGCTCCGGGCGGGTCGGACGGCCCGGCGGTGCGGGACGAGGCCACGTCGTATCCGCTGAACCCGCCGCCCGGTCCCACGTACATGTCCGCCCCGGGCTCCGCCCCTACGGCCCCCTCATACCCCGGCGGGGCTTCCTCGTCGCCGGCCACGTCCTTCCCGTCGGGCGGCCCCGCCTCGACGCCCGCCCCCGCCGGATTCGGGCCGCCACCGGTCCACCCATGGCCGGGGCAGACCCCTCCCCAGCCGCTGACGATGCCCGCGCAAGCAGCCCCCCGACGCCGCCCGGGCCGGACCGCCCTGCTGGCCGTCACAGGGACCTCCCTCGCCGGCGCGCTGGCTCTGCTGTGGTGGCTGCTGCCCGTCGGGGGCGAGTCGGGTGACGCGGACGCGCGCGGCAACACGCCCGCCACATCGACCCCGAAGCCGACCGTCTCACCGACCGACGCGGACACCGGCGCCGATCCGGCGGCCCGGCAGTCGGAGCAGCCGACGACCGGCACCCTGCTCACCCCGGACGGCATCCGCGAAGCCATCAATGCGTTCAAGGACGAGACCGGCCGGGACAGGTTCGGCGACTTCACCGTGTACCCGGAGTACGCGTCCGCCGAGCTGATGGTCGACGGCAGCGACACGAAGTACGACTCCTACACCTACCGCCCGGGGCAGGGTGTGGAGAAGGGCATCATCTCCGGCACCCTCTCCGGTGGCGACCAGCCCGTCAGCCTCGACGACTTCAACTGGGACCGGGTTCCCGCGCTCCTCGAAGAGGCCGAGAAGAAGCTCAACGTCGACAAGCCGGAATCCCGCTACCTGCTGGTACGGCAGCCCAGCGACGTCTTCGACACTCCGGCCGGCATCGCCGTCTACCTCACGGACGCCTACCAGGCCGGCTACCTGGAGGCCGATACCAAGGGCAAGGTGACCCGTGTGATGCCGGCCGAGGACTGACACCCGCGTCCAGGGCGCGTGGAGTGGTTCAGGGCCGTCGCGCCAGGGGCTTCTCGGAGCCCACCTCGTCCCAGTGGACCGTGCGGTCGCACCACCGCCGCAGCAGCGTGCGGTCGTGTCCGATGGCCAGTACGCCCGCGCCGGTGGTCCGGCGGTAGTCCTCGACCACCTTCACCAGGGCGGCGGTCGTGGACGCGTCGAGCATGGCCGTCATCTCGTCGCACACCAGCCAGCGCGGGCGGAGCACGAGGGCGCGGGCGAGGCAGGCGCGCTGGAGCTGGCCGTCGCTGGCCTCGTGGGGGCGCCGGGAGAGCAGGTCGGGGGTGAGGCCGACGGCTTCGGCCAGTTCGGCGACCCGGTCGGCCGAGCCCTCCCGTCGGCCGGTGGCGAGCAGCGGCTCGGCGATCAGCTGGGCCAGGCGCAACCGGGGGTCGGCAGAGAGGCGGGGCTGCTGGAAGACGACGCCGAAGGCGGTGCGCTGCTCGCGCGGGGCGGCGTGGCGCCAGCGGCGTACCGGGGTGCCGTCCAGGAGGACGGTTCCGGTTTCCGGGCGGTGCAGGAGCGCGGCGACGCGGGCGAGGGTGGACTTGCCGCAGCCGCTGGGGCCGAGCAGGCCGACGGTTTCGCCGGGTTCGACCGTCAGGGAGGCGTCCCGTACGACGGGTGCGCGTCTGTCGTATCCGGCGGTGATGGCGCGCAGTTCAAGCACGGGCGTCCTCCGGGACGTGCGGATGGTGGCAGGCCACGGCCTCGGCCAGCGGTGGCAGGCCGGCACAGGCGTCCGTGGCACGGTCGCAGCGCGGCGCGAAGGCGCAGCCGGCGGGGAGGTCGCCGAGCTCCGGGGGCATGCCGGGGATGGGCGCGAAGGCGCGGTCGGGGAGGGCGTCGAGAAGGCCGCGGCTGTAGGGATGACGGGGGCCGGGGCTGCCGAAGAAGGCGGCTGCGGCGGCGAGTTCGACGATGCGGCCCGCGTACATGACGGCGACCCGGTCGGCGATGCGCTCGGCCGCCGCCAGGTCGTGGGTGATCATCAGCAGGCCCCGGTCGCCGTCGTCGATGTGGCGTCGCAGTTCGTCGACCGTGTGCTCGACCAGGTCGCGGTCGAGCCCGGTGGTGGGTTCGTCGGCGAGCAGGAGGGGCGCGTCGCCGACCAGCGCGAGGGCGGTCGCGGCGCGTTGGGAGAGCCCGCCGGACAGTTCGTGCGGGTGGCGGTCGAGATGGTCCACGGGGAAGGCGGTGCGCTCTGCTGCCGCCTCGGCAGCGGCCCGTACGGCCCTTCGCCCGCGCACGCCCGTCAACGCCGTGACCGTCTCCTCCAGTTGGGAGCGGATGGTGCGCACCGGGGTGAGGTGTGCCGCCGGGCTCTGCGGGATCAGGCCGATGCGGCGGCCCCGTACCGTGCGGGCGAGGGTCTGCTCGTCGGCGGCGAGCAGGTCGAGGTCGCCGAGCCGGGCCTCGCCGGCGGTCTGGGCGTTGGCGGGCAGCAGGCCGAGGAGGGCGGAGGCGAGGACGGACTTGCCGCAGCCGCTCTCACCGATCAGGGCGAGGCATTCGCCGGCCGCCACGTCGAAGCGGGCGTCGGTGACGGCCGCGACACGACGGCCGCCGGGCATGAGGAAGCGCACGGACAGCCCACGCACCGACAGCACGGGAGGTCGCTCGGTCACAGCATCAGCTCCGATCGGCGGCGCGGGTTGATCCGCTCCCGCCAGGCCCCGGACAGTCCGGCGATGGCGAGGGTGGGGACGATGATGAACAGGCCCGGGAACAGGGTCGGCCACCACTGTCCGGCGAGCAGCGAGCCCCGCGCCCCCTGGATGAGGTTCCCGAGGCTGGCCAGGTGCGTGGGCAGGCCGAGTCCCAGGAAGGACAGCGCCGACTCGTGCCACATGGCGTGCGGCACCATCAGTACGGCGGCCAGCGCGGCCTGGGGCAGCACGGCGGGCAGCAGGTGCCGTACCGCGACCCGCCACCGCGACGCACCGCCGGAGACGGCGGCGTCGATGTACGGGCGTGACCGCAGGGACAGGACCTCGGCGCGCACGATCCGGGCGGTGGACAGCCAGTGGGTGAGCGCGACCGAGACGATCACCGGCCAGACGCCCGGCCGGAACATCGCGACGATGAAGATGCCCAGCAGCAGGTGGGGCACGGAGGAGACCGTGTCGACCACCCGCATCAGCGCGCGGTCGGCCCAGCCGCCCACCGCCCCCGCCGTGGCGCCGACGGCCGTGCCGATGACGGTCGCGGTGAGCGCGGCGGCCACGCCGACCAGCAGCGAGACCCTAAGGCCGTAGACGCAGCGCAGCAGCAGGTCCCGGCCGACGTCGTCGGTGCCGAAGGGATGGTCCCAGGACGGCGGTTGCAGCTTGGCGGCCAGGTCGACGGCCTGCTGGTCGAGCTGCACCAGCGGCGGCACGAGCAGCACGGCGAGGACGGTCACGGCGACCAGCGCGGCCGAGGTGCGGATCCGCAGCGTGCGGGTCGAGCGGCGCTCGGTGCCGGGGGAGCGCCATGCGGGCCCGGACCGTACGTCGGTGTCAACTGGGGTCATGGGAGTCACATTTCACTGAGCTTCACCCTCGGATCGAACAGTCCGTAGAGGAGGTCGGCGAGCAGGTTGCCGACGAGGACGGCGACGGCAGCCAGCGTCGTGAGGGCCGCGAGCAGGGGGAAGTCGACGGCGGTGGCCGCCTCGACGGTGGCCGCGGCGATGCCCGGCCAGCTGAAGACGGTCTCCACGAGCAGGGCGCCCGTGATCAGTTCGGGGACGCGGGAGCCGATCAGCGTGAGGACCGGCAGGAGACCGGAGCGCAGCGCGTGGCCGAGCAGGACGGTGCTCTCGCTCAGACCCCTGGCCCGGGCGCCCCGTACCGGGTCCTCCGCAAGGGCGTCGCCGACTCCCTGCCGTACGTACAGGGCGAACCAGGGGAGTTGGGAGACGGCGAGCACCCCGGCGGGCAGGATCAGATGGCTCGCCACCTGCCCCGGGGTGACCTGTTCGCTGGCGGTGTCGGTGAGGCCGCCGGCCGGGAGGACGTCCAACTGGAGGGCGAACAGCCAGACGGCGAGCAGGGCGATCCAGAAGACCGGCGCCGCTTCCAAGGTGTACGCGAGCGAGCTGACGGCACGGTCCAGCATCGAGCCCGGACGCCGGGCGGCCAGCACTCCGAGCAGGGTGCCGATCAGCACGGCGGCGACGAACGCGACCGTGCACAAAAGCGTCGACCACACCAGGCGCTCACCGATCACCTGCGCCACGGGCTGCCGCAGCACGCTGGAGTGCCCCAGGTCGCCGCCGAGGGCGGAGGTCAGCCAGTGCCACCAGCGGGCGGTGAAGGGCTGGTCCACACCGAGGTTGTCCCGCAGCCGGTCCAGGGTCTCCTGGTCCGCACCGAGGGCGGCCGTGCCGGCGTACGCCTTGACGGGGTCGAAGGGGGATGCGGCGGCGATGGCGAACACGCCGAACGTGACGACCATCAGGACGGGGACGGCGAACAGGGTCCGCCGTCCCGCCAGGCGTGCCATCGCTCCCCAGGGCAGGGACCTGATGCTCACTTCTTCGGTTGCCAGTCCTCGATGTTCCACCAGGGTCCGCTGGCGAAGCCGTGCTCGTGCGGTTCGAGCTGCGTGGTCAGCCCGTCCCAGCGGTCGGCGAGCACGTAGAGGTGGTCGATGTGGGTGAGGAACGTGTAGCCCGGGTCCTTCACGAGCTCGCGCTGGACCGCCTCGTACGCGGCTTCCCGCTTGGCCGGGGCCTGGGTGCGGCGGCCGGTGTCGAGGGCCTTGTCCACGGCCGGACTGTCGTAGCGGGCCATGTTGTTGAAGCCGTCTCCGGCGAGGGAGGAGTGCAGCAGGGTGTAGAGGCCGAAGTCGGGGTCGCCGGTGCTGCCGAAGCCCGCGAGGACCGCGGTGTCCTTCATCCGCGGCTCGATGACCTCCCAGGTGGCGCTCTCCACCGTCACCTTGATGCCGGCCTTCTTGACGTCGGAGGCGTAGGCGAGGGCGTGGTCCTGGCGGACCTTGTCGCCGGACGGATAGAGCAGTGTGAACGCGGCCTGCTGTCCGCCCTTGGCGCGGATGCCGTCCTCGCCTGCCTTCCAGCCCGCCGCGTCCAGAATCCGCTTGGCCTTGTCCAGGTCCTGCTTGCGCTCGATGTCCTCGGCGAACGCGGGATCGTCGACGGGGAGCGGCCCGTACGCCGGGGTGCCCGCGCCGTCGAGGATCTTGTCGACCATGGCCTCGCGGTCCACGGCGGCATCCAGCGCCTGCCGGATCGCGCGATCGCCGGTGACCTTGCCGGCGGTCGGGAGGGTCACGGTGCGGAAGTCGTAGGACCGCGCCTCGTACGACTTCGTGCCGTCGTCGTTCTTGAAGGTGGCGGCGAGGTTGGGCGGCAGGACCGCGCCGTCCAGGTCACCGGAGCGCAGTCGGGTCGCGCGCACGTTGTCGTCGGCGATGACCGCCATGGTGAACGTCTTCACCTTCGGAGCGCCGCCCCAGTAGTCCGGGTTGGCCTTGAAGGTGAGCTTCTCGCCCTTGCGCCAGGCGGACAGGACGTACGGGCCGGTGCCGACGGGCTTGGTGTTGAAGGAGCCGGTGTTGGGGTCCTGCTCGCCCGCGACGTGCTCGGGGACGATGGGCAGGACCGTGCGCCCGGCGAACGGCGCGTAGGGGTACTTCAGCGTGAAGACGACCTTGTCGTCACCGCCGGCCCGCACGTCCTTGACGGCGTCCAGTTCGCTGCGGGCCGTGTTGTTGGTCTTCTCGTCCAGGATCGTCCGGTACGTGTAGACCACGTCGTCGGCCGTCAGCGGCTCGCCGTCGCTGAACTTCACGCCGTCGCGGAGGGTGTACGTGTAGGTGAGGCCGTCGGCCCCGATCTCGGGCAGCGCCTTCGCGAGGGCGGGTCTGAGCTTCAGGTCGGCATCGCGGGCGAGCAGACCGTCGAAGAGCTTCGAGTTGCCGTCCTTGCCGTAGCCGAGCAGCGGGCTGAGGGTGTCCGGCTCCGAGGCAACCCCGATCACGACGGAGTCGGCGGCCTGGCTGTCGCTGCCGCCGCTGCCGGGTGCGGAGCAGGCGGCGACCCCGGCCACCATTGCCGCCGCCGTCACGGCAGCACTACGTATTCGACGGGTCGTCATGAGCGTCACACCCTTGTTGCTTGTGAACAGTTGTTGCGTATGAAGTGCGATAGGAGGGCTACCCAGGCCCGGCCTGCATCAGTCCGCTGCGGATCGGCGGGGCCGACGGGGGAGAAATCCTGGGCGCGGGAGCATCTCGCGGGTGTGCAGGCGGAGTTGCGGGGTGGTCATAACCGCAGGGAGGCGGCCTGGGTGCGGCAGCGGTCCGGCGTCCCCATGCGGCCCTGCCCCCTCTGCATCCATCTCGTTATTGCGATGAGTATGCAATAGGGGAGGCGGTGCTGTGTACCCGGGGTCCGCGTGCACGGCGGACGGCATGCCTGAGGGCTCCCGCAAGTACGTGGCTTGCGGGAGCCCTCGGATGTCGCGTGTCAGGGGATGGCGGGTGCCGGGGGCAGCACGTGGTCGCCGGCCTTGTCGGTGCTCAGGCACAGGGAACAGACCACGGCGTCGTGTGTCCGGCACGCGGCCACGTCGGGGCGCTCGAACTGCTGCCGGCACACGTGGCACTCGTACGTCACGCCGCTGGGGTTGCCGTCCGAGTCCAGGACCGGCTCGGCGATGCCGTCGTCGGCGCGGCGCAGGTAGTACTTGCCCTTGGTGGCCACGGCCATCAGCGGGGTGAGGGCGAAGGCGATGACGGCGGCGGCGACGGGGGAGTACGGCTGGAGGGTGTCGCCCAGCCCGTGGAAGTACATGGCGATGGAGAGCCCGGAGGCGGCGACGAAGGCGACGACACCGACCGGGTTGACGGCGTAGAGCATGCCGCGGCGGAACTCGGGGGCGTGCGGGGACAGCTTCAGGAGGTACTTGTTGACGCCGATGTCGGTGGCGACGGTGACCACCCAGGCGATCGCGCAGTTCGAATAGAAGCCCAGAATGCCGTTGAGGAAGCTGAACATGTCCGCCTCCATCAGCGCGAGCGCGAAGGCGAGGTTGACCAGGACGAAGATCATCCGGCCCGGGTAGCGCTTCGTGACCCGGGTGAAGGAGTTGGTCCAGGCGAGGGAGCCGGAGTAGGCGTTCGTCACGTTGATCTTGATCTGGCTGATCACCACGAGGACCACGGCCAGCGGGACCACGAGCCAGGACGGCATCATCGCGTCGAAGGCGCCCTTGAACTGCTGGATCGGCTCGGGCGCGGCGCCGGGGCCGACCTCGGCGAGGATGTAGACGGCGAGGAAGACGCCGATGGCCTGCTTCAGCGCGCCCAGCACGACCCAGCCGGGACCGGCCATCACCACGGCCGTCCACCAGGCGCGCTTGTTCGCCTCGGTCTTGGGCGGCATGAAGCGCAGATAGTCGATCTGCTCGCCGATCTGCGCGATCAGCGACAGACACACGCCCGCGCCCAGCAGTACGGCGGCGGTGTTGACGCCGCCCTCGCCGTCGGTGCCGGCGTAGGCGAGGAACCGGTCGACGGTCCCCGGGTCGGTGGCGACCAGGTGGACCAGCGGGGCGACCATCAGCAGCAGCCAGATCGGCGTGGTCCACACCTGGAGCTTGCTCAGCGCCGTCATCCCGTAGATCACGAGCGGGATCACCATCAGCGTGGACACCAAGTAGCCCAGCCACAGCGGCAGTCCGAGGCCGAGCTTGAGGCCCTGGGCCATGATCGAGCCCTCGAGGGCGAAGAAGATGAAGGTGAAGCTGGCGAAGATGACGCTGGTGAGGACCGAACCGAAGTACCCGAATCCGGAGCCGCGGGTGATGAGGTCCAGGTCGATGTTGTAGCGGGCGCCGTAGTAGGCCAGCGGGAAGCCGGTCACGAAGATGACGACGGCCGCGACGACGATCGCGAGCAGCGCGTTTCCGGTGCCGTGGGCCAGGCCGATGCCGGCGCCGATGGAGAAGTCGGCCATGTACGCGATGCCGCCGAGTGCCGTGGTCGCCACGACCATCGGGGTCCAGCGGCGGTAACTGCGGGGTGCGAAGCGGAGGGTGTAGTCCTCGAGGGTCTCCTTGCCGGCCTGGTCGGTACCCGGCGACGCCTGCTGCTCGGGTCCGGGCTCGGTGACTTCTGCCAGTCGTGGCTCCGTGCTCACGCCACGCCTCCTTGCTGCGGGTTGGGGACTGCCGTGGGGGGCGCCTCGGTTCGGGAGCGGTGCGAGGGGTGGCGATCCGCGTGACGAACGTCGGCGAGGCAGGAACGTTAGGCAGGAGTCGTTTCCCCTGAGGACTCCGTGGATGAAGGGCGTGTTTCCCGCAGGGCGAGGCCGCGACGGCCCACGGCCTCAAAGGGCGCCGGTTCGTGTCGACCCGCCTTGTGCACCGCGGCGTCCAGGAGCGGACCGAGTTCCCGCGCCACGGTCGTCAGCGCCCGGACGTCCCGCTCCGCCCGGGCCATGAGGATCGCCCCCTCCAGCGCGCTGATCATGAGCGTGGCGAGCGCACCGGCCCGCTCCCGCGGCACACCCATGTCGGCCAGAGCCCCGGCCACCGGCCCGGTCCAGGTGCCGAACGCGGCGGCCACCGCCTCCCGCGTCGACTCGGTGGACTCGGCCCAGTCCACCGTGGCGGCCGCGACAGGGCAGCCGCCCGCGAACCCGGCGGCCTCGTACTCGTCGGTCCACTGGCGGACCATCTCCGCGAACAGCCCGCTGGGCGTCGGCTCGTCCAGCGCGGCAAGGAACCGGGCGACACGGTTGCCCGCGTACCGGCCCGCCCAGCCGACCGCCTCGTTGACCAACTGCTCCTTGCCGCCGGGGAAGTAGTGCTGCAGCGAGCCGCGCGGCGCCCCGGCGTGTGCGGCGACCTCACGCATCCCCGTGGCGGCGACCCCGTCGCGCCGGATGAGCTGGGCAGCGCTGAAGACCATCCGCTCGCGCGGGCCTCGTTCGGACACCGCCATCCCGACCTCCAGCGCCCGTTCCCCAATGATCCGGAGTCCATTCTATGACAGCGGTCATAGTGTCGGGTTACTATGACCACGGTCATAGAGGATCGGCGGTGCATCGTGTACGTGGGATTCATCGGTCTCGGGGTCATGGGACAGCCCATGGCGCTCAACCTGGCTCGCGCCGGAACGCCCCTCGTCGTGTGGAACCGCAGCCGTGACCGCAGCGAACCTCTGCGCGCCGCAGGCGCCCACATCGCGGACACACCCGCCGAGGTCTTCGCGCGGGCGGAGACGGTCATCCTCATGCTGGCCGACGAGGCCGCCGTGGACACGGTCCTCGGGCGTGGCACCCCGGACTTCGCCGCGCACCTCGCCGGACGTACCGTCGTCCACATGGGCACGACCGCGCCGGAGTACTCGGCCGCCCTCCAGGACGCCGTCCGGGCCGTGGGCGGACGCTACGTCGAGGCGCCGGTCTCCGGCTCCCGCGTCCCCGCCGAGCAGGGCGACCTGGTGGCGATGCTGGCGGGCGACGACGACGCCGTCACGGCCGTACGTCCCATCCTCGCCCCGATGTGCCGCGAGACGTTCGACTGCGGCGGCGTGCCGGGCGCCCTGCTGATGAAGTTCTCGGTCAACCTGTTCCTGATCACCCTCGTCACCGGCCTGACCGAGGCGTTCCACTTCGCCGACCGGCACGGGCTCGACCAACGCCTGCTCCGCGACGTCCTGGACGCGGGACCGATGGCCAGCGCCGTCTCCCGGGTGAAGGGGCCCAAGCTGCTGGCCCGGGACTTCGCGGTCCAGGCCGGGGCCGCGGACGTCCTCAAGAACAACCGCCTGATCGCCGAGGCCGCCCGCAAGGCCACAGTGGTGTCGCCCCTCCTCGACGTCTGCCACGCCCTGTACGGCGAGACGGTCGCCCAGGGGCACGGCGGCGAGGACATGGTGGCCGTACTGCATGCGCTGGAGGCCCGTACGGACGGCTCCGCTCTTGCCGGCTCCCCGGACCACAGGGCTGATCCACGCCCCACCGTCGACAACACCACGCCATGAACGGCGACTTGGCGCCGAATCCTGCCCGCCGCACGGCCCGATTTCACTCGGAGGTACGGCTATGAGCTGGACGATCGAGCGGCGGGGCCGGGTGGCCGTGGTGACGATGACGACGAATCCGGTGAATGCGCAGGGCCGTGCCTTCTTCGCCGATCTGCATGAGGCGTTCGACCGCCTCGAGCGCGATCATGATCAGTGCCCTGTCGTTCTGACGGGCACGGGCGGCCGGTTCTCCGCCGGCCTGGACCTGGGTGAGCACTTTCCGCTGTTCGCGGGGGACCGGACGGCCGTGGCGTCGTGGTTCGAGGACTACCGGGCGACGAACTTGCGGCTCTTCACCTACCCGCGTCCGACGGTGGCGGCGGTGAACGGGCATGCGTTTGCAGGGGGTTTGATCACCGCGGCGGTGTGCGACTACCGCGTATCGGTGGCGGAGGGAGCCAAATTCGGGCTGAACGAGGTGCCCATCGGGATCCCGATGCCGTCGGTGTACGTGCGGATGCTCGCGTACGCGTGGGGTGAACCGGTGGCGGCCCGCACCTGTCTGCTCGGCGAGATCTTCAGCCCGGCGCAGGCACATGCGCTGGGGATGGTGCACGAACTGGCCGATGCCGACGAGGTGGTGGAGCGGGCGGTCGCGGTCGCCGGGACGACGCCGGAGGACTGCGTCGAGCAGTACGCGTTCACCAAGCGGGCCTGCCAGGCCGCCGCGCTGCGGGACATCGCGGAGCTGGCCGATCCGCTCGACAAGGAGTTGCCTGCCGGGATGACGAGCGACGGGGCGCGGCATGCCCACCGGCGGTACTGGCAGCAGCTCAAGGGCAGCCCGGCTCCGTGGTGACGGGCCGCAGGGAGGACTCGATGGACCGCGGCACAGAGCGTCTCCCGGCCTGGGTGACATGGCAGCGCAGGCCGTTCCCCGACGCCAACCCGCTCCTGCTGCACGGCCGTCGAGCGGCCCTCGTCGACAGCGGCTTCGTCGGCCACGCCGAGGAGACGGCCGCATGGGTGCACACCGGGAGAGCAGCCTCGCCATGGTCGTGAACACCCACTGGCACTCCGACCATGTCGGCGCGAACGCGCTGCTCCAGTCGGGCGGCGCGGCCATCGCCGCCGACGCCCCGGACGCGAGAGCCCTTGCCCGCCGCGACCCCGGGTGCTGTCTGGCGGAGTACCTCGACCAGCCGGTCGCTCCCTACACCGTCGACATGCCGCTCCAGGACGGCCAGGTGCTCCGCCTGGGCGATGCCGACTGGCAGGTCGTGTCCACGCCCGGGCACACGCCGGGCCATCTGGCCCTGTGGCAGCCGGAGGAACGGCTGCTGGCCGTCGGTGACGCGCTGTCCGACTACGACGTCGGCTGGGTCAACCTCGCCCTCGACGGACCCGACGCCGCTGCCCTCGCGCTCAACTCCCTGCGCCGACTGGCGGACCTGAAGCCGAAGGTGCTGCTGCCCGCCCACGGACCGATCCCCACCGACTCCGGCGTCGCCTTCGCCACCGCACTGCGCCGCGCACAGCGCCTCGTCGACGATCCGGCCGGAGCGGTCTGGTACGGCGCCCGGAGAATCTTCGCCTTCGCCCTGATGATCCGAGACGGAGTGCCCTCCGCCGAGGTCGAGTCCTACCTGGTCGCACGGGCATGGCTGACCGACGCGGCACGACAACTGGACCGGAAGCGCGAGGACTTCGCCACCGAGCTGGTCGACACGATGCTCCGCAGCGGTGCCATCGTCCTGCGCGCCGGGAGGCTCCACGCGGCGGCCGAGCACACCCCCGTCACCGCGCGGTCCCTGCGCGCGGTGCCGTTCCCGCGGGCATGGCCGGCTCAGGGCGCCGTCAACGAACGGTGACCGTTTAAGGTCATCCGATGACGAGTAGCAGCGTGTCGCGGGCCCAGGTCCTCGACGGCACCCCGCCGACGACGACTCCCCACGACTGGCAGGCCCGTCTGCGCCGGTTCGGATACGTCGGCCGCCCTCGGACCGACACCCGCGAACGTCTCGTTCCGCCCTTCCCCAAGCCCGCAACCCGTATCCCGTACCGCACGCGCCTCAGCCCGGCACGCGCGCACGCCCTGGCGAAGGTGATCGAATGGCTGGGGCCGGTACTCGTCGCCGCCCTGGCCGGGGCGATCCGCCTCTGGCACCTCGGCCGTCCGCGGGACGTCGTCTTCGACGAGACCTACTACGCCAAGGACGCCTGGTCCCTGCTGCAGTTCGGCTACGAGGGCACCTGGCCGGACCGCAAGATCGCCGACCCGCAGATCCTCGCGGACCCCCAGATCATCCCGCTCTCCGACACCGGCGCCTTCGTCGCCCATCCGCCGATGGGGAAGTGGGTGATAGCCGTCGGCGAGTGGATGTTCGGCCTGAACCCCTTCGGCTGGCGCTTCATGACGGCGGTCCTGGGCGCGCTGTCGGTGCTGATGCTGTGCCGAATAGGCCGCCGCCTGTTCCGTTCGACGGCGCTGGGCTGCCTGGCCGGAGCGCTGCTGGCCGTGGACGGTCTGCACTACGTGATGAGCCGAACGGCGCTGCTGGACCTGGTCGTCATGTTCTTCGTACTGGCCGCCTTCGGAAGCCTGCTGATCGACCGGGACCACGCCCGGGCCCGACTCGCGGCCGCCCTGCCGGTCGGCGAGGACGGCCATGCGCGCCCGGACCGGCACACCGGCGACCACGCCGGGACGGGAGCACGTCCATGGCGGCTCGCGGCCGGTGTCTTCCTGGGACTCGCGGCCGCGACCAAATGGAACGGCCTGTACTTCCTGGCCTTCTTCATGGTCCTGACCCTGCTGTGGGACGTCGGCTCCCGCCGTGTGGCAGGGGCGCGGCACCCGTACCGGGCGGTCCTGCGCAAGGACCTCGGATGGTCGGTGCTGTCCGTCGTCCCCGTCGCCGTGGTGACCTATGTGGCCACATGGACCGGCTGGTTCCGCTCGGACCACGGCTACGCGCGCCACTGGGCCGACGGCCGTGGCGGCCCCTGGTCGTGGATCCCCGCTCCGCTGCGCAGTCTGTGGCACTACGAGTACGGGGTCTACCAGTTCAACGTGGGGCTGCACAGCTTCCACAAGTACGAGTCCAACCCCTGGAGTTGGCTGGTCCTCGGCCGCCCGGTGCTCTTCGACTACGAGTCCCCGAAACCCGGAACGGACGGCTGCCGCACGACGGTCGACTGCTCGCAGACGATCCTCGCCCTGGGCACTCCACTGCTGTGGTGGACGGCGTGCTTCGCCCTCGTCTATCTGCTCTACCGATGGGCCCTGCGCCGCGACTGGCGTGCCGGCGCCGTCCTGTGTGCGGTGGGCGCCGGTTACCTGCCCTGGTTTCTCTACCAGGACCGCACGATCTTCTCCTTCTACGCGGTCGTCTTCGTGCCGTACCTGTGTCTGGCCGTGGCGATGCTGCTCGGCGCGCTGCTGGGCCCGCCGGGGGCCGGCGAGGTGCGCCGTACGGGCGGTGCGGTCGCGGCGGGCGCGCTGGTCCTGCTCATCGCCTGGAACTTCATCTACTTCTTCCCGATCTACAGCGGGCAGACGATCCCGTACGCCGACTGGCACGCCAGGATGTGGCTCGACACCTGGATATGAGTCCGACGGGGGCCCTGCCCGGCTACCGGGTATTCGCGGGGCGTTCCTCGTGCCCCCCGCGTCCCTCGCAGAGCGCCGCCCGTACGGCCGCCTTGATGTCGTCGCTCTGTGCGTCCGGACCACCCGGGCCGAGGTTCACCATGACCGTCGCCTGCCTGCCGTCGACCGTGGCACCGCCCGCCGTCTCGTACCCGGGGATGTCGCCGGTGTGCCCCCAGTAGCGGCCGCCACAGGGCAGCGGCCTGCTCTCCAGGCCGAGACCGTACGCCCGGCCGTCCGGGTTGCCCGTCGGGCGGGTCCTCGTCATCTCCCGCAGCTGGTCCGGGCGCAGCAGCCTGCCGCGCAGGAGAGCGGCCAGGAACCGGTTGACGTCGCCGCCACTGGAGATCATCTCGCCGGCCGGGCCCCCGACCGTGGGGTTGATCGCGGTGATGTCCCTGAGCGGCGCGTCCTCGCCGGGCCGGACGTACCCGCGCGGATGCGGTCCGGGGATCTCCGAGGAGTCACCCGGCACGAACGTCTCACGCAGACCCAGCGGCGTGATGACGCGCCGGCGGATCTCCTCGCCGTACGTACGGCCGGTCACCCGCTCGATGATCATGCCGGCCAGGAAGTAGCCCGTGTTGGAGTAGCGCCAGCCGGTGCCCGGTTCGAAGGTCGGGGGGTGGGCGAGCGCGATGTCCACGAGGTCACGCATCTCGCGGTGGGCCAGCGGGTCCTCGAGGATTTCCTGCGGGCTCAGGTGGTCCAGGATGTCGGGGATGCCACTGGTGTGCTGCAGCAGCTGACGGACGGTCACCTTCCGTCCGTCGTTGCCGTGTCCCCGGACCACGCCGGGCAGATAGCGCTCCACCGGCGCGTCCAGCGCGACGCGACGCTCTCCCGCCAGCTGGAGCATGACCGTGGCCACGAACATCTTGGTCATGCTGCCGATCCGGAACCTGCTGTCACGGTGTACCGGCGCGCGTGTGCTCACATCTGCGACACCGCTGGTCAGCACTGTGCGGCCGGTCCGGTTCCGCACCTCGACGAGCGCTCCGGGACCACCGTCGACCGTGGTCAGGCGATGCAGGATCGCGCGCAGCCTTGCGTGGTCGGTGGCGTGGGTGGACTTGGCGGCGGCGACCGTGGCGCCGGCGCTCTGGCGTGGCCCGTCGTCACCGGTCGGCGGGCACACCGCGACACCGACCGCCACGGCCAGGGTGAGTAAGCCGCCGATCGCACGATTCCGGTTGGTCACGTGTGCTTCCCCCTGACTGTGAGCGCTGTCGTGCCAGGGAGTGCGGTGTGCTCCGCCTCCCTGTGCCCGTTGCGTGTCCCACGATGACTGCCCGGGAGCGGGAGGCGCGATGGGGGGATCAACCGGATCGGTGGTGGGGTTAACCCCCTGCCGGGCTCGACGTCGAGGATCTGCCGGGGACGGAACACGTGCGTCCCCTCCCCGGCGGATCGCTCCCGGTCTCAGGCTCCGGAGAGCTCCTCACGGACCGTGCGGGCCGCGGTGACCAGGTTCTCCAGGGAGGCCCGGGTCTCGGGCCAGCCGCGGGTCTTCAGGCCGCAGTCGGGATTGACCCAGAGCCGCTCGGCGGGGATGGCCTTGAGGCCGGTGCGCAGCAGGGACGCGGCCTCCTCGGCGCTGGGGATGCGCGGGGAGTGGATGTCGTACACGCCGGGGCCGGCCTCGCGCGGGTAGCCGTGGGCGGCGAGTTCGAGGGCGACCTGCATGTGCGAGCGGGCGGCTTCCAGGCTGATGACGTCGGCGTCGAGGTCGTCGATGGCCTGGACGATGTCACCGAACTCGGCGTAGCACATGTGGGTGTGGATCTGGGTGTCCGGACGCACGCCGCTCGTGCTGAGCCGGAACGCCTCCGTCGCCCAGGCCAGGTAGGCCGGGTGGTCGGCGGAGCGCAGGGGCAGTGTCTCGCGCAGCGCGGGTTCGTCGACCTGGATGACGGAAGTCCCGGCCGCCTCCAGGTCGCCCACCTCGTCGCGCAGGGCGAGGGCGACCTGCCGGGCCGTGTCTCCCAGTGGCTGGTCGTCGCGGACGAAGGACCAGGCGAGCATGGTGACCGGGCCGGTGAGCATGCCCTTGACCGGGCGGTCGGTGAGGGACTGGGCGTACTGGGTCCAGCGCACCGTCATCGGCTCGGGTCGGGAGATGTCGCCGGCCAGGATCGGCGGACGGACGTAACGGGTGCCGTAGGACTGGACCCAGCCGTGCTGCGTGGCGAGGTAGCCGGTGAGCTGCTCGGCGAAGTACTGGACCATGTCGTTGCGTTCGGCCTCGCCGTGCACGAGGACGTCGATCCCGGTCTTCTCCTGGAAGGAGATGACCTCCTGGATCTCGGCCTTGATGCGTTCCTCGTACCCCGCGGCGTCGATGCGCCCGCCGCGCAGGTCGGCGCGTGCGGTGCGCAGTTCGCCGGTCTGCGGGAAGGAGCCGATGGTGGTGGTCGGCAGCAGGGGAAGGCCGAGGTGGGCGCGCTGGGCGGCGGCACGTTCGGAGTACGGCTGGGAGCGGCGGGCGTCGGCCTCGGTGACGGCGGCGGCGCGGGCGCGGACGTCCGGGTCACGGGTGATCGGCGAGCCGGCGCGGGACGCCAGGTCGGCCCGGTTGGCGGCGAGTTCGGCGGCGATGGTGTGGGTGCCCTGGGCGAGGCCCTTGGCGAGGGTGACGATCTCGGCGGTCTTCTGCTTCGCGAAGGCCAGCCAGCGCAGGACCTGTGGCTCGATGTCCCGCTCCAGGCCCGTGTCCAGGGGCACATGGAGGAGGGAGCAGGAGGCGGCCACGTCGACCCGGTCCGCCAGCCCGAGCAGGGTGCCGAGGGTGGACAGGGACTTCTCCAGGTCGTTGACCCAGATGTTGCGGCCGTTGACCACGCCGGCGACCAGGCGCTTGCCGGGCAGCCCGCCCACGGCGGCGAGTGCGTCGAGGTTGGCGGCGGCGGACTCGGTGAAGTCCAGGGCAAGCCCGTCGACCGGGGCCTTGGCCAGTACGGGCAGGGCGTCGCCGAGCCGGTCGAAGTACGAGGCGACCAGCAGCTTGGGACGGTCGGTGAGGGCACCGAGATCACGGTAGGCGCGCTCGGCGGCGTTCAGCTCGGCCGGGGTGCGGTCCTGGACGAGTGCGGGTTCATCGAGCTGCACCCACTCGGCGCCGGCCGCGCGCAGGTCGGCGAGGACCTCGGCGTACACCGGCAGCAGGCGGTCCAGGAGGGTGAGCGGCTCGAAGTCCGCGGGCACACCGGGGGCGGGCTTGGCGAGCAGCAGGTAGGTGACCGGGCCGACCAGGACGGGGCGGGCGGTCAGGCCCAGCGCCAGGGCCTCCTTCAGCTCGGCGACCTGCTTGGCCGAGTCGGCCGTGAAGACGGTGCCCGGGCCCAACTCCGGCACCAGGTAGTGGTAGTTCGTGTCGAACCACTTCGTCATCTCCAGCGGCGCCACGTCCTGCGTGCCGCGCGCCATGGCGAAGTAACCGTCGAGGGTGTCGGCCGTGACGGCGTCCCGGTGGCGCTCGGGGATCGCGCCGACCATGACGGTGGTGTCCAGGACGTGGTCGTAGTACGAGAAGTCGCCCGTCGGGACCTCGTGGACGCCGGCTTCGGCGAGCTGCTGCCAGTTGGCGGCGCGCAGTTCGGCGGCGGTGGAGCGGAGAGCGTCGGCGGTGACGCGGCCCTTCCAGTAGCCCTCGATCGCCTTCTTCAGTTCCCGGTTCGCGCCCTGGCGGGGGTAGCCGTACACGGTGGCCCGTGCTGCCGCGGCTGCGGACTTGCTGGTCACGGAGATCTCCTTCGCGAGATGAATCCCTGAGATCCCGGGGACGGGACGAGAGCGCGAAGGGGTGACGAACCGGACGGAACCGACCCCGCGCGGCAAAAGCGCGGTCGTCCGCCTGGTATGTACGCCGACCCGCCCTCGAGGTCACCGAGATCTCCATGCGCGGAATGGTCCGCACACGGGCAGTTGGCAGGTCTTCGGACTCGCGGGCACGTCCTCCTGACCGGAGGACACCTACTGGCCGTCGCTTCCCAAGCCCTTTTCGTCGGGCCCAGTGCTCATGACGGCGGTCGTTCCCACTCACCGCTGCGGGGCAGTCCCGGATTCCCACCGGGTTCCCTCTTGCGACGCATCCCACCTGGCGGGCGGGGCGAACCAGCTGCACCGGTCAGCCTACGGGGTGGCACCTCGGAGGGAAGGACGGCGTCCGTCATTCGGATGGTGAAATGGGACACCCGAGTGCCGCGTTTGCGCCGAGCGCCCGTGGGTCCCAACGCCACCGGGCGGGAAGCGCGCCGCATACGCGCTTCCCGCCCTTCCCCTGTGTCCACCGCGCGGGAACCCTCATCCCCGGCGGCGACGCGGGCCCCTCAGCCCGCGTCGTACCAGGCCCTCAGTCCTGGTCGTAGATGTGGAACCCGCGGCCGGCCTTCCGGCCGAGCAGCCCCGCCTCCACCATTCGCTGAAGCAGCGGGGGAGGGGCGTAGAGGGGTTCCCTGAACTCGTCGTAGAGCGACTCGGCGATCGAGGCGACGGTGTCGAGGCCGATCAGGTCCGCGAGCCTGAGCGGGCCCATGGGGTGGGCGCAGCCCAGCTCCATGCCCGTGTCGATGTCGGCGGCGGTGGCGAAGCCGGACTCCGCCATCCGGACCGCGGACAGCAGGTACGGGACGAGCAGGGCGTTGACGACGAAACCTGCCCGGTCCTGGGAGCGGATCACGGTCTTGCCGAGCGCTCGGGTCGCGAAGTCCTCGACCGCGGCGATCGTCGCCTCCGAAGTGTGCAGCGAGGTCACGATCTCGACCAGCGGCAGCACCGGCACCGGGTTGAAGAAGTGCAGGCCCACCACCCGGTCCGCCCGGCCGGTCGCCATGCCGAGCCGCATGATGGGGAGTGAGGAGGTGTTGGTCGCCAGCACCGCCTCGGGGTCTTCGACGATCTTGTCGAGGGCGGCGAAGACCTCGGTCTTGGCCGCCGGGTTCTCGATGACGGCCTCGACGACGAGCTGCCGGTCGGCGAGCTCGTCCAGGCTGCCGCTGAAGACCAGGCGGGCGAGGGCGTCCCGCGCCGCGGCCTCCTCCAGCTTGCCGCGGTGCACGGCACGGTCGAGTGACGCCGCCACCCGGTCCCGGGCGGCGCGGGCCGCGATCGCGTCCACTTCGCAGATCACGGTGTCGAGTCCGGCCCGTGCGCACACCTCGGCGATCCCGGCCCCCATCTGCCCGCCGCCGACCACGCCGACGCGCTGGATGCCCCCGCTCATGCCCCGGCCTCCGTCCGCTTGACGAGGTGCCGCGTGTACGCGTCCGGGGTGAAGAACAGCGGCAACTCGCCCGCCAGCGCGGTCCGTTCGAACAGCGCGCGGATCTCGTCGACGGGCGCCCACGGGTATTCGGCGCCGAGCGCGACGACCTCGTCGTCGAGCAGCCGCAGCACCGTCTCCCGGTCGATCACCCGGTGCCGGAGCCACTGCCAGACCTGCACACGGGCGATCTCGGCGGTGGCCGCGTCCTCCATGAGGCCGTCCAGCGCGACGGCGCCCTGGCCGCGCAGCCAGGCGGCGAAGTAGCGCAGCGCCACGGCGATGTTGGTGCGCACGCCCTCCGCGGTCGGCGGCCCGCTGATCCTGCGCACCGACAGCAGGTCGGCCGCGGTCACCTCGACGTCGTCGCGGGTACGGTCGATCTGGTGGGGCCGTTCACCGAGGACACCGCCGAAGACCTCGTGGCAGGTGGGGACGAGCCCGGGGTGGGCCACCCAGGAGCCGTCGAAGCCGTCCTCGGCCTCCCGCTCCTTGTCGAGCCGGACCTTGGCGAGTGCGGCCTCGTTCGCGGCCGGGTCCTTTCCGGGCACCTGGGCGGCCATGCCGCCGATGGCGTGGGCGCCGCGCTTGTGGCAGGTGCGGACGAGGAGTTCGGTGTACGCCCGCATGAAGGGGGCGGTCATCGTCACCTTCGCCCGGTCGGGGAGGAGGAAGTCGGTGCGGTGACCGAACGTCTTGATGAGGCTGAACAGGTAGTCCCAGCGGCCCGCGTTGAGACCCGCGCTGTGCTCACGCAGCTCGTAGAGGATCTCCTCCATCTCGAAGGCTGCGGTGATCGTCTCGATGAGGACCGTGGCGCGGATCGTGCCGCGGGGGATTCCGAGCAGTTCCTGGGCGAGGACGAAGACGTCGTTCCACAGGCGCGCCTCGTACCGGTTCTCCAGCTTCGGCAGGTAGAAGTACGGGCCGTACCCGGCGTCGATCTGGCGCTGGGCGCAGTGGAAGAAGTACAGGCCGAAGTCGATCAGCGCGGCGGGCACGGGCCGCCCGTCGAACTCCAGGTGCTCCTCGTCGAGGTGCCAGCCGCGTGGGCGCACCATGATGGTGGCGAGGTTGTCCGGGTCCGCGAGCCGGTACTCCTTGCCCTCGGGCGTGGTGAAGTCGATCCGGCGCTCGACGGCGTCGAGAAGGGTGAGCTGTCCGCCGACGACGTTGTCCCAGAGCGGGGCCGTGGCGTCCTCGAAGTCCGCCATCCAGACCTTGGCGCCGGAGTTGAGCGCGTTGACGGCCATACGGCGGTCCGGGGGGCCGGTGATCTCGACGCGCCGGTCGGTCAGCCCGGGGGCGGGAGGCGCGACCCGCCAGGTGGGGTCGGCACGGACGGTGGAGGTGACCATCGGGAAGTCGAGTGGTGAGCCGGACGCCAGTCTCAGCACCTGCCTGCGGCGCTCCTTCATGAGGTCCAGGCGGCGCTTGCCGAAGGCGTCGGCCAGCCGGCCCACGAAGTCCAGTGCGGCGGGCGTGAGGATCTCCTCGTGCCGGTGCCCCGCACCGACGAGGACGCGGACGTGATGGGTCAGTGCGGTCGTGGACATCGGGATCTCCTGACGGGTGGGAGCGGAGGGGCGGACGGGGACGGTCGTCCGTCCCCTCCGCTCGGTCATGGGGAGCCGTGGGCGAGGCTCCCGGCCGGGTGGCCTAGTGGAACTGCTCTTCCTCCGTGGACCCGGCCAGCGCGGTCGTGGACGACGTGGGGTTGACGGCCGTCGACACCAGGTCGAAGTACCCGGTACCGACCTCGCGCTGGTGCTTGACGGCGGTGAAGCCCTGGGCCTGCGCGGCGAACTCCTTCTCCTGCAGGTCGACGTAGGCGGTCATGCCGTGCTCGGCGTAGCCGCGGGCGAGGTCGAACATGCCGTGGTTGAGGGAGTGGAAGCCGGCCAGCGTGATGAACTGGAACTTGTAGCCCATCGCGCCCAGTTCACGCTGGAACTTGGCGATCTGGTCGTCGTCCAGCGCGGCCTTCCAGTTGAAGGAGGGCGAGCAGTTGTACGCCAGCATCTGGTCCGGGTGCTCGGCTTGGATGGCCTCGGCGAACTCGCGGGCCTGGGCGAGGTCCGGAGTGCCCGTCTCCACCCAGATCAGATCGGCGTACGGCGCGTAGGCGAGGCCGCGGGCGATGACCGGCGCCATGCCGTTGCGCACCCGGTAGAAGCCCTCCGCCGTCCGCTCGCCGGTGACGAACTCGGCGTCGCGCTCGTCGACGTCGCTGGTGAGGAGGTTGGCGGCGAGGGCGTCGGTGCGGGCGACGATGACCGTCGGTGTGTCGGCGATGTCGGCCGCCAGACGGGCCGCGTTGAGGGTGCGGATGTGCTGCGAGGTCGGGACGAGGACCTTGCCGCCGAGGTGGCCGCACTTCTTCTCGGAGGCGAGCTGGTCCTCGTAGTGGATGCCGGCCGCGCCCGCCGCGATCATCGCCTTGGTCAGCTCGAAGGCGTTGAGCGGACCACCGAAGCCGGCCTCGGCGTCGGCCACGATCGGCGCCAGCCAGTCCGTGGTGTCGCCCGCGCCCTCCGCGGTGGCGATCTGGTCGGCGCGCAGCAGCGCGTTGTTGATCCGGCGCACCACCTGCGGCACCGAGTTGGCCGGGTACAGGCTCTGGTCGGGGTAGGTGTGCCCGGCCTGGTTGGCGTCGGCGGCGACCTGCCAGCCGGACAGGTAGATCGCCTGGAGCCCGGCCTTGACCTGCTGCACCGCCTGGCCGCCGGTCAGCGCGCCCAGGGCGTGGACGTAGTCGAGCTCGTGCAGCTGGCGCCACAGCCGCTCGGCCCCGCGCCGGGCCAGGGTCTGCTCCTCACGGACACTCCCGGACAGCCGGACGACGTCCTCGGCGCTGTAGGTGCGCTCAATGCCCTGCCACCTCGGGTCGGTGGCCCAGCGCCGTGCGAGCTCCTCGGCCGCCTGCGTCCTCGCCTCTGCCATGACTGTCACCGTCTCCTCGGTCTGTTGCGTCTGCCAATCGTGTGCTGATCTCCGCACGAATGGCACTGCGTGTCTCTTTCAAAGGTGCGGCCCGCCGTCACCCCGAAGGGGCAAAGGTGAGCAATGCTGCCGGTACGGGCTGCCGTCCTGCCGGGATCTCCGACGTCAGGGCATGAATCGCGCCCCGGTTCCGGGCGGTGCCTGCCGGGTCCGGCGGGCCGCACTCACACTCTGGCACTGGCACTCAGTGCCATCAACCGTGGAAGCCTGCCAAGCTTTGCGAATCTTCTCGCCGCCTTTTGCCAATCTTGCGAAGGGTGGGGGAGGCGCCGATTCGCGTACGCTGACCGCGTCTCAGGCCGTCCTGACATGGAGGAACGCACGCGGTGAGCAAGACCTATGCGGGCGCGCGGCTGCGCCGGCTCCGCGAGGAGCGCCGGATGAGCCAGGCCGAGCTGGCCCGGGTCCTCGCCATCTCGCCCAGCTATCTGAACCAGATGGAGCACGACTCCCGCCCGCTCACCGTCCCCGTCCTGCTCCGGCTGACCGAGACCTTCGGGCTCGACCCGAACTTCTTCTCCGAGCGCGACACGACCCGCCTCATGGCGGACCTGCGCGAGGCCCTCACCGGCGAGATCGCCGAGTCCCGCGTCTCCCCGTCCGACCTCACGGAGCTCGCCTCCCGCATGCCCGCGGTCGCGCGGGTCCTGCTCGACCTGGGCCGCCGCAACCAGCTCCTGTCCGAGCGGCTCGCGGGAGCGGCGGACGGCCGGGACACCGCCATCGAGTCACCGCGCTCACCTCACGAGGAGATCCGGGACTTCTTCTACCGCCGCCAGAACTACCTGCACGACACCGACCTCGCCGCCGAACGCCTCGCCGAGGAGATCGGCATCCGGCCCGGCGAGGTCATCGGCGCCCTCACCGCGAGGCTGGCCGACGCGCACGATGTCCGCCCGGCCGCCGGGACCGGGGACCGTCTTCACCACTTCGACGCGGGCACCCGCACCCTGCACCTGTCCAGCCGCCTGCGCCCCGGCCAGCGAGCGTTCCGGATGGCCACCCAACTGGCGCTCCTCGAGTACGGCGACGAACTCGACCGGCAGGCCGCCGAGGACTTCCCGCCCGGCTCCCCCGCCCACGCCCTCGCCCGCATCGGCATCGCCAATTACTTCGCGGCCGCGCTGATCCTGCCGTACACCGCCTTCCACACGGCGGCCGAGGAGTTCCGCTACGACATCGAGCGCCTCACCGACCGCTACGGCCTCGGCTACGAGACCGTCTGCCACCGCCTGAGCACCCTCCAGCGCCCCCGGCTGCGCGGTGTGCCCTTCTCCTTCGTCCGTGTCGACCGCGCCGGGAACATGTCCAAACGCCAGTCGGCCACCGGCTTCCACTTCTCCCGGGCGGGCGGCACCTGCCCCCTTTGGAACGTCTACGAGGCGTTCGCCGCGCCCGGTCGCATCCATGTCCAGATCGCCGAAATGCCGGACGGGCAGCGCTACTTGTGGACGGCCCGCGCGGTCACCCGGCACCGCGGCGGCTGGGGCGAGCCCGGCAGGACGTACGCCATCGGGCTGGGCTGCGAGATCCGCCACGCCCATCGGCTCGTCTACTCCGACGGCCTCGACCTCACCAACGCCTCCGCCGCGACCCCGATCGGCATGGGCTGCCGCGTCTGTGAACGCCTCGACTGTCCTCAGCGGGCGGCTCCTCCGTTGGGCCGGGCACTCGCCGTCGACGAGCACAGCAGCACGTTCGTGCCGTATCCGGTCGAGGTCGAGAACGACGGGCGGGCGTGACCGGGCTCGGACCTTGCTGTTCACGATGCCCTTGCCGTCGGGGGAGGGGTGGGTGGACTGGGTCCACCCCTGGGGGCGGTGGAAGGTCATGGCTCGCCCCGACTGGACGGAGGTGAGCAGCCAGGAACGGCCTTCGGGAGCGTCTGCGGGGCCCGCTTCCAGCAGGTCGGCTCCTCGTCCTCGTCCCAGGGTGGGTCGCAGAGGGCGTTGGCGTACACGGACCGCAGGGAGGTGTGGGGGAGCAGCGCCCAGTCCTAGAAGACGCGGATGTCCATCAACGGCGCGGACGGATCGATCGACACGTCCAGCGGCGCCGGTTCGGCACCGGCACGCTGACTCAATCCTGACGTGGGCTTTGCCGCCCCTGCGTTGTTCTTGCAACTGGCCGGCAGAAACCTGGGCTGCGCGGCTGAGAACAGCCATCGGACCAGTAGTGAGGCCCCCACTCCATGACTTCCTCGTGGCATCGCATCCGTACGTCCATGACCCGCAAGGAGTGGGCGAGCCTCGGCGGAATGGCCGCGTTCATCCTCGCGCTGCACGTCATCGGCTGGTTCACCCTCGTGGTCATCGTCGCCCCCGAGCACTACAGCCTCGGCAGCAAGACCTTCGGAATCGGCATCGGCGTCACCGCCTACACCCTCGGCATGCGCCACGCCTTCGACGCCGACCACATCGCCGCCATCGACAACACCACCCGCAAGCTGATGGGCGAGGGGCAGCGCCCGCTGTCGGTCGGCTTCTGGTTCTCCCTCGGTCATTCCTCGATCGTCTTCGCCCTGGCCTTCCTGCTCTCCCTGGGCGTCAAGGCGTTGGCCGACCCGGTGCAGAACGACGACTCCGCACTGCACAGCGTGACCGGCTGGATCGGCACGACGGTCTCGGGGACGTTCCTCTACCTCATCGCGGTCATCAACATCGTGATCATGGCCGGCATCTGGAAGGTGTTCCGGCAGATGCGCACCGGTCACTTCGACGAGGCCGCCCTCGAAGAGCAGCTCGACAACCGGGGCTTCATGAACCGCCTCCTCGGCCGTCTGATGAAGTCGATCACCAAGCCCTGGCAGATGTACCCCCTGGGCGTCCTCTTCGGCCTCGGCTTCGACACCGCGACCGAGATCGCGCTCCTCGTCCTGGCCGGCTCGGGCGCGGCATCGGGGCTGCCCTGGTACGCGATCCTGTGCCTGCCGCTCCTGTTCGCGGCCGGCATGTCGCTGCTCGACACCATCGACGGCTCGTTCATGAACTTCGCCTACGGCTGGGCGTTCTCCAAGCCGGTCCGCAAGGTCTACTACAACCTCACCATCACGGGCCTGTCGGTCGCCGTCGCCCTCATCATCGGCACCGTCGAACTGCTCGGCCTGATCGCCGAGAAGGCGGACCTGCACGGCCCGTTCTGGGACTGGGTCACCGGCCTCGACCTGAACATCATCGGCTACCTCATCGTCGGCCTCTTCTTCGCCACCTGGGCGTTGGCCCTGCTGGTCTGGAAGGTCGGCCGCATCGAGGAGAAGTGGACGGCGGGCCTGGCCCGGCCCGCCGTGGAGGGCTCGGCGAGCAGTGGTGCTGCCCTGCGACACGGCGCAGGTCCTAGGTCCAATGCCTGATCGAAAAGCCGTCGCTCCTACTGTTAACGTGCAGCTGCATACCATTCGCAATAACGTCGGAGGACGTTGGACATGGCGACTTACACGCTCCCGGAGCTTCCGTACGACTACGCGTCGCTCGCCCCGGTCATCAGCCCCGAGATCATCGAGCTGCACCACGACAAGCACCACGCGGCGTACGTGAAGGGCGCGAACGACACGCTGGAGCAGCTCGCCGAGGCGCGGGACAAGGAGTCGTGGGGCTCGATCAACGGCCTGGAGAAGAATCTGGCCTTCCATCTCTCCGGCCACATCCTGCACTCGATCTACTGGCACAACATGACGGGCGAGGGCGGCGGCGAGCCGCTGGAGAAGGACGGCGTGGGCGAACTCGCGGACGCCATCGCCGAGTCCTTCGGCTCTTTCGCGAACTTCAAGACCCAGCTGTCCAAGGCGTCGGCCACGACCCAGGGTTCCGGCTGGGGCGTGCTCGCCTACGAGCCGCTCAGTGGCCGCCTCATCGTCGAGCAGGTCTACGACCACCAGGGCAACGTCGGCCAGGGCTCGACGCCGGTCCTGGTGTTCGACGCCTGGGAGCACGCCTTCTACCTCCAGTACCGGAACCAGAAGGTCGACTTCATCGAGGCCATGTGGCAGGTCGTCAACTGGCAGGACGTTGCCAAGCGTTACGCCGCCGCCAAGGAGCGGGGCGACAGCCTGCTTCTGGCGCCGTGATGCCGTAACACGCCGCGGATGTCCTGCTCGTGATCGTCTTCTCAACCTTCACCGGCAGGCAGCACGGCGAAGGGCTCCCACAAGGAAGTGCCTTGTGGGAGCCCTTTCGCTCTCTCGTGCCGCTCCGCCCTACTGCGCACCCGAGCTCTGGGGCCGCGGTCCCTCGGGCGCGACGGTCTCCCCCTGGATCACGCGGGGCGCCCCGGGAGTGTCCTCGTCCTTCATCGCCTTGGCCTCGGACTTCAGGATGCGCGCCGACTTGCCCGCCGAACGGGCGAGTTCGGGGAGCTTCTTCGCGCACAGGACGGCGATGACGACGAGGAGGATGATCGCGAATTCGCTCAGTCCGAACATGTGGGTCCCGTCCTTCTGGTGGGCTGGGTGAGGTGTTGGCGCAGGTGGAGCAGGGGGATCAGGGTCCCACGGCCGAGCGGGGCCCGCTGTCAGACGTCGACACCGAAGTCGGCGGCGATCCCGGCGAGCCCGGAGGCGTACCCCTGTCCGACGGCTCGGAACTTCCACTCGGCGCCGTGGCGGTACAACTCGCCGAAGACCATGGCCGTCTCGGTCGAGGCGTCCTCGGACAGGTCGTAGCGGGCGATCTCGGCGCCGCCGGCCTGGTTGACGACGCGGATGAAGGCGTTGCGGACCTGCCCGAAGCTCTGGCCGCGGTTCTCGGCGTCGTGGATGGAGACCGGGAACACGATCCGGTCGACGTCGGTGGGCACGGCCGCCAGATCGACCTTGACGGACTCGTCATCGCCCTCGCCCTCACCGGTGAGGTTGTCACCGGTGTGCTCCACGGAACCGTCCGGGCTGGTGAGGTTGTTGTAGAAGACGAAGTGCCGGTCGGACAGGACCTTGCCGGAGGCGTTCACTAGCAGGGCGGAGGCGTCGAGGTCGTAGTCGGTGCCGGTGGTGGTGCGCACGTCCCAGCCCAGTCCGACCAGGACGGCCGTCAGGCCCGGTGCCTCCTTGCTGAGCGAGACGTTGCCGCCCTTGGACAGGGAAACTCCCACTGATGCTCTCCCCTTCGCGTGAGGTGGTCGCGCTGCTTGCGGTCCTCTGAAATCTACATCACTGTAGAAGGAATGGAAGTCCGCCTTCTGCTTTCCTTACGATGTACCGCTCGATGTATCGCACATGACGCGCAGGTCAGCGGAAGGGAGACAGGGCATGGCGGATGACCGGCAGCGTTCCCGGCGCCGGGGACAGGGCGAACTGGAGGCGCTGGTCCTGTCGGCGCTGCGGGAGGCGGACGGTCCGGCGACGGCCGGCTGGGTACAGGAACGGCTCGGCGATGACCTCGCCTATACGACGGTGATCACGATCCTGACCCGACTGCTGGCCAAGGGCGCGGTGACCCGGGAGCGTGCGGGCCGCTCCTTCGCGTGGACGTCGGCTTCGGACCAGGCGGGCCTCGCGGCGCACCGGATGCGCAGGGTGCTGGATGCCGAGAGCGACCGCGGGGCCGTGCTCGCCAGCTTCGTCACAAGCCTGGGGCCGGACGACGAGCGGCTCCTGCGTGAACTGCTGGGTCAGCAGGGAAGCGAACCGGGCGGGACCCGGAGTGAAGGGGACCACTGACACCTCATGGGGGTCGTCGTCTTTCTCCCGCTCGTTCTGCCGCTCACGGCATGGCCGATCGCACGCCTCGCCGAGCAGCACCTGCATCCCCGCACCGCGACCCGGCTGCTCACCGCTGTCGCCGCCGTGATGGCGGTGTGCAGCACGGTCTGTCTGGGCCTGGCGATGGTGGTCGGCACCGCCCAACTGCCCGGCAATCCGCTGCCCGACGGCTGGTCGGACCCGGAGGTGCGGGCGGCCGTGCCGTACGACGAGATCGTCGGCAAGGCGGCCATCCCGGCGCTGTGCGCGGTGGTCGTCGCCTGGGGACGGACGCTGTGGCGGCACGGCCGGGTGCGCCGCCACGCCCACCGGGCACTCACCGGGCTGCCGGGCACGGGGGTGGTCGTACTCCCCGACGAGGCGCCGTATGCGTACGCGCTGCCGGGTGGCCGGCGGGACCGGGTGGTGGTGACCACGGGGCTGCTGGACTGCCTCGAACCCGCCGAACGCCGGGCGCTCTTCGCTCACGAACGGGCCCATCTGGCCGCGCGGCACCACCGTTTCCTGCTCGCCGTCCAACTGGCCGCGCGGGCCAACCCTTTCCTGCGCCCGCTGCGCACAGTGGTGTCGTACACCACGGAACGCTGGGCGGACGAAGAGGCTGCCCGGGCGATCGGCAGCCGCCGGACGGTGGCGAGCGCGATCGGCAAGGCGGCGCTGGTGTCCCGGGGCACTCCGGTCGCGACGCTGGCGGGCTTCGCGGCGGCGGGACCGGTGCCGCGCCGGGTGGCCGCACTGCTTGCGCCCGCCCCGCAGGGCCGTCGTTGGCCGTCGCTGTTCACCTCGGTGGGCCTGGCGGCGTGGTGCGCGGCCGCGGGTACGGCCGTCTCGGCGATGTCATCCGCGAACTCGGCGGTGACGATGGTCCTCATTCTGCGCGCGGCGACGCCTCTGTGAACGGTGGGTTTCCGAGCGGGCGTTGGGCTTCCCGGTAGACCGAGCACCAGGGTGCCGGCACGGGAATTTTGGCGGTTCCTGCGATCCAGGCAACGGATGTTGCGAAGATCGTCGTCTGTTCGGGGTGAGGGGTTCGGGCTTCGGCCATTCATCTATCGAGGGGGCGCAGGTGACGGGGACGGGGAAACGCCGACGCATGCCGGGCGGCGAGGGGAAGACCCGGTTGACGCGGCGGGGGAGGATCCTGGCGTGGGGGGTGGGGGTGACGTCGGCCGTCGTCCTCGGAGTAGCCGGGGTGGGCGCCTGGGTCTACCAGGACCTCAACGACAACATCAAGTCCGCCGACGTCGATGACAAGATCGGCGGCGACCGGCCGGAGAACCTCAGCCCGGGGTCGAAGAACATCCTGGTCGTCGGCTCCGACAGCCGCGACGGCGCCAACGCCGAGTACGGCAAGGACCTGACCACCATGCAGTCGGACACGCTGATGGTGCTGCACGTCCCCGCGAACCGGAAATGGGCCACGGTGGTGTCGTTCCCCCGTGACTCCTGGGTGGAGGTACCGGCCTGCGACAAGGGCGACGGCAGCACCTCCGAGCCACACCACTACAAGATCAACGAGGCGTTCGCGCTCGGTGGCACCAGCGGCGAGGTCGCCGGTGCGGCCGCCTGCTCCATCAAGACGGTCGAGGCCAACACGGGCCTGCGCATAGACCACTTCATGTCCGTCGACTTCCAGGGCTTCAAGGGCATGGTCGACGCCCTGGACGGCATCGAGGTCTGCCCCGAGCAGGCCATCCACTCCAAGAAGGCCCGACTGGACATGGAGCCCGGCTGCCAGACGGTCGGGGGCGAGAAGGCGCTCGGCTATGTGCGCGTCCGCTACGGAGTGGGCGACGGTTCCGACATCGGACGCATCGGGCGCCAGCAGGAGTTCATGGATGCCCTCGCCGAGAAGGCACAGGCCAAACTGACCAGCCCGAAGGCGCTCTACGGCTTCCTGCAGTCGGCCACCAAGTCCCTGACCACGGACCCCGATCTCGCCGGCATCAAGCCGTTGTACGGCCTCGCGTCGGAGCTCAAGGGAATCCCGAGCGACCGTCTGACCTTCCTCACGGTCCCCAACTACCCGCGCGAGGCGGACGTGCCCTCCGACAAGGCCAACGTCGTCTGGCAGTTCCCGCAGGCCACCGAGCTGTTCAACTCCCTGGCCAGGGACAGGGAGGTCGACAAGAAGCGCCTTGAGGCGGACGCGAAGAATCCCGTGTACGCCTCCTCCGTGCGCGTCCAGGTTCTCAACGGCACGGGGGTCTCGGGGCTGGCCGGCACCGTCGCGGAGAAGCTGCGCGCGGCCGGCGTGACCGTCGCGGGCACGGGCAACGCCCCCCAGAACAGCGGCACCACGAAGGTCACCTACCCGGCGGGCCTGGAGAAGCAGGCCAAGGCGCTCGCCGCCCGGCTGCCAGGCGTCCGGGCCACGCCGGACTCGGCCGCGGGGGCGGGTGCGGTCACCCTGGTCGTCGGCAAGGACCTCGACCTCGACGACATCCGCTGATCCGCAGCGCCGGGGCGGACGCGAGCCCATAGGGCTGACGCCGCCCGCCCCGGCGACAACCGGTGGCCGGCTGCGTCCGCCCTTTGAGGGCGAGGCCGAATCCTCAGAGGCCGAACTCGTGCGGCGGCAGGTCGAGCGCGTAGCACGCCTCCCGCACCACGGCCTGCTCGTCCTTGTCGAAGTCGCCGTCGGCGCCGCCGATGACGATGCCGATCTGGATGACGGCGCGCGCCTCGGCGGGCTTCTTCTTCGCCTTGGCGATCTCCTGCATGACGCTCACCTTGCCGAAGTCGAAGTCGGTGGTGAGCCGGTTCAGGTTCTCCTCGAAGCGCCGGCGCAGCTCCTCGGCGGGGAAGTTCTGCAACACCTCGTTGGTGGCGATCAGTTGGGCAACCCGCTGCCGCTCGGAAGGGTCGACGGTGCCGTCTGCGGCGGCGACGAGCGCACACATCGCCATGCTCGCGTCGCGGAAGGCGCCACTCTTGAGGTCGTTCTTCTTCGCCATCAACTGGGTCTGCATCGTCGATGCGGACTCCTTGACGCGGTCCCACAGGGCCATGAGAACTCCAAACGGGGTACGGGGCTGCTTTGCGGCCGCCAAGCAGGCGGCCGCATCTTCTACAGTAATGTAGAAGTTAGCAGTTCCGGCAGGGACCGGAGTGGCGGCCGTCGTGAGGGGTGGCTCATACGTGTGTGTCAGCACACGGTGTGCTTGAACCGGCGTGGGGGAATGTGCTTAGGGTGCTGGCGATGTCCGCTGACGCCACACCCGCACCCACTGTCACACTCGCACCGGAGCGAAGGCAGTCACCGCTGCCGTCCGCGGAGATGGCGGAGAGACGGGCCGAGCGGCGGGATCCCTTCCTCGACAACGCCAAGTACCTGGCGATCCTCCTGGTGGCGGCCGGTCACGCCTGGGAGCCGCTGCGGGAGGGCAGCCGGACCGTCACCGCGCTGTACATGCTCGTGTACGCCTTCCACATGCCGGTGTTCGCGGTCATCTCGGGCTACTTCTCGCGCGGGTTCGAAGCGGAACCCCGGAAGATCGGGCGGCTGCTCACCGGCGTGATGGTCCCGTATGTGGTCTTCGAGGTGGCGTACACCCTCTTCACGCGGTGGACCAGCCAGGATCCGGACCGGCCGATCAGCCTGCTGGACCCGCTGTACCTGACCTGGTTCCTGGCGGCCCTGTTCGTCTGGCGGCTGACGGCCCCGATCTGGCGGCTGGTGCGGTGGCCGCTGCCGCTCGCTCTCGGCGTGGCGATGCTGGCCACCCTCTCGCCCTCGATCGGCAACGACCTCGGTCTCCAGCGGGTCCTGCAGTTCCTGCCGTACTTCGTGCTCGGCCTGCAACTGAAGCCGGGGCACTTCCTCCTGGCCCGCCGCCGTGAGGCGCGCACCCTCGCCCTGCCGGTCCTCGGCTGCGCCCTCGTGGTGGCGTACTGGGCCGTCTCGAGGATGGACTACGGCTGGTTCTTCCACAGTGAGAGCGCCCAGGGGCTTGCCGCACCCGCCTGGTACGGCCCTCTGATGACCCTGGCCACCTTCGGCTGTTCGGTCGTCCTGGTAGCCGCCTTCCTCGCCTGTGTGCCCGGGCGCCGGACCTGGTTCACGGTGCTGGGCGCCGGCACCCTGTCCGGCTTCCTGCTGCACGGGTTCGTGGCTCAGGCGGCCAAGTACTTCGGCTGGTACGACCACGCCTGGATCCGGGAACCCGCAGGTGAGATCACCGTCACACTGATCGCGGTCGCGGTAATTTCCGTGCTCTGCGCTCCCGCGGTCCAGCGAGTCTTCCGCCGTGTGACGGAACCACTGGCACCGCCGCCGCCCGTGGGCCGGCCCGCCCGCTACCCGGGCTGACTGCGGCCGGCGCCGGCCTGACGGCCTTCGCTCATCAGAGTCCGTGCGCGTGGCACGGACGTTGTCGGCAGTGTTCGTGCAGGTCCGTCACCACGCGTTTGTGCAGGTCCACCCCCAGGAAAGATGGGAGTTGGGCCTGATGGCGGGAGCGGCCGGGACGATGCCGGAGCGGGCCGCTCCCGTCGCGGAGCTGGTGCGGATGTCGGGCCCCGGGGAAGGGGGAGCCATGCCTCAGTCCGACGACGAGGGTCTGGGCGCGCTCGAGGCACGACTCGCGCGTGATGACCCTCGCTTCGCCCGGGCGCTGGGCGCCGGACGGCCCACCAGCCCTCGCGAGTACCGCCGCACCGGCGCCTGGTGGATGCTGACGGGTGCGGTGGCCGTACTGATCACCGGAATCGTCGTTGCCGACGGACTGCTCATCGCCGCCGGCCTGGTCCTCACCGGCATCGCCGGGCAGCTCTTCGACCCGCATCGCCCGCGAACAGGGCGCCACTGCCCACCGCGACGCTGACGCGCCCGGAGCGGGGCGGCCACGGGTACGACAACTTCCGTATGATCATCGGAATTTGGCATGCGCTAGAATTCTTTACCGAGCCCTTACGCTCCGTTGAGCGAGGGGTTGCTCAGTCGTTGGTGGTCGTGCCGATTCCGGCCGACGTGATGGGGGGCGTGACATGGGTCCGGTCATCCGTGCGCGCGTCGAGATCCCCGCACGCGTCGAGAACGCCGCCCGCGACGGCGTTCCTGATACCGACAGCGCCGTCGGCCTGAAGGGCCGCGCCGCGCGCTGACGCGCACCGCGCCCGACGAGGACAACCGGCCACAGCACGGCCCGTCACCCGGCATGCCGCGCTCCGGGCCCACCGGCAGGCCCGTCCCAGTCCCGCCGCAAGGACACCACTTCACCTAGCCATGCGCGCAGCCGCTCACTCGGCTCGCGCAGACGGACCTCAACACCGTCTCGCCGTACGACGCCACCGAGCCGACCGGCCCGAGCGGTTGCCCGCACCCGCGACCGCGCCCAGGCACTCCCGGAGCTCAACTCCGGCCGCCGGCACCGCACCTGGCACAGACGCCGCCACCGAACCGATCACGGAGGTCAGACGCCCGTGCACCACACCACAGCCATGCTCATCGAACTCGGCGCGATCATCCTCGCCCTGGGGCTGCTGGGCCGCCTGGCCGGCCGGGTGGGCTTCTCGCCCATACCCCTGTATCTGCTCGCCGGACTCGCCTTCGGCCACGGCGGCATCCTTCCTCTTCAGGCCAGCGAGGAGTTCGTCGCCACCGGCGCAGAGATCGGCGTCATCCTGCTGCTGCTCCTGCTCGGCCTGGAGTACAGCGCCTCCGAACTCGTCGACACCCTCAAGACCCAATACCCCTCCGGCGCGGTCGACTTCGTCCTGAACGCCGCCCCCGGCGCCGCGATGGCCCTGCTGCTGGGCTGGGGCCCGGTCGCCGCCGTCGCCCTCGCCGGGGTCACCTGGATCTCCTCGTCCGGCGTCATTGCCAAGGTCCTCGGGGATCTGCGCAGACTCGGCAACCGCGAAACCCCGGTCGTGCTCGGCGTACTCGTCCTTGAAGACCTCTCCATGGCCGTCTACCTTCCCATCCTCACCGCCCTGTTGGCCGGAGTAAGCCTCGCGGGCGGCGCCCTGACCCTGCTGATCGCCCTCGGCACGGTCGGCGCGGTGCTGTACGTGGCGCTGCGCCACGGCCGCCTCGTCAGCCGTGCGGTCTCCTCGGACAGCGCGGAGATGCTGCTGTTGGTCGTGTTCGGCCTGACTCTGCTCGTCGCGGGCATCGCCCAGCAGCTCCAGGTGTCGGCGGCGGTCGGTGCCTTCCTGGTCGGCATCGCGCTGTCCGGCGAGGTCGCCGAAGGTGCCGGCAATCTCCTCACCCCACTGCGGGACCTGTTCGCCGCGGTGTTCTTCGTCTTCTTCGGCCTGCACACCGACCCCGCGGACATCCCGCCCGTACTGGTACCCGCCCTCGCCCTGGCCGCCGTCACCACCCTGACGAAGATCGCCACCGGCTACTGGGCCGCCCGCCGAGCCGGCATCTCACGCAAGGGACGCTGGCGGGCAGGCGGAACCCTGGTGGCGCGGGGCGAGTTCTCCATCGTGATCGCCGGGCTCACCGTCGGCGTCGAGCCGCGCATCGGCCCGCTGGCCACGGCCTACGTCCTGATCCTGGTCGTACTCGGACCGCTCGCCGCCCGCTGGACCGAGCCCCTGACCCGCGGTCTCGCTCGCCGCTCACCGCGCGAAACGCCGGCCGCGACGAAGGTGGCCGAATCGGCCGAGGTCGCGCATGCGAACGGCTGAGCCGCACAGCCCGGGGTGCGTGGGCGTGACGTCGGCCGGATCGCCGCCGCCCGCGCCCGGCGCCGCCGGCCGACGACAACTGCCGTCGGCGAAGGGGGAGAACGTGACGACGATGGAGTGCGCCACCGACGTGTTCCTCGAAGGCTTCGAGCGGATCCTTGCGGACGCCGCCGTCACGGGCCGCCGTCTGACCCGCGACGAGGTCGAGTCCCGCAGTGCCCTCGGCGCCAGGGCGGCCGAGGCGGGGCACGGCTGGCGTGCCCTGGTGCGCGCCCATCTCGCGGCCGGGCGCCGCGACCGGCCCGTCCAGGCCGACCCCGACAGCGTCCTCGCCGTCATCGAGCAGGCGGTGGACGCCTTCGCCGACGGATACGAACGCGCGCAGCGGCTCATCATCCGCAAGGAAGAGGCCGCCCGCCGCGAATTCATCGACGACCTGCTCCACGGACGCGGCGATCCGGGTCATCTCGCCGCGCGCTGCGAACGGTTCGGGCTGCGGCTGTCCCGCGCTCACGCCGTCGCCGTTGCCGAGGGGCCGCAGAAGTACGACGAGACCGACCCGGTACCCCGCCAGGTGGCGGGGGAGCTGTTCGCACGCTTCGAGAACCGGCGCATCCTGTTCACCACGAAGGACGGGCGGATGGTATGCATCGCCCCCGGCGATCAGGACGGCGTCCTCACTCACTTCGCCAGGCTCGCGCACGCCGCCACCGGCGTCGGCCAGGTCGCCGTGGGCCGGCCCCGGCAGGGCGCGGTCGGTATCGGCCACAGCTACGAAGAGGCCCTCAACGCCCTCGACGTGGCCCGGCGCATGGGCCTCGACGATCCCCTGCTGCGGGCCGCCGACCTGCTCGTCTTCCCCGTACTGGCCCGCGACCGGCAGGCACTGGTCGACCTGGTCCACAACACCCTGGGCCCGCTGGAGCAGGCGCGCGGCGGCGCGCAGCCGTTGCTCGACACGCTCACCGTGTACTTCGACACCGGCTGTGTGGCAGCCGCCGCGGCCCGGCACCTGTCGCTCAGCGTGCGCGCGCTGACGTACCGGCTGGCCCGCGTCCGCACCCTGACCGGCAGCGACCCCACCGATCCCGCCCACCGCCACGCCCTGCAGACGGCGGTCATCGGCGCCCGCCTCCTGGACTGGCCGAACAGACCTCTGTGAGCATCCGGGTTCAGCCCCGGTGGCTGCGCTCGCTCATGACCGGCCGACGGTGTCCTGATCGTCCACCGCTTCGAGCGGCGCCGCAGGAGTTGCCTCTCTCGTGGCCGGTACGTGCGCCGTCGGCGCGGGCTGGCCCAGACGGGCCGTCAGGAGCATGGCCACCGGCTCGGTGAAGCGGGCGGTGAGCGGGCCGAGGATGACCAGGATGAGGACGTAGGCGGTGGCGAGCGGGCCGAGGGACGGCTCGATGCCCGCGGTGACGGCGAGTCCTGCGATGACGATGGAGAACTCGCCGCGGGCCACCAGCGTTCCGCCCGCGCGCCAGCGGCCCTTGGCGGAGATTCCCGCGCGCTTGGCCGCCCAGTAGCCGGTGGCGATCTTCGTGAAGGCGGTGACGACGGCCAGGGCCAGCGCGGGCAGCAGCACCGGCGGGATGCTCGCGGGGTCGGTGTGCAGGCCGAAGAAGACGAAGAACACCGCGGCGAACAGGTCCCGGAGAGGCGCCAGGAGATTGTGCGCGCCCTCGGCGACCTCGCCGGACAGCGCGATGCCGACCAGGAAGGCACCGACCGCCGCCGACACTTGGAGCTGCTGGGCGATGCCCGCGACCAGGAGGGTCAGGCCGAGCACGACCAGGAGCAGCTTCTCGGGGTCGTCGCTGGAGACGAAGCGGGAGATGTGGCGCCCGTAGCGCACCGCGAGCAGGAGGACGAGTCCGGCGACGCCGAGTGCGATGGCGAGGGTGACGCTGCCCGCCGCCAGACCGGCCCCCGCGAGCAGCGCGGTGATGATCGGCAGGTACACGGCCATGGAGAGGTCCTCGAGGACCAGGATGCTGAGGATGACCGGGGTTTCGCGGTTGCCGAGCCGTCCGAGGTCGCCGAGGACCTTGGCGATGACGCCGGACGACGAGATCCAGGTGACACCGGCCAGGACTACGGCGGCGACCGGGCCCCAGCCCAGCAGCAGGGCCATGGCCGCGCCGGGCAGGGCGTTGAGCGCGGCGTCGACGAGGCCGGCCGGGTACTGGGTCTTGAGGTTGGAGACCAGGTCACTGGCCGTGTACTCGAGGCCGAGCATCAGCAGCAGCAGGATCACGCCGATCTCGGCGCCGATGGCGACGAATTCCTCGCTGGTGCCGAGCGGGAGCAGCCCGCCTTCGCCGAAGGCGAGTCCGGCCAGCAGGTACAGGGGTATCGGGGAGAACTGGAAACGTGCGGCGAACCGGCCGAGCAGGCCCAGGCCGAGGATGATGGCGCCGAACTCTATGAGGAAGACAGCGGAGGAGTGCACGCCGTTCACTCCTGTCCGAGTATCGCGGCGGCAGCCTCCACGCCCTCGCGGGTGCCGATCACGATCAGGGTGTCACCGCCCGCCAGCCGGAAGTCCGGTGCCGGCGAGGGGATGGCCTCCGCGCGGCGCAGTACGGCCACTATGGACACACCGGTCTCGGTACGCATCCGGGTCTCGCCCAGCACCCGCCCGTTCCAGTGCGAGGTGGCCGACAGCTCGACCCGCTCGGCCACCAGGCCCAGGTCGGTGGTGGACAGCAGGTTCGGGCTGTGGTGCGCCGGCATCAGCGCGTCGATGAGGGCCTCCGCCTCTCCCGACGTCATCCGCACCGACAGCGCACACGCGTCCGGATCGTCCTGCTGGTACGCGTTCAGCGTCCGCGACCCGTCCCGGTGCGCGACCACGGACACGCGACGCTGCTCCCGGGTGGTGAGGTCGTAACGGACCCCGATCCCCGGCAACGGCGTACTGCTCAGGCGTGGAGCGCCCACCACGGTCCCCCTGTCTGGTTCGAGTGTTTCTTTGGACAACCTTTAATGACACCCTAACGAGCGCCCGGAACCGAAGGCCGGGCAGGTGACCCAGGGCTGCCTGGAACAATGGGTCGCGGGAGATCGGGGAGGAACGTCAGGATGATCGAGTGGGTGTCCCTCAGCTCCGGTGCCAGGCCCGTTCCCCGGCCCGTCGCCACCCCGCTGGTGTGGGCCGCGGCCTTCGGCGGGGCGCTGGTGCTGGTGGCACTGCTCAACTCCCTCGTGGGCACGGACCGACCCGGGCTCGCCCTGGCCTTACTGTCCCTGCTGGCCGCCCTGCTGGGCCTGTGCGCCCGCTTCACCGCGGCTCCCGGCACGGCCCTCCTGTGCTGGCTGTTCCTGAACGGCTTCGCCATCCCGCCCGCCGGAATCCTCACCTGGGTCGGGCACCGAGACACCTTCTGGCTGACCTGCCTCCTGGCCGCGGCCCTGGTCGGTACGGCTCTGGCCCGCCTGCTTCACGCCCGGGCCGCCTACCGCCGTCTCACCGGCGGTCTCGGCCCGACGGCGCCGGGCATCGGCAATGGGCCGCACGACGTGTGACGGCACGACGTGTGACGACTGACCGGCGGTCACTCAAGTAACGGGATCCGGCCGGCCCCACGGCGAAGGTGGACCCGACCGTTACGTCACGGACCTGTTCGCCGGTCAGGCTGTCCTGCGGGGGTTTGTGTCGCTTCCTGTGGTGGTGCCGTCGCCGATGATTCGGCGTAGGTGGGCGTCTCCGCGCGCCCGCCCGGGTGGCGCAGGGCACACAGGAAGCCGATGCCCAGGGCGATGGCCATGCCGTAGAACACCCACTGGTTGGCCTCGGCGAAGTCCATGCGCACCGCGTCCATCGAATCGCGCAGAGCCGTGGCGGCGGGTCCCGTGCCGGTGGGTGAACTGTTGTCGCCCGTGCCCGTGATGGACTCACTGATGTTGCGGGCCACGTTTTCCGCCACGTCGGGCGGGAAGCCGCGGGCTTCCAGGGTTTGCGTCACGTTGGAGTTGGTGCGGTGCGTCAGCACGGTGCCGAGGACGGCCAGGCCCACGCTCGCCGCGTAATTGCGTACCGTCTGGGTGATTCCGGTGACCTCCCCGTAGGAGGGGCCGATCGCCCGGTTGACGGCGTCCGTGGAGGCGGGGGCGAGGATGAAGCCGATGCCCGCGCCGGCAAGGGCGGCGTACGGCCACTGGTCGTGCATGCTCAGATCGGTGAGTTTCTCGGCCCACAGGGCGAAGCCGACGCAGCCCAGGACGCAGCCGATCTTCAGCGCCGGCCGGGCGCCCTGCTTGTCGAGGATCCGGCCGCCCCACTGCGAGGCGATCGCGAAGCCCGCGAAGAAGTAGAGCAGGAACAGCGCCGCCTGGTTCGGCGAGGCACTCAGGCACACCTGGGCGTACACGGAGGCGAAGAAGAACAGCGGGACGAAGGCGAGCATGGCGAAGAAGAGCACCACCGTGTCCACCGTGAACGCCCGGTCCTTGAAGACGCGCAGGTCGATCAGCGGATGGTGCAGGCGCCGTTCGTACGCGACGAACGCGCAGAGCACCGCGAGACCGCCGACGATGCAGGCCCAGGTCGCCGGGCTGTCCCACCCCCAGGACCACGCCTGCTGAAAGCCGAGGACGCTCAGACCCATGCCGACGACGATCAGAACGGCACCCCGGACGTCGAGCGTGCCGGGTCGTCGCCGGTCGGCGATGTGGGCGAATACCGTGAGGGCCAGGGCCACGATGGCCACGGGGACGTTGACCCAGAACACCGCGCGCCAGGTCCAGTTCGTGAGCCAGCCGCCCAGTAGCGGTCCGATGGCCGTCAGCGCGCCGGAGATCCCGAAGAACAGGGCGAGGGCACGTCCGCGCCGCTCGCGCGGGAACACCGCCACCACCACGGCCAGCGCCGCGGGGAACAGCAGTGCCGCCCCGAATCCCTGGGTGGCCCGGAAGGCGATCAGCCAGCTCTGCGCCGCGTCGCCCTCGGGGACGCAGCCGCACAGCACCGACGAGACGACGAAGACCAGGGTGCCGATCACGACCACCCGGCGCGGCCCGTAGAGGTCCGCGAGACGGCCGCCCAAGGCGAAGAAGGCGGCCAGGGACAGCAGATAGGCGTTCACGACCCACTGCATGCCAGAGGCTGACAGACCCAGTTCACGGACGATGTCCGGGGCGGCGATGGCGACGATGGTCTGGTCGATGAACGTCATCGCAACCGCGAACATCATGGCCGTGAGCGCCAAGGTCTGTCGTGGTGCGGACCGAGGTTCGGGCGCGGCTTCGCCACGCCCCAGAGAGGTGCCACTCACCCGTCCAGTCTGCGCCCGACCCGCCGCCGCCGCATCACCAGCGGCTCGTACGGGTGGTACGCGGCCAGGGCACCGCTCGCCCGAGGTCCGGCGGGTTGCGGGAATGCGACATCACCCGTGACGGGCAAGGGCGCCGTCGCAGTTCTGCCAGCCGGCCACCCATGGAGCCTGCTGGACTGACCGCCGGACGCGCTGCCTTTCACGGACGGAATGTCATGTCGCCAACCACCACTGCCCTTTCGGTCGACGCACCGGTCCCGTCCCCCCGTTCCTCGCTGAGGGGATGGACGGCCGTGGTCTCCGTGATGCTGGGAATCTTCGCCATGGTTCATGTTGGTCCTGGACCTCATGCTGCGGGGGCGGATCGCCGACGCCGACCGGGCGCTCTCTGGTGGCGTGGGGGAGTAGGGGGTGGTGAGGTGAGGCCTGTCAGGAGGTGACCGCGCAAGGCCGCGGAAGGGGACGTACATGTCCGCACCGGCTCGTTCCGATCCGCTGCCGAAAATGCTGATCGCCCTGACCGCGGTCACCGGGATCGTCGACGCGGTGGCCTTCCTGGGCCTGGGGCAGGTCTTCACCGCCTTCATGACGGGCAACATCCTCTTCCTCGGCTTCGCGGTCGCCGGTGGCGTCGGACTGACACCTCTGGGTTCGCTCACGGCACTCGCCGGTTTCGCGGTCGGCGCGGTGGCCGGCAGCCGTCTCGGCGCGGCCACGGCTGCCCGGCTCCGCCGGTGGCTGCTGACCTCCGCCGCGATCGCGTCCACGCTGCTGGTGGCCGCTGCGCTGGCGGCGATCGGACTGGACAGTGTGCGAGGCGACCTGGCGCCGCGGCACTATGCCGTGATCGCCCTGACCGCGCTGGCCATGGGTGTACGCAGCGCGACGATGTGGCGGCTCGGGGCGGCCCTGAACACCACGTTGGTGACCGGCACGCTCGTCACCCTGGTCAGACACTCGGAGCTGGGCGGCGGCACACCGGACACCTCCCAGCCCTACCGCGCAGCTGCTCTAGTGGCGGTCTTCGCCGGCGCGGCCGTCGGCACGCTGCTACTGCGTGCGGGGCTCACCGTGGCGCTGCTCGTCGCCGCCGCGGGGATCCTGGCCGGCATCGGGGGCTACGTGGCTCATCCCGCGTCCGGACGGGCGCGCAACGCCTGACCCGCCGTACGTCTGTCCCGGCCGTGGAAGCGAGACCTGCCCCGCCTTCATAGGCGGGGCAGGTCTCCTTGCATGTGCGTGCGGTGTCAGCGGCTCAGCACTCGCCTCGCCAGACGACACGCGTGATGGTGAGCCCCGGCTCGGCGTTGGCCTTGTACTTGCCCGGGCCGGGGTTGTAGTGGAAGCAGTCGGTGGACGGCTGACCGCCGAGGAACGACGTCACATCGACATGGTCGGCGCCCGGGTAGACGACTCCGTTGTTGAAGATGGACCCGACGGCCAGGTTGCCGGACCAGTTGCCCGCGACCTTGAGGACGAGCCGTCCCGTCTGGTTGGCGCCGCTGTAGGCGCAGAAGTAACCCTTCCCGCAGCCGGGCGGGTTGGCTTCCGCCGACGCCGCGGGGGCGAGGGCGAGGACGCCGGCGAAGGCGGCCGCGACGGCCCCGGCGCCCAGGGCTGCGAGTCGCTTTCCGGTCAGCATGATGAGCATCCCTCCGTTGTCAGCACTCGCCGCGCCATACGACCTTGACGACACGGGTGCCCGGAACGGCATTCGCCTTGTAGGCGCCGGGGCCCGGGTTGTAGTGCAGGCAGGCCGTTTCCGTGCCGCCCTCGACGCTGTAGGTCACGTCGACGTGGTCGGCGCCCGGGAAGGCCTTTCCGTTGTTGAACGCAGAGCGGAAGGCGACGTTGCCGCTCCAGTTCCCCTTGGTTTTCACGACGAGTTGACCGGTCTGGTTCTCTCCGCTGTAGGCGCAGAAGTACTCTTTCGGACAGCCGGGCGGATTGGGTTCGGCCGAAGCGGTCGGCGCGGTGACCAGCACGGTGGCGAAGGCGGCAGTGGCCACTGCCCCGATCGCGGCACGTTTGCGCATATCGTTTCTTCCCCCTGGATCGGCATGACGAAGATCTTGGTCGCGTACGTCTCTCAGGCTGCCCGTCATTGACCGTTCCTGCCAGGTGATTCGGCGCGCGCCGAAAGTCGCTGCTGACGCGTATGGACGACGGTGCGCGCCGGGCGAGTTGGCGTGAAAAGAGATTTCGCGATTCACCGAAATACCGCGACCATCGGGAGGACCATCCCATGCTGAAACTTCAGTTGATCACGTGACCGACTGAGATGGAATTCCGTGCTCCGAGTGCACTTCACGCGCCAAGATCTGCTCAGGACACGCGTCGCCGCCGCACCCGACCCGCTGTGGGAGCTCGTACTCAGCGTGAACCTGTTGGCGACGCGTCAGGGACGTGCCGTATTCGACGCCTGGCGTGCGCAGGCGCGAGCCGGGCTCAACCGGGTGCCCCGGCAACAGCTGCACCTCGTCCGGGCGTTGGCACCGCCGCGCGGGAGTTTTCCCGATTTCCTCAATCCGGCAGAGGCTTCCGAGGGGCTCTCGGAGGGCGTGCAGGCGATTCTGTCCACGCCTCGCCGACGGCTGAGCAGGGAGATGAACGTGCTCACCGCGGCACCGAGATGGTTGCGCCCGCTCGCCGACGGCGAGCCCTGCGCGATGGAGAACCTCGGGCATGCACTGCACGGGTACTTCCATGCCGCACTGGCCCCCCACTGGTCCGCCGTACGGGCGCAGATCGAGGCCGACCGTGCGGTGCGGGCGCGGGAAATACTGCGGGGCGGCGTCGACGCGCTGCTGTCGACGCTGGGCCCGTCGATGCGCTGGAGGCCACCTGTGCTGGAGACGGCGTACCCACTGCAACGCGAGCTGCGCCTCGAGGGCCGGGGGCTGCTGCTGGTGCCCTCCGTCTTCTGCTGGCAGACACCGATCACCCTGACGGACCCGAAACTGCCGCCCGTGCTCGTCTATCCCGTCGCCCGCACGCACCGCTGGTGGCTGCCTCCCCAGGCAGGCACCGGATCCCGGGCGCTGTCGAGGCTGCTCGGCCACGGGCGGGCCACCGTGCTCCGGGCCCTGGAGGACGGGTGCACCACGAGCGAGGTGGCCCGGCGCGCGGGGGTGACCCCGGCGACGGTCAGCGAGCACGTGCGGATCCTGCGGGAGGCAGGGCTGGTCGCCTCGATCCGCGACCGGAACACCGTGCTGCACGTCCTCACACCCCTGGGCCACAGCCTCCTGACCGTGAACCGGTCCCGCGAGGCGCAGACGGTCGGCAGCTAGGGCCGATCGCAGGCGCCCCACGTGGTGCGCCCGTACAACCTACGGCCCGCTCGCTGGTCTGATTCCTCGGGGTGTTCATGGGATTGGAGCAGCAAATCGCCTTCTTTCTGCGGGCGTTGCGGACCGGCGACACGTGGCGGCGAGCAGCCGCGGCGAAAGGACTCGGGAAGGTCGGACGGGACGAACACGCGTGGGTGCTCGTCGAATCGGCTGACGACCCCGCGCCCGAGGTGCGTGAGGCCGTGGCCATGGGGCTCGGCCGGAGCGGGGTCGCCGAGGCGGGCCGCATGGTGCTGCCCGCCCTGATGGGCGACGAGGATCCCTGGGTACGGCGCCGGGCCTCGCTCGCCGCGATCCGGCTCGGACTCGACGGTCCGGCGGTCGTGGACGCCTACTCCCGCCTGCTCCGCGACCCTGACCATCACCTGCGGATCAACACCCTGGACGGCTTGGCGGCCCTGGGCGTGCCGGGCGATGTTCCGGGTCTCGTGGCGCTACTGGGCGACCCGGACGGAGCCGTGTGGGGACGTGCCCGTGCACTCGTGTGGCGCTTCCAGGACGACCCGGCCGTCGGCGCGGAGCTGATCCGCACGGCCGAACAGGGCGCACCGGACGCTCGCGTGCAGGCTCTCCAGCTGCTGCCCGGGCACTCGACCGTGCGCCTGCTCGATTCGCTGGTCACCGGACTGCGCGACGGGGCCGCCCAGGTGCGGATCGCGGTGACACGTCGGCTGCTCGACGTCGAGGACGCGCACACCCAGGACGCCTTGGTGGGGGCACTGCAGGACGAACGGGACGCGAACGTCGCGGGCTACTTGCTGGACGCTCTCGGCCGGCGGGGCGAGGAACGGGTCACCGTGCCGGCGACGCGGTGGCTCGCCCACTCCGCCGTCGGCCCCTCGGCCGCGTATGCGCTGGGAGCCGCGGGGACGCGGACCGCCGCCGTGGTGCTGCGCACGGCTCTCATCGACGCCACGCTGCCCGGCCGTACGCGTGCCGCCGCTGCGAAAGCCGTTGGGGAGGCGGGGCGATGGGACGCCGTCTGGCTATTGCTGCCGCATCTCGACGACCCCGACGGCGAGGTGCGAGCGGGTGCGGTGGCCGGCCTGGACGCGCTGGTGCAGGAGGGGCTTCGCCTGTGGGAACGCCATGCTGTGGCCGAGGCGTTGGTGGCCCACCTCGTCGCCGATCCGAACACGATCTGGAAGACGCACAACGCCCTCATCGGCCTCGTCGAGGCGCTGCCCGCGCTGCGGCGGACAGTGGACCGCACCCCTTCGGCCGAGGTGCGGGCCGCCGCGCTCTCGCTGCTGGACACGTACAACGCCACCGACGAGAACACCGGTCAGGACCTGGCGCGCTTCGTCCATGCCCTGGACGACCCGGACGAGACGGTCCGCTTCCACGCCGCGGAGGGCCTGGCGCACTGGCTGGCGGACACCGGAACCCGGCCGCAGAACGAGGAGCGGCTGCGCGCCCGGCTCACCGCCCTCGCCTCGGACGCCGCGGAGGCGGAGACTCGAGCCGCGGCCGACGAGGCACTTCGGGCACTGGACGGGCGCGGCCCCGCCGCCTCGTGACAGCGGCTCAGGCCGGGACCGCGCCTGTCGTGGTGGATCAGCTCCTGGTCACGATCCGTTGGAGACCTTGCTCCGGTCTTCCGGCACGGCGTCGCCGGCGAGTGCGTCGCCGCGGCCGTAGTGGTGGGTGGTGAACATGTAGAGCAGGCCGGTGCCCACGACCACCGCGCCGCACAGCAGCACGATCCAGTTCTCCCACCAGCTCTTCTCCGGCGTGCGGGCCCAGGAGATGTTGATGATGGCCAGGATGCCGTAGACCAGCGCCGCGACGTTCACCGCCATGCCCCAGCGGCCCAGCGTGAACTCCCCCGCGGGACGCCAGCCCTTGATCCGGGCGCGCAGCGCGGCCAGGACCACCATCTGGAACGAGCCGTAGATACCGAGGATCGCGAACGAGACGATGTTGGTGAGGGCGTCCTCGGAGAGCAGGGAGGCGAAGGCGATGAGCAGCGGCACCGCCGCGGACACGAACAGCGCCCAGCTCGGCACCGCACGGGCGTGGACGAACCGCCGCAGCAGCCGGTGCCCGACGATCATCTCGTCACGGGCGTAGGAGTAGATGAGCCGCCCGGCCGCGGCCTGGAGGCTGATCGTGCAGGACAGGAAGGAGATCAGCACCACGGCCATCACCAGCCTGGCCCCGGTCTCGCCCATGGCGTCGTACAGCACGGTCACCACCGGGTCGGCCTGCTCGCCCGAGATGATCGCGTTGAAGTCCGTGACCGACAGCAGCAGCGACATACAGGTGAACGTGGCCGCCGCGCCGCCGATGTAGATGGTGCGGCGCATCGCGCGGGGGATGACCCGGCCCGGGTGAGCGACCTCCTCGGCGGTGTCGCCGCACGCCTCGAAGCCGTAGTACTGGTAGAGGCCGATGATGGCGGCTGCCAGGAACGCCGGCAGGTAGGAGCCGTCGCCCTCGACGCCGTAGGTGTCGAAGATGACGCCGACGTTGTGGTGACGGTGCGTGGCCAGCAGGTAGATGCCGACGACGAGGGCGCCGATGAGCTCGCCGCCGAAACCGATGAGCGCCGCCGCCGACAGCGCCTTGGTGCCCATGTAGTTGATGAGGATGGCGACGACGATGAGCACGGCGGTGCACAGCACGGTGGTGTGCACGGTGGCGTCGAAGCCGAAGAGGATGGCGATGTAGGGGCCGGCGCCGTACGCGACGGAGGTGATGGTCACCAGCAGCGCCCACATGTACACCCAGCCGGTCATCCACGCCCAGCGCTTGCCCCACAGCCGCCGGGCCCAGGGGTAGACGCCGCCCGCGATGGGGTACTGGGCGACGATCTCGCCGAAGATCAGCGCGACCAGGAACTGGCCGCAGCCGGCGATCACGAACGCCCAGATCATCGGCGGTCCGCCGTCGACGATCGCGATGCCGAAGAGGGTGTACGTGCTCACCACCGGGGAGAGGTAGGTGAAGCCGAGGGCGAAGTTGGCCCAGGGGCCCATGTCCTTGCGGAACTCCGAGCCCGGTTCCCCTCCGGGGACGCCGGAGGCCGGTGCGGGAGGCTGCGTGCCGGTCACCGCTGCACCTCTCTTTCGATGTGGCCGGGGAGGCCGGTGATGACGGCCTTCGGGGCGTCGGGGGCGCCCGAACGGCGCGTACCCACCGGGTGGTACGCAAGGTGCGCGGTGGTGGGGGCCATGGGTGCCTTTCTTCGGTGGCCGTCGTGCCGCGGGCGGGCGGCCTTGCGTCGGTGGTCCTCGTGCCGCGTGGCGAGCGGCGTGCTGCCTTGCCTCAGCCCTTGAACCAACCGGAGCGGGCGGGGGCGAGGTTCTGGTAGATGTGCTTGGCCTCCTGGTACTCGCGCAGGCCGGTGGGACCCAGCTCGCGCCCCACACCGGAGCGGCCGAACCCGCCCCACTCGGCCTGCGGCACATAGGGATGGAAGTCGTTGATCCATACGGTGCCGTGGCGCAGCCGCTGGGCGACGCGCTGGGCGCGGCTCGCGTCGGAGGTCCACACGCCGCCCGCCAGGCCGTAGCGGGTGTCGTTGGCCAGTTCCACCGCCTCGTCCTCGGTGCGGAAGCGTTCGACGGTGACGACCGGGCCGAAGACCTCCTCCTGGACGATGCGCATGGAGCGGTCGCAGTCGGCGAAGATGGTCGGCAGCAGGAAGAAGCCGGCGCTCAGGGCGGGGTCGTCGGGGCGGGTGCCGCCGGTGACGAGCCGGGCGCCCTCCGCCTTGCCGATGGCGATGTAGCTCTCGACCTTCTCGCGGTGCTCGGCGGAGCTGAGCGGGCCGCTCTCGGTGCCCTCCTCCAAGCCGCTGCCGAGCCGGATCTGCCGCGCACGGTCGGCGTAGGCCTCGACGAACCGGTCGTGCAGGGAGTCCTGGACGAGCAGGCGCGAACCCGCCGAGCAGACCTGCCCGGAGTGCAGGAAGGCGGCGTCGAGCGCGTAGTCGACGGCGGCGTCGAAGTCGGCGTCCGCGAAGACGATGTTGGGGTTCTTGCCGCCCAGCTCCAGGGCGATGTTCCGGGGCCCCTCGGAGGCGCTGGCCATGATGGCGCGTCCGGTGTTCAGACCGCCCGTGAAGGACACCAGGTCCACCTCGGGGTGGCTGGTCAGGGCCGCGCCGACGGTCGCGCCTGAGCCCAGCACGAGGTTGACGACGCCTGGCGGTGCGCCGGCCTCCGCGATGAGCCGGATCATCGCGATCGTGGTGAGGGGCGTGATCTCGCTGGGCTTGAGGACGAACGTGTTGCCTGCGGCCAGCGCGGGTGCCACTTTCCAGGAGGCCTGGAGCAGCGGGTAGTTCCAGGGGGCGATGAGCGCGCACACGCCGACCGGCTGGTAGACGACACGGCTGAGGACGTCCGGGCCGACGTCCACGATCCGGCCGCCGTCCTTGCCCGCGAGCTCGGCGAAGTAGCGGAAGGCGTTCGCCACGTCCGCCACGTCGATTCGGGCCTCGGTGAGCGTCTTGCCCGTGTCGAGTGTCTCGGTGTGGGCGATCTCCTCCTGATCGCGCATCAGCAGGTCACGCACGCGCAGCAGGAGGTCGGCCCGGTCGCGGGAGGGAGCGTTCGCCCAGTCACCCTTGTCGAAGGCGCGCCGGGCGGCGCGCACCGCGCGGTCCACGTCCGTGGCGTCGGCCTCGTCGACCGTGGTGACGACAGAGGCGTCGAAGGGATTGAGCACCTCCCGCCGCCCACCGGCCGTCGCCTGTGTCCACTCGCCGTCGATGTACAGCTCACCCACCGCGGGGCCTCCTTCGGATCCGGCCGGTGCCGATCACGGCTCGACGGTCAGCAACATGGCCCATCGGGACGGCGTCGGCCACGTGGCGCACCGCCGTGCTTGCGTCCGGGTGACCCAGAGGACCCGGGTGGGCTAGGGATCTTCCCCCTGGAGCCCTTCGCCGCCGTATGCCGGGAGGGCACCGCTCACGGCATCCGTTCCTCCGCCCGGGCCCCCTCCTCCGGCGCCACCATCGCCTGGGTGAGCGGAATCCGCGCCAGCGCGAGGACGCCGGCGGCGATCAGCGCGACGCCGAACAGCTGGGGCAGCAGCCACCACCCGGAACGGATGGTCTCCTCGTACAGGGTGATGCCGAGGGCGAGGCTCACCAGCGCGTCGCCGAGGGTGAGCGCGGGCTGCGAGGCGACCAGCGGCCCGGCCTGCATCGCGTTCTCCAGCAGGAACAGCGCGCACACACCGGTCGCGGCGAAGGCGTACGTCTGCCAGGCGGAGAGGAAGCCTCCGAGCCCCTGCTCCTCGAGGATGTGCGTGGCGGCCTTCATCAGCGCCGCGGTCACCGCGTAGCTGATCGCCGTCGCGGCCCCCAGACACGCCGCCCGGGCGCGGCCTTCCGGGCGCCGCAGGGCGGCGACAGCGAGGCCGGCGACCAAGCCCATGCAGACGGCGAGCGCGGGAATCCAGCGGTCCAGGTCCACGTGCGTGCGATTGCCGCTGGGGGAGGCGGCGGCGAGCGCGACCGCCAGCCCGGCCACCACCACCGCCACGGCCAGCCAGCCCCTGCCCGGCAGACGCCGGTGCATCAGCAGTGACGCGACGATGAGGGTGAGCGGCAGCTCCAGGATGAACAGCGGCTGCACGATCGTCAGCGGGCCGGTCGCCAGTGCGAGCGCCTGGCAGACGGCGGCGGCGATCACCGCGAGGATGCCGGCCAGCCAGACGGGGCGCCGCAGCAGGTCGAGGATGAGCCCGGCCCGGAACCCCTTGGAACTCGGCACGGTGAGCGCCGCCTTGCGCTGCAGCACCGTCGCGACGGCATTGCTCAATGCCGCGCAGATCGCGAAGAGCACCGAGAGCGGAGTGTGCAGCTTGGGTCACCTCCCGGATCGGCGGGCGCCTGACGCCGACTGGCTTCCTTCGGCCATGGTCGCCCGGACGGGCGCTCGGGCGCGATCGGAGGCCGGGGCTGCCGGCGCACCTTCTTCACCGACGCGCCCTCGTCTCGCCCTTCCACAACTCGATTGCGTTCATTCAATATGAGCGATTGCGTGTAGTGTGCGTGTGCAAGCAATATCGCTGGGTACACAGCCACCGAATCCGTATGGGAAAGGGGCTGCCAGGCATGCAGATCGATCTGAAGGGCCGCACGGCACTGGTCACCGGTTCCACCCAGGGCATCGGCGCGGCGATCGCCGCCGGACTGGCCCGCGCGGGGGCCCGCGTGGGCGTCAACGGCCGTAGCCCGGAGCGCGTCGAGCAGGGCGTCGCCGAGTTGGCCAAGCAGGTGCCCGGCGCCGAATGGGTGCCGGTGCCGGCGGATGTGAGCACGCAACAGGGCGCGGACCAGGTGGCCGAGACGCTGCCCGAGGTGGACATCCTCGTCAACAACCTCGGCATCTTCGGCTCCGCCGACCCCCTGGAGATCAGCGACGAGGAGTGGCGGCGCTACTTCGAGGTGAACGTGCTGTCCGCCGTACGGCTGACCCGGCTGTTCCTGCCGGGCATGACCGAACGCGGCTGGGGACGCGTGCAGTACATCGCCAGCGACTCGGCGATCGTCACCCCGGCAGAGATGATCCACTACGGCATGTCCAAGACCTCGCTGCTCGCGGTCAGCCGGGGATTCGCCAAGCACGCCGCGGGCACGGGCGTCACGGTGAACTCCGTCATCGCCGGGCCCACCCACACAGGCGGCGTGGAGGACTTCGTCTACGAACTGGTCGACCGGGACCTGCCCTGGGACGAGGCCCAGCGGGCGTTCATGCGCAAGCACCGGCCGCAGAGCCTGCTGCAACGGCTGATCGAACCGGAGGAGATCGCCAACATGGTGGTCTACCTCGGCTCGGACCAGGCCTCGGCGACCACCGGCGGCGCGGTGCGCGTGGACGGCGGATACGTCGACTCCATCCTGCCGTGACGGAAGGCGCGGGGCCGGAGGCATGGCTTACCACATGAGCAACGGTCCGCACGGCTATGGCCTCGTCACGAAGGCGCTCCACTGGCTGGTGTTCGTCGCCATCGTGGTGCAGTTCGCCGTGGGCTACCTGCTCGACGTGGACGACAGCGGCCGCGGGCGGGGACGTGGCCGCAGGCGTGGAGACGGCTCGGGGCGCGGGCGAGGCCGGGGCCGAGGCGGGGAGGACGGCTACGACCCCTTCGGCGACGACGCATTGCTGACGGTGCACGTCGTGCTGGGTGCCACTGTGCTGCTGCTCGGTGCCGTCCGCCTCGCCTGGCGGCTGGCCACCCCGCTGCCCCCTTGGGCGCCGACCCTCACCGCCCGGGAGCGGCGCCTCGCGCACGGCACCGAGACCGCCCTGTACGTGGCCACGTTCGCCGTACCTGTCACCGGTCTCGCCCTGCTCCTGTCCGGCGATGACGACCTGCTCGGCGTCCATGTCGCGGCCCAGCTCGTCCTCTACGTGGCGCTCGCGGTGCACGTCGGACTGGTGCTCAAGCATCAGCTGATCAACCGTGACCGTCTGCTCGGCCGCATGTTCTGACGCCCGGTCGCACCGTCCGGCCCGGAGTCAGGCGCGGCCGGTGAACAGGCCGTGGAAGCCGTACGGCACGATGTGCGGGGCCTGCGCCCGGGCCAGCACGTCCAGTGTCCGGGCGGACAGGACCAGTAGCGACGAGGCGCCGTTCGCGGAGTCGAGGACCAGGGACAGCAGCACACCGTCGTCCTCGTCGGCCGCGTCCGGGGCAGGGACGAAGACCGGCTCGCCGGGGTAGCAGCCCTCCTCGTGCCAGGTCCGGGTCCCACCCGTCCGTGTGTCGACCTTGACGAGCTGGTTGATGAAGTCGTCCCCGCGGCCGTCGAGGGAGCTCACGCCGTACGCGTACCGGTAGGCGCGTCCGTTGTGCCGCTCGTAGGCGATGCGCGGCAGTTCCATGGACTCCTCCGCCAGTCGCCCGGTCTCGACGCGGCCGGTGCGCAGGCCGATCCGGAAGCGGGTGGGGTACGAGACCGGAACGCCCCGGCCGGCCCGCAGCCGGTCCAGATACAGCGCGTCGATCACCGAGGCGTCGGAGTAGGCGCACAGATCGAGCACCAGGTCACCGTCGTGGTCCTCGTCCTCCCAGGCGTTGATGTGGTGGAAGGCGAAGCACGCTGTCGTCTCGTACACCCCGCGCACGCTGCCCTCACGCTGGTCGAAGACGATGAAGCGGGTGCCTTGCTCGGGATCCCAACGGTAGTTCTCGATGAACGGCCTGCCGCTGAGGACCAGAGCGAGCGGGTTCACGGTGAGCGGGAACTCGGCCAGGACGACGTACCGGCCGGTGATCGCGAAGCTGTGCATGTACCCGGGCCTGGTCACCGGGTGACGGCCGATCAGCTCGCGCTTCGTGCCCGGCGTCGGCTGGCGGTAGACGCGGTACTCGCTGCGCCGCGCGAAGTGCGTCAGCTGGTTCACCAGATCGCCGGTGCCGGGGTCCTGGTGCGGGTGGGCGGTGGTGACCTGGCCCTTCAACGCGTCCTCGTAGCCGACGACACCGGCGGTCGCGAGCGTCTCGGGGTCGAACTCCACCGGCAGCGGGGTCTCGGTCAGCGCCACGAAGCGCTCACCGAAACGGGCCACGCTGACGTTGGTGTTCGTCACCTCCGGACGGGAGAACATGCTGAAGAAGCGGGCGAACAGCGAGCGGCAGGGGTCGGTGGCGAACTCCGGATAGGCGATCCGGCCCGACTCACGCGCGGCCCTGCTGCTGGGTGTGTCGACGAACCTGTTCGTGTAGGTGACCTGGCCGTCGGTGAAGGCGAAGCGGTGCAGCATCGCCTGGCCGTCGAACCAGTGCCGGAACGCCCTGCCGTCAGCTCCCTTCCCGGCCTCGAAGCGTGCCGGGCCGTTGCGCAGCAGACTGCCGCGCAGCCAGGTCGGCAGGGTGCCTTCCACGGGCAGTTTCCGGTCGCTGACCTCGGTGTCGAGGGTGCGGAACCCGGCCGCGTAACCCTTCTTGGTGTTCATGCGGATCACCCCACAGTCCACAGTGGACTATTGTGTACGTCATCAAGGCCAGCACAGTCCACAGTGGAATGTCAAGGGAAGGTTCATGCCCGGTACCGAACTCAACGCGAGCGCGGCCTCGCTGCTGGGATTCCTGCACGCGGGCGAGGCCAGCGGCTATGAGCTGGTGAAGCTCGCCGAGAAGCTGATCGGCGACTTCTGGACCCTGACCCGCAGCCAGGTGTACCGGGAGCTGGCCACGCTGGCGGATCGTGGCCTGGTGCGTGCCGGGCCGGCCGGGCCTCGGGCACGGCAGCCCTACCGGCTCACCGACGAGGGCCGCGAGGCGTTCGCCGAGTGGGTCACCCGCCCGCCGGGCACCGAGCAGATCCGCTACCCGCTGCTGCTCACCATCGCGTTCGGTTCAGCTGTGGAGCGGGAGCGGCTGCTGGACTTCGTCGCCGAGCACCGTGCCCTGCACGAGGCCCGGCTGGCCGGCTACCGGGAACGCGCCGGGGCCGACGGACTCGACGCGTATCAGCGAGCGACGCTCGCCTTCGGGCTGCGCTACGAGGAAGCCGTCCTGGCGTGGATGGACGAGCTGCCCGGGATCCTCGGCGAGGCCTGAGCCGCCGCGCGTCACGCGCGTCCCGCGCTGCCGGTCGCCCGTCGTGGCAGGTCAGATGCCCGGCTCCGCGGGGGGCTCCGGCAGCGGCTGCTCGGCCCAGATGGTCTTGCTGTTGCGGCCGTAGCGCGTCCCCCACCGTTCGGCCAGCTGGGCCACCAGGAACAGGCCGCGTCCGCCCTCGTCGGTACTGCTGGCCTGGCGCAGATGGGGTGAGGTGCTGCTGCTGTCGGAGACCTCGCAGATCAGCTGGCCGTCACGGATCAGCCGGAGCAGGACCGGGCCGTCGGCATAACGGTAGGCGTTGGTGACCAGCTCGCTCACGATGAGTTCGGTGGTGAAGGCGCACTCCTCCAGCCCCCACTCGGTCAGCCGGTCCGTCACCAGTGACCGGGCCCGGGCGGCCGCGGTGGCCTCGGCCGACAGCTCCCAGGTGGCCACCTGCTCCACCGCCAGCACCCGGGTCCGGCCCAGCAGCAGCGTGACGTCGTCGGCGGACCGGTCGGGCAGCATCGCGTCCTCCACCGCCTTGCACGTGTGCTCCAGCGACTCGGCAGGACCGGACAGCGCGGTACGCAGCAGGGCCAGGCCCTGGTCGATGTCACGGTCGTCGGCCAGGAGGAGACCGTCGCTGTACAGAGCGATCAGGCTGCCCCTCTCCAGTTCGAGCTCCGCCGTCTCGAACGGCAGCCCGCCGAGGCCGAGCGGCGGCCCGGCGGGCAGGTCGACCGGGCGGACCTGCCCGTCCGGACCCAGTACGGTCGGCGGCGGATGACCCGCGCGGGCCATGGCGCAGTGCCGGGACACGGGGTCGTAGATCGCGTACAGACACGTCGCGCCCAGGATCTGGGGCATGTTCGCATCGATCTGCTGCTGTTCGGTGGCCAGCTGGTCCACCAGGTCGTCCAGCCGGGCGAGGACCTCGTCCGGAGCCAGGTCGAGGTGCGCCAGCGTGCGCACGGCGGCGCGCAGCCGGCCCATGGTGGCCGAGGCGTGCATGCCGTGGCCGACCACGTCGCCGACGACCAGCCCGACGCGCAGTCCCGACAGCGGGATGACGTCGAACCAGTCGCCGCCGACGCCGGCGGAGGCCTGCGCGGGCAGATAGCGGTGGGCGGTCTCGACCGCCGGGTGCTCGGGCACCTCACTCGGCAACAGACTGCGCTGGAGGGCTTCCGCGGCCTGGTGCTGCTGGGTGTAGCGGCGGGCGTTGTCGATGCAGACCGCGGCTCTGGCGGCGAACTCCTCCGCCAGGGTCAGGTCGTCCTGCTCGAAGGGCTCCGGCCGCTGGGAGCGCCACAGGCAGACCAGGCCGAGGATGACACCGCGCGCGGTCAGCGGCACCACGATCAGGGAGTGGACGCCCATCGCGAGCGCCTTTTCGGTCCGGTCCGGTTCGGCGGCGAACCATCCGGAGTCGGGATCCAGAGTGGCCTCCAGGATCGGCCGACGCTCCGCCAGGCAGCGTGCAGGTGCCGTCCGGTCCGGAAATTCGAACAGATGGCCCACGGGATACATCAGCTTCTGCGCCTCGGGCCGGACGCTGCGGACCGCCATCCTGCGCAGCGGGCCCCTGGCGTCGGATGCCGGTTCCTCCCCGCGGGTCACGGGCTCCAGCAGATCCACCGAGAGGGCGTCGGCGAGTTCTGGAACCGCCGCCTCGGCCAGCTCACGTGCCGTCGTGGCCACATCCAGTGTGCTGCCGATCCTGGCGCCGGCCTCGTTGAGCAGCGCGAGCCGGCGACGGGCCCGATGGCGGTCGGTGACGTCCTCAACGATCTCTGTGACGCCCAGCACCTTTCCGGACGGGTCCTGCATCCGGAAGGCGGAGATCGAGATGAACAGTTCCTTGCGGGTGTCGCTCAGCAGCCGGGCCGGCTGCTCGGCGAAGATCACGGGCTGGCCCGTCTCCAGGACCGACCGCAGTTTCTCCTCGGCGAGCTCCGCGTCCGCACCGAGGAGAAACTCGCCCGCGCGGCGCCCGCGGTACGCCTCTGGCGGCAGTCCGCCGAACCTCGCGACCGCCCGGTTTATCCGCAGCACGCGCAGGTCCGGCCCGAGAACCACGACACCCACGGGGGACCGGCTGAAGAGGCCGTCCAGCACGGCCCTGTCGATCTCCCACTGGATGACGTCCTCGGCGCGCGAGCCGACCAGAAGCCACTCGACGCTGGAGTCCAGGCGTCGCACACACCGGGCCCTGAACCCCACGTACACGCGGTGGCCTGCGCGGTGCCGAACCGGCAGCAGCCCATACCAGCCGCCCTCCTGCAGGCAGGCGTGAGTCACCTCGGCGACCAAGGACTCGTCCCCGCTGTCGACCAGCACCTCGCGGACCGACCGGCCCAGCACCTCGTCGGGGCGGTACCCGAGCAGAGCGGTGGCCTGCTCGCTCCACGCGACGACCCGTCCGCCGCGGTCCACGACGGCGGACGCGGACTGGTGGATCGAGAACGGATCCTCCGGACTCTCGCTGAGCGTCGTCGGGGATGTGTCGTCCATCGCCCACCCGTCCCGCGCCGTTCGCGGGGCCGTGCTGCGGCCCCGGGGCGCTCCTACCGTTCGGCATGCCTGGCAGCGGCTCAGTCCCAGTATCGGGTGTACGGCCACAGCGTGCTTCGGAAACTGCTCCTTACGGTCCCTGTGGACATGGTCATCGGGGCAGCGCCCGGGCCAGGAGCACCGCCACGTCGTCGTCGGCCGCCTCGGGCATGACATGGGCCAGGAGGTCGTCGCAGACCTGCGCCAGAGGGCGGCCGGGATGCCCCACGGCCTGTGCCAGCCGGCGCATGCCCTGGTCGAGGTCCGTGCCGCGCGTTTCGATCAGGCCGTCGGTGTACATCACCAGCAGACCGTGCGCAGGGAGGACCACCTGCTGGACCTCGCAGTCCTTCCGGCCCACGCCGAGGGGCGGGCCCGCCGGGCAGTCCAGGAAGGTGACCGTTCCGCGCTCGTCGGCGACCACCGGCGGCGGGTGCCCCGCCCTGGCGATCAGACAGCGGCCGGTCGCAGGATCGTGGACGGCGTACAGGCAGGTGGCCATCTCGTTGTCGCCCAGATCCGCCACCACGGCGTCCAGGGCGGGCAGCACCTGCTCGGGTGCGGGTTCCCGGCGGGCCAGGGTCCGTACCGCGGTGCGCAGCTGCCCCATCACCGCCGCCGCATGGATGCCGTGCCCCATCACGTCCCCGATCACCAGGGCGGTCCGGCCGTCCGGCAGGGCGACGGCGTCGAACCAGTCGCCGCCGACCCCGTGGTCCCCGGCCGGCAGATAGCGCGCGGTGAGTTCCAGCCCGTCGACGGGAGGCAGGACGGTGTTCATCAGGCTGCGCTGGAGGGTGAGGGCCGCGTCGCGCTCCCGGCTGTACATGCGCGCGTTGTCGATGTTCAGTGCCGCCCGGGCGACGAGTTCGTCGATCAGCAGCGTGTCCTGGTCGTCGAACGGCCCGCGCTGCCGGGTCCGGGTGACGACGACCGCGCCGAGCACGCTGCCGCGGGCCACCAGCGGGATCAGGCGCGCCGCGCCCACATGGGTGCGCAGGTAGGCGCGCAACCGGTCGACGTCCGGGTCGGTGATCATGGGGCCGATGTCGGACAGGAACAGGTTCATCGGCCGCCCCTCCGTGATGACCTGCTCGTACACGGAGCCCAGCGGGACCTGCTGGGTCATGCCGACGGCGAGCTGGTCGGTCGGCGCGGCCGGATCGGTGAAGGACGCCGCGGCGCGACGCACCACACCGTGCGCCGATGCCGCGGTCTCGTCCGGGGCCACCGCCTCCTCCAGCAACTGCACGTCGGCGGAGTCGGCCAACCGGGGCACCAGGACCCGGACCACCTCCTGCGCCGTCTGCTTCAGATCCAGCGTGGAACCCATCTGCGTGCCCGCCTCCGCCAGCAGCGCGAGCCGCCGCCGCGCCCGCTCCGCCTCGAGATGGGCGTGCTGTCCCTCCGTGATGTCGATCAGCGAGGCGATCAGTCCGATCCGCCGGCCGGCGCCGTCGAGCAGGGGCGCGTAGGAGCAGGACCACGTCCGCACCAGTCCCGGCTTCTTCCTGCTGACAGCGGAGTGGCGGGAGTCCACCACCGCCTCGCCCCGGTCGAGGACCTGCCGCATCACCGACTCCAGCGCGTCGGTGCCGGGGGCGACCTCGGTCACACGCCTGCCGACGTGCTCCGCGACCGGTACGCCGTCCATCCGGGCCAGCGCCTGGTTGACCCGGAGGAAACGCAGGTCCGAGCCGAGCATGGCCAGGCCGATCGGGGACTGGGTGAACAGCCCCTCCAGAGCCGCCAGCGCGTCGCGCATCTGCTCCACCGCGGTGGTCTCCGCCGCGATGGCCATGACACCCGTGCGCTGCGGCCCGTCCGCGATGGGACAGATCCACATGTCCATGTCGACCAGATGCCCGTCGCGGTGCCGGACCGGCAGCCTCGCGACCACCGCGGCGCCCGCCTGTACGGACCGGGTGAGCCGATCGGCCAGGTCGCGGTTCTCCTCGGGCACGAGGACGCGGTTGACCTCCTGGCCCACCACCTGCTCCTGGGTGTGACCGAGCAGGTCGTGGGCGGCGAGCGACCATTGCGCCATGCGTCCCTCGGCATCGGCCACCCACAGGGCGAGCGGCAGCAGATCCTGGAACACGCCAGGGTGTCCCACCTTGGACGCGTCCGGGTTCGGCGTCTCGCCGACCGCGTCGTGCGCATGCGCACCGTGGGGACTGGCGCTGGTCATAGGGGCACCTCGCTCACCCGGCACCGGTCCCACCGCGGCTCCAGGGTCCGCGACGGACCGCCGCCACCCTTGACCACAGGAGGCTCAAGGACAGCGTAGGCCCGTCCGGCCGCTCAGGGCGTCGATGGTGCGTGGTGACAGGTTGCGGAACCTGGGCAGGTGAGAGGGGAGATCGCGAGTGGCCCGGCTCACATGGCGTGAGAGGGGCGCCGCCGACACCATGGGTGCTCCGTCACCGCAAGGCTGAAGGGATCAAGAATGTTCCGCAAGGTGCTGGTCGCCAACCGCGGGGAGATCGCGATTCGTGCGTTCCGCGCAGGCTACGAGCTGGGCGCGCGCACCGTCGCCGTCTTCCCGCACGAAGACCGCAACTCCCTGCACCGGCTCAAGGCCGACGAAGCCTACGAGATCGGGCAGCCCGGACACCCGGTGCGGGCCTATCTCTCCGTGGAGGAGATCGTCCGCGCGGCGCGCCGTGCCGGAGCGGACGCGGTGTACCCCGGGTACGGATTCCTGTCCGAGAACCCTGATCTGGCCCGGGCCTGCGAGGAAGCGGGCATCACCTTCGTCGGACCGAGCGCGGACATCCTGGAACTGACCGGGAACAAGGCCCGCGCGGTGACCGCCGCACGGGAGGCCGGCGTACCCGTGCTCGGCTCGTCCGCGCCCTCCAACGACGTCGACGAACTGGTCCGCGCGGCCGACGACGTCGGCTTCCCCGTGTTCGTCAAGGCGGTCGCGGGTGGCGGCGGCCGCGGCATGCGCCGCGTGGAGGATCCCGCCCAGCTGCGGGAGTCCATCGAGGCGGCGTCCCGCGAGGCGGCGTCCGCGTTCGGCGATGCCACGGTGTTCCTGGAGAAGGCGGTCGTCGAGCCCCGCCACATCGAGGTGCAGATCCTCGCCGACGGGCAGGGCAACGTCATCCATCTGTTCGAGCGGGACTGCTCGGTGCAGCGCCGCCACCAGAAGGTGATCGAGCTGGCCCCCGCGCCGAACCTCGACCCGGAGCTGCGGGACCGGATCTGCGCCGACGCCGTGCGGTTCGCCCGCCAGATCGGTTACCGCAACGCGGGCACCGTGGAGTTCCTCCTCGACCGCGACGGCAACCACGTCTTCATCGAGATGAACCCGCGCATCCAGGTCGAGCACACCGTGACCGAGGAGGTCACCGACGTCGACCTCGTGCAGTCGCAGCTGCGCATCGCCGCCGGCGAGACCCTCACCGACCTCGGCCTAGCCCAGGAGACCGTGACGCTGCGCGGCGCAGCGCTGCAGTGCCGCATCACCACCGAGGACCCCGCCAACGGGTTCCGTCCGGACACCGGCCGCATCAGCGCCTACCGCTCGCCGGGCGGCTCGGGCATCCGCCTCGACGGCGGTACCACCCACGCCGGTACGGACATCAGCGCGCACTTCGACTCCATGCTGGTCAAACTGACCTGCCGGGGCCGGGACTTCAGCACCGCGGTGGGCCGTGCCCGGCGTGCCGTGGCCGAGTTCCGCATCCGCGGCGTGGCCACCAACATCCCCTTCCTGCAAGCGGTTCTGGACGACGCCGACTTCCAGGCCGGCCGGGTCACCACGTCGTTCATCGAGCAGCGCCCGCACCTGCTCACCTCCCGCCACTCCGCAGACCGCGGTACCAAGTTGCTGACCTACCTGGCCGACGTCACCGTCAACAAGCCGCACGGCGAACGGCCCGACCTGCTCGAGCCGTTGACCAAGCTGCCCGCGCTGCCCGCCGGTGAGCCGGCGGCCGGGTCCCGGCAGCGGCTCGCCGAACTCGGCCCGGAAGGCTTCGCCCGCTGGCTGCGCGCGTCCCCGACCATCGGCGTCACCGACACCACGTTCCGCGACGCCCACCAGTCGCTGCTCGCCACGCGCGTGCGCACCAAGGACATGCTCGCCGTCGCCCCGGTGGTGGCGCGCACCCTGCCCCAGCTGCTGTCCCTGGAGTGCTGGGGCGGCGCGACCTACGACGTCGCCCTGCGCTTCCTCGCCGAGGACCCGTGGGAGCGCCTGGCGGCCCTGCGGGAGGCCGCGCCGAACATCTGCCTGCAGATGCTGCTGCGCGGCCGCAACACCGTGGGCTACACGCCGTATCCCACCGAGGTGACCGACGCCTTCGTGCACGAGGCCGCAGCCACCGGCATCGACATCTTCCGCATCTTCGACGCCCTCAACGACGTCGCCCAGATGCGGCCCGCCATCGACGCCGTACGGGACACCGGAACGGCCGTCGCCGAGGTGGCCCTGTGCTACACCTCCGACCTGTCCGACCCGTCGGAGCGCCTGTACACCCTGGACTACTACCTGCGCCTGGCCGAGCAGATCGTCGAGGCGGGCGCCCACGTGCTGGCCGTCAAGGACATGGCGGGCCTGCTGCGCGCCCCGGCCGCGGCGACCCTGGTGTCGGCGCTGCGCAGGGAGTTCGACCTGCCCGTCCACGTGCACACCCACGACACCGCCGGCGGTCAGCTCGCCACCTACCTCGCCGCCATCCAGGCCGGCGCCGACGCGGTGGACGGCGCGGTGGCGTCCATGGCGGGCACCACCTCCCAGCCGTCCCTGTCGGCGATCGTGGCCGCGACCGACCACTCCGACCGGCCCACCGGCCTCGACCTGCAGGCCGTCGGCGACCTGGAGCCGTACTGGGAGAGCGTCCGCAAGGTCTACGCCCCCTTCGAGGCGGGGCTGGCCTCGCCGACCGGCCGCGTCTACCACCACGAGATCCCCGGCGGGCAGCTCTCCAACCTGCGTACCCAGGCGGTCGCGCTGGGCCTGGGCGACCGCTTCGAGGACATCGAGGCGATGTACGGCGCCGCCGACCGGATGCTCGGCCACCTGGTGAAGGTCACCCCGTCGTCGAAGGTGGTCGGCGACCTGGCGCTGCACCTCGTGGGCGCGGGCGTGTCCCCGAAGGACTTCGAGGCGGAGCCGGACCGGTTCGACATCCCCGACTCCGTCATCGGGTTCCTGCGCGGCGAGCTCGGCACCCCGCCCGGCGGCTGGCCCGAGCCGTTCCGCACGAAGGCGTTGCAGGGCCGCGCCGACGCCAAGCCGGTCCAGGAGCTGAACGCCGACGACCGCGAGGGCCTGGCGAAGGACCGGCGGGCGACGCTCAACCGGCTGCTGTTCCCGGGCCCCACCCGCGAGTTCGACACGCACCGCGACACCTACGGCGACACCAGCGTCCTCGACAGCAAGGACTTCTTCTACGGACTGCGTCCCGGCAAGGAGTACTCCGTCGACCTCGAGCGCGGTGTGCGGCTGCTGATCGAGCTGCAGGCCGTCGGTGACGCGGACGAGCGTGGCATGCGCACCGTGATGTCCACCCTGAACGGCCAACTGCGGCCCATCCAGGTCCGCGACCGGGCGGCGGCCTCCGACGTTCCCGTCACGGAGAAGGCCGACCGTGCCAACCCCGGCCACGTCGCGGCACCGTTCGCCGGCGTGGTGACCCTCACGGTCTCCGAAGGGGACGAGGTGACGGCCGGTGACACGGTGGCCACCATCGAGGCGATGAAGATGGAGGCTTCGATCACCGCAGCGAAGTCCGGCAAGGTGGCCAGGCTCGCCATCAATCCCATCCAGCAGGTCGAGGGCGGCGACCTCCTCGTCGAACTCGCCTGAGCGGTCTCCAGGGCCGGCAGTTCAGGGGCACGGTCCCGCGGACTTCTCCGCCGGGCCGTGCCCCTGCCGCTGGAACGGCGTCAGCTTTTCTGTTCTCGGAGGAAAGACGTGAGTGCGGCCGTGAGTTCGGCAGGTGCGTCCTCCTGGACGAGGTGGCCCGCGCCGGCGATCGGCTCCAGCCGCGCGCCGGGGATCCGGGCGGCCAGCTCGCGGCCTTTCGCCACGGGGATCCAGGTGTCGTCCTCGCCCCAGCACACCAGCGTCGGGAAGCCGATCTCGCCGTACCGTTCCTGGACTTCGTCGGTGTAGCGCTGGTCGGCCTGGGCGATCTGCCGGTAGAAGGCCGACTGGCCGACCTCGCCCAGCCAGGGCCGGCTGAGCCGGTCGAGGACGGCGGGGTGCAGGCCGGGGCTGCTGGCCGAGCTGATGTACTCGCGCACCAGAGCGCCGTGCAGAGCGGGCGGCAGCCGGTCGAAGACATCGGAGTGCTCGCCGACGAGACGGAAGAACGGCGATCCCCACGGGGCCAGCGCGACCGGGTCGACCAGGGCGAGCGCGCGGTAGCGGGCTCCGTGCAGCAGGTGCGCCCGCAAGGAGACGGCACCGCCGAAGTCGTGTGCCACCACGAGAGGTTCGTCGAGGTTCCAGTGTGTCAGGAGCTCGGTGAAGACCCTGCCCTGGGTTGCCAGGGAGACATCCTGGTCGGTGGACATCTCCGATTCCCCGTAACCGGGCATGTCCCACACGAACACCTGGTGGTGGCGGGCGAGCGCGCGGGCTACGGCGCGCCAGACGTACGAGGAGAAGGGCGTGCCGTGGAGGAGGACGACCGGATCCTGGCCGGGCTGCCCGAGGCTGCCCCAGCGGATGTCGCCCGACGTGCTGCGGAATGTCTCGGGCAGCTGCCATTCACTCACGGGTGCTGGTCCTCTCGGTCGTGTCTGCCGAAGCCTCCACCATATTGAGGGCCGCGCTGAGCGCGACGGCCCCTTCGAGCAGCGCTCTGGAGCGAGTTGCGATACCTGACTCCCTGGCCGCCAGCGCGGAGGTGACGTCCTCCGACCGGCGGGCGCTGCGCAGCTCCGGCATGAGAGCGCGCAGGGGCGCGACGCGGTAGCCGGCCTTGCGCAGCTGGTGCACGATCCGCGCATCCCGGACCTGGGCGGGTGTGTACCGGCGTGTGCCACGCGCGGGGTCACGGTTCGGGACGACGAGTTCCTCCGCATCCCAGTGCCGCAGCGTCGAAGGACGTACGCCGAGAGCGGCGGCGAGGTCGGAAACGCTCATCGAGTCCGAAGCCCGTACGTCTTCGATCGGCTCACCGGCGATGGCCCGGGCGGCCTCCTGGGCCAGCTTCAGTTCCGTGCGCTCCGCGTCCAGCCGGGCGTGGGCCGCGTCGAGCAGGGCCAGTGCCTGCGAGGCGGGGGAGCGGTGGACGGCCCGGACGATCCGCTTGGCCTCGGTGGGACCGGCGCCCGCTGCGAGGGTGCGGTAGGCCAGCGCGGACTGCAGATGCAGGTCCCCGTAGATCCGGTAGCCCGTGGCCGTGCGTGTCGCCGGCGGAAGGACACCGTCGCGTTCGAGGTTGCGCACTTGTTGAACGGAGTACCCGCAGCGCCGCGCGACATCGGCGGTGCGCAGAACGCCTGATTTGAGACTTGCCACCCCGAAAGCCCTTCGTCTGCCGCTCAGAGTCTCCACAAGCACTTCAATGCAACGCTAGAGCACATGACCATGGACGAGATCATCGGCTACGTGGGCGGACTGGACGGTGTGCTGACCCTCAGGCCGGCCCCGGGCGACGGCACACCGGACATCAGCTGGGGCGACACGTTCTTCTACTACGCCCCCGATCGGGTGCCCCCGACAACGACCCAGCCGTTCGCGACGATCGTGACCAAGAACTACCCCGGCGACGAGGCCTCACGGCTGGACCGGGCGGACACCTTCCGCGTCAACGTCAACGCCGGGAAGGAGGCGTTCGTCCGGTGGACCGGTCACGAGCCCCGCGAACCAGCCACCGGCGAGGTCGATCCCAGCGCCGCTGACACCCTGATCGCCCATCCCGTCTACGGCACCCTTGGCTGGCTGGCCGTGGTGAATCCGGGCCCGCGCACGGCAGCGGCGACCCGTGAGCTGCTGCGTGCGGCCCATCACTTGGCCCGCTCCCGGCACGAGCGACGCGGCGCACCGACCACGTGAGGAGCCGAGCGGCTGCGTCACTCCCGCCCCGCATGCGGCCGGGCGCACCGCATCGCACCCTGGTGCTATGGCAAGTGCGCAGCTCATCGTCATCTATCCGCCCGCCGAGGACGGCGGTCGGCGGGTGCGTGCGGACACCAGGTTCCTGGGCATGGCGTACGGGCTCCTGGACGTGGCCGAGTTCCTGAGCCGGGCGGGGATCGAGGACGCCGATCCCGACTACGTACGGCAGTCCGCCCTGATCGAATGGCGGGGCGGCGGCCCGGACGCGTGGGGTCGATGAAGGGGCGGGACAACCGCAGCATCCGCCGTCACAGCTTCCCCGGTCAGGCGGCCTTCTTCTTTCCTCTGCGGCCCGCCCCGGCGAGGGCGTCGATCAGCTGGTCGCGGGTCATCTTCGAGCGGCCGGGGACATTCCGGTCGGAGGCCTGCTGGTAGAGCTCCGACTTGCTCATCCGCCGCAGCTCGCTCTTCTGCGCCGGGCGGTCCGCGGCCGGCTTCTTGCGCTGCCCGGCAGCGCCACTCCCGGGGGAGCGGGCCTGGTCGAGACTGTGCTGGAGGACATCCATCAGGTCGACGACGTTGGTCGCCTCGGGGGCTTCCTCGGCGACGGCGATGTCCCGGCCCTCGGCCTTCGCCTTGACCAGCTCCCGCACCTTCTCCTGGTAGGTGTCGTGGTAGCGGGCGGGTTCCCATTCCGAGCTCAGTGCGTCGACCAGCTGCAACGCCATGTCCAGCTCCTTGCCGCGCCCGGCTCGGCCGGAGGGCAGCTCGGGCAGTTCCTTGCCCGGGTCGCGCACCTCGTCGGCCCAGTGCAGGGTCTGCAGGACAAGGACCTGGTCGGCCGCGCGCAACGCGGTCAGGTACTGCCTGCCGCGCATCACGAAGGTCGCGATGCCCGCCTTGTCCGCCTCGGCCAGCGCCGCGCGCAGCAGCTCGTACACCTTCAGGTGTTCCTTGCCGCGCGGGGCGACGTAGTACGTGCGGGCGAAGTACACGGGCTCCATGTCGGCCAGGTCGACGAAGTCCGAGATCTCGATGGCCTTCGAGCGGCCCGGCGCGATCTCGTCCAGTTCGTCGGGGTCGATGACGATGTACTCGCCCTCGGCCGCCTCGAAGGCCTTGACGATGTCCTTGTTCTCCACTTCCTTGCCGGTGCGCTCGTTGACCCGCCGGTTGCGGATCCGGTCGGCGGTGCCGCGCTGCAGCTGGTGGAAGTGGACGGTGTGGTCCTCGGTCGCGGTGTACAGGCCGACCGGCACGCTGGCCAGCCCGAACGTGATCACCCCTGTCCAGATCGCACGAGCCATGCCGTCCCGCTCCGTCCCGCGTGCAGCCGAAGGCCCGCTCGGGCCGTGTCCCACCTCCACGCTCGCACCCCGCACCCGGCCTCGCGCGCGGAGAGCGGACCGGGATCCTCCTCACGCGTCCGCGAGACGGTTGGGCTGAAGCAGCAGCAGGGCGATGTCGTCGGTGTGGCGGTTGGTGCGGTGGGTATGGCGGACCAGGCTGTCCACGAGCTGGTGCAGGGGCAGATCGCTCGACTCGCTGAGGTGGTGGGCGAGGTCGGCGATGGTCTGGGTGATGTCGGTGCCGGGGTCTTCCACGAGGCCGTCGGTGTAGAGGGCGAGGAGCGTCTCCGGGCCCAGGGGCAGGGTGGTGAGCGGGTAGGTGGGAGTGCCGAAGCCGAGGCCGAGTGGAGGGCCGGGGCGGACGTCGACGGGGTGGGCCCGGTTGTCGGGGAGGCGCAGGAGCGGGGGAGGGTGTCCGGCGCTGGCGAGGGTCACCTGGTGGCGGGCGAGGTCGATGTGGGCGTAGAGGCAGGAGACGAAACGGCTGGCGTGCAGGTCGGCGAGGTCGCGGTCGGTGCGGGCTAGGACCTGGTCGGGAGCGGCCCCGGCCGTGGCATGGGAGTGGACGGCCATACGGACCTGGCCCATCAGGGCCGCTGCCGTCATGTCGTGGCCCTGCACGTCTCCGATGACGGCCGCGGCGGTGGTGTTGGTGAGGCGGATCAGGTCGTAGAAGTCGCCGCCGATGTTCACGCCCTGGCTGGCGGGCAGGTAGCGGGCGGCGACCTCGAGACCGGCCACGGTGGGCAGGGCGTGCGGCAGGAGGGTCTGCTGCAGGGCGTGGGCGAGGTTGTGCTTGGCGTCGTAGAGGCGTGCCCGGTCCAGGGCCTGGGCGATGAGACCGGCCAGCGGCGTGAGGATGGAGCGTTCGGCGGCGGTGAAGGTGTGGGGCCGGTTGTAGGCGAGGAGCAGACAGCCGATGGGACGTCCGGAGCTGAGCAGCGGCAGGAAGGCCCAGGCGTGTTTGTCGCTGATCTGCGGTGCCCTCGGGTAGAGGCGGGCGAGTTCGCCGCGGTTGGCGAAGAACAGGGACGCGCCGGTGGCCAGGGCGCGGCCGGCCGGCGTCAGGTCGGCGTCCGTGGGCAGGCCGTCGAACTGCTCGATCAGGGAGGGCTCGTAGCCGCGGTGTCCGATGATCTGGATACGGCCGGCGTCGGCGGCGGACATGATCATGCCGTGGGCGCCGAAGGCAGGCAGGATCTGGTCGGCGATCAGGTCCACGACGTCCTGGACACCGACGGCCTCGGTCAGTGCCGCTGTCAGGGCCATCAGCAGATGGATCCGGCTCGTCGGCGGAGTGCTGGCGGGCGAGGCCGGCTGCGTGCCGAGGGGCTTGGACGACTGGTCGGGGGTGATGAGGATGCTGGTGCCGCTGTCGTCCGTGTGCAGGCGCAGGTCCAGCCACTGGTCCGGTGGGCGCAGGACGGTCAGGGCGAGGTGCTCGCGGCTGCTCATGGCAGTGCGGTACGCGTCCATGTACGCGATGTTGTCGAGCCAGGGCAGTGACTGCCACGGCTGGGTTCCCAGCAGCTGTTTCGCCGGTCTGCCCAGCAGATGGGCGGCTGCGGTGTTCACGTAGGTGATGCGCCCTCCGAGGTCAAGGGCGAGTGTGCCGAGGGGCAGGCGTTCCACCAGGTCGGCCGCCGCGAGCTCGGACTGCGGCCTCGGCTCCTCGCGGTGCGGATGCACGAAGCGGGGCCGGTCCGGAATGACCGGAGGCGAGGCCTCCGCGTCCAGCAGGCGGGCGATGCGGCGCGCGCTCATGGCGATGCGGCCGCGCTCGCGGCGGCTGAGGCGGGGGGACCGGTCCGGGGCCCAGATCAGCAGCAGTGCACCCCGGCTGTGCCGGATCTGCTTCAGCGGGACGATGGCGAAGGCGACTTGGTAGGGGATGGTCGCCGCGGCACGCGGGTAGGAGCGGGCCAGTGCCTCCAGGGAACTCACCCAGACGAGCTGTTCGTGGCGAACCGCATCCTGTGCCGGCCCGCGGATGGCGAACGACATCCGCCACCACGGTGCGAAGGCATCGACCGGGAGACCGCACAGGGCGAGCAGGCCCATCGCGGTCTCGGCCGGGTCCAGCAGGTAGACACCCCCGGACCTGGCACCGGTGCGCCGCACAGCCGCCGCCAAGGCGTCCCCGAGCGGATCAGCCACCTCCGGCTGCTCATCGGACCCGCTCATTCGGCGCAACACCCAACGCCCATGTTCAGAACGCTAAGCCCGACCCGGCGGCACGGCATGTGGATCAGGCGTCCTGTGCCGTGCCGGGAGGCGACGTCGGCGTGCCGAGGCGGCGCCGCAGGAACGGCTCCTGGGAGAGTACGGCCCCCACGCTCAGGCCGACGGCGACGGCCACGCACACGATGATCAGCCAGGACAGCAGCACGAAGACCGGCCCGGCGGAACCGTAATCCGCCAGTGCCCGGTTGAGCGCCCGAGGCATGTAGAAGTGCGCGGTCAGGGACAGGGCGCTGACCGCGACCGCCGTGATGACCGCCCCCGGCAACAGGGGTGACCAGCGGACGCCGCCGCCCAGCAGAAGGTGCTGGGTCCACCACCACAGGGCCGTCTCCATGACCAGGATGACCGGGATTCCCAGGAGCGCCCCAAGGCCGACCCGGTTGTGCAGCAGGCCCTGCCCGACCAGTGCCCCGAGCCACAGGACGATCCATGCCAGCCACCGCCACGGAGCGACCTTCGCCCCTGACCGGGGCAGCAGCCAGGCCCGTCTGCACAGCCGCTGCACCGCACGGCTGACCGCGGTGGCCGACAGCAGCACCATCAGTGTGCCCACCAAGCCGGTCGCCTGGCGCAGATCGTCGGTCGGGGGCTGGAACGCCTGCTCGATCTGGGCCTTCGACTGCCCGTTCAGACCGAAGACGGCACTGACCGCCGCGGTGACCTGGTCCTGCACCGCCTGGGGCGCGTACGCACTCAGCACGAACAGCAGGGGAACGGCGGTCAGGAAGCACTGCGCCGCGATGCGGGTGGCGGAGTCGAAGATGTTCACCGACACCATGCGGTCCACGATCCCCGTGACCACCGGGAAGCGGGTCTCCACCCGCGCGTGGACGGTCTTCAGCCGGGCAGTCAGTTTCCTGATACGGCCACGCCACCAGGGCGCGTGCAGCAGGGAGCGGCTCCGCCGGTGGCCGTCGGCGGGGTCCTCGCCCGTGCCCCCGCGCGGCATCACTCACCGGCGCGCGTGGAGCCCGGGCATGGCGTCCCGGTCCCTGCCGTCGACGGCATCCGTGCGTAGGTCTCCATCGCGCCGCTCCTTCCCGGTCTCCAGATTGCGTGACTTGGCGGGACACGGCACTCCGTCGCCCGCCCAAGGGGCACGCATGCGGACGCCGGGGCCGTCGGTCGAGAGCCGCGGCGGATCACGGCCGTGCCTACCCTCGTGCCGTACGGCGCCTGATGGGATCGCCCAGGGTCGTGGACCTGCTGCTCATCGCCCTCGCCATCACGCTCGACCCCCTTCCCCTCATGGCGTTCGTGCTGGTGGTGGCCTCCGGCAGGGGGGTACGGACAGGACTCGCCTTCATCGCGGGGCGGATGGCGTGTTTCGTCGCGGTGATCGCCCTGGTCCTGACGCCGACCGGCGGGCAGCCCCCGCGCCCAGGTCGCCTCCGTCCACGGCGAACCTCGCGGCCGAACTCCTCATCGGGGTGTCGCTGATCGGGTACGGCCTCCACCCGCATCGACAGCGAGACCGGCACCGGCCACCTGGCCACGACCGCACAGCGAACGCTGCGCCCGATGACGCCGGAGCCTCGCCGTCGCGCGGCAAGTCGTCCTCCTTCCTCGCCACCCGGATGGACCGCGGCGCGATCCGGCCGGCGGCGGGACTGGCCGTCCTCATCCAGCCGTGGGGACTCGTCGCGGCGGGCGCCGTGACCGTGGTGGAGGCCGACACCTCCCACGTCACGACCTGGGTGGAGCTGTCGCGTTCTGCATCGTCGCGACGGCCGGCCTGCTCGCCGCCGATCTGTACGTCGTACTGAAACCGGCATCGGCCCGGCGTCGGCTGCTCGGCCTGCGCACCTGGATGGCGGACCACGCCCACCAGGCCATCGTGTTCGGCATCGTCGCGATCGGCCTGTGGCTGACGGGGAAGAGCGTCTACGAGCTGGCCAGTTGACGTCCCGGAAGGACCACCCGCGCAGCGCCCCGCCGGACCCGGGGCGATAGTGGGCGTGTACCGGACCTCCACCGTCACCGCAGGGAGGGAGCTTGACCGCGAAGGTCGACGACCCCCGGGTCGTGATCGTCATGGGCGTGTCGGCGTCCGGGAAGTCCACCGTCGGTGCGCGCCTTGCCCAACGGCTCGGTGTGCCCTTCCTGGAGGGCGATGAACTGCACTCCGCGTCCGAACGGGCCAAGATGGCCGCCGGGCACCCCCTCGACGACGCCGATCGCCGGCCCTGGCTGGCGGCCCTGGCCCAGTGGGTCCGCTCGGCCGTGTCACGCGGGCGTGGTGGGGTGGTCGCCTGTTCCTCTCTGAAGCGCCGGTACCGGGACGAGTTACGGAGCGCGGGTGAGGGCGCGAAGGTGAGCTTCGTCCACCTGGCCATCGATCGCCGGTCGGCCGCGGAGCGGATCGCCCGCAGGAAGGGGCACTTCATGCCACCGGGGCTGCTGGACTCGCAGTACGCGATTCTCGAACCGCTGCAGGCCGACGAGCCGGGTGTCACCGTCGACGCGAGCGGCACCCCGGAGCAGGTCATGGCGGCGGCGCTGCGAGCGGTGGCCGAACCGGACGGATAGCGGGCGTGCCGCTTCACGCCCACACGGGCGTCCCGTTTCCCGTTCACAGGAGACCCGTATGGAACTGGTCCACTTCCGCATGGTGATGCCGTCCGCCCTCACCCGGCCGGCCGTCGCCCTGCTCTCCTCGCACGGCAGCGTGCTCAATCTCGTCGTGGTGAGGTCGGGCCAGGTCCCCGAGGGCGACGCGGTGGAGTGCGACGTGGTGCAGGGCGCCGCCAACGACGTGCTGGGGCAGCTGCGCGAACTGGGCGTCGACCGTACGGGGTCGATCGCCGTGGACGGCATCGACGTGCTGTTCTCGCAGCAGGCCGAGCAGCTCGAGGCCGATCAGCCGAGCGCGCTCGTCCACGCGCCGTTGTGGGCCGGCGTCGAGGCGCGCATCCGGGCGGAGGGCACCTACCGACCGTCGTTCTACCTGTTCCTGGTCATCGCCGGGATCATCGGCTCGGTCGGCATCATGTCGAACTCTCAGATCCTCATCGTGGCGGCGATGGTGGTCGGCCCCGAGTACAACGCCATCACCAGCGTCGCCCTCGGCCTCGACCGCCGTAGCCGACGCAGGGTCCGCGAGGGTGTGCGGGCGCTGGTGGTCGGCTTCTCCCTGGCGATCGTGGCCACCTTGGGATTCGCCGCGGTGGCCCGGGGCCTCGGCCTTCAGTCGGAGGCCTTCGATCTGGGCCTGCGGCCCGTGTCCAACCTCATCGGCACGCCGAACTTCTTCTCCGTCGTCGTGGCCTTCCTCGCCGGCATCGTCGGAATCGTCTCGCTGACCGAGGCGCGCGGCAGCGCCCTGCTGGGTGTCTTCATCTCCGTCACCACCATCCCCGCCGCCTCGGACATGGCGGTCTCGCTGGCGTTCGGGGACTGGGACCACGTGTGGGGCTCGTTCGTCCAGCTGTTGCTCAACGTCATCGTCCTGGTGGCCGTCGGCGTCCTCGCTCTCCGTGCCCAGCGGCGACTGTGGCACCGCGCGACCCGACGGGCCGCGGCATCCGGACGCTAGGGCAGTGCCGGACGGTCCCTGCCCGGCCCCGCACCCCCGCCGCCCTCATCCCCGCGCGCCGATCTCCGACCTCCGGCTTAGTCTGAGGCGGGGGGCATTCGGGTGAAGCGCACGCCGAGAGGTGGCCTCGATGGACGACTACCCGCTGATCGAGAACCACGGCCTCCTCGGCGACCTGCAGACCGCCGCGCTGGTGACGACCGACGGTTGCATCGACTGGTTCTGCGCCCCGAGGTTCGACTCACCCAGTGTGTTCGGGGCCCTGCTGGACCAGAACAAGGGCGGGCACTGCACGGTACGGCCGCAGAACGGCGCCTACGCGACCAAGCAGTTGTACTTTCCCGACACGGCCATCCTGGTCACTCGCTTCATGACCGAGGCGGGCGCCGGTGAGGTGATCGACTTCATGCCTGTGACGGGCGCGAAGGTCACGGAAAGTCACCGACTGGTGCGCATGGTCCGCTGCGTGCGCGGCAAGATGAAGTTCGAGGTCGAGATAGCGCCGCGGTTCGACTACGGCCGGCAGGCGCACCGGTTGCACATCACCACGCATGGGGCGGCGTTCGTGGCGGAGGACGGCTCGAACCTCACCGTGCACCCGGTCCGCGAAGTGGACGACGAGCGACTGCTCGACCTGCTCGCCGACCGGCGGGACGCCCTGCACTTCACGCTGACCCTGGAGGCGGGCCAGGAGCGGGGGCTGGCGCTGGAGTGGGGCGCCGACGGGCCGCCCAGGGAGATGCGCCTGGCCGAATACCATCAGCTCTTCGACGAGACGGTGCAGTTCTGGCGTACCTGGCTGGGCCAGTCGCGCTACACGGGACGCTGGCGCGAAGCCGTGGAACGCTCCGCGATCACCCTGAAACTGATGACGTTCGCACCCACCGGCGCCGTGGTGGCCGCCCCGACGGCCGCCCTCCCGGAGCAACTGGGCGGGGAGCGCAACTGGGACTACCGGTTCACCTGGATCCGTGACGCGTCCTTCTCGGTGTACGCCCTGCTGGGACTGGGATTCACCGACGAGGCAAGGGCGTTCATCCTGTGGCTCGCCGACCGGGTCAGGGAGCGGGCCGGACGGCACGGTGACACCGGTCCGCTGAACATCATGTACAAGGTCGACGGCTCCTCCGACCTGGACGAAGAGATCCTCGACCACTGGGCGGGCTACGCCGGCTCCGCGCCGGTACGCATCGGCAACGGCGCCGCCACCCAACTCCAGCTGGACATCTACGGCGAGGCCCTGGACAGCATCTACTTCGCGCACCGGCACGGTCTGCAGCTCGGGCACCACGGATGGAACTCACTGCTGACCAACCTCGACTGGCTGGTCGACCACTGGGACCAGGCGGAGGAAGGACTGTGGGAGACCCGCGGCGGCCGGCAGGACTTCACCTACGGCCGCGTCATGTCCTGGGTCGCCTTCGACCGGGCCCTGCGGCTCTCCGACGCGAACGGACGCCCGGGCCCCTCCGCACGCTGGCGCAGGGCACGCGACGACTGCTACGAGCAGGTCATGGCCAAGGGCTGGAGCGAGGAACGCGGGGCCTTCGTCCAGCACTACGGCAGCGAAGTCCTCGACTCCTCGCTGCTGCGCATGTCGACGGTCGGGATCATCACGCCGGAGGACCCGATGTGGATATCCACCCTCGGCGCCATGGAACAGGAACTCGTCAGCGACAGCCTCGTCTACCGCTACAACCCCGACGCGTCCCCCGACGGCCTGCGCGGCTCCGAAGGCACCTTCTCGCTGTGCACCTTCATGTACGTCGACGCCCTGGCACGTGCGGGACGGACCGGCAAGGCGCGGCTGGTGCTGGAGAAGATGATGGGGTACGCCAACCACCTGGGCCTGTACTCGGAGGAGATCGACCCGACGGGCCGTCAGCTGGGCAACTTCCCGCAGGCGTTCACGCACCTCGCCCTCATCGACGCCGCCATCACTCTGAACGCGGCGCTCGAGCGTCGAGCCTGATGCCCCGGTTCAACCAGTGGTGTCCACGCCCGGTGCCGGCGCGGGGCCGAGCAGCACGAGCGTGTCGCCCTCCCCGGCCGTGACCGCCCCTGCCTCGGTCGTCGGCTCCAGTCGCCCGTCCGTCCGTACGACGAACAGCGTCTCGTACCCCGGCGGATACGGCGCCGACGCGGGCTGAACGTGGAAGCGGGCGCCGCGCTCATGGCGCTCCGCGAGGATGTGGCGGACGAGGTCCCGGCCGAAGAGGATCTCTCCGGAGGCGTAGGGGGCGACCACGCCCCGGGTGTCCGGCGGTGGGCCCACCCGGTAGACCGGACCGTCGACGCTGTCCCGCAGGACTACCGCGACGAGCGCGTTGAAGTCGTCGTCGTCCGTGAGCAGGAAGACCGATGTGATTCCTTCCAGGCGGACCTGCGGATCGGTCGCCACGGCCATCAGTTCCCCGGCTGTCTGCTCGATGCCCGCCGCCTCGATCCTGCCCTGCCCCTGGGTGGATCCCGCCCACATCAGCACGTCCTGCCCCGCGGTGCGCAGCGCACGGGCGAGGTCCACGACCCAGGGCTCGTCGCCCAGCAGCAACGGGCGGAATCGCGTGGTGCGTACGACGCCCAGCTTCGTGGCCACGGGCTTCGCGGTGAGTCCGTAGACGAGGACCGTCCCGACGATCACCAGGAAGGTGACCGGGAGGATCTTGTCCGCGTCGCGCAGACCCTCGCTGGTGAGTGCCGCGGAGAAGGTGGTGGCGGTGGAGGCGGCGACGATGCCGCGCGGGGCCATCCAGCCGATGAAGGCGCGTTCCCGGCCCGTGAAGTCCGTCCTGAGGGTGGACAGCAGCGCGATCACGGGCCTGACGACCAGGACGAGCGCCGCTACCAGCGCGAGGGTGGGAAGCAGCACCGGAACGAGCGACTCGGGTGTCACCGAGGCCGAGATGGAGACGAACAGCAGACCGATGATCAGCTGGACCAGCGTCTCGGAGAACGGCCGCCGCACGGGCATGTCGAAGCCCGGCAGGTTCGCGGCGGCGAGGCCCATGACGATCGCGGCGATGAGCCCCGTGTCGTCGTACACCGCGTCGCAGCCCGCGGCCACCACCACGACGACGGCGAACTGGGCGAGCGTGCCGAGGGTCTCACCGAGGCGGAGCAGCCGGAGAGCGAACCACAGCAGCGCGGCCCCGACCACGCCGCCCGCCAGCCCGACGGCGATGCTGCCCAGGAACGAGCCCACCCGGAAGTGGCCGGTCTGCAGGCCGCCGGAGACGATGGAATGGAAGACGACGGCACCGAGGATGCCGCCGACGGGGTCGATGAGCGAGCCCTCCCACACCAGCACGCGCCGCACCTTGTCCGCCGGCTTGACGTGCTCCAGCAGCGGACCGACGACGGTCGGCCCGGACACCACGAGGATCACCCCGATCATGCTGGCCACGGCCGCCGGAACGCTGAACAGAGCCGGACTCAGGGCCGCCACCGCCGCCCAGGTGAGCACTACTTGGAACACCAGGAGCCGGATGACCGTGTTGCGGGTCGCGCCCTTGAGCAGGCGCATGTCCAGGCCCAGCCCGGCGTCGTAGAGGATGAGCGCCACCGACAACGACACCAGCGACGAGAAGTCCTCTCCGACGAGCCGGTCGGGGTGGACGATGTCGGTGAGGGCTCCCGCGGTGAACCCGGCCGGTAGGAGCACGATCAGGGCCGGGATCCGCAGCCGGCCGGCCAGGATCTGGGAGCCGACGGCGAGGGCAACGACCAGGGCGAGCCCCAGCAGGATGTCGTTCTCGCTCACGGTGCCCTCACCCTTCGCCGCGGGCCTCAGCCGTCGTCACCGGCACCGAGCCGCAGATCGGTGTCGGTGAGGCCCTCCAACTCCCCGTGGGTGTCCAGCCAGTAGAGAAGGACGACCGCGGGCATGACGAGCACGACGGCGACGAGGGTGACCACCCCCAGCCAACGCAGCGTCGTGTCGGCGCCCGCCCCCTCCGCGATGGTCAGGGAGGTCGGGACGAGGTACGGCCGCTGTGCCAGGCCCCAGGCGATGACCGCGGACGCCACCACACCGACCGCGGTGCCCCGGGACCAGGCGCCGGACGGGCGGATCAGCAGCCAGGCGGTGGCCAGGGTGGCCACCGCCGCCACGATCACGAACACGAGTCCCGCGCCGTGCGTGAGCCCGTGCCACACGTGCGCCGCGTCGTCGTGCGCGACGATCAGCGTCACCACGGACAGAACGGCGACGGCGGCCAGAGCGGCCAGCGCCCGCCGCCGGAAGTAGCCGTCCAGATCCGGTGCTTCGAAGCGCCGGGCGTCCGCGGCGAGGAACACCGCCCCGAGCAGGGCGGTGGTCGCCACGGCGAGCACCCCGAACAGCAACGGGGTGGGATGGGCCCACGCGTGGTCCGAGGGCTCGGCGTCCGCCGTCACCCGGCCAGACGCCACACCGCCGGCCGCAGCGCCCAGGAAGAACGGCGTGAGAAGGGAGGAGACGGCGAACACCGCGCCGTACAGGCGCCGTCCGGCCAGCCGCTGGGCGGGCTTGCGCAGCGCGAACCCCGCGCCGCGCAGGACCGTGCCCACGACGGCCAGGGCGAGCGGCAGCCACATCGACTGGAACAACTGCTGGAACAGGACGGGGAAACCCGTCCACATGATGACGAGTACGAAGATCAGCCAGACGTTGTTGACCTCCCACACGGGTGCCATCGCATGGTCGATCAGCCACCGGGGCCGCTTGCCGCGCTCCGCTCCGCCGGCGGTCAGGTCCCAGAAGCCGGCTCCGTAGTCGGTGCCGCCCGCGCAGGTGTAGGCGGCGATCGCGAGCAGCAGGACGACGGCGATGACGTCGGCGATCACCGTCGGTCCTCCGCTGACGAGGACGGTCCGTCACTCCCGGACGGCGGCGAAGCGCCGGACGGGACAGCAGGACGCGGCCCGTAGGGGGTGTCCGTCTCGGGTGCCTCGGTCGTCGTCCGCTTCCCGGTTCCCGCCCTGTCGTCCTCGTCGGCGAGCCGCCAACGGGTGCGCATCCGCAGCAGGATCACGAGGAACGACCCGAAGATGAACACGTACACGACGACGACCAGGCCGAACATGGTCCACAGCGTGCCGGACCGGGTCGAGGTGACCGCTTCGGCGACGCGCATGTTCTCGTAGACGATCCACGGCTGACGGCCGACCTCGGTGGTGATCCAGCCGCATTCGACGGCCACGACGGCGGCCACGCCGGACACCGCGGCGCACCGGTAGAACCAGGGCGAGGCGGGCAGTCGGCGGCGCCGCCACCAGACCAGGGCGTACCACAGGGCGAGCACCACGAGCAGGGAGCCGATGCCGACCATGGTGTCGAACGCCCAGTGGGCGATGGTCGCTTGGGTGGGGTTCGGCCGCTGGTCGGCGGGGACGGAGGTCAGGCCGGTCACCCGGGTGTCCGGGCTGAAACCGGCGAGGATGGAGTCGAACTGCGGGATCTTGATGCCGCCCGAGATGGTTCCGTCCGGATGCAGCCGGCCGAACAGGTACTCGGGGACATGGGTGTCGGTCTCCCAGACGATCTCCATGGCCGCGAACTTCACCGGCTGCTTGTGGAAGACCTGCCGCGCGATGGAGTCGCCCAGCATGAACTGCACCGGCGTGAACACCGCGGCGACCGTGAACGGGATGGTGAAGCCGAGCCGGTGGTAGTGGTCCCGGCGCCCGCGGAGCCAGCCGACGGCATAGACGCCGGCCACGAGATACCCGGCCGTCACGAGCATCGCCACGACGAAGTGCCAGTACTGCGGGCCGAACATCGGGGTGAAGATCGCCTTCCAGATGTTCACGTCGACGGGGTTGCCCGCCGAGTCGAGGCGGAAGCCACGCGGCGTGTTCATCCAGGAGTTGGCGGCCAGGATCCCGAAGGCGCCGAGCAGGGCCGTCGCGGGCAGCGGCAGAGCCAGCAGGAAGTGCGTCCGGGCGGGGAGGCGGCGCCAGCCGTACAGGTAGATCGCGATGAGGACGGCCTCCAGGAAGAAGGCCCACGCCTCGACGCCGAATCCGATGCCGAAGACATCGCCCCACCTGCCCATCAGGCCCGGCCAGAGCAGCCCGAACTCGAACGACAGCACGGTGCCGGTGACCACCCCGATCGCGAACTGGACCGCCATCACCGCCGACCAGCGGCGCGCCAGCAGCAGGGCCGTACGGTCGCCGCGGCGCAGGCCGTAGCCGTGCAGGATGAGCGTGATCAGCGGCAGTGCCACACCCAGGGGCACCAGGATGATGTGGGACGCCAGGGTGAAGGCCATCAGGGATCTGGCCGGCAGCAGTTGCGCCGGCGCGTCCGCAAGCACGTACAGAGTCGTGTGCACAGGGTTTCCGTCCGGGGCCGTCGTGCGTGTGTGCTGTCAGCCGCCGGTGGCGAAACCGGGGAAGAGGGTCATCCCGCCGTCCACGTAGAGCGTCGCGCCCACCACGTAGTCCATGAGGTCGGAAGCGAGGCCCACGGCCGCGTGCGCGATGTCGTCAGGGTCGCCGACGCGGTCGTAGGGAATCAGCTTGAGGAGGTCGTCGCGGGCCGCCTGTGTCTCCCAGGCACCGCGATTGATGGGGGTCGCGATGGCACCCGGGGCGATCGCGTTGACGCGGATCTTCTTGGGCGCGAGTTCCTGCGCGAGCGTCTGCATCATCATCTGCACGCCGCCCTTGGACGAGGCGTAGTTGACGTGCCCGGCCCAGGGGATGACCTGGTGCACGGAGCTCATGCAGATGATCTTGCCGGCCGCGCGCGACACCTCGGGGACGACGCCGCGCCGCAGGAACTCCTTGGTGGCCTCCCGGGCGCACAGGAACTGCCCCGTCAGGTTGACGTCGATGACCTTCTGCCACTGGGCGAGGGTCATCTCGGTGAACGCGGCGTCGCGCTGCAGGCCGGCGTTGGCGACCAGGATGTCGATCGTGCCGAACTCCTCGACCATCCGGTTCGTCATGGCGACGACCTGGTCCTCGTCGGAGACGTCCGCCTCGTATGCCGCCGCCCGCACGCCGAAGGACTTGATCTCCTCGACTACCTTCTCGGCCGCGTCGCGGCCGGCCACGTAGTTCACCACCACGTCGGCGCCGGCCCGGCCCATGGCCACGGCCGTCGCCTTGCCGATGCCGGAGTTCGCCCCGGTCACCAACGCCTTCTGGCCCTTGAGCAGGTGGGCGGGGATCACGTCGCGGGGCGCGCCCTCGGGGGAACTCACGATGACTGTCTCTCCATTGCGTGGCCGGGTCGCCCGGGCCGTGGCCCGGAGGTCAAGGGGTCACACAATCACCGGGGGCGCGCGGCAGCGCGTGGCACGGGCCGGTGTTGGGCCGACCGGCGGAGGAACTTCGCCCGCTCGAAGGCGAGTCGCCGGGCCCGGCTCAACCGAGGCGTTCCAGGAGGTGATCGCCCACCCGCAGGGCGTTCGCCATGGCCGTCAGGGACGGGTTGACCGCGCCGATGCTCGGGAAGAAGCTCGTGTCGACCACGTACAGGTTGTCGACGTCGTGCGCCTTGCAGTGGACGTCCAGGGCGGAGGACGCCGGATCGGTACCGAACCGCACCGTGCCCGCTTGGTGCGCGGTCGCGCCGATGGGCATCCCCTTGTGCAGGTAGATGCTGTGCGACAGCAGGCGGTGCTCGTGCATGCCGAGGTGGCCGAGCAGGTGCCGGAGCTTGTGCTGCAGGCGCTTCAGCCCGGCCGTGTTGTTGTTCTCGTCGAGCGTCAGACGGATGCGGCCGTCGCCCTCCAGCGTGACCCGGTTGTCCGGCAGCGGCAGGTCCTCCCCGCACAGCCAGAAGTCGACGGCGTGATGGGCCAGCACCTCGAAGGGCATGTCGGGCGCCACCGCCCCGGCCCAGCGCGGGGCTTCGCCGTGGATCTGCTCGGCGTCCGACTTGCCGAGCATCTGGATGCCGCCGAGCGGATACTCCCAGTCGTCCGCGCCGAGGTACCAGTCGTGCAGCGCGAGCGTCTTCTGGAACTGGGTGTCGTTGGGTTCCTTCGACACGGCCATCAGCGCGAGGTTGTTGTGCCGCATGTAGTGACGGCCGACCACGTCGGAGCTGTTCGCCAGCCCGCCCGGGTGCCGGTCGTTCGCCGAAGCGAGCAGCAGCGCGGCCGAGTTGACCGCTCCGCACGCCACGGCCACGATGTCCGCCTCGAAGCGGGCCTCCTGCCCGTCCGCGAGCGTGGCGACGACCGCGGAGACGCTGCGGCCGGTCGGGTCGGTGTCGAGGCGCGTGACGTGGGCGTTGGTGATCATCTCGACGTTCGGCTGCCGCAAGGCCGGTTCCACGCAGACCACTTGGGCGTCGGACTTGCCCCGGACCAGACAGGGGAACCCGTCGACCCGGTTGCAGCGGATGCAGGCGCTGAAGTGGGTCGCCCCGCCGTTCGCGTCCTGGGTGAGGTCGACGCCGATGGGCAGATGGAAGGGATGCAGGCCCTGCTTCTCCAGGTCGTCGCTCAACTGCTGGATGCGCGGCTCGTGTTCGACCGGAGGATGGGCGTACTGCTCGCTGTACGGGCCCTCCCAGGGGTCCTCGCCGTGCCGGCCGTGCACGCGGTAGAGGTGTTCCGCCTGGGTGTAGTACGGCTCCAGGTCCTCGTACCGGATCGGCCAGGCGGGGGAGAGGCCGTCGTGGTGGCGCAGTTCCCCGAAGTCCTCGGGACGCAGCCGGAACAGGGCCGCGCCGTAGAACTTGGTGTTGCCGCCGACGTAGTAGTTGACCTCGGGCGGGAACTCGTTGCCGTGCTTGTCGAGCCAGAACTCCGGGGCCCGGTACTTGCCCTTGACGAACACGGCCGTGGAGTCCCAGTTGTCGCGCTCGCGCGGAAGGTAGTCACCGCGTTCCAAAACCAGGACCCGCTTGCCCGAGGGGGCCAGCCGGTGGGCGAGCGTTCCCCCGCCCGCTCCGGTGCCGATGATGATGACGTCGTACTGGGGGGAGTCGCCCATGACGACCACCGTCCTTGGCTGGGGTGGTCTCCCGCCGTTGCGGTGACCCGGACACGTCTGGGGGCCCACTTCGAACGTATACGGAGGCCGCCGGTGCGGCATCCGCAAGGGGGCCCCTGCTGCCGCTCACAGAACGGCGATCGGGTTCACCGGCGAGCCGGTGGCCGACGGAAGCCGCAGTGGGGAGACCACGCACAGGAACCGTGAGCGGGCCGACTTGGCGCAGGCCTGCGCGAGCTCCTCGAGGTCCAGCCAGTCCAGCAGGTGCAGTCCCATGGCGTTCACGGCCAGGACGTGCACGGGGTAGTCGACGCCGGTCACCGCGCTCGGTCCGGCGTCGTTGTTGCCGTCCGATCCGAGCACGGCCACGCCCCGCTCGGCCGGGAAGCGCATCGCCTCCGGATGCAGTCCGGCCCGGGCCTCGGCCGGGTCCCAGGCGCCGAGGCTCCGTCGCCGACTGCGATGTCCCACGCGCACGAACAGCAGGTCGCCCGGTCCGACCGTGACCCCCTGCGCGGCCTCGGCGGCCTCGAGGTCCTCGGCGCTCACCTGCGCGCCGGGTTCCAGCCACGGGACGCCCCGCAGCCGGGGGATGTCCAGCAGCACACCGCTTCCGACGATGCCGTCCCGCACCAGGTCCAGCGTCAGCGCGCCGGCGTGTTCCGGCGTCACCGTGCTTGCCGGGACACCGCCGTAGAGCTCGCCGTCGAACATCACGTGACAGAGCGCGTCGAGGTGACTGTCGGCGTCGCCGTGCACGTTCATGGCGAACCGGTCGCGGGCGAAGTGCAGCCCCGGGGCGGTGGCCTCCTCCTGGTCCGTCGGCGCGATCATGCGATAGGACGCGGGCTGCGGATTGTCCGGCTCCGGCTCGGTCTCGATCGGCGCGGCCATCGAGACGGTACGCCCGGTACGGACCTCGCCGGCGGCGGCGACGACCCGTTCGGGCGTGAGCCGGCCGAGTGCCCCGCGGTCACCACCGGTGCCGCCCGCCTGCTCACGCAACCGGCGGTACAGGGCCCGGAAGGCCGCCTCGGACATGCGCTCCGGCGCCGATGCCTGGGGACGCGAACTCATCGCGACACAGAGCCCGGCCCGGCCGGGCTCCGCTGTGCGGCGAACTGGACGAGCACAACGAGCACTACGAGAGCGGTGCGCTTCCGGCGATCGGCCATGCGAGCTCCTTGTCTGCCGGGCTCTGGCTTCTACTGTCGACCGGGCCGGGCGGACCCGCATGTCGGCGCGTCGAGGGTTCGGAGGCATGCCGAGGCTGAACCGGACGGGTGAGCCCGCTGCGGTGTCCCCAGCTCACGGCGGGGAGCCGCGGCCCGTCCTGGCCGGACACAACAGCGACAGGGCACGCGCACCTGACACGACCGGTCACAGCTCCCCGTCGTGTCAGGCGCCCTCGGCCCGTTTTGCCGCCGTCCCGGCGCCTCGGTCAGCCGGGTGCCCGTCCGGTGGGGCGGAGCTCGGGTCGGCCGGGGCCCCGCCCGGTGCCGGGGCCGGCTTGCCCAGCGGTGGCACCGGACGGCCCGGTGGGAGGAGTTGGGCGGTCACGAAGCCCACCACCGCCGCGAGGAGCACCACGGGAGTCATCGCTCCGCTGCCCATGAGCAGCACGACCAGCACCGCACTGCTCACCGGCAGTCGCAGCGCGGCCGAGGCCGAGGCCGCCATGCCTGCCGCCAGGCCCGGCACGACTCCCAACCCGGGCAGGGGTGCCAGCAGCACGCCGAACGCCGCCCCCAGGAACAGCGCGGGGAAGATGGGACCGCCGCGCAGACTGCCCAGGCACAGTCCGTACGCGGCCGCCTTGCACAGCAGTACGGCGATCAGGGCACCGACGCCCCAGGAGTGGGGGTCCTCGGCCAGCTTGGCCAGCGTGGCCTGGCCGGAGGACGCCACGTCCACCGGTGACCGGTCGACGGCCAGCGTATAGATCGTGGCGCACGCCCCGGCGGCGAGGGCGCAGGCCACCGTGTGGACGATGGGCCTCTTGGAGACGAACACCGCGGCCAGGCGCCCGGCGTCCAGCATCAGATGCACGGCGATGCCGATCGCGACGGCCATCGGAATCGCCCAGAGCACGTCCCCCGCGTCGAGGCGCGGCGTGGGCACCCCCAGCGTGAGCGTCAGGTTGCCGATGGACAGGCCGGTCCAGTGGCCGAACCCGGTGAAGATCAGCGAGCCGATCCCGCTGGACAGCAGCGCCGGCAGCATGACGGCGAACAGTCGCGGCCCGCCCACTCCGGCCACCTCGATCAGGATCACCGCTCCGACCAGCGGGTTGCCGAAGATCGCCGGAAGCGCCGCAGCGGCACCGGCCGCTCCGAGAAGTGCCGCGCTCTGCGTCGTCACCGGGGCACGCGCCAGTTGCCCGAAGAGCAGGGCAAGGCCGCCGCCGAGCGCGATCAGCGGGGCTTCGGGGCCGAGGGTGGCGCCCAGCGGCAGGCTGGCCAGGGCCGCCAGGATGACGCCCGGCAGGGTGACCGGAGGCAGCCCCGCGGCATGCAGACCCGCGGCGGGCACGTGACCGCCGGCTCCCGGCAGATACCGGACCACGAGACCGACCGCGATACCGGCGAGCGTCAGCAACGGCAGCGGCCACCACCACGGAGGGGTGTCCCAGCCCAGCCCCGAGGGCAGGTCGGCCCACATCAGGTGCTCGAGCTCGTGCAGGGCGGCCAGGAACCAGAACGCGGCAAGGGAGACCGGGACACCGATCAGCGCCGAGAACACGAGCGTCTTTTGATACGCCGGGCTGCGCAGCAGCTCACGCAGCCGGTCGGCCTCTTCCGGCTGCGTACCGGTGGCGGGCGCAGCCGAAGACCCCGGCTCAGGCACGACCCCGTTCCCCCCGCGTCAACCGAGGACCTGGCGCTTCTGGGCCGCGAATTCCTCTTCGGTGAGCACGCCCTGGGCCTTGAGGTCGCCGAGCTGCTTCAGCTGGTCGATCTTGCTGGTCATCTCGTCGGCGGTCGACGGCGGTGCGGCGGGCGTCGGAGGCGCGACGCCCTGCTGGTAGGCGACTTCCCGTTCGGCGTCCTGCTGGGCCCAACGGCCCGCCTGCCGCCGTGAGACGCGGTTCGACACGGCTGTCGCCGTCCCCGCGACGACGGCGGTGCGGGCGACACCGCGAAGGAGTCCTGGCATGTCAGTCATCTCCCCTGTGATCAGTGGATGGAGTAGCGCCTGGGTGGAGCAGCGCTGGGTGGCGTGGCACCGCGGTGACGGCCTCGGTCCCCTAGGGCGCCGCCGTCGCCTCGGCGGCTTCCAGCGACGCCAGCAGCGCGTCCACGGGGATACGCCCGCTGGCCACCACCTCGGCCCCGCCGCGCCGCAGCGCACGCGCCAGGGGCGCGGCCCAGACGTTCTCGTACACGACGACGGCGGCGGAGTTGCCGGCCTCCAGCGCCACACCGGCGTCGTCCAGGTCGTCCTGGTCCAGCAGTCCCGAGGAGGCTCCCTCGAACACCGTCAGATCGACCTCGTCCCCGACATTGCGGAGTTCCAGCACTTCGACCGAACCGTCGGTGCCCTTGTGGATGAAGACGAGATCGAGGATGCGGATGACGCCGCCCTCGACCAGGTCGACCAGCAGGGGCAGCCCCTCGCCGGTCATACGGCTGCCGGGGAACTCGACGATCAGGTAGTCGACGGGCCCCATGTCCCCGATGTCCTGGTGCATGGCCACTCCTCAGAGGTGGGTACGGGCCCGGTCACACCTCGTCGGGCATCGTTCGCCCGCGGCGCAGCCGGAGGGTCGGCCCCTCCAGCCATTGCAGCACTCGGCCCGGCGCCCTGCATGTTCACGGGGCGACCGGGCCCCCGGCGTCGACCGGATCCGCCGCCGACGTCAGGTCTTGACGCTCACTGTCTCGTCGGGCATCCGCGTCGTCTGCCCGCCCGGCCCGCGTCCGGCGAAGTGCATGGCGATGCAGGCCCCCAGATACAGCGCGGCGACCACCAGCAGCAGCGCCTGATAGCCCGTCATCAGGGCCAGGTACTCGAGCGCGCCCCCGGTCAGCGCGCCCAGCAGGTTCGCGCCGAACGCCGAGGTCGGGTCGGAGGCCTGCGCGAGGCGGTCCGAGAAGATGAGGTTGGCGCAGAAGATGGGCGCGAAGGCCAGCGCGATGGCCGCGGCCAGTCGGCCCACGGTGGGCAGGGAGAGCACGGCCTGCGGCGGGACGAGAAAGGCCACCGCGAGGGAGGCGAAGAGCATCAGCTGCAGCACCAGCAGGTTGACCCGCCGCAATCTGCGCCGCACCTCGACAGCGGCCAGGACGGAGAGCAGAACTCCGAAGAAGACCAGGGCGTTGACCAGCCAGGTCGTACCGAAGTAGAGCGCGAAGCCGATCACGTTCTTCGTTTCGAGCAGCATGAAGGCCGCGCCCAGCAGGAACATGTCGGCGTAGCGGAACGTGCTTCGGATGCGGACCCCGGCCAGGCGTACCGACAGCAGCGTCACCAGCAGGATCGCGCCCAGGGCGCCCAGATAGATCGTGGGGATGGTCCGGTGCAGCAGGTACGGGAACGGGTGGTCGTCGGTCGCGGCCGCCGGGACCGGGCCGCTGGGCTGCCAGGTCTGCTTGCAGGACTGGTCGGCAGGGGTCATTCCGGCCACCAGCACGGCCGCGTTCCGTTTGAACGTCGTCATGCAGGGGGCGTGGCCGTAGAGGTCGTCGAGGTCACCGGCGAAGCGGTCGACCAACCAGCTCTTGCGGTAGTAGTTGTACATCGCGAACGCGCCGTCCGGCGTCAGGTGATCGCGGGCGGCCTCGAAGGCCTGCCGGGTGAAGAGGTAGCTCTCCAGCCGCAGGTTGCTCGCGCCCGACACCAGGGTCAGGGAGTCCGGGAGCGCCAGGATGATGAGGTCGTACTTGGCGTTCGTCCGCTCCAGGAAGGCCCGCCCGTCGTCGATGTAGACGTGCACCCTGGGGTCGTCGTACGGCCTGGCGGGGTGCAACTGCGCGCCGATCTCCTGCAGGCGGGGGTCGATCTCGACCGCGTCCACGCGCTGTGCTCCGTGCGCCAGCGCGACGGCGACGTCATTGCCGTTGCCGGCTCCGATGATCAGCACGCGCTTGTGCGGATTGCGGGGTGTCTGGTCGTACGCCTGCCGATAGGGCGAGTTCTCCCGCATCAGCACCGGGAGCGGCGCGGTGCTCTGGTGCGGAACGCCGTTGGCGGAGATGTAGTACGTCCGCGTGGTGGTCGGCGATGACTTCAGCTCGATCTTGTAGTACGGCGACCAGGAGATGCCGGCCGTGGCCGTCTCCACGAACAGCGCGGCGACCATCGCCGCGAGGGGGATGCCGTAGAAGAGGGTGTTGCGGCGGCCGCCGAGGATCAGCAGGGCCACGGCGGCGAGTACGCCCCACACCACCGAGGGGGCGCGCAGCCAGGACAGTACGGCGAAGGAGACCGAACCGGCGATGCTGCCGAGCAGGTCGTAGCGGTAGGCGTCGAGGGAGGGGAGCTGGCGGAAGAGGTCGGCGGTGATCTTGCCGATCCCGGCCATGATCACCGCGGTCAGCAGGAAGATGGCCGGCAAGGTCACCCACTGGGGGAGGCCGGTGGTCTTCACGGCGGTGAAGTAGATGACCTCACTGCTGCTCTGCCGGACCTGGACCGGATAGGTGCTCACGAGGATGACGAGCAGTGCCAGGGGGATCGGGGTCCAGCGTTTGAGCCACTGTCCGCGGGCGGCGGGGATCAGGAAGCCGATGCCGATGCCGAGGAACGATCCCAGCAGAATGAAGTTCGAGAAGTAGCTGAGATGGATGACGTTGGCGCCTGCCCATCTGATCAGCGCCAGCTCTACGAAGAGCATGGTGGTGCTGGCGAGTACCAGTCTCCAGCGCACCGAACTTACCTTTTGTCCGGAATCGGTCAGCTTCATGACGGATTACGGTGCCATTTTCGGGTCGACGAGTCGAGATGCCTTGCCGGTGGGAGCCCTGGAGGTTGAGCAGGGCACGGTGCGAGCAGCCGGACGTCAGACGTGCGCGAGGAGGCGTTCCAGCGGCCGGGGCACACGGGCGAGGTCCAGGTGCGCGACCAGCGACCGCGCGTAGAGCGCCTTGCGACCGCTGTGCGTGCCCATGAAGCGCCGCAGTTGGTGCTCGACGGGGCGTTCCCGCTGGGCCGGCTGGTTCCGGAAGGTCTGGAAGGGGCGCGACTCGCCCTCGGCCTCGATCACCTCCTGCACGTTCTCGGCGCCGAGAGCGCGGATCAGCTCGTCCTCCAGGTCGGCGACACACATGTGGAACCCGAGTGTCTCCAGCCCGGCGTGCGTGAGACCGGACCCGAGTCCGACCCGCTCCAGATGGCGCCGGAAATGCCGTTCCTCACCGATGTCGCAGAGACCCGCCAGCGGGAGGCCCAGCCCCGGCGGACCGCACACATCCAGAAAGTGCCCGATGTTGGTCGCACCTCCGAGCGGCACCACCGCGACGCCCTCCGTTCCGAGGTCACGGCCGTGACGCGTGGCCAGCGCTTCGAGCGCGACCTGATCGCTGCTTCCCTCGACGAGCACGATCGTCCGCACCTGGCCGCCGGCCAGCTCCCGCGCCGTCGCGGCGGCCGTACCTGCCCCCGCTCCGCCGGCCGCCCAAGCGACCACCGCGCGGCGCCATCGCGTCAACTCGTCCACGAGACCTCGCTTCCCCGAAGCCATCGTGACACGCCGGAGATCCTGTACGCGCGGACGTTTTCCGTGGGCGCGTGGACGCGTGGGCACGTAAATCCGTCGCGCCCCGCACGCGTGAGCCGTTAGCCTCCGGCTGAGACGCAGTGAGATGCGGTTCCTCGAAGGGGGCCCGGCATGGACACCGGTGGCGTGCGGACCGACCGATTCGGCTTGCTGCTCGACCAGTTCGACCGCGCCAGGGAGATGGCCGAGGTGCGGCTCACGGGACTCGGCGACGAGGAGTACCTGTGGGAACCGGCACCCGGCAGCTGGTCGATCCGGCGCCGGGCCGAGGCGACGACGCCGAGAGCCTTCGGGCCGGGGGAGTGGCTGCTGGACCAAGGCGCCCCGGACATCCCCTCCAACGAGTACGCCGAGGTCGCCCGGCAGGCAGCCGACGGCATGTCCGTGGCGAAGATCGCCGAGGACTGGAGCGTGAGCGTCGAACGCGTCGAGCAGGTCCTCGCCCACACCGGCCCGACCGAGCCGGACGAGACGCCGATCACCACGATCGCCTGGCGACTGGGCCATCTGCACTACCAGTTCGCGGGCCAGTGGGAGTGGACCTTCGGCGAACGGCGTCAGGACCCCAAGCTGATGGTCGACTTCAGCCCGTCCGCCGCGCTGACGCTCCACCGGTTCTGGGCGGTGATCGACCGCTGGCGCGAGAGCGTCGGCGCCATGACCGACGAGCAACTCGACACGATCGGCCTCTCCCAGTACCCCTACGGCTCCGACCCCGACGAGCCGTTCATCTCCGCCCTGTGGGGTGCCAACCTCGAGTTGATCCACCACATGGCCGAGATCGCGCTGCTGCGCGACCTGTGGCGGGCTCGCCGTACATGATCGGCGTCCCGTAGTCTCCGCCTGTTCGGGGGGACGGGGAAGCGGTACCGAAAGCGGGGGACGGGGCGACATGACGTATCGGCGTGCGGTGATACCGGCGTTGGCCGGAGGGGTGCTGCTGGCGGCGCTGCTCTGGTGGGCGGGCGCGAGTGCGCACGCGCTGGACCTGCCGGGTGCCGACGGCGTGCTGGGTGGGCAGACCGCCGCCGGACTCGAACAGTGGCTCACTCCCTGGTCGTACGATCCTCCGGCGTCGCTTCAGCCCGGCGACCGCTACCGCGAGTTGTACGCCACCGCCCTGCAGATCCGCTTCTGCGCGGTCTTCGCCTTCTTCGTGCTCGGGGCGTTGCTCCTGGTCCGCCGGCTGCCGCCGGTGCGGGGCCGGATGACGGCAGCGTTCCTTGCGCTGTGGGGCTGGGGTCTGGTGGCCGGGACCCTCGCGGTGACCGTCTCGGCGCCGTGGCTGATCGCCGCGTGGGGGCACGGCAGTTACCGCTTCCTGCCGCAGCTGGCGAGTGTGAGCTCCTCCGGGCGGCAGATCCTGGTCGTGACGGCGCTGGTCGCGGCGGCGGGCACGGTGCTCGCCGCGCGGGTCACCGACAAGGGGACCGAGCCGCCGGCGACGGAGGCCGTTTCCGGCGGGCTCGGCCCGCCTCGCCGCCACCGTCGGGACCGCGGTGATCGCGTTGTCCCTGGTGGTGCTGTCGTACCAGCCGGTCGCCGCTGCCATCCAGACGGCCGCCATGGGCGGCGGGCTGCTCTCCGAACCGGGTGACCTGCTGCGCCAGTGGCTGCTGCTGGGCGCCTGGTCGGGCCCCTCAGGGGCGGCTCTCGGCGACTGGCTCGTGGTTCGTCTCGGCGACGTGCTGTTGCTCGCCGTGGTGTGGTGGGCGCTACGGCGGTTGCCGGCACTGCTCACCCGGGCCACGGTCCCGGCGATGGCGGTGGGCGCGGTCTGCGCGACCGTCCTGGGGCTGCTCGTGAGCCAGTTGCTGCGGATGGTCACCGACAGGACGGGCATGAGCTACGGCCTGCTGCAGCTGTTCGCCGGCCTGGGCGGTGGCGTCCCGGCCGCCCTGACCTTCGGCCTGGCGGCGGGAGCCGCGGCGGCCATGACTCTGAGGCCGGCCGCGGCGAGGCGTGTCGACGAGACGGCCGAGGCCACGGTCTCCGTGTAGTCCGGCGCCACCGTCGACACCCCTGCCCGCAAGAGAATTTGACGGCCCGTCGAGTGGCGCCGGTGCCTCTCCCGCCTCCCGGACCGGTCTGCGCCAAGGCCCAACTCATTGACAGGTCCATACCAGAGCGCGATTCTGAGAGCGCTCTCAAAAGCGTCCTGATCGACCGGAGCCGAACGGAGACAGAGCATGCTGCGCACACTCAAACGCAGAGCCTCGGCCGTGGGGTTGACCATCGCCACGGTCCTCACCGGAGGGCTGCTCACGGCAGGCGCGCAGTCGCCGGCCCAGGCCGCCGTCCCGGCGACGATCCCCCTGAAGATCACCAACAACTCCGCCCGCGGCGAGCAGGTGTACATCTACAACCTCGGCACCGAACTGTCGACCGGACGGCAGGGCTGGGCCGACGCGGGCGGCACCTTCCACCCCTGGCCCGCGGGCGGCAACCCGCCGACCCCCGCACCCGACGCCGCGATACCGGGACCGGCGGCGGGTCAGTCGACGACCATCCGAATGCCGAAGTTCTCCGGCCGCGTGTACTTCTCCTACGGCCAGAAACTGGTGTTCAAGCTCACCACCGGAGGCCTGGTCCAGCCCGCCGTACAGAACCCGACGGACCCCAACCGGAACATCCTGTTCAACTGGTCCGAATACACACTCAACGACTCCGGCCTGTGGATCAACAGCACACAGGTCGACATGTTCTCCGCGCCGTACGCCGTCGGAGTGCAGCGCGCCGACGGCAGCACGGCCAACACCGGCCGGCTCAAGTCCGGCGGATACAACGCCTTCTTCAACGCCCTCAGAGGACAGCCCGGAGGCTGGGCCAACCTCATCCAGACCCGACCCGACGGGACCGTGCTCCGCGCCTTGTCGCCGCTGTACGGACTGGAAACCGGAGCCCTCCCGGCCGCCGTCATGAGTGACTACATCAACCGCGTCTGGCAGAAATACTCCTCCTCGACGCTGACGGTCACGCCCTTCGCCAACCAGCCCAACACCAAGTACTACGGCCGGGTCTCCGGCGGCGTCATGAACTTCACCAACACCGCCGGCGCCGTCGTCACCAGCTTCCAGAAGCCGGACGCCTCCTCCGTCTTCGGCTGTCACCGGCTCCTCGACGCGCCGAACGACCAGGTGCGCGGCCCGATCTCGCGCACGCTGTGCGCCGGGTTCAACCGCTCCACACTCCTGGTCAACCCCAACCAGCCCGACTCCAACGCCGGCGCCTTCTACAAGGACGGCGTCACCAACCACTACGCCCGTCACATCCACGCGCAGATGGCCGACGGCAAGGCGTACGCATTCGCCTTCGACGACGTCGGCCACCACGAGTCGCTCGTGCACGACGGCGATCCGCGCCAGGCCTACCTCACCCTCGACCCCTTCAACTGACAGCCCGTCACAGATGGGTCCGACAGCCACCGGCACCGTGAGCCGATCGCGGTGCCGGTGCATTCTGTGCCCGCGGGACCTCACCACCGTGCGGAGGCGTCGGGCTGCGGTTCGTACCGGGTCGGCCGACAATGGGCAGTGGATCACATGTCCGGCCCGCCCAAGGCGCCGCGGCGGCGTCGGCCCGAGAGGAACGTGCTCATGCGCGCTGAGTCTTCGCCGGCCGCGCGGACGGGGGCGTTCATCGCGGTGGCGGTCGCCCTGTTCTGCATCCAGCTCGACTTCTTCGCCCTGAACCTGGCCGTCCCCGGGATCGCCGACGAATTCGGTGCCACCGCCTCGGCCGCCCAGTGGACGCTGTCCGCGTACATGCTCTCCATCGGCTGCTGCTTCATCGTGGGCGGCCGAGTGGGCGACGTCTTCGGCCGCAGGGGTGCCCTGCTCGGCGGGACCGCGCTGTTCGCGGCCGGGTCGGTCGGCTGTGCGCTCGCGCCGGGGCTCTGGGCACTCGTCGGGGCGCGGATCGTGCAGGGCATCGGCGCGGGCTTCGTCTTCCCGGTGTCGGTCTCCGTGATCACCAATGCCTTCCCGGACGCGATCCGGGCCCGGGCGCTCGGGGCGGTGTTCGGGATCGCCAACGTGGGCACGGCCCTGGGACCGTTCGTCGGCGGCGGCTTCACCGAGGGGCCCGGCTGGCGCTGGATCTTCTGGCTCCTCGCGCCGCTGAGCGTGCTCGCGCTGATCGTGGCGTACGTGTACGTCCCCGACTCACGGGACCCGACGGCCCCACGCCAGCTCGACCTGACCGGCTGCCTGACCGTCGTGTGCGCCCTGGCGGCGCTCACGCTGGCCGTGGAGCGGGGCAGCGCCTGGGGCTGGGACCACGCCCGCACGCTCACCCTGCTGGCCATCGCCGGCGTCGCGGGCGCCCTGTTCGTACGGCGGGAGCAACGCGCCCGGCATCCGCTCATCGATCTGCGGCTCTTCCGCAACACGCCCTACGTCCTGGTCACCGGCACGGGGACCGTCACCAACATGGGCTACGCCGTCACCGTCTTCGTCTCGACGCTTTACCTCCAGCAGGTACGGGGGCTGTCCCCGCTCGTCGCGGGCGTGGTGTTCCTGGCGCCCGCCGTGCTCGTGGCCCTCAGCGGGCCGCTCGGCGCCAGACTGTCCCTGCACATGCAGCCGACGGTGGTGATGGCCCTTGCAGGGGCGGTCGCCGGGTCGGGCATGATCGTGCTCAGCCTCGTCACGGCCTGGTGGCTGTACGTCCCGGTGTTCGCCTGGTGCGGACTCGGCCTCGGTCTCGGCTGGACCTTCGCCAGCGTCGCCACCCAGCAGGTGGTGGCGCCCGAACGGGCCGGCGAGGCCTCGGGCGTGCTGCTGACGTTCCTGGTCACGCTGGGCGGCGTGGCGCTGGCCGGTGCCGCCGCCGCGATCACGGCGATGACTCCGGAGCGGTCGGCAGAGGCCGCCTACGACGTGATCCTCCGCTTCGGAGGCGCGGTGATCCTCGCGGCTTCCGTGGCCGTCATGGCCGTACGCCACCGGCTCGTGGTCCTCGGCCGCGTCCCGCCGCTCGGCTCGCGGGCGCCACGTGGCGGGCGCCTGCCGTGAAGGGCGAAGCCGCGCGGACGCAGATCCTGCACCGGTCGGTGCGGGTGACTGTCGCTGCCGCGGCCGGCTTCTACAGCTTCGTGTACGGGCTCGACGAACCGGTGCTGGCGCTGTACTCCCTGTTCGCGCCGATCTCGCTGGGCCTGCTGTCCCCGGTCCCCGGGTCCGGGCGGCAGCGCGCCGAAGTGATGCTGAAGGCGCTGCCCGTGGGCCTGTTCCTGGTCACGCTGGGGACCGTGCTGGCGGTGAAGACCTGGGCGGCGGTGCTCGGGATGCTCGTCGTGGGCTTCTTCCTCGCCTTCGCGGCGATCGCGGGCCCGCGCCCGGCCGGTGCGGCGCCGGGACTCCAGCTCTTCTACATCCTGGCCTGCTTCCCGCCGTACGAACCCGAGACGCTGGGGCTGCGGCTGGCGGGGCTCAGCTGCGGAGTGCTGGCGTTGGTGCTGTGCGAGCTGTTCCTGCTCCCGCAACCACCGGACCCGCCGTACCGGACGACCCTCGCCGCGGCCCTGGCGACGGCGGGCGACACCATCGCGGGGCGAAGCAACCTCTCCCCGGAGGCGCTGCGGGAGACAGGCGCGCGGCTGCGACTTTCGAGCCTCCCGCCCGCGGAGCGCCCCGCGGGCCCCGGCCGAGTGCCCCGCGGTCTCGCCCAGGCGGGGTCCGCCACCCGCCGGCTGCTCGAACAACTGGCCCATCTCACCGAGACCGGCGAACTGCGCGAACTCGTCCGGGAAGGCGCCGGGGTCGGCGTGCGCGGCAGGGGCCGTACCGGCACGCCGTCCGGGTCGTTGCTGCCCCAGGTGGCGTCCCTGTGCGACGAGACCGACGCCGCCCTGCGCACGGGCCGGCCGACCCCCGGCCCGCAGCGGATGGACAAGGCCATCGACGACTTCCAGCAGTTGCGCGTCCGGCAGGCGACGGGACCCGCCGTCGATGTGCCGCCGGTGCCGGTGCTGCGCCGGCAGGCGGCGCTGCTGGCCGTCGCCGAGTCGACGCGCATTTTGGAGATCTCCGTACGGGTCGGCCTCGACGGGCGACGCACCCCGCCGATCCGGCCACGGGAACTCTTCTGGTACACGCATGCTGCGGCGCCCCAGCTGTGGGCGCGCCGGTTCACCGGCAACATCACGCTGCGCTCGGTGCAGTTCCAGAACGCCGTACGGATCGCCGTGGCGCTCGCCGCCGCACGGCTCGTCGCCGGTTCGCTCGATCTGACCCACGGCTTCTGGGTGCTGCTGGCGGTGCTGACGCTGAGCCGGACCACCGTCGGGGCGACCTGGGCGGCCATCCGTCAGGCCGTCACCGGCAACCTCGTGGGGGCCGTCGCGGCGGGCGCCCTGCTCGTCGGGCTCGACCGGCACACCGAGGCGTACGCCGCGATCCTGGCGCCGGCCATGCTCATCGCCTTCGCGCTCGGGCCGCTGCTCGGCATCGCCTGGGCGCAGGGCCTGTTCACACTGGTCGTGGCCACCGCGTTCGCCCAGATCGCCCCGGCCTCCTGGCGGCTGGCCGAGGCACGGATCGTGGACGTGGTGACCGGCAGCGCCATCGGCCTGCTGTGCGCGATGCTCGCCTGGCCGGCCGGCGCCCGCACAGAGGTGCGCAGAACCATGGCGGGGCTGCTGCGGGAGTGCGGCCCGCTGATCAAGGGCACCGTCGACATGCTGACCGCCGTACCACCCGGATCGGCGTTGGCCCCGCCGACGCTCCCCGCCCTGCACCGGCTGCGCCTCGCAGAGTCCGCCTACGCCCAGTTCCGCAGCGAGCCCGGAGTCGACTCGCCCGCGCGCGCCGACTGGCATGCCGTGCTCATCACGGCCAACCACATCCTGCTCGGCGCCCAGTGGCTGGCCCGCTTCGACGTGCCCGCGAGCTCGCTGCCTCCGGACACCGCCGACCGGGCACGGGCAGGCGCCGGCGCGCTGGCTCAGGTCACCGACCGGCTGGCCGCCCTGTGCACCGCCGACCGTCCGCCACCGGCCGGGACACGGCCACCGCCCTCGGAGCCGACAGGACCGCCGCTGCCCGTGCTCGTCGACCTCGACATGTGGCTGCGCAGCCTCACCGTCCAGCTCACCCGGATCGAGGCGGGACTGCTCGAGGCGCTGGGCCGGCCGGCCCGCGGCACGACGGCCGCCCGTGGAAGCCACGGAAGTTAGGGGGCGCGCCGTGTCCAGCCGGAACCTCCGGTCCGAACTGCGGCCGCCCTCCGCGCGAGGGTGGGTGTGGTGGCTGCCGTTGGCCGCGGTGCTCGTCGACGTGGTGGCCGAACTCATCGTCCGGGGACGCGAACCGGTGAGTTTCATGCTCATCGCCGTACCGCCGCTGGCCGCCGCGACCCGCGGCCCGCGGGGCACCGCCATGTCGGCGGTGGTGTGCCTGGGCCTCCAGATGTGGATGGCCGCCCGGCGTCCCGGCCACTTCGACGAGCAGCATCATGTCGCGATGTACCTCGCCACGGCCCTCATCGGCATCGCCAGCATTGCGCTGGCCTGGCAGCGGGAGCGCACCCGGCAGCATCTGATCCGGGCCAACTCGGTCGCCGAGGCCATGCAGCGCACCCTGCTGCGTCCCGTACCGCGCAGGCTCGGCCCGGTACGCGCCGCCGGGTTCTACGAGGCGGGGGAGGGCGGCACGCTCGTCGGCGGGGACCTGTACGACGTGTGCGAGACGCCCTTCGGAGTCCGCGCGATCATCGGCGACGTCCGCGGCAAGGGACTGGACGCGGTCCAGACGGTCGCGGCGGTGCTGGGCAGCTTCCGGGTCTCGGCCCACGAATGGCAGAACCTGAGCAGCCTCGCCGAGCGCCTGGAGCTCAGCATCGCCCGCAACAGTCCGGCCGGCGGCGACGGCGACCCCGAGCTGTTCGTGACCGCACTGGTGCTGGAGTTCCCGCCGGAGGGTGGCGAGGTGCGGATCGTGGACCGCGGCCATCCCCCGCCCGTCGTGGTCGGCCCGCAGGGCACCCGACGGCTGATCACGGCGCCCGGTCTGCCCCTGGGCCTGGGCGCGATGGCGCCGGGTGCGGTCGATACGACCGTCCACCCGCTCGGGCCCTTGGAGGTGCTCGTCCTGCACACGGACGGGGTGAGCGAGGCGCGCAATGCGGACGGTGTCTTCTATCCGGTTCAGGAGCGGCTCGGTGAACGCTTCTCGGGCCGGCGCGCCATCGATCCGGAGACGGTCGTGTCGTTCGTACGCACCGACGCCGAGCGGTGGTCGACGCAGTCGGACAACGACGACCGGGCCGTCCTCGGCCTCGCCTTGACGCCTGATGGGCTCAAACCAAGCCGCCGTGCTGGAAGTTGACTGTTCACCAGTTTTGAACATCAAGTACAACTTTGCTGTTTCTTGGTGTAGCTCCGCCGTGGATTGCGTGAGCCTCGTGGGCACCACGCGGTGACTGCAGACCCCGCCGTAACACGGTGCAGCGGCCTGGTCACCATCCCCCCACGCACGGTGGAAAGGCAACAACGATGACGATCAACCGCGCTCTGCGGTACGGCGGCCGCACGCTGGCGCTGACGGCGACCGCCCTCGGGACGATCGCGGCGGCCGTGCCCGCTGCCGCAGACGAACAGCCCACGGCGGAGCAGATCCTGGCCGACTGCGCTTCCGGCGAAGGCAAGTGCAGCTTCAACGACCCCAAGATCGGCGAGGCTTACCTCGGCAAGCCCCGTCAGGTCTCCGAACTGCTCTACAACTGCACCGCCTCGCCCGCCGCCCAGACGATGTCGTGGGCCGACACCGTGGGCTCCTCACACTCGGTGGGCGCCTCGGTCACCGTCGGCGGCGGCATCGAGGGCATCATCACCGCCAGTGTCACCGCGACGTACAACTACACGTGGCAGAGCTCGCACACGGAGACGAGCTCCTTCACGGTGAACGTGCAGCCGGGGGAGGTGGGTTGGATCTCCCGCGCCCAGGTGATGCAGCAGATATCCGGCACGTGGCAGACCCACTACGACGACCCCAAGTGGGGCCACTACTACTGGTTCGTGCCCGACGTGATCACCGGCCCCGCCCCGAACGGCACGGACGGCAAGCACAACGCGGTCGTGGTCGAGTCCCGCAAGATGACGGCCGACGAGAAGAAGCTCTGCTCCAACGGCGCCACCAAGAACGAGGTCTTCACCCGCGACAGCTGAACCGGGTCACCACCGCAAGGCGGACGAGCCGACCGGAGGACCGGTCGGCTCACCCCCGGCTCACCTCCAGGACGCGGCGCCCTCGATGCCTTTGCCCGAGGGCGCCGCCGGGGTGGGCGGGGACGCGAGCAGGGCACGGAGGTCGATGACCCGGTACCCACGGTCGGAGACCGCGTCGAGGATGCGTGGCAGGGCTAGGGCATCGATCACTTCGGTGCGGCCCTGCGACGCGCCCACGTGCATCTGCAGGATCGCGCCCGGGCGCAGGGCGTCCAGCGCTCTGCGCACCGCGTGGTCGACGGTCATGCCGCCCTCGGAGCCCATCCACCCGTTGGTGTCGGTGGTGAACTCGATGTCCGCGACCCCCAGCCCGTTGACTTCCCTGATCTGGGCAGGGCTGGTCTCGCCGTAGGGAAACCGGAAGAACGGGGTCAGTGCCCCGCCCGCCCCGGCCGCACGCAGGGCCCGGTCCGCTGCCCGCACTTCGCGACGCCTTCCTTCCGCCGGCAGGTCCGCGAAGTACGGGTGGCTGTAGGAGTGGTTGCCCAGCCCGTGCCCCGCAGCGGCGATCCTCTTCACCACCTCGGGGTACCGATCAGCGAAGTCACCGGTCAGGAAGAACGTGGCCGGGGTGTGCCGCCGCTCGAGGTCACCGAGGATGCCGGTCAAGCCGGCGTCGTTCCAGGCCGCGTTGAACGTCACGGCGACCACCCGCTCGTCCGTACGGATCACACGGTTCTCCGATCCGAACAGTGCCCGCAGGCCTTCCTGGTCCGCGGCCGCCACCGGACGCGGCGGGACGGCCCTGGCCGCCAAGGCCTGCGGGCCGGGCACCACGGCCCCCCAGAGAGCGGCGAACAGCGCGGCGGCCACCGGGATCAGCCGACGGCGCACGCGAGGGTGCGCGACGACGAGGGAACGAGTCTCCATGCCACCGGCATCGACTGCCCGGTGTTCTTCCTTGAGCGTGATCGTGTGCGGCGGGCACACCGTCTCTGATCGGCAACGTTGGTTTGTCGTGCGATTGCCGCGGCACTCGGACAGCCACATGGACGGTGCCCTGCGGGGTGATCATCGCTGTGTGAGGTGCGTCGGCCAGACGCACCGGGACCTGGCCCGGTAGTCGGGCGGAGCATAGGGCGGTCGATGACGACGATCGGCGTTGAAGAGGAGTACCTGCTGCTCGACCCGGCCACGGCTTTGCCGGTGCCGCAGGGGGCCGAGGTGCGGGAGGCGGCGGGGCTGGGGCGTCTGGCGGCCGACCGGGAGGTGCAGCACGAGCTGCTCCAGGCGCAGGTCGAGGTGGCCACCCCGGTGTGCGACACGCTGGACGAGGCCGGGGGACACCTGTTGCGTCTGCGGCAGGCGGTTGCGGAGGCCGCCGAGGAACATGGCTGCCGGCTCGCGGCCTGTGGGACATCGCCCCTGCGACGCGCTCGCCCCGTGGCCGTCACCGACGAGGCCCGCTACCGGGCCATGGTCACGCAGGCGCCGCAGCTGGTGGCGGAGCAGCTGGTCAACGGCATGCACGTGCATGTGGCCGTGCCCGGCCGTGAAGAGGGCGTCCAGGTCCTGAACCGGATCAGGGCATGGCTGCCGACACTGACCGCCATGTCGTCGAACTCCCCCCTGTGGGACGGGCAGGACACCGGGTTCGCGAGCTGGCGCACGGTGATCTTCAGCCGCTGGCCGGTCAGCGGCCTGCCCCCGTGCTTCGAGGACGCCGCGGACTACAACCGGCGCGTGGAGCGACTGCAGGACGCGGGTTTGATCGTCGACTCCGGCCAGGTGTACTGGCAGGCCCGTCTCTCGCCCCGCTTCCCCACCATCGAGGTGCGGTGCTCGGACGTTCAGCTGACCGCGGACGAGGCCGTCATGCTCGCCGGGATCATCCGGGCCCTCGTGGAGACCGCCCTGAGGGAAGCCGCGGCCGGGGCGCCCGCGCTCACCCTCGAACCCGAACTTCTCCGGGCCGCGATGTGGCATGCGGCACGCCACGGTCTCAGTGACACCCTGGTCGGCCTCGGCGGCACGCTGCAGCCTGCCTCGGCGGTGCTGCACCAGCTCCTGAGCCACATCTCTCCCGCACTCGACGCGTCCGGCGACACCCGGCAGGTCACGGCACTGGTGCGCCGGCTCCTGCGCGATGGGACCGGCGCCGACCGCCAGCGCACCGCCCTCGCCGACGGCGGTATCGAGGCGGTCACCGATCTGATCGGCGTGAGGAGCACTGTGCCGTGACCGCATTGGATTTTCCCTTGTAGACGTACGGCTCCTGGGTACTCGCCGCACATCGTGAATGGAGGATCAAGCATGAGCACAGTCAAGGAATCCGTGGAAGTCGAGGTTCCCGTCGGCACCGCCTACAACCAGTGGACGCAGTTCCAGGAGTTCCCGAACTTCATGGAGGGTGTCGAGGAGGTCCGGCAGCTCGACGACAGCCACAACCACTGGACGACCAAGATCGGTGGGGTACGGCGGGAGTTCGACACCGAGATCGTCGACCAGCTCCCTGACGAGCGGATCACCTGGCGCACCGTCAGCGGCGACACCCGTCAGAAGGGCACGGTCCGCTTCCAGCGCGTGGACGACACTCACACCCGGGTGGAGCTCGTGATGGACGTCGAACCGAGCGGAGCCGCGGAGAAGGCAGCGGACATGACGGGGACCATCGATCGCCGCATCAAGGGCGACATGCGCCGCTTCAAGGACTACATCGAGCACCGCGGGATCGAATCCGGAAGCTGGCGCGGCCGCATCACCCCCGGATGAGCCCGAACGCCTCGATGGATCCCGGGAGCCCGAGGGGCATCATGACCCGGGACCATCCGGGGTACGGCGGACCGGGCGGTGCCACCGGATTCGAGCAACTCCACTCCGGTGATGCATCGTCGGCCCGCGGCACGCTGAACCGCCCGGTCGTGCCGGGCGGCAGCGTGACGCTCACCGTCGAGGTGGCACCGAGGGTTGTCTAACTCTCCTGCTGACGGCGCACCATCTCGCCGATCCAGGTGGGCGCGAAAGGCGAGGTGCAGTTCGGGGGAGTCGGGTAGTCCTTGAGCACTTCCAGGCGCTCGCCGATGTCGATGGCGCGGGCGCGGTGCTCGGCGTGCTGAATCCCGATCTGAGCCAGACAGTGATTCATCGCCCACTGCAGACGATCCGGGGCGTCCTTCATCTCTGCCTCGATGGCATCGAGCAGTCCCGCCAGGTCGAGACCTTCGGGCTTCTTCGCCACCCGCTCGGTGGTCAGCGCCCAGCCGGCACTGGCGACCACTGGATCCGGATCCGTGAACCAGGCGAGCCGCAGTTCCTCGGAGTGCGGGTTCTTCTTGACCACGTAGTTCACGAGCCAGTCGTGCACCTTGGGGGCACGTGCCTCGCGGAGCATGGTGTCCAGCTCGTCCCGCTCGAACGCCTTCGGCCGGCAGATCAACAAGGCGAGGAGCCGAGCCGCGGTGTCGTCCGTCTGCCAGAGCTCGCGCGCAAGATCCTGCTGCGTCTTGAGCTGCTTCGCGAGCGCGCGCAACTTGCCGAGGTTCACACCGTGATCGTCGCCGCGCTTCTCATTCGCCGCGCGCATCTTCGGGTCCTCGAGCACGGCCAACTCGGCCATGACCTGCGCCACTGTCGTCTCGGTCACCTTGGCCTCCTCGCCGTCGCGCCTGGAATCTAGCCGACGGCCCCCATCTTGGCGAAGCTCAGATCTCGACCTCGGGGTAGGTCTCGGTGTAGCTGTCGCCGTCGGCGCCGTAGTAGGTGCAGGTGCGAGCGGCGAGGTCGACGTCGTACCAGACCACGCCGGCCCTCCAGCAGCCCTCGACGAACTCGGGGAAGCTGGTCTCGCCTGCCTGATCGGCGCGCAGAGCCGCCACGAGTGCCTGGCCGTCGAACGGCAGGACATCGACCATGCCCGCGACCAGAGGCTCGCCCTGAACGGCGACGGGGCCGGTGTCGGTCAGGTAGAGCATGGCGTTGGACGGCACCGCCATGCGGCAGTGGGCAACGCCGGCCTGCCGCAGCGATTCTGCCAGGTAGGGGAAGCCGCCGACCTTGGGCCGGATGGTGGCCGCGCGCTCCAACGTGGCCTGCAGGTTCGATATCGCGGTGCTCATGATCTCCTCCAGGAGGGCGGTGGCCGGTGGGGGGCGCGATGCGGTGACCCCAGCTGTAATATGACAACATGTTTTCGAAATGGAAACGTGTTGTCAATCTGAGGGGCGGGCATGTCCGACGAGGTGGCCCTGCTGGTGGCGGACGTGTTCGAGGCGGCCGGAGCGCTGCGCAAGTCGGGGGAGGTGATCGCCGCATCCCAGGGGCAGACGCAGGCGCGCTGGCAGCTCTTGAGCGTCGCGTCCGGCACTCCGCTGACCGTGGCCCAGGCGGCCCGTCGCCTCGGAGTCGCCCGCCAGGGCGTGCAGCGCCTCGCCAACGACCTCGCAAGCGAGAGCCTCGTCGACTTCCGCCCCAATCCGGATCACCGCAGTTCGCCGCTCCTGGAACTCACGCCCACCGGGCGCCGCGTCCTGGACGAGATCACGGTCCGCGCGGCAGAGGTCCATCGCCGGTTGGCTGCCGACATTCCGGCCGATGAGATCACCGCGGCCCGTGAGCTGCTGCGCCGCGTCGTCGACGAGGTCCGGCGCCAACAGGAGGAGCAGGGCTGAAATGCCCTGTCCGCTGATGTGGCCCGTGGCGGCGCTCGATGGCCTTCACCGAGGGGAGTGTACGTTCGTACGCTCCAGCTTGTAGGCTCCGCCGCATGACAGTTGACGTATTGCGTCCGCCCACCCGGCATGAACGGCATGCCCGTGCGGCCGTCGCCATGCTGTTCTTCACGAACGGGGCCCTCTTCGCCAATCTCATTCCGCGATACCCGCAGATCAAGGCCGACCTTGGCATCGGGAACACCGGGTACGGACTGGCCGTGGCGGCCTTTCCGGCCGGTGCCATCGCGGCCGGCCTGGCCGCGGGTGTGCTCATCCGACGGCTGGGGTCGGCCCGTGTCGCGGTGGCCGGGACCTTGCTGACCGGCGCGGGAGCCCTGGCCGCCGGGCTTGCGGGGTCGGTGGCCGTGTTCGCCGGCGCGCTGTTCCTGGCCGGGGCCATGGATGCCTTCACCGATGTCGCCCAGAACGCGCACGGTCTGCGGGTGCAGCGCCGCTACGGACGTTCCATCATCAACTCCTTCCACGCCGTCTGGTCCGTCGGGGCCGTCACGGGCGGTTCGATGGCCGCCGGCGCGATCGCGCTGGGTCTGTCGCGCGGGCAGCACCTGCTGATCTCGGCGGTGGTGTTCGGGATCGTTTCTCTCGTGGCGCTGCGCCACTGCCTGCCCGGTCCCGACACCGAGTCCGTGGGGGAGGAGGCGGAGGTCCGGGACGAGAGTCCGCAGCAGCCCTCCCGGCGCGGCCTGCGTGTGGGCTATGTGCTCGCGGCGCTCGTCGTCATCGCGACGGCCGGCACGGTCGTCGAGGACGCGGGCAACTCCTGGGCCACGCTCTACCTCTCCGACTCCCTGCACGCGTCCGTCACCGTGGCGGCTTCCGGGTTCATCGCCCTGGTCGGAGCCCAGTTCCTCGGCCGTCTCGTCGGTGACCGCCTGGTCGACCGGTTCGGTCAGCGCACGGTGGCGCGCACCGGCGGGCTCGTCACCGCGGCGGGCATGGGGCTGGCGCTGGCCGTGCCCACGGTGCCCGGCACGATCCTCGGCTTCGCCGCGGCCGGGTGCGGCGTGGCCACCCTGGTGCCCGCCGCGATGCAGGAGGCCGACGAACTGCCCGGCCTCAAGCCGGGATCGGGGCTCACGATCGTGTCCTGGCTCATGCGCCTGGGCTTCCTGTTCTCCCCGCCCGTGGTGGGCCTCGTCGCCGATGCGACCAGCCTGCGCGTGGGCCTGCTGGTGGTGCCGTTCGCCGGGCTGCTCGTCATCCTCCTCGCCCAGGTACTGCAGAACCGCCGACGGTAACCCCCGTATCGACTCTGAATCCGGGCGGCCCCACGCCCCAGAATGTACGCTCGTACACTCGGCCGTGTACGCTCGTGCCCATGCCGACGGACTATTTCGCGCAGGATCCGCGCACGAACCTCGAGCGCATGCAGGCGGGCGACCTCTACATCGCCGACGATCCGGAGATCGCCCGTCGGCAGCAGGAGGCCGTACGCCTGGCCGCCCGCTACCAGGCCGGCTACGCCGAGGACGCCGACGCCGCCCGGCCGATCCTCGCCGAACTGCTCGGCGCGCTCGGCGAGGAGGCCCACCTTCGGCCGCCCCTGTACGTCGACTACGGCAGCAACATCACCATCGGGGCGCGCACCTTCGTCAACTACAACCTCACCGCACTGGACGTCGCGGCCATCATCATCGGTGAGGACTGCCAGATCGGCCCGAACGTCCAACTGCTCACCCCCACGCACCCGCTGGAGCCGCAGCCCCGCCGCGACAAGCTGGAAGCCGCCCGGCCGATCACCATCGGCGACAACGTCTGGCTCGGCGGTGGCGCGATCGTCCTGCCCGGCGTCACCATCGGGGACAATTCCGTCATCGGCGCCGGCGCGGTGGTCACCAGGGACATCCCCGCGAATGTCGTCGCCGTCGGGAACCCTGCTCGAGTGGTGCGGAGCCTGTAAGTCTGTCGTCATGGCCACCGGACACACCGACCCCCAGCGCCGCGAACGCATCATCGCCGCCACCCTCGACCTCATCGCCGAGGAGGGCATCGCGCGCGTATCCCACCGGAAGATCGCCGTCCGCGCCGGCGTCCCGCTGGGATCGATGACCTATCACTTCAGCGGCATGGACGACCTGCTGCGTGAAGCGTTCAGCCGCTTCACCGACCACATCGTCGCCGTCTTCGACGCCCACCTGTCCGCCCCGGCGGATCCCGACCAGGCCCGGCAGGCGGTGGCCGACCTCGTGCACATGCTGTCCGAGGGAAGCGGACGCGACCTCGTGCTCACCCAGGAGCTGTACACCCTGGCCGCCCGCCAGCCCGCCTACCGGGAACTCACCCACGAATGGATGCGCCGCAGCCGCGTCCACCTCGAAAAGCACTTCGACCCGGACACCGCCCGCCAACTCGACGCGCTCATCGAGGGCCTGACGCTCCACCGGGCCCTGTCCCGGCAACCCCACGACCGTGCCCTCACGGTCGAGGCGATCGCCCGCATCACCGCAACCGGCAGGCGTGCCCCCTGACCCGAGCTCAGAGCTCTGCACAGCCTTGACCGGTCCGGACCGGGGAACCGGGCAAGATCACCCCATGGATGTAGCGGCAGAACGATTCGCCAGGTGAACGGCGCGCTACTCCCTCAGCAGCGTGCGGCGGCACGGCGATCCTGGTGTGGGTATCCAACTGATCGGCAGGCACCGGGCCTTGGGCCCTTCAGCCCTGCCCCGGCCAAGGAGTCTCCCTTGCGCATTCGCCGTATGCTGACCGGTGCTCTCGGTTCCGCCGCTCTCGTCCTCACCTCCCTGGGCGCGGTGACCGCCCAGGCGAGCCCAGCTGCAGCCGACCCGTGCGGCTTCTACGAGACCGGTTCCGACGCCTTCTACAACCACTGCACGTCCGACGGCTCGCGGGTGGTCATCAAGGTCGAGGTCGCCCTCGCGGCCGACTACGAGCGGTGCGTCGGCCCGGGCAAGAGCTGGCTCGGTTCCGCCGCCAAGATCCAGGGCGCCCACTACGTCGGTCGTACCTGCTGACGGACAGTCACCTCGGTGGTGCGGCGTCGGGCGGTTCACGAATGGGTCAGCCGGCTTGGGCCGGCCGGCCCGTCCGGTTCGGCCCCGGCGGACACGACCTAGGGCAGACGGATGCTGGTGAGTGGGATGTTCCAGTCGTTGCTCTCGACGGTGCCATGGTCGTCATGAGCCGGGGCCGGGGCGGCGCACAGCATCAGCCCGGCGAAGACGGTGGCCAGTACGGCGACGACGCGACGCTTCACAAGTCCTCCTCGACGACGACAGCACCGACCACCCTGCTCCGGGCCGGCAGCCTCGGCCCCCGAAGGCACGCCGCTCAGCCTGCGGATTCAGCCGGTTGGTGGCGGGGCCGCCCGTTCGGCGAAGGACAGGGGCCGGCGGGCTCGGCCCGCGCGACCGCACCAAATCGGAAAGAGCGATCTCTACGGGAGTGTTGCAAGTGACCGTGAACGAAGAGGCCGTGGTATCGCCGCAGGCGGATGCCGGAGGAGCGGCTGCCCCGGTGTGGGTGCCCCGCGAGGAGTGGATCAAGACCCAGCCTCAGGCCCTTATCGCCTCATGCGTCATGCTCCTCGACAGTCAGGGGCGGATGCTGCTCGTGCGCTACGCCCCCGGTCAACCGCTTGCCGGGGACTGGTGGCTGCCCGGCGGCATGCTCGATCACGGCGAAGACCCGTGCGCGGCGGCGTGGCGGGAGACCCAAGAGGAGATCGGAGTTGAGCTCCGGTCCGAACTGAGGCTGATCGGCATCGACCACCGCGTGGATGTCTGTGGAACGGGGCCGGTGCTCGACTGTTTCTTCGACGGCGGAACGCTCGCGGAGGGAACCCCGATTCGGCTGAGTCCCGAGCACGATCAGTACGCCTTCGTCAGCCTGGACGAACTCCAGGACGTGCAAACGGCCGCGGACGTACGTACCTTGACGGCACTTCACGCTGCGGTGACCTCCGGGACGGCGGTCTGCATGCGGGAAGGTGAGCCGGTGCAGGGACGGGCCGGCGAAATGGGTGGGCTCAGAGACCCGATCGGGTGAGCGTCAGGTGGGTGACTCCGCTGGGCGAGGAGGTGGCCTCCACGTCGTAGTCCTTCTCGAGGTCCTCCAGTCCGTCCCAGAGGCGTACCCCTCGGCCGAGCACGATCGGGACCACCGCCACGTGCACGTGATCGATGAGCCCGCCGGCCAGGAAGTCGCGGATCACGGTGGGCCCGCCGCCGATGCGTACGTCCTGGCCGCCCGCGGCCTCGCGGGCCGTCTCGAGCGCCTTGGCGGGCGGGGTGTCGAGGAAGTGGAACGTCGTGCCGCCTTCCATCTCGATCGACGGGCGCGTGTGATGGGTGAGGATGAAGGTCGGTGTGTGGAAGGGCGGGTTGGGTCCCCACCAGCCCTTCCACTCCTGGTCGTCGTGCCATCCGGGGTAGCCGAACTTTCCGGCGCCCATGATCTCGGCCCCGATCCCCGGCGTGAACTGCCGCACGAGGGCGTCGTCGACGCCATCGGTACCGCCGGGCTCGCCGACCCTCTCGTGCCACCACCGGGTGGCGAACATCCACTCGTGCAGCCTCTCGCCGGCGTGGCCGAACGGCTCGTCACGGCTCAGACCCTCACCGGTGGCGAAACCGTCGAGTGAAACGGAGAAGTTGTGGACGCGGGCGCGTGACATGGCTGGCGACTCCCTTGCGCAATGGATTCGGTGACCGGATCGGCAACCTGGCCGGGTTACTCCCAGTCGTCGGTCTGCCACCACCTCGGGCCGCTGGAAGCCGCCACCGAGACCGGTCATGCGGGCGCCTCGGCCGCGTCCTCGCCGCGGGACGTTTTCATCGTGGCACGGACTCGTCGAGGACGGCCATCGGATCGAGAACCTGCGCACCGATGCCGAGGACCGTGGGGCCGCGGTGTCGAAGGCGGTGCTGCTCCACATGCGCGCCCATGCCGCGATGAGTTCCGTCCGGGTTGCGAGTCTGTTGTGGTGACCGCCGAAAGACGCCGTACGACGCTGCCCGGCCATGAAACGCCACGGAGGACACCATGACGACCACGCCGAACGACCCGACCACCGAGCTGCCGGGCCGCCCGCCCGTCGTCGACCCGGCCACCTGGCAGGCCGCCCGTGACGAGCTTCTGGTCCGCGAGAAGGCCCACACGCGCGAGGGCGACGCCATCGCCGCGGCCCGCCGCCGGTTGCCGATGGTGGAGTTCGACGGGACGGTCGAGGTCGTCGGACCCGATGGGCCGGTCCCGTTCCTGGACCTGTTCCAGGGCCGCGACGAGCTCATCGTCTACAAGCACATGTGGTACGACGGCGCGCCGCACCAGGGACAGTGCGAGGGCTGCACCACCACGGCCTGGCACATGAAGGACGCCGTCTACCTCAACGCCCGCGGCGTCTCCTTCGCCATCGTGACCACCGGCGAGTGGGACGAGGTGGCCTCGTTCGTGGACTTCATGGGTTACACCCAGCCCTGGTACTCGGTGCGCGACGCCGACGAGCCGGTCGGCGGAGACATGGGGTACCTCACCTGCTACCTGCGCGACGGCGACCGCGTGTTCCTGACCTACTCGACGACCGGGCGCGGCAACGAGCCGGTCAACGGGTCCCTCGGCCTGCTCGACATGACGGCCTACGGCCGCCGTGAGGGCTGGGAGGACAACCCGCAGGGCTGGCCCGAGGCCCCTGAGGCCGGCGCCCCGGTCGGTGGACACGGCTTGCCGATCTGCTGGTACTGGCGCACGGACGCCGACGGCGTCGCCACCTGGGGCCCGACCGGCCGCCCCGTACCGCAGTGGACCCGCCCCGGCGCGACTCCCGTGAAGACCCTCGGCCGACACGGCCAGGGCCACTGACGCGTCTCGGCGGAAACAGCACGGCTGAGGTCCGGTCGCCGGCTCACGACCGGCGACGGGCACCCGGTCCCAGGCGGGCCGTGACGTCCCAGGGGTTGAGGGCGGAGTGCTCCGCGGAGCACTCCACGACGACCCGGACCGGAGCGTCACAGTCGGTGTGCCGGATGTCCAGCAGGGTGTCCTCGGGGTCGAGGAGGTACGTCTCGCCCCACTGGCCAAGCGCCATGAGAGCTGGCCACAGGTCCCAGCCCTTGCGGGTCAGGCGGTACTCGTTGCGAGCACGGCTGCCGGGCTCCTGGTAGGGGACGGTTTTCAGGATGCCGGCCGAGGTCAGCTTGCGCAGGCGGTCGCTGAGGACGGCTTCCGAGAGGCCGATGTGGCGGTGGAAGTCGTCGAAGCGGCGCACTCCGTTGGCGGCGTCGCGCAGGATCAGCATCGTCCATTTCTCTCCGACCACGTCGAGCGTGCGCTGGACGGGGCAGTTCTCCGTGCTCGCCTCAAGCCACTCCATCCCCTCATCGTACGAGCCTGGCTTCGCCATTGACAGTCAGACGCAGGCGGAGCTAGCTTCAATGGACGAAGTCAGAGGGGAAGGCACTGGACCGTGGGACGAACACGTACGTACAACTGGGACGACCCCGTCGTCCTGGCGGAAGCGGCCGGACGCATGGCGGGCATCGACTTCCTGCGTGAGCTGGTGGCCGGGCGGCTGCCGGGACCACCCGTCAGCCACACCCTCGACTTCACCCTGGACGAGGTGGAACCCGGCAGAGCGGTGTTCTCCCTGACGCCGGGCGAGGAGCACTACAACCCGATCGGCAGCGTGCACGGCGGCATCTTCGCCACGCTGCTCGACTCGGCCGCGGGGTGCGCCGTTCAGTCCACCCTTCCGCAGGGCATGGCGTACACCTCGCTCGACCTGACGGTGAAGTTCCTGCGGCGGATCACCGTGGACACCGGTACGGTGCGCGCCATCGGTACGGTCGTCAACCAGGGGCGGCAAACCGCGCTGGCGCAGGCCCAGTTGGTCGACGCGAAGGATCGCCTGCTCGCGCATGCCACCAGTAGCTGCATGCTGTTCCCGGTGCCGCCCACTCAAAGGTGAGCGGCAGCGGCGCCCTTCGTCGTCCGGACGGTGACTCAGCCGTTCACGAGATGTGACCGGAACGGCGGAGAACGGGCCGCAGGGCCTCGATGACGCTCGCGTCGTCCACGGTGGAGGGGATGGGTTCGTCGTGGCCGTCGGCGATGCCCCGCATCGTCTTGCGCAGGATCTTCCCCGAGCGGGTCTTGGGCAGAGCGGCCACGACCGTGACGTCCTTGAGGGAGGCGACGGCGCCGATGCGGTCGCGTACGAGCTGGACGAGTTCGGCCTCGACCTCGCCCGGTTCGCGGGCGGTACCCGCCTTCAGGACCACGAAGCCGCGCGGCACCTGTCCCTTGAGGGCGTCGGCGACACCGATGACGGCACATTCGGCGACGTCGGGGTGGGCCGCCAGGGCCTCTTCCATGCTGCCGGTCGACAGCCGGTGTCCGGCGACGTTGATGACGTCGTCGGTACGGCCCATGACGAAGACGTAGCCGTCCTCGTCGATGTGCCCGCTGTCGCCGGTGAGGTAGTAGCCGTCGAAGGCGGACAGGTACGAGGCGACGTAGCGGTCGTCGTCGTTCCAGAGGGTGGGCAGCGCGCCGGGCGGCAGCGGGAGCTTCACGACGATCGCGCCGTCGACACCCGGGGGCACAGGGGCGCCGGACGCGTCGAAGATGCGGACGTCCCAGCCGGGCAGCGCGCGGGTGGGGGAGCCGGGCTTGAGTGGGGCGGCTTCGATGCCGACCGGGTTGGCGACGATGGGCCAGCCGGTCTCGGTCTGCCACCAGTGGTCGATCACCGGGATGTCCAGGAGGGCGCCGGCCCAATGGTAGGTCTCGGGGTCGAGCCGTTCGCCGGCGAGGAAGAGATAGCGCAGGTGGGAGAGGTCGTACTCCGCCGTGAACGCTCCCTTCGGATCCTCCTTGCGGATGGCCCGGAAGGCGGTGGGCGCCGTGAACATGGTCTTGACCCGGTACTCGGCGGCGACGCGCCAGAACTGGCCCGCGTCCGGAGTACCGACCGGCTTGCCCTCGTACAGGACCGTCGTCGCGCCGACGAGCAGGGGCGCGTAGACGATGTACGAGTGCCCGACGACCCAGCCGACGTCGGAGCCGGTGAACATCGTCTCGCCCGGACCCACGTCGTACACGGCGCCCATCGACCAGTGCAGCGCGACCGCGTAGCCGCCGCTGTCGCGGACAACTCCCTTGGGTTTCCCGGTCGTTCCGGACGTGTAGAGGATGTACAGGGGATCGGTGGCGGCGACGGGAACGCAGTCGGCCGGCGGTGCGGCGGCGACCAGCTCGGCCCAGTCGAGATCGTCCGGCCCCAACTCGGCCTGTTCCTGCGGGCGTTGCAGGATGATGCTCTTCCGCGGCTTGTGGGTGGCGAGTTGGATCGCCTGGTCGAGCAGCGGCTTGTACGCGATGACACGCTTGCCCTCGACGCCGCAGGAGGCGGAGACGACCACCTTGGGCGCGGCGTCGTCGATGCGCAGGGCGAGTTCGTGCGGGGCGAATCCGCCGAAGACGACCGAGTGGACCGCGCCGATGCGCGCACAGGCCAGCATCGCGACTGCGGCCTCGGGAACCATCGGCATGTAGATCACCACCCGGTCGCCCCGCCCCACGCCGAGCTGCGCGAGCGCCCCGGCGAAAGCCGCCACCTCGTCCCTCAACTGCGCGTAGGTGTACGTGCGTCGGGTGCCGGTGACGGGAGAGTCGTGGACGAGCGCGGGCTGGTCGCCGCGGCCGGCTTCGACGTGCCGGTCGAGCGCGTTGAAGCAGACGTTGAGCCGCCCGTCGGGAAACCAGCGGTAGAACGGGGCGCCCGAGGAGTCCAGGGCGCGCTGCGGAGCGACGTCCCAGTCGATGGCCTCCGCCGCCGTCAGCCAGAAGCGCTCCGGGTCCTCTGTGCTGGCACGGAAGACATCCTCGTACATTCCCATCACGGACTCCTTCGTCCCGTCGGTGCCTGACTGCGGTGGCGTGGAAAGGGGCGTGGGACACGAACACCGTATGCCGCCCGACCGACAAGATCGAGTGGGACGCGGCGGTCCGGGGCCTGTCGAGGAGTGCAGTGCCGGTTGAGCGGCCCCGGTGAGCCGGAACTGGAGCTCAGCCCCGACGCACTCGCAGCCCCTCCGTCACCAGGTCGAGCCCGAACTCGAAGTGGGGTGTGAAGTCGGTGCTGGTGAGGGTGGGCAGGGTGGCGCTGAGATGCGGGTACGAGCCTGCTGTCACCGCGGCGTGCAGGACTTCCGGAGCTGCCGGAGCCCCGCTCTGCGGCTGGGCGGCCGCCTGTTCCTCCAGGGTGTGTCCCACGGTGAAGTTGACCACCGCGAACAGAGCCCGGGCGGCCTCTTCGTCGGGGAATCCCGCATCGCGCAGAACTCCGACGAGGCGGTCGGCGAAGCGCAGGGTGTTCGCCCCGGTGGAGTGCGTGCCGGCGAAGACGCGCGCGCCGTCGCGATGGGCGAGCAGTGCCGCGCGCATAGCGTGGGCGAGGGCGGCCAGCTGCTCGCTCCAGTCGCCGTCAGTCGCCTCCCCGCCTGATTCCGCCAAGCCCGCCAGCATCCTCTCCGCCATCGCCGTCAGCAGGTCCTGCTTGGTCGCGAAGTAGCGGTACAGCGCACCGGCCTGGACGCCCATCGCATCGGCGAGCCGCCGCATGGTCAGTGCTTCGAGGCCGGATTGATCCAGCAGGTCAAGTGCCGTTTCGACGGTGCGCACAGGGTCGAGTCGCGCGGGCCGACCTCGAGCGGGGGTTGACGTGGAACTCATGGCCCTCACTATAGTGAACGGCGTTCACGTGAACACTGTTCACTAAATGGGAGGCGCGATTCTGATGGACGTCGATGCGATCGTCGTGGGTGCCGGCCCGACCGGGCTCATGCTCGCCTGTGAGTTGGCGCTGGCAGGCGTACGCACCCGGATCCTGGAGCGCCGCACCGAAGCGCAGCGCGACTCGCGGGCACTGAGCCTGCACCCACGCAGCGTGGAGCTGATGGACCAGCGGGGGCTGCTCGACCGGTTCCTCCGGCTCGGCCGGACCGTGCCGGGCTGGCACTTCGCAGGGCTGCCCACACACCTGGACTTCAGCCGCCTGGACTCCCGGCACGGCTACACGCTCTTCCTGGCCCAGGCCCGTACCGAGGCCCTCCTCCAGGAGCGGGCGCGCGAGCTGGGTGTGGAGATCAGCCGGGGATACGAGACCGTCGGCGTGCGTCAGGACGGCACCGGGGTCGCGGTGGAGGTGCGCGGCCCCGGGGACCGTACCGAGACACTGCGTGCGCGGTACGCGGTCGGCTGCGACGGCGGACGCAGCGTCGTTCGACAGGCCGCGGGGATCGGCTTCCCGGGCACGGACGAGACCCTGACCGGAGTGCTCGGGGACTTCGCCGTCATGGACCCGCAGCCGGGCGCGCTCGACGACGCGCGGGCCCGTGGGCTGATCATCGCGCCGCTCGAAGAAGGGCTGACCCGGATCGTCTGCCTGGACCCGGAGCGGATGCGCGTGCCGTCCCTGGAACCGGTGACGCTCGACGAGTTCCGTACGTCCCTCATCCGTATCGTCGGCTCCGACTGCGGCATCGCCGAGCCCCGCTGGCTGTCGCGCTTCGGCAACGCGACCCGGCTCGCGGCGAACTACCGCTCCGGGCGCGTCCTGCTGGCGGGCGACGCCGCCCACATCCACTTCCCGGCGGCCGGGCAAGGGCTCAACACCGGGCTCCAGGACGCCATGAACCTGGGCTGGAAGCTGGCGGCCGTCATCAACAACTGGGCGCCGCCCGGGCTGCTCGACAGCTACGACGCGGAGCGTCGGCCGGTCGGACAGGCGGTCACGGAGAACACCGAGGTCCAGACCCTGCTCGTGGAGCTGACGCTCGTCCCGCGATACGAGCGGCCGGGCGCCGCGCTGCGCGGGTTGCTCGACCAGCTGCTGGGCATGCCGGAGGTCAACCGACGGCTCGCCGACCGGATTTCGGCCCTCGGCACCGTCTATCCGCCGACGGCCCCGGACGCCGATCCACTGGTGGGGCGGCGCATGCCCGACATCGGCCTCAAGTCCGTGGAATCGGCGGCGACACGGGTGTACGAGCTGCTCCACCGGGGCCGCTTCGTTCTGCTCTCGCCGGCCGGGGACCAGGACTCGAAGGCTGCCGTCGACTCCGGGTACGGCGACCGGGTCACGGCCGTGAGTGTCGACACGTACGACGAGCATGCGGAGCTGGACGGCGTGCGCGAGGTCCTCGTCCGACCCGACGGGCACGTGGCCTGGGCCACCCGGACCTGGGATGCCGACGTGCGTGGTGATCAGCGGGCGCGCGCGTTGACCGCCTGGGCCGGTACTCCCGCTTGATGCGCTGCCGGTGGGCGAGGCGATCCCGGCGTCCCCCGTTCGTCAGTCGAGCAGGACGCCGGGGTTGAGGATGTGGTGGGGGTCCAAGGCGTTCTTGGTGGCGCGCAGGGCCAGCGCGAAGGGCTCCGGGCGTTGGAGGTCGTAGCCGGGACGGTGGTCGCGGCCGACGGCGTGGTGGTGGGTGACCGTGGCGCGGTGGCGGTGCAGGAGGTCGGTCACGACGGCCTTGATGTCGTCCCAGACCTCGACCTCGTCGCCGGGACGGCCGGCCACGGCCACGGTGAAGTAGGGGGCCGCGCCGTCGGGGTAGACGTGGGTCAGGCGGCAGTTGATGGTGGCCTCGTGCCCGGTGGCCTTCAACGCGGCGGCACCGACCTCGGTGCGGACTGCCTCGATCAGGGCGGGGATCCTGTCCCACGTGGTGGCGGTCTCGAAGGTCTCGACCACGGCGCCCATGCGGGCCAGCCCGTCGCGCAGATAGGGCATACGCAGGAAGGCGGAACGCCAGGCGTTCACCGGCCCGTCGGCCGGCGTGTCGCCGTGGGCCGTCGGTGCCTCGCCGCGACCGCCGTGGGCGCGCGCCAGGTCCAGGGCGGTCGCGAGGCGATCGTCGACCTGGGCGGTGGCGGACTCGAAGCCCAGGACCAGGACGGCGGAACCGTCGTGCGAGGCGCCGGACAGCGCGGCCTCGCCCGGGTCGAGCAGGCGACAGTTGGCCGGGAAGAGGTCGGACCGGGCGATCACGCGCACCGCGTCCAGCGCGCGTTGGAAGTCGGCGAAGGCCACCGACGCCGAGGCCTTGAACCGGGGGCGTTCCTGGAGCCGCATCCACGCCTCGGTGATGATGCCGAGCGTGCCCTCGGACCCGAGGAACAGCCGGTCGGGCGACGGTCCGGCGCCGGACGCGGGCAGCCGCCAGGACGTGCCCGCTCCCGCGGGTGTGATCACGCGCAGGGACTGTACGAAGTCGTCGATGTGCGTGTGCAGGGTGGCGTAGTGGCCCCCGGCCCGGGTGGCCAGCCAGCCGCCGAGGGTGGAGAACTCGAAGCTCTGCGGGAAGTGGCGCAGAGTGAGGCTGTGGGGCCGCAGCTGTGCCTCCAGGGCGGGACCGAGGGCCCCTGCCTGGATGCGGGCGGCGCGACTGGCGGTGTCGATCTCCAGGACCCGGTCCATCGAGGTCAGGTCCAGCGACAGCACAGCTTGGTGGGCGTCGCCGCGGTACTCCACGCCTCCGACCACCGAGGAGCCGCCGCCGAAGGGGATGACGGCCACGCCGTGCTCGCCGGCCCACTCCAGCAGGTCGGCCACCTCCTGGTCGGCGGTGGGTCGGGCGACAAGGTCGGGGATCCGGCGGGGGTGGCCGCGCAGGGCCCGGATGACGTCGCGGTAGGCCTTGCCCATGGAGTGCGCGGCGCGGGCCTCCGGGTCGTCGGTGACCAGGTGCGCCAGGGCGCCCGGCGGCTTCACGCCCGGGCGGTCGATGGCGAGGTCGGCGACCCGGGGTACCGGCAGCGGGCGAGCCAGTGTGCCCGGCAGCAGGGCGCCCAGGGCGGCGCATTCGGCGTCGTCCGGGTGGGCGTCGGTGTAGCCCCAGCCCCACCAGGAGCGGAGCCGGGAGGCGCCGGGGTCGATCGGGTGGATCGCGGACTCGGGCATGGCGGCGCTCCCAGCGGACTCGAATTTACCCAACGGTAAATTACCGTAGGGTAAATTGGGGTGCATGACAAGACTGGGCTCCAGGGCCGGTACCAAGGGCGTGCCACGGGCCGCGCGCGAACAGCAGGTCCTGGCCGCGGCGACGGAGGAGTTCGGTCGGCACGGCTACGAAGCCACGACCGTGGCGGCCGTCGCCGCGCGCGTGGGCGTCACCAAGCCGCTGGTGCACCAGTACTTCGGCAGCAAGCAGGATCTCTACCTCGCCTGCCTGACCCCGATCGGCGACCGGCTGCTCGAAGCGATCCGCGCCGCGATGGCTGCGGGCGACAAGGGTGGGCCGCCCACGCCCCTGCGTGTGCTGCAAGGCCTGTTCACGGCTCTGGACGGGCAGCGCGAGGCGTGGTTCGTCCTGTACGACGCGTCACTGCCGCCTGACAGCGACGCCGCCGAGCGCGCGGCGTACTACCGCGGTGCCATCGACGACCTGGCGGCGATCGGCACCGCCGATCTCGTGTACGCGGACGGGGCCGGCGATCCGCTCGACGCCGACGCGCTCAAGCATGCCTGGCGGGGCCTTTGCACCGCCCTGGTCCGCTGGTGGATCCAACACCCCGACCAGTCGCCCGAGGCCATGGCGCAACGGTGTGCGCGGCTCTTTGCCGTCGGACGTGGCGTCCTGGGCGCGGGGGGCGACAGCGGATCGTCCTCGTCACCGGGCGCACCTGACTCGTAGTGCGCGCACTCGGGCTCCGGGACCGTGCGGCGGTGCGGCGGGCATGGCCCGATCGGGTGGTGCCCGCCGCTGTCGCCGCTGCTCAGAAGTCCGTGGGCAGCCCGCTTGCCTCGGCAATGCCCCGCAGCTCTTCTGTCTCCCTGTGTCGTTCCCTGATGTAGTCGGCGATCTCGCTGAGGCGGGCGGGGTCGGCCGCGGTGGTCGCGTCCGTGACGATGCGGACCGGGCCGGTGTCGTCGACGTCGATCTCGACGACTTCGTTGTCCATACGACCGGTGACGGCGGTGGCGATGACCAGCGCGGCCTCGTCGCGCACCTCCTGGGGCAGCTCGTCGCCGCCCCCGGAGTCGAGCGCGACGTCGAGGCCGGAGAGGCGCTCCTCGGCGATCGCCTGGAGGACCGGTTCCACCAGGCGCCGCAGAAGACGGTAGTCCTCCGTGTCCATCCGGATGCGCAGGAGGTCCAGGTACGCGTCCACGGGCCGGCCGTCGTCATTCGGAATCTCGGAATCGCTCATCTGCTTCGTGTTTCCAGCACGACGCCGCTCACACACGTTGCCAGCGAGCCATGGCGAACGAGAACACACCGAACAGCACCAGACCGGTCGCGACGCAGGCCAGCAGCCAGGGGCCGAGCGGAGTGTCGGCGAAGGTACGCAGAGTGTCGTCCAGCCCCTTGGCCTGGTCGGGCTCGTAGTCGATCGCCGCTCGGACGGCGAAGACTCCCGCCACGGCGAACACCAGCCCGCGCGCCACACCACCCACCACACCGGTGACGTCCACCAGCTGCCGTGCCCGGCGGCTCAGCTGCCCGAGCTTGAGCTTGTCGTGGTACTTGCGCAGGACGGCCCGTACGGCGATCCAGCCGCCGGCCGCGACGACGCCGATGCCGGCCGCCGCGACCAGCCACTGACCGGCGGGAATCTCGAGTGCCCTGGCGGTGGCGTCCCGTGACTGCTGGTCGCTGGATCCGCCGCCGCTCTGATTCCGGGTCGCCGCGAAGGACAGCACCGAGTAGGCGACGAAGACGTAGAAGGCGAAGCGGACGGTCGCCAGCGCTCGCTTGCGCGCGCTACGGCCGTCCTTCCCGATGGAGCCGAACAACGCCTCGGACAGCCGCCACAGGGCCATCCCGACGAGGCCGATGCCCAGCGCCCACAGCAGCACCGCACCGAAGGGCTGGTGCGACAGTTCCTCCAACGCCCCGCCGCGGTCGGCCTGTTCGCCGGTGTTGCCGAAGGCGATCTGCAGCGCCAGCGCACCGACGAGCAGGTAGATCACTCCCCGGGCGGCGAGACCCGCCCGCGCCGCTCCCTCGGTGACCGAACCTCGCGCGGCCCGCTCCGCCCGAAACCGTCCTGTCCGTGCCAACGCACTCGTGTCCATGGAGACCTCCCGGCAGACCGAATGCCCCGGCAAGGCCGTCACACACGCTGCCATGCCGCCGGCCAGGGGAATTTCCCGTCGGTCAGGGCCGCTGCGGTGACGACGCCGGTGTCCTGGGGCAGGTGTTTCCCATGGGCGCGTACGTGGAAGCCAACGGAACCACGATCTGGACCGAGAGCCGTGGCCAAGGGCCCGGCGTCCTGCTGATCGCAGGACTGAGCGATCCCGCCGAGGCGTGGCAGGCGCAGCTCGACGGGCTGTCGGACCGGTACCAGGTCATCGCCTTCGACAACCGGGGGGCGGGGCGGACGCCGCTGCCCGACGGGCCCATGTCCGTGGCGATGATGGCCGACGACGCCGCGGACCTGCTCCGTGCGTTCCAGGTCGACCTGGCGCATGTCGTCAGCTTCTCGGGCGGCAGTGCGATCGCACAGGAGCTGGCGCTCCGTCACCCGGAAGCTGTCCGCAGCCTCGTCCTCACGAGTACGTGGGCACGAGCGGATGCCTACTTCACCGGCATGACCCGCTTCTGGCAGTGGCTGGCGACCCAGGCGCCGGACGAGCGCGCCATGCTGGAGGCGTTCTATCTATGGATCTACACGCCCCGCGCCCACGCCGACGGCACGGTCGAGCGGTTCATCGAGGAGACGCTCGCCTTCCCGTACGCGCAGTCCGCCGAGGCCTTCCAGCGTCAACTGGAGGCCTTCACGCCCCACGACACCCTCGACCGGCTGCCCGGCATCACGGCACCGACCCTCGTCATCGCCGGCGAGCTGGACATCACCACGCCTCCGCGGTTCGGGCGGATCGTGGCCGACGCCATCCCGGGTGCCCGCTTCGAGATCCTGGCGGGGGAGGCCCATCAGCCCTTCCAGGAGTCCCCGGACGCGTTCAACGCACGGGTCGGTGACTTCTGGCGCGAGGTCGAGGGCGGGATCTGATCCTGCCGGACTCGACCGACGACAGCTGACTCGGGCTGAAGAGGAACTTCAAGGTCCACACGTACGGGCCCCGTGCGACATGGGCGGCGATCTGCTCGACTTCGCCGCGGCCCGCACCCTGCAGGACCCCGCCCTCGACGAGCCGCGATCCCGCGCTGTCCTGCTCACAGCGGCGGAGTGCGCGCTGGGGGAGCTGACGTTGGGCTGCTTCCCTGACGGCGACTTCGAGATTGCCCTCCCCTTCGTCGACGTGACGCTCAGCAACGAGGACATCTGGTACCGGGAGCGCAGCCAGCCCGACGTCCCGGCGACCACGGCCCGGACCTGGGTCCAGGCATTCGCCATGTGCGTTGTCAGCGGCTTGATATGGCAGCGGAGCGCGTGATCGGCCCGCTGCTGCACGAGGACTTCGCGCCCGCCATCCGTGACGGAATCCCGTACTCGGAGCGGGAGTCGGTATCGGCGCCCAGCGACCTCGCCGAGATGGACGCGCTGTGCGCCTGCCTGGTCGTCGTGCGGGGGCCGGTGCCCGGGGCGCTGCCCGGCCGGGTCCCGCTGGACAAGCCGGACGCCGAGGCACGTGCGCGGGCAGCCGGGCAACTCGCCGGGAGCGGGACGCTGACGCCGGATCAGCGCCTGCTGCGCGTTCTGCTCGATGACGACCAGGTCAACTTCGAACGCGCCCTGGAAGAGCGGCTTGTGGCGCACCACGAGAACACCGGAAGCGACCCGGCACCACGGAGCCTGCTGCCGGTGGGTGCCATAGCGCCGGCCGCGCTCGCCTCCCTCGCGCACGGCCGGCAGTTGGGCGTACGGTCCGGTTACCCGCCGCATCCCTGACATGTGCCCCGCAGCAGTAGCCGTCCGTCGGTAGCGTGTCGGTTCGTGATGGTGGGAACGGATGACACCCGGCTGGTCGTCCTGCGCGGCAACAGCGCCTCCGGAAAGTCGTCCGTCGCGGCCGGCCTGCGCGAGCGGTTCGGCCGCAATCTGGCCCTGGTCGGCCAGGACAACCTGCGCCGCATCGTGCTGCGCGAGCGCGACCGGCCCGGCGCAGCCAACATCGGGTTGATCGACATGACGGCCCGTTACGCACTGTCCGCGGGGTTCCACACGGTCGTCGAGGGCATCCTGTACGCCGACCGGTACGGCTCGATGCTCGAGGACCTGGTCCACGACCACCGCGGCACCACGCGCTGCTACTACCTGGACGTGCCGCTGCAGGAGACCCTCGCACGGCATGCGACGAAGCCCGACCCGGCCATGCTGGCCGAGGTCACCGACCAGCACCTGCGCGACTGGTACCGCGAACGGGACCTGCTGCCCGACCGGATCGAGACCGTCATCGACGCCGGGAGCTCCTTGCACGCCACCGTGGACCGCATCATGCGCGAGACGGGCCTGGACCGGGTGCCGGCGATCGACCGCTGAGGAGGAGCCGACGTGGTGGACGAGGTCACCTCGTCAGCCACGCACGGATCGCCGCTGCCGTGCTGCCGGCATCGCGGTTCAGCACGGAGAAGTGGTCGCCGGGCAGGTCCGCGCTGTCGTGGGGCAGCGGCCAGCGCGGCTGCCAGTCACCGTCGGGCGCCGTCTGCCGCATGTGCGGCGTGGGCCGGCCGCGGAGCAACAGGGCCGGGACCGCGGACGGTTCGGGCTGCCAGTTCTCGAGCACGCGCGCATACCCGCCCCCGGTGATCAGCAACGAGTCGTCCAACTCGTCGACCACGTCGTCCGGCAGAGCGGCGCCGGCGGCCATCAGGGCCAGCCCGCGAGGGTCGTCGCGGCGCAGCACTCCGGCATGGGAGTCGATCAAAATCACGCCGGCCGGAGGGTGCCCCACGCGGGCGAGATGACGGGCCACGGCGTGCGCGATCGCGCCGCCGGCGCAGTAGCCGACGATGACCGGTGCCCGGTCCGTGGGCAGAGCGCGCACGGTCTCGGCGTGCGTCCGCACCAGGGTGGCCACGCCGTCGGGGACGGCACGCCGCGTTCCGAATCCAGGATGCTCCAGCAGGAACAGGTCGCGTTCGCCGTCGAACTGCTCGGCCAGAGTCGCCGGTTCGCGGTAGAGCGGTGAGAGGTAGTCCGGGATGTACGCCAGCGGAGTGCCGTCGCCGTGGGCGAGCCGGACCGGCGGGACCGCATGCTCGGTGCGTTCCCCGTCGGAGAAGGCCGGCAGGGCGTAGGACGCGAGATGGCGCAGCGCCATCGCCTCCGACGGCCCCTGTTCGCGCAGCACTCGGTGGTAAAGGGTGCTGAACCGGAAGGGGGAGGAGGACGAGGACTGGGGGTCGGGGGTGTCCCGTCCGTTCAGTGCTTCCGCACTACTGCCCGCCGTGGCGGCTGCGGGAGTCGGTGTTCCGGCTCCGTCCTGCGGCAGCGCGCCCCCTTCGATCAGAGCGGCATGGACGTGCGCCGCCAACTCCGGCAGCGTGGGGAACTCCATCACGACGGTCGGAGCCAGTCGCACGCGCGTGAACGCGCTGAGGCGGTTGCGGAGCTGTACGGCGGTCAGGGAGTCGAAGCCGAGCTCGGTGAAGGCTCGCTCGGCGGGGAGTGCGGCCGGGTCGGCGAAGCCCAGGACCGCGGCGACCTCGACGCGGATCAGCTCTGCCAGCACCGTCTCGCGTTCGGGCACGGCGACGGTGGCGAGCCGCTCGTGCCACGCGCCGGGCGCCTGCGCAGTGGACCTGACGATCTCCTCAGCCCCAGCAGTCCCAGGGGGCGGTACGTCAGTGACGTACTCTTCGGACCGAGCCGCACGCTGCGCCACCAGGTCCGCGAGGACGGACGGCGCGCCCGGGCCGCCCGCAGCGTCGAGGTCCAACGGGATCGGCACCAGTACCGGTTCCGCAAGGCGCATGGCCGTGTCGAGGAGACGCACGCCCTCTCCTTCCGTGACGGACAGGACGCCGCCCTCACCGAGACGTGCGGGCGCGACGCGGGCCGCCATCCCTTCCTCGTCCGCGGTGGCCCACGGACCCCAGGCCAGGGCCTGGGCGGGCAGCTTGTGGGCCACGCGGTGCCGGGCGAGCGCGTCGAGGAAGCCGTTCGCAGCGGCGTAGTTCGACTGGCCCGGCCGACCCAGGACTCCGGCCGCCGAGGAGTACAGCACGAACGCGGACAGGCCGAGGTCCTTCGTCGCCTCGTGCAGATGCCAGGCACCGTCCGCCTTCGGCGCGAGGACCGTGGCGAGCCGGTCGGGGGTCATGGCGTCCACCACGCCGTCGTCCACCACCCCGGCAAGGTGGAAGACGGCCGTCGGCACCGGTCGGCAGGACGCGACCAGGGCGTCGACGGCAGCACGGTCGCTCACGTCGCACGCCACCACGCGCACCTTCGCGGGCAGGCCGCCCGCCCAGTCCGGGACGCGGCCGCCGCGGCCGGTCAACAGCAGGTGCCGTACGCCGCGTTGGGCGACCAGATACCGGGCGAGGCTCTCTCCGAGCGCGCCCGTGCCACCGGTGATCAGCACCGTCCCCTCGGGGTCCAGCGCCGGTGGCTCGGCGGTGGGCGGATCCGTGAGGACCAGCCGGGGCACCAGGACGAGACCGTCACGGAGGCAGAGCTGCGGCTCGCCGGAGCGCAGCGCTGTCTCCAGGTCTCCCGGTGCTCCCGCCAAGTCCCCTGGTGAGGCCGGGACTCCACCCCGGTCGACCAGCACGATCCGGTCCGGGTGCTCGGACTGGGCACTGCGCACCAGCCCTGCGACCGCGGCCTCGGCGAGGTCCGGGTCGTCGCCGGTGGCGTTGTGGGTGAGGACCACCAGACGGCCCGGCCGCGCATCCGAGGTCCATTCGCGTACGGCCTCCAGCACGGCGGTGAGGAGCTCGCGGACGCGTTCGGGCGGCGTGACGTCCTCGGGCAGGGCCGCGGCGAGTTGGGCCACGTCCAGCAACTCGTGCTCCGGGCTCGCGTCGTGGACCGGCGCCGCGGGCCGCCAGGTGAGGCGGTATGTCTCGGCACGTGCCGTGGCCGCCGTCGGGATCGCGCGGGTGACCATGGACTCCACGGCGGCCAGCGGCCGGCCTGCGGGGTCGGTGAGGGTGACCCGGAACTCTTCCTCGCCGAGGCGCCGTACGACGGCCCGCGCCGCCGAGGCGCCGGTGGCGTACACCGTCAGGCCCGTGCAGGCGAGCGGGGCCCGCGGCTCACGCGGTCGCTCACTCGGCTCCTCGGCCAGCAGCGCGGCGTGCAGCGCCGCGTCGAACAGGGCGGGGTGCAGGGTGTACGAGTCCGCCGTCGCCGCTTCCCCGGGCGACAGCGCCAGTTCGGCGAAGACTTCGTCGTCCCGGCGCCACAGCGCGCTCACCGCCCGGAAGGCGGGCCCGTAGTGATGGCCGGACGCCGCGAGGCGCGGATAGTCGACGGGTATCCGCTCGGCGCCCGCGGGCGGCCACGCCCCGCTCGGATCGGTGGGTGGATCCTGGGCCGGGGCAGCCGTCGCGGTGGCATGCCGGGTCCACGGCCCCGTGGCGCCGACCGCGCGGGCCCAGACCGTGACCGGCCGCCCGCCCGCTGCGTTCGGTGCCCCGGCGACCACCTGCACCTGCATTCCGTCAGTCGGGGACAGCACGAGCGGCTCGTGGAAGGCGAGTTCGGCCAGCCGGACGGCGCCGGGGGCGCCGGTGGCTCGGCAGGCCAGTTCGGCGAAGAGGGTGGCGGGCACCACCACCCGGTCGCCGATCGCGTGATCGGCCAGCCAGGGGTGGTCCGTGGTGGACAGTACGGCTGTGTGCCGGATCCCGGGCCCATCGGCATCGTGCTGCGGCTGCCCCATCAGGGGGTGGCCGGACGGGGTGCGGTGCCGCACGGCGTTCAGCCAATAGCGCTGCCGCTGGAAGGGATAGGTGGGCAGCGGACGCCGACGGGCACCGCTGCCCGCGTACACCTGCCGCCAGTCCACCGGCACCCCGTGCACATGCAGCGCGGCCAGCGCATCCAGTGCCGTACGCGGATCGGGGCACGACGTGAACACCGCGTCCGCGTCCGGCGCGACACAGCCCTCGGCCGCCACCGCGAGCGAGGCGGAGGGCGCGGCCTCGACGAACGCCGTCACGCCGTCGTCGGCCGACCACCGCACAGCGTCGGCGAACCGAACCGTCTCACGTGCCTGCCGTACCCAGTGCTCGGCGTCGGCGAGTGCGTCCTGCTCCGGACGGCCGGTCAGCGTGGACACCACCGGGACGGTCGGCCGGTGGTAGGTCACCGTCTCGGCGACCGCCCGGTACTCGGCCAGCATCGGGTCCAGCAGCGGTGAGTGGAAGGCGTGGCTGACCCGTAGCCGGCGGGACGGGCGTCCGATGGTGGCGGCGAGCGCCGTCACGGCGTCCTCGTCGCCGGACAGCACGACCGACGTCGGTCCGTTGACCGCCGCGACCGCCACCCGGCCGGAGCCCTCGCCGAGATGGCGCGTCACCTCGGCCAACGGCGCCCGCACCGCGATCATCGCGCCGCCGGTGGGCAGGGCCGCCATCAACCGGCCGCGGGCGGCGACCAGCCGGACCGCGTCGGCGCGGGAGAACACACCGGCGATGTGGGCGGCGGCCAGCTCACCGATCGAGTGACCGACCAGGTGGTCCGGCCGTACCCCCCAGTCGGCGAGCAGCGTGTGCAGGGCGATCGCGAAGGCGAACAGCGCGGGCTGCGCGTAGTCGGTGCGGTTCAGCAGGCCGTCATCGGGGGAATCGACGACTTCCAGCAGCGGCCGGTCGAGCCACGGCGTGAACTCCTCGCACCACTCGGTGAACGCCGCGTCGAAGACCGGGAAGGCGGCGCGCAGTTCGCGGCCCATACCGGACCGTTGGGCGCCCTGGCCCGCGCAGAGCAGCGCCACCTTCGGACGGGTACGTGCGGCGCCCCGCAGCAGCGCCGGTGTGTCGGCACCGTCGGCCAGGTCGCGCAGCCCGGCGAGCAGCGCCTCGGCATCGGGGGCCAGCACGGCGGCCCTGCGGGTCAGCGGTGCCCTGGTGGTGGCCAGGGAGTACGCGACGTCCAGCGCTGCCGACCCGTCCGTCACGTCGGCCAGCGCGGCGGCGAGCTTCGCGGCGTGGGCGCGCAGGCCGGCCTCGTCGCCGCCGCCGATCAGCCAGGGCGTGATCGGCAGTCGGGTTGCCGGAATGGTCGGGGTCGGGGTCGGGAGGACGTCGCCACCGGGTGCCCGCTCCGACTCGGCGCGCGGCTCCGTGCCTGCTCCGTCCCTGAGCCCGGCGCCTGATGCCGTACCGGGGCCGGCTGTTTCCGCGTCCGACGACGCACTGGAGCCGACGCCAACTTCCGTGCCCCATCCCACACCGGAACCGGCGTCCGCTTCGGCATCGGACCTTAACCCGGCGCCTCCCGCAGCACCGCCGGAATCGGCCGCCCCCGGTTCCTCGATGATCACGTGAGCGTTCGTACCGCCGATACCGAACGACGAGACAGCCGCACGCCGCGGCCGGTCCCCGGGCGGCCACGCTCGCGGCCGGTCGAGCAGCCGCACCGCGCCTGCGGACCAGTCGACGTGCGGGGATGGCTGGTCCGCGTACAGCGAGGCGGGCAGTTCGCCGTGACGCATCGCCTCGATCATCTTGATCACGCCCGCCACACCTGCCGCGGCCTGGGTGTGCCCGAGGTTCGACTTGACCGAGCCCAACCACACCGGGTCGCCCGGGGCGCGGTCCTGACCGTAGGTGGCCAACAGGGCGCCCGCCTCGATCGGGTCACCGAGCGCGGTCCCCGTGCCGTGTCCCTCCACCGCGTCCACGTCCGCCGCCCGCAGCCCCGCGTCGGCCAGGGTCAGCCGGATCAGTTCCCGCTGTGCTTCGCCGTTGGGGGCGGTCAGGCCGTTGGACGCACCGTCGGAATTCACGGCGGACCCGCGCAGCACGGCCAGCACCGGATGGCCGTTGCGCCGGGCGTCCGACAGCTTCTCCAGCAGCACCAGACCGACGCCCTCGCCCCAGGCGGTGCCGTCCGCGCCCGCGGCGAACGGCCGGCAACGGCCGTCCGGCGACAGGGCGCGCTGGCGGCTGAACGCGACGAACGGCTGCGGGCTCGACAGCACCGTCACACCGCCGGCCAGCGCGAGTGTGCACTCCCCGGCGCGCAGCGACTTGGCGGCCAGGTCCAGCGCGACCAGCGAGGACGAGCAGGCCGTGTCCAGGGTCATGACCGGGCCGCGCAGCCCCAGGACGTAGGCGATACGGCCGGAGGCGACACTGCCCGACGACCCGATGCCGATGTGCGACTCCAACTCGTGCGGCGCGATGCCGTGGCCGTAGCCGACGTGCATCAGTCCGACGAACACGCCCGTGTCGGTGCCGCGCATCTCCGGCGCGGGGATGCCGGCGCGTTCCAGCGTCTCCCACGCGACCTCCAGCAGCAGGCGGTGCTGGGGATCGGTGGCCATAGCCTCGCGCGGCGACATACCGAAGAACAGCGGGTCGAAGTCCGCCACGTTGTCGAGGAAGCCGCCGCGGCGGGTGTACGTGGTGCCGATCCGGTCGGGGTCGGGATGGTGCAGGGAGTCGATGTCCCAGCCCCGGTCGGTCGGGAACTCACCCGTGGCGTCCACTCCGTCGGCCGCCAGGCGCCAGAGGTCCTCGGGCGACTCCACGCCGCCCGGGTATCGGCAGCCGAGGGCCACGATCGCCACCGGCTCGGCATGCGGACCGCGCTGCGGAACCGCGGGCGTGCGCGTCGTCGGGTACGTGGTCCCGGGCGCGGCAGTCCCGTGCAGACAGGCGTCCAGATAGGCGGCGACCGCGGCGGGGTCGGAGTGGTCCCAGACCAGCGTCGCCGGCAGGCGCAGTCCCGTGCGCAGGCTGAGCCGGTGCCACAGGGACATCGCGTCCATGGAGGTCAGGCCGAGATCGGCGAACGCGGTGCCGGGATCGGCGGCCGACCCGCGGATGGCAGACGCCTCCGCACACACCAGGTCGGTCAGCGCGGCCCGCCGCTCGCCGGGCGTGCGATCGGCCGCCAGTCCGAGCGTCGGCTCGGCCGTCCGCTCGGCGAGGGCCTCGCGCAGCAGTGCCCGGCGTGGCTTGCCCGCAGCGGTGCGCGGAACGGCCGGCGTGAACAGGACCTCGTCCGGGACCTTGTGCGCGGAGAGCACCGCGGCGCAGGCCCGCAGCAGGCCTGCCGTGTCGAGGGTGGACCGTGCGGGAACCACGAACGCCACCGGAACCTCGCCGAGCAGCGGATGCGCCCGCGCCACCACGGCCGCGTCCCGCACCCCGGGCAGGCCGCGCAGCACCTGCTCGACCTCGGCAGGGTCGACGTTCTCGCCGCCGCGCACGATCCGGTCGCTGACCCGGCCGGTGACGGTCAGGCTGCCGTCCTCGTCGAGCCGGCCCAGGTCACCTGTCCGGTACCAGCCGTCGCGCACGGCAGCGGCGGTCTCCTCGGGCCGGTTGTGGTAGCCGAGCATGACGCCGGGGCCCCGGACCCAGATCTCGCCCTCCGCGCCGCCGGTGACCGCCCGTCCGCTCTCGGGATCGACCAGCCGCACGTCCGTACCGGGCAACGGCGGCCCGCTGCTACCGCGTACGGACGTCCCGTCGGGCAGCTCCACGGCGATCTTGCCGCAGGTCTCGGTGCTGCCGTAGCCGTCGAGGAGCGGGGCACCGAACCGCGTCCCGACCTGCTCCCGCAGATCCGGCTCGCTGGGCGCGCCGGCGGTGACGCAGAACCGCAGCGAGGGCACCTCCCCGAGACCGGCATCGAGTAGCTGGCGGTACGTGAGGGGGACTCCACCGAGGACGGTCGGCGCGTACTTCTCGACCAGCCGGACCAGTTCGCCCGGCTCCGGTGCCGTGGTGATCCGCGCGCTCGCGCCGGCCACGGTGGTGCCCAGTACGCAAAGCGAGTGGGCGTAGGTGTGCGACAGCGGCAACGGCCACAGCACCCGGTCCGTCGCCGACAGCCCGAGCCGGGGGACGTAACAGGCGACGGAGGACCACAGTGCCGAGCGCTGGCTGGACACCGCGGCCCGGGGCGTGCCGCTGGTGCCGGATGTGTAGAACAGCCACGCCGGCTCGTCCAGACCGAGATCGTCAGGGGGCGGGGCCGAGGCTTCGGCGACGAGGTCCTCGAACCGCGAGGCACCGTCCGGCGCCGGGCCTTCGCCGGTCACCACCAGCTGCAGCGCCCGACCTGCCGTCAGGCGGGCGATCCGCGGCAGATTCCGCCGGTCGGTGACCAGCGCGGTCGGATCACAGTCGGCCAGCAACGCCGCGAGCTCAGCGTCGGTGGCGCGGGAACTCAACGGCACACCGACCGCCGCGGCCCGCACGGTGGCGAGGAGGCCCTCGACCACCTCCACGCAGTTGTCCAGACAGAACGCCACCCTGGCACCCCGGCCGACCGCCAGCCGCACGGCCAACCGAGCGGTCCGACACTCCAGTTCGGCCCAGCTCACCGCGCGCCGGTCGTCGGCGAACGCGACCTTGTCGCCATGGCGTAAGGAGTTCCCGACGAGCAGCTCCGGGACAGACCGCACCTCGAACACGTCCGCCACACCCACCAGGCATCCCCCTCGTACGAACCGCGTCGATTTGTCGATCAGCCTACGGCGCGGGAACTGATGCGTGGTGGTGAGGGCTTGTGATTCCGCCGGGGGCCAGGGAGGGGGGCGTTGGTCAGGCGGAGTGAACCCGGCCGTCCTTGATGACGAAGTGGGTTGGTTCGGAGCAGCCGAGGGACGGAGTGAGGAGCAGGCTCACCGTCAGCGGGGCGGGTTCGGTGCTTGCGGTGGAGAGCTGACAGACGGCGTGCGCACCGGTGAGGGGGAACCAGAACCAGCCGTCCACATCGCCCACGGTGACGCGGTCGGACTCCTTCCAGGCGCCGCCGGACTGCGTGTAGACCTGCAGGCGTACGGAGGCGGCGTACTCGTCCTGCGTCGATCGGAGCGCGGTCAGTGTGATCTTGTAGTCACCGCCGAGGACGGACGACGCGATCTGCCGTGTCTGCGGCGCTGCGGCTGCCGCTGCGGTGCCGACCGTCGAGGATCCGGCACCGGCGGCGCCGAGCGCGGCCGCCATCAGCATGGTGAGGGCCACGGCCGTGCCGCGGCGGGATCGGATGCGGGTGCGTACCAAGCTCATGTGTTCCCCCGTTGGAACGAGTTGGGAAGAAACGCTCGGAGGCGTTCCGGTCAGTGGTGAAGACACGTCACCGCGGTCAGGGGTTGTACTGCCCTCCTACTGGGGATTGGTTCAGCTGGGCGTAGACCAGGAGAACCTCATCCGGATTCGTCAGGACGTCGTCTCGTCGGCGGGCTACGGTACGGACGCGCTGTGTTGCGTGGCGTTTGCGTTTGCGTTGTTCACGGTCGTCCGAGGAGGAATCCTGTGTCATCGCCCTGCGACCCTCAGTACGCTCCGGTCGGCGATGTAGGTGCAGCGCTCATGATGATCGACTCCCGGCTCAGAACCATCTACGCGGGCAAGGCCGAGACCGACCCCGAACAGCAGCAGTTGGTCGACCAGTTCATCGAGTCGCTGGGCCCCGAGGAAGTCGATGACCTGGTGGACGGCGCGTGCACGCTCATCTACATGTTCATGCAGTGGCTGCGGATGACCTACGAGGACCACGACAGGGACGTCATCGAGTGCGTGGTGCCCAGCTTCGTGGGCTCGCTGCGCATGATGCCCAAGAGCATCCCGCCGGAGTCCATCCCCACCATGGCCGGTCTGGTCGTCGCGGCCGGTACCGGACTGAGCCCCAGCCTGTGGCGCAAGCAGTTCGGAGACTGGACCGGGGACGAGATGAACCCCCTGGAAGCCACGGCCTTCCTGCTCGCGGAGCACATCAACCGGATCACCGACGACCGCGACTTCGCCACCCGCATGATCACCGAAGCTCTGTCCAGCTCGAACATGGACTGACGCAGAGGATGACCTGAAACCGGCCCGCAGCCACCCCCGCCCACCGGTCCATACCAGTGGCGGTCGAACCGGCGGCCCCGAGCAGCCCGCCGATGCCGTATTCCCCCCTCTCACCTGCGCCGCAGATCCCAAAGCCCCCCGCCGCCGTCTTCCGTGATCCACCATCGAGGACGCCGTCGGCCCGGAGGGGCCGTTCGCGACGCACCTGCGTTTTTCCGTCAGGTTGCGCAGCAAGACCACGAAAGCTCCACAGATACCTCACTATTTGACGCGACGGATGCGTCGACGACCGGTCTCTGAGGGGGAAGCCGGCGTCACGCGCGGGGGTGCGTTCGCTCAGCGGAGCCGTGCTCGCCCCTGCCCTGGGAGGGGACAGCACCGCATGAAGCGGACCTTAAGCACCACTCTGCTCACGACGGGCGCGCTCATAGCCGCCTTCGGTGTACCGGCCGCACATGCCGCGGACCCGCCGCCGCCCCGCATCGACCTGCGGGTGCTCGTAGTCAGTGACGGCGGCCCGGCCACCGACGCCATCGCCGCCGAACTGGACACCGCGGGAACGCCGTACACGGAGATCGACCTCACGCAGTCCGGCCGCCCGGTGATCGACGCCGGATATCTCGCGGACACCGTGGACGGCCGGGATCGCGCCAAGTTCCAGGCTGTCGTCCTGCCCAACGACAACCCGTTCCCGGCAAACTCTCCCGAGATGGCCGCACTGGTGGCCTACGAGAAGGCCTACGACATCCCGCAGGTCGACGCGTACACCTACGCCCGCCCCGAGGCCGGACTCCAGTACCCGGTGTACGGCGGCTACTCGGGCAGCGTCGACGGCGTGCAGGCCCAGGTGACGGACGCCGGGCGGGCGGGTCCGTTCGACTACCTCGACGGGCCGGTCCCGTTCGAGGACAACTCGCCCACCGTCGGCGAGAGTTACGCCTTCCTGTCCACGCCGATGACCGGTGCCGACTTCACCCCGTACGTGCAGGCGACGATCCCGGGCACGAGCAAGCAGGGCTCGCTGGTGGGGGAGTACCGGCACGACGGGCGGCGTGAACTCGTCGTCACCTTCGTCTACAACCAGTACCAGCAGCAGTTCCGGCTGCTGGCCCGCGGCATCGTCGAGTGGATGACCGGCGGAGTGCACCTGGGCGCCTCCCGCAACTACTTCGCCGTACACGTCGACGACGTGTTCGCCGCCGACGACCGCTGGAACTCCACGCTCAACTGCACACCGGGCGACGTGGACTGCACCGACCCCGACGCCACACCCGACCCGATCAGGATGTCGCCTGCCGACGTCGACCACGCCGTCGCCTGGCAGCGCGAGCGGGACTTCACCCTCGACCTCGCCTACAACGGCGCCGGCAGCGTCGACCACCGCGAGGACAACAACGGCTCCGACCCGCTGGCCGACCGACTCGTCGCCGAGCGTGCCGAGTTCCGCTGGATCAACCACACCTACACCCACGCCTTCCTCGGCTGCGAACAGGACACCTCGGTCGTGCCGTGGCGGTGCGCCACCAACGCCGACGGCAGCACCAAGTGGGTCAGCCGCGCCGACGTCGCCGACGAGATCGCCCACAACCAGGTGTGGGGGCAGCAGGCCCAGCTGCCGCTGGACAACGCCGAGTTGGTGACCGGTGAGCACTCCGGGCTGCGGGTGCTGCCGCAGCAGTCCGCCGACAATCCCAACCTGGCGCTCGCCCTCGCCGACACCGGCATCGGCTGGCTGGCCTCGGACAACTCCCGCGAGCCCGGCCAGCGGCAGGTCGGTCCCGCGACGACGGTCCCGCGCTACCCGATGAACATCTTCTACAACGCGGGCCGGGCGGCCGAGCAGGTCGACGAGTACAACTGGATCTACACCAGCCGCGCACAGGGCGGCAGCGGCATCTGCGAGGACAACCCGGACACCACGACCTGCCTGCCCGCGCCGCTCGACACGGCCACCGGCTACGCGCAGCACATCGTGCCCCTGGAGCGGCAGATCGCCCTCGGCCATGTCCTCGGCAACGACCCCAAGCCGCACTTCATCCACCAGTCCAACCTGGCCGAGGACCGGATCGCCTACCCGGTCCTGGACGGCGTGCTCGACACCTACGACACGCTGTTCGCCCAGAACACGCCGCTGGTCAACCTGCGGATGAAGGACATCGGCAACGAGCTGAAGCAGCGCGCCTCCTGGCGGACCGCGGTGGGCGACGGGCAGGTCACCGCCTACCGGATCGGCGACACCGTCACCGTCGAGAGCCCGGACGGCGTGACCGTCCCCGCCACCATGCCCGAGGGCACCACCCGGGCCGGCTCGGCCTTCGGCGAGGCGTACGCGGGCGAAAGGTCCGGGTGGACGACCCCGGCCGCCGAGCCGCTCACCCTCACCCTGCCGCATTCCGCGGCCTCCTCCACGGCCCCCGGCACGGGCGGCTCCGCGCTGGCCACCGACCCGGCACCGGACGCCCGCGTGCCCGAGGGCGTGGCCGAGCCGGTCCTTCCCGCGGGGAACTGACCGGCGCACCGGCAGCGAGGTCCCGGCCGCCCGTCGGCAGGCCGGGACCGGCACCCCTCCCCACACCTCGGCCGTGGAGCACATCAATGCACGTTCACCACGGCGCGCGACGCAACGACGCCGCGCGCGTCACCCTGCTCACCGAAGGCACCTACCCGCACAGTCACGGCGGTGTGAGCGTCTGGTGCGACCAACTCGTCACCGGCATGCCCGACATCGAGTTCGACGTCATCGCCGTCACCGGCACCGGACGGGAGCCGATCGTGTGGGACCTCCCCGACCATGTCCGCGGTGTACTTTCCGTTCCCATGTGGGGCACCGCGCCGGAGGGCCGCCCACCGCGCGGCCGGTCCCGCAGGCGGCTCACCGACGCGTACGAGCGGTTCCTGACCGCGCTCGTCGACCCCGGCGCCGAGGGCGGCTTCGCACCCGCCCTGCACGCCATGGCGAGGGCGGCCGCGAGCGGCGAGCTCAGCCCTTTCCTGCGGGGCGACACGGCGATCACGATCCTGACCGCCGTATGGACGCGCCCCGGGCTGGCCGTGCGCGAGGCGCGCCCGACCCTGCACGACGCGCTCACCGCCACCGCCCTGCTCGAACACGCGCTGCGCCCGCTGGCCGCGCCGTCCCCGCAGGACGGCGTCGCGCACGCCGTCAGCGGAGGCGTCGCCGTCCTGCCGGGGCTCGCCGCCCGCGAGCGGCACGGGGTCCCGCTGCTGCTCACCGAGCACGGGGTCTACCTGCGCGAGCGCTACCTCGGATACCGCACCGCGCCGTACCGCTGGCCCGTCAAGGCGGTGATCCTCGGTTTCTTCCGGCTGCTGGCGGAGGAGAGTTACCGCCAGGCGGCCCTGATCACCCCCGGCAATCGCTACAACCGGCTGTGGGAGGAGCAGGGCGGCGCCGACCCGGAGTCGATCCGCACCGTCTACAACGGCGTCGATCCCGCCGCGTTCCCGCCGGCCGGTCCGGAGCCGGAGGCCCTCACCCTGAGCTGGGCCGGGCGGGTCGACCCGATCAAGGACCTGGAGACCCTGATCCGGGCCTTCGCCCTCGTCCGGGACCGACTGCCGGACACCCGCCTGCGGCTGTTCGGGGGCACGCCCCGGGGCGGAGAGGCATACCGCGAGCGCTGCGAGGCCCTGGCCGCCGAGCTGGGACACGGCGACGCGGTGACCTTCGAGGGCCGCGTCGACGACATCAAGGACGCCTACGCGGCCGGGAACGTCGTGATGCTGTCCAGCATCAGCGAGGGCTTCCCGTTCACGCTGATCGAGGCCATGTCGTGCGGCCGGGCGACCGTCTCCACCGACGTCGGAGGCGTGCGCGAAGCCGTCGGCGACACCGGCCTCGTGGTGCCGCCCCGCGACCCGGCCGCCATGGCCGCCGCCGCGCTGGAGCTGCTGGACGATCCCGTCCGGCGGCGGGCGATGGGCGAGGCGGCGCGGCTGCGGGTGATCGAGCAGTTCACCCTGCGGCAGACCATCGACACGTTCCGCGCCATCTACCACGAACTGGCGGCAGAGAAAGCGGAGTTGCCCGCCAGAGTCGTGCTGCCCGCCCCCGCGGTCACCGGCACGAGGAGCCTCACCGGATGAGCGGGCCGATATCCCTCGAACCCGGCGACGCAGGGCAGGACACTCTAGCCCTGCGGCTGGCCGCACCCCGCCCGCCGCGCCGCCGCCCACGCTGGGCCCTGGACGACGCCACACTCGCCATACGGCTGCCCGGCCACGGTCCCGACGAGGAGGCGGTGAGTACGCTCGCCGCCGAACTCGCCGACGCCATAGGGCCCGCCGTCCATCCCTACGAGGTCGCGGCGCTGCTGGAGGCGGAGGGCCTGTCCGCCTCGCTGATCAAGGAGCGGTACGGCCACCCCAACCTCTTCTCGCTGGCGACCGCGTTGTACGAGCGGGTGCCCCGGACGTTCCCCGAGCCGCCACCCGCGACCGACCCGTGGCGACCCGACACCCTGCGCTGCCTGCTGCGCGGCGTGCTCTTCGCGCTGCCCGCGCTGGCCTACCTGCTCATCGCGCCGCTGTGGCCCATCGACCGGCACGCCCCCGTACTGATCGTCGCGGGCATCGCCTCGTGGGCGTGGGGACAGGCACTGGGCCATCGCGCGCACCTGCGGCTGGTGACCGGACGCCGGGAGGCGTCACGCACGTTGCTGACCGGGTCCGCGCTCGGCGCCGCGGTGGCAACGACCCTCGCGGCACTCCCTGCCGACGGCCCGTTGGCCATCGCAGTGGCGGCGGCCCAGTCGCTGTACCTGGCCGCAGCGAGCGTGCTGCTCGTCCTGGGCCGCGAGCGACTGCTCCTGGCCGCGCTCAGCCCGCTCATCGCCGGCGCCGCGGCGCTCCCGTGGTGGGAGCCCGGACCGCTGCTACGGGTCGGGCTGCCCCTCCTGGCCCTGCTGGCCACCTCGGTGGCCGCGGGCCGGGTCCTGTGGGCGGGGCGCGCCGGCCCGGCCGCCTCCGACGCCGGGCGGCCGCCACTTCGCGCATCCGTGCCGTACGGCCTGTTCGGACTCGCCGCGGCCGTGCTCGTCATGCTGGAGGGCCGACGGCAGCCGTATGCGGTGATCGCGCTGACCCTCAGCATGGGCCCCGCCGAGTGGCTGCTGTACCGCTACCGCGGCTGGTCGGTCGCCGCGTTACGGGTCAGTGCGACCCCCGGCACGTTCCTGCTGCGCTCGGCCGCCGTACTCGGCCTGTGCCTGTCCGGCTATCTGCTGTTGCTGCTGCCCGCGGCCCTGCTCACCGACACCGAGGCCTCTCTCCTCCTGCTCGCGGCGGCCCTGTGGACCGCCCTGCTCCTGCAGGCGTTCGGGGTGGCCTGGCCACCCGCCGTTCTCTGCCTGGCCGCCGCCGGAGCGGCCGGAGCGGTGACCCTGCTGCACCTGCCACCCGGACCGGCCGTGCTGCCGTCCGCCTGCGGTGTGGCCGCCGTCTGTCTCGCGGCCTGCGCGATACGCCTGCTCGGCCGGCCCTCCCCGCACGCCTGACCACGCGCACCACCCCTGGCAGACCACAGACCCGCAGTCCGTCCACGCCGGGTCTCCCGTCCGACGACCACTACGAAGGGAAAAAGAGTTGACCTCCGCACCGCTCGCCGCCGTCACCGGGGCCGAAGGGTTCATCGGCTCGCATCTCACCGAGGCGCTCGTCGCCTCCGGCCACCGTGTGAGGGCCATGGCCCAGTACAACTCCTTCTCCTCCTACGGCTGGTTGGAGACCCTGCCCTCCGACGTCCTCGACCAGGTGGAGATCGTCCTCGGCGACGTACGAGATCCCGGCTCGGTACGCGGCCTGCTCGACGGCGCCGACTGCGCCTACCACTTGGCCGCGCTCATCGCGATCCCGTACTCCTACCAGGCCCCGCACAGCTACGTGGACACCAATGTCACCGGCACCCTCAACGTGCTGGAGGCGGTGCGCACCCTGCAGACCCCGCGCCTGGTGCACACCTCGACCAGTGAGACGTACGGCACCGCCCAGACCGTGCCGATCACCGAGGACCACCCCATCAACACGCAGTCCCCGTACGCCGCTTCGAAGGCGGGCGGTGACCGGCTGGCCGACAGCTACCACGCCAGTTTCGGCACCCCCGTGGTGACGCTGCGGCCCTTCAACACCTTCGGCCCGCGCCAGTCGATGCGCGCCGTGATCCCCACGGTCATCGGACAGGTGGCGGCCGGGCAGCGCACCATCACGCTCGGCGACCTGCGTCCCACCCGGGACTTCACCTTCGTCGAGGACACCGCGCGGGCGTTCCTCACGGTGGGCACCGCCCCGGCCGAGCAGGTCGTCGGCCGCACCTTCAACGCCGGGACCGGCGGCGAGATCTCCGTCGGTGACCTCGTCGCGCTGATCGGCAAGGTCATGGACGCCCCCCTCGACGTCCGCGAGGACGCCGAACGCCTGCGGCCCGCGGCCTCCGAGGTGATGCGGCTCGTCGCCGACGCGAGCCGGCTGACCGCCGCGACCGGCTGGCGGCCCGGCCACACGCTGGAGGAAGGGCTCGCGCGAACCGCCCGGTGGTTCGTCGATCCGGCCAACCTGGCCCGCTACAAGACCGGCATCTACAACATCTGACCCGACCGGCACGTACCCGCAGGAGGTATGCCATGCACGCAGTCATCCTGGCCGGAGGAAAGGGCGTCCGGCTGCGGCCGTACACCACCGCGCTGCCCAAGCCACTCGTCCCCATCGGCGACCAGCACGCCATCCTGGAGATCGTGCTGCGCCAGCTGTCCACGGCCGGCTTCACCCGCTGCACCATCGCGATCGGTCACCTGGGCGAGATCATCCGCGCCTACGTCGGCGACGGCACCCAGTGGGGCCTGAGCGTCGACTACGCCACCGAGGAGAGCCCGCTCGGCACCATGGGCCCCCTGCTCACCCTGCGCGACCGCCTGCCCGAGAACTTCCTCGTCATGAACGGCGATGTGCTCACCGACCTCGACTACGCCGACGTCCTGCGCAGGCACGAGGCGTCCGGCACGCCCCTGACCATCGCCACCTACGCCCGCAAGGTGCACATCGACTTCGGGGTGCTGACCACCGACGACAGCCGGGTGGTCGCCTTCACCGAGAAGCCCAGCATCGACTACCGGGTGTCCATGGGCGTCTACGGCGTCTCCCGGGCCACCCTCGACGGCTACACGCCCGGGCTGCCGCTCGGCTTCGACGAGCTGGTGATGGACCTGCTCGCGGCCGAACGCCCGCCGCACGCCTACGAGTTCGACGGCTACTGGCTGGACATCGGCCGCCCCGACGACTACGACCGGGCCAACGCGGAGTTCACCAGCCGCAAGTCGCTGCTGCTCAAGGGGGCCTGAGGAGCCATGCACATCCTCGTACTCGGCGCCACCGGCTACCTGGGCACGCACGTCGCCGAGCACCTGCGCACCCTGCCCGCCGCGCGGGTCCTCGTCGGCGGCCGCTCGCCTGCCGCCGACGTCAGGGTGGACCTGGCCGCCGACCGTCCGCAGGAACTGGCGGCAGCTCTGGCCGACATCGCGCCCGACGCCGTCGTCAACTGCGCGGGCGCGATCGGGGGCGACACCGTCACCCTCGCGGAGGTGAACGCCCGCGGCCCGGCCGTGCTGTGCGCGGCACTGCGGGACGCGGCGCCCGGGGCCCGCCTGGTCCATCTGGGCTCGGCAGCCGAGTACGGACCCACCGGGTCCGGAGCGCGGGTGACGGAGTCGGCGGCGACCCGGCCGGCCGGCCCGTACGGCGCGACCAAGCTGGCCGGCACGGTGGCGGTGACCGCGTCCGGGCTGGACGCGGTGGTGCTACGGGTGGGGAACCCGGTGGGCCCGGGGGCCCCGCCCACCGGGCTGCCCGGCCGGGTCGCCGCTCTGCTCGCGGGCGCCGGGGACGACCCGGCGGCGACGCTGCGGCTCGGTGACCTCTCCGCGTACCGCGACTTCGTGGACGTACGGGATGTGGCACGGGCGGCCCACCTGGCGGTCACCGCCACGGGACCACTGCCGCCGGTGCTCAACATCGGCGGCGGTGACGCCCGCCCGGTGCGGGACCTGGTGCGGGGGCTGGCGGACGCGGCCGGTTTCCGCGGCCGGATCGACGAGGCGCAGTCCGGCGGATCCGCCCGCTCCGCGCAGGTGTCGTGGCAGTGCTCGGACATCACCGCCGCCCGCGACGCCCTGGGCTGGTCGCCCTCCCACACCCTCGACGCGTCCCTGGCGGCACTGTGGGCGGCCGTCCGCCCACGGGCCCGCAGCGCCGAGGGGGCACCGGCACGGTGAGCCTGCTGATTCCGCTGTACGTGCATCCGGCCGAGGACCCGGGCGCCTGGCACCGGCTCATCACGCGCGCCGCGCGCACCTACGCCGTCGTACTGAACCCGGCGAACGGCCCCGGCCGGGCCCCGGATCCGGCGTTCGTCAAGGCCGCCGAGGCCTTGCGCGCGGCGGGAGCCCGCCTGCTCGGCTACCTCGACACGGACTACGGAGCCCGTGAACCCGCCGAGATCACCGCGGATCTGCGCCGGCATCAGGAGTGGTACGCCGTCGACGGCTGCTTCCTGGACCAGGTACCGGCAGCCCCGGACGCACTGCCGGACTGCCGCCGCCTGGTCCGCTCCGCCCGCCGGCTCGGGGCCTCGACCGTCGTCCTCAACCCCGGCGTCCATCCCGCGCCCGGCTACGCCCGGCTCGCCGACCTGACGGTCACCTTCGAGGGCCCCTGGTCGAGGTACGTGTCGGACTTCAGCCGCCCCGCGTGGACCGAGCGGCTACCCGCCGACCGGCTGTGCCACCTGGTCTACGGCGTACCCGAACCGCTCGTGCCGCTCGCCATGAGGACCGCGCAGGAGCGGGGCGCGGGCGTGTGCGGCCCGGTGACGGGAGAACCACCGAACCCCTGGTCCGGGCTGACCCCGGCGCTGACCGAGGCGGACGGGTGAGGCGGAACGTCTCGGCCGTCGCGGCCACCTTGCCGACCCTGGTTGATCCGACCGCGTCCCTCGCCATGCCACGTCGGCCGTGAGCCGGCCGATGCCGCGGTGCGAGGCCGAACGCCGTGGCCTCGCACCGCGGGTTGGCCAGATACCGAACGGTGCGGCGTAGCGGACGGTTCCGCCGGGCAGCGGGTGGGTGGCGTCCAACGTGAGGGCCATCAAGGCCTCGTCGGGGACGTCGATGGTCAGGCCGATGCCGTGGGCGGAGGCCCGGTTGAAGCCGAACCGGGGGTAGTACGTCGGGTGCCCGAGGACGACGACGTAGTGCTCGCCCCTCTCCTTGGCCGCCGCGAGGGCGGCGCGGATGACCGCGGAGCCGGCGCCGCTGCTCTGCTGCTCCGGCCGCACGGCGCACGGGGCCAGGCACAGGGCCGGGACCTCGCCGATGTGGCAGCGGGTCAGCAGGGCGTAGCCGACGGGGCGGCCGTCGTCGTCCGTGGCGACCAGGGACAGGCCGTCGATCCACGCGGGGTCGGCGCGCAGTGCGTCGACGAGGTCGGCCTCCAAGGGAGTCTCGAACGCGGCCAGGTTGATGTCGCGGACGGCGGGGATGTCGGCGCTGGTCTCAGCGCGCGTGATCCAGTTGCGCATGATGGATGATGATCCGTTTCGAGGTGATGTTCGTGCAGGCGCCCCGCGAGCTCACGCTCCCAGCGAGGGCGGACAGGGTGACGTCAGGCCACGGCCCGGGACGTGAGGGAGACCCGGACACTGCGCACGGTGGCCGCGAGCGCGGTCATCAACCCCACCTCCCTGTTTCACCGATCACCTGTTGACACGAACAGCCGTCAGCATACACAGGGCGCCTGCGTGAGGTGGGGTGCCGTCGGGGTCACTCCTCCCGGCACACCGTACGAGGGTCGGCCCCCTTGCGGCCCGGCGGTGCGGAGAGCGGCTGGTCGCTGCCCGCCGGCCGCCCGCACACGGTCGCCGAGCGCACCTTGCTGTCGCGGTAGGTGACCCGCACGATCTTGTAGCCGTGCCCCTGCTGGTCGGCGTACGGCTGGCTGCCCGCGAAACTGACCGTGCCGACCGGCAGGTTCGGGTTGGGGCGCCAGCGCAGGTCGGCCCAGGTCTCCGGAGCGGTCTGCGGGGCGTCGCCGTTCTTCGAGGCCCGGTACAGCACCGCGGTGGCGCTGTAGGCCAGGACCGACTGACCGCTGGAGAACAGCGCGTCGTTCCACGGCCGGGCAGGGTCGGCGAGCGCGGTCGCCGACGTGCCCTCGGGGAGCAGCTCGCTCAGCACGCGGTGGGAGTCCTGGTAGAAGCCGGTCGCGCCGACGAGGTCCATCGGTGCCAGCGCGAAGTGGTAGAGGGTGACCTCCGGTGGGATGCGCAGACTCTCACCCTCGTCGTAGTTGCTCTTGGTCAGGTCGTCGCCGGTGAACACGGTCATGTGCCGGCCGGAGCAGCCGGGCGTGGAGCCGAGTTGGGACATCAGGTTGGGCACGTCCTCCACCCGGCCCGCGAAGTACAGGGCCCGGGGCACGGGGTCACTGGCGCAGATGGCTTCGACCGGGTCGGTGAGTTCCGGTTCGCCGTTGGGGCTGAGCCGGTAGGACCGGGAGGGCAGCAGGGTGAAGCCGGCCCGGTCCAGCATGCCCTTGCCCACTCTGGCCTGCTCGGTCGTGTAGAAGTCCTTCTCGCTGCCGACCTTGCGGGCCAGCACCACGCCCCGGCCGCCGCCCTCGCGTTCGGCGAGCTGTTCGGCGACGACGAGCAGTGCGTTCGCCTCCTCCTCGTCGGTGGCTGCCAGACCGAACCAGTTGGACAGCTTGCGCGCCAGATGGCTGCCGGAGTTGGTGGTGCTCACCACGGGCAGGCCCGCGCCCTTGAGGATCTCCACGGCGTCATCGCTCTCCGTGGTGTCCCGTCCCAGGCCGACGACGCCGACGACCGACCGGTCGCGCCGGGCCAGCTCGGCTATGTGCCGGGCCATGGGCAGCACCTGGAGCATGTTCTCGCCCGCGTTGGCCAGCAGGACTCTTATCTTCGTCGGCTGGTGGGTGCTGACGTTGGCGTACCTCTGGTAGAGGTAGACGCCCGTGATCTCCTCGAGTCCCTTGCGGGTGCCGGACTCGTCCGCAGCGGTGACCGGGCCGGCGTAGACGATCGTCACGTACTTGTCCTGCGGGCCGATCTTCGCGTTCTCGGCCCGGATCGCCTGCTCGACGGCGTCGAAGGTGACGCCCTTGCCCGCGCCGTACAGCTCCAGCGCGTTGCCCGCGGCCAGCCGTACGTCCCCGGTCCCGACCCCCACGCACTCGCCGCCGACCAGAACGGAGTCCGTGTTGGAGCCGACCAGCCGGCCCTCGCAGTAGCGCTGGGCCATCCACCGGTTGCCCAGGAAGCCGAGGGCGAGGGCGATGGCGAGGACCACCGCCAGGCAGGGCCTGGACCACAGCAGCCAGGCCGGCGTACGGCGGATCCTGGTGGTGGAGTGCTGCGTGGAGTGCCGGCGGACCAACTCGTCGGCGGACAGCGGTATCCGCAGGATCCACGGCAGCGCGGCCGCGCGCCCGGGGGACTGGCCGACGTTGAGACCGGTCACCCACTCCTGGTACCTGGCGTCCGCTCCGTAGGCGCGCTCCGGATCCTGCCCCGCCGACCCGTCCGGAGACGGTGCGGCGGGCAGGCCGGGCTCCCTTGTGGGCAGCCCGGGCTCCTCGGATCCGGGCGGACGCAACCGCTCGGCCGCCGGGAGCGCGGCCAGCACCAGCAGCGGGTCCACTTCGCTGCGACGGCTGCGTACGTTGCTGATCGCGCGCAGCAACAGCAGGCCGCCGTCGTCCTCGGTGGCGCACGGCAGATACACCACGGGCGGGACCGTGCGCTTACGCCGCCGCAGGTCCAGCGTCCGCGGCCGGAAGTTCTCGCGAAGGTCCTCCAGCAACGCCAGCACCCGCAGCTCCAAATGAAACTGACGTGCCGTCACATCACCGCTCTCGGCGGCGACGATCTGCTGGGCCGCGGCGAAGGCCCGGCCGCGGATGGTCTCCCAGGACTTCGTCGGCCGCCACCGCGACCACTCGGCGGCGGCCGGCCGGTCGCTCGACGGCGCCAGGAACGTCGTGGTCGCGAACCATCGGCTGGCCCGGCGCAGCCACAGCAGCGGCGGCGCGCTGCGCGCCAGCAGATGCGCCACGCCGAACGCCGCCAAGGCCAGGGCACCGCCCCACACGGCCGTCTGCCAACCGCCCTCGCCCAACAGCACGCTCAGGCAGGCGATGAACATCGCCCCCACGAAACCGGACGGGTTCACCACGGCGCCGACGGTGTCCGTCAGCGCCGAGGCACGGTTCTCCTCGTCGGCGCCGTCCGGGTCGCGCCCCGGACGCCAGCGCAGCTCGGCCAGCCGTCGCATCAGCCGTTCGCGGCGCTGGGCCGCGGACCACACCGTGCTGACCTCACCGCCGACCTCCGGCGCGGCCTGCTCGACGGCCCGCAGCAGCCGCGAGCGCGGAAAGGCGAACGGCTTGTACTGCGACTGGTTCTGGTTGTCCCATGGGTGCTCGCACAGCTGGCGCACCATGTCGATCGCGGAGGAATAGGCGTCCACGCCGCCTCCGCCGTCCAGCCGCTTGGCGATCAGCCCCCGCGGCTGATGGCCCTGGCGGACGAAGTCCACGACCTGTTCCACCCGCCGGTCGAGGGCGCCGCTGTCGTCCTCCTCGGTGGCCTGGAGCACCACCAGCGGTGTCACCGGCGGGTTGTCCCGGAAGTTGTCGATGAGTCGCCTCATCAACTCGAACACGGCGTCGGCCGCCTCGATCCCGGCGCTGCCGCTCCACACCTCTCTGCCCACTCGCTCCGCCCCCGTCGCATCCGCCCGACCCGGCCCTCCCGGATCAGATGGAGATACCCACACCCAAACACCCTGCACCGTACGGGCGTTGCGTTTCTCGCGAGTTGTCACGAGCCGGGTGTGGGCCGATCAAGGTCAGCCGGTGGGATCGAGGAGGATCTTGCGGACCCCGTCCGAGCGGTCGGCGAAGAGTTCGTACGCGGCAGGGCCCTGCGAGAGGGGGAAACGGTGCGACACCACGACCTCCGGCTTGATCCGGCTCGCCTGGGCCAGCGCGATCAGGGTCGGAAGCTCGTAGTGGATCGAGCACAGACCGATGGCGAACTCGAGTTCCTTGATCTGCGCCAGTCCCATGTGGAAGGGGAACGCCTTGCTGTGGCTGACTCCGACGACACTGACCCGGCCGGCCTGCCGGACCGCCTTGAGGGCCAGCTCGATGGTGGCGTCCGAGCCCACGGCCTCCACCACCGCGTCCGGGCCACGTCCACCGGTCATCTCCCGTACGGCGGCCTTCGTGTCCTCGCCCTCGACCGGTTCGACGCCCAGGGACGCGGCGAACGCGCGCCGCTCCGCGACCAGGTCCGCACCGAGCACACGCGCGGCGCCCATCGCGAAGGCGGACTGCGCGGCCATCAGGCCGACGGGACCCAGACCGATCACCAGCACGGTCTCGCCGGGCTGGATCCGGGCGCGACGGCAGCCGTACCAGGCCGTCGGAGCGTTGTCCGTCAGGACGACGGCGGCTTCGTCGGAGATGCCCTCGGGCAGGTGCACCAGATTGATGTCGGCATGGGGCACCGCGAGCGCCTCGGCCTGGCTGCCGGGGAGCTGTGGGCTCACGCCGTAGCAGAGCTCCATGCTGGACTTGGCGTACTCGCACCGGGCGGTGAACCCGGCCGCGCAGGTCTTGCACCGGGTGCAGCCGGCCGAGGCCGGAACCAGGACCCGGTCGCCGGGCTTGAAGCGGGTGACCTGGTCACCGACGTCGACGACCACGCCGACACACTCGTGTCCCGGCGTGTAGCCGAGTTCCGAACTGAACGGTGTGCCCTGGTAAATGTGCAGGTCACTGCCGCAGATACCGGCCGTGGTCACCTGGACGACCGCGTGGGTGGGGCTGGTGACGGCCGGATCGGGGACGTCCGTGTAACGGATGTCGTGACGGCCGTGGTAGGTGAGTGCCTTCATCGGATCGCTCCTCCCCCTGCCGGGTCAGTCCGCGATCTTCAGCACGAGCTTGCCCCGGTTCTCACCGCGGAACAGGCGCATGAGGGTGTCGGGGAACGCCGCCACGCCACCGGACACCACGTCCTCGAGTGACTTCAGCCTGCCTTCCTGCCGCCACGTGGCCATCCGGGTGATTCCCTCGGCGTACCGGTCGGCGTAGTCGAAGACCACCATGCCCGTCATGGTGGCCCGGTTGACCAGCAGCGACAGGTAGTTGGCGGGTCCTTGCGGCTTGACGCTGTTGTACTGGGAGATCGCGCCGCAGACGACGACGCGGGCGCCGCGTGCGAGCCGCAGCAGTACGGCGTCCAGGACGTCACCGCCGACGTTGTCGAAGTACACGTCGACGCCGTCGGGGGCGTGGGTGCGCAGCGCCTTGCGGATGTCCTCGTTCTGGTAGTCGATCGCGGCGTCGAACCCGAACTCGTCGACCAGCATCCGGCACTTGGCCTCGCCACCGGCGATGCCGATGACCCGGCAGCCCATGATCTTGGCGATCTGTCCGACGACGCTGCCGACCGCTCCCGCCGCACCGGAGACGACGACCGTCTGGCCCGGCTCGGGACGCCCGATGTCGATCAGGCCGAAGTAGGCCGTCAGCCCCGACATGCCGAGGGTGCCGAGGTACGTCGGCAACGGGGCCGCCGCCGGATCGACCTTGATCACATCTCGCCCGTCCGACACGCAGTACTCCTGCACGCCGAACGACCCCGACACATGGTCGCCGACCGCGAATCCGGAGTGCCGTGAGTCGATCACGCGTCCCACCGCACCGGCGCGCATGACCTCACCGATCTCCACCGGGCGGATGTAGGACCTGCCCGCGTTCATCCACCCGCGCATCGCCGGATCGATCGACAGACAGAGCACCTGCACCAGGAACTCCCCGTCGCCCGGTTGTCCGACCGGCTCCTCCACGTGCTCCCAGTCGGTGGACCGCGGCTCGCCCACGGGACGCGCGGCCAGGCGCACCTGGTGGTTGGTTCGGCTCATCTTCGGCGACTCCTCAGTCCTCGCGGTGACCTGTCGACGGGCATACCATCCGGTCGGTATGGCCCGTGAGCGTACGGTGCCGATGCGCGCGAGGCAAGGGATGCCGGGCTCGAGACGTGGACCCGGCTTCAGGGCAAGCCCGAAATCCGAGGTCGGACGAACGGGTTCGGTGGGCATTCGGTCAGGGAGCAGTCGTACGACAGGAGGGGCGAGGCCATGGGTACCGCCGTCCACGTGCCGCAGACCCGGGACATGATCGGGGAGGAGCTCTCCGGAGACGAGGCGTTCGCCGCTCTGCGCCACTACGGGGGGCTGCGGCTGCTGACCGACTCCTTCGCACGGTTCCGGTACGCGGACGGGTTCACCAACTCCCGGGCGCTGGCCTTCCAGGTGGTGCTCGGGCTGGTTCCGTGCACCGTGGCGCTGGTCGGCCTGGCGACATCGGTGCACACTGAGGGCGTGGGCCGGGTCGTCGAGCTCACGCTCGGCCGGATTGTGCCGGGCGCGAGCGCGGAGATCGTCGAGGATGCCTTCGACGGGACGCGGCGCACCGCGCACGGCGATGTCTGGAGCACACTCGCCCTGTGGCTCGGTCTGGGCTTCGCCCTGCTGAACCTCGCCTCCGCCATGGGCCAGATCGAGCGCGGCGCCAACCGTATCTACGGCATTGAGCGTGACCGTCCCTTCCCGCGCAAATACGCGCGGGCGACAATTCTCGCGGTCGCGGCCGGTCTGCCCCTGGTACTGGGGTTCGTGGTGCTCGTCGCAGGCGAGGCCGTGGGCGACGCGGTGGCGGACACCGCCGGCTGGGCGGACAGCGTGCCGCAGTGGTGGAGTGTGCTCGACATCCCGCTGGGGCTCGCGCTGGCCTGGGTGGCCTCCGCCGTGATCTTCCGCTGGTCGCCGCGGCGCGTCCAGCCCGGCTACACGTGGCTGGCCTTCGGCTCGGCCGTGCACCTGTTGCTGTGGGTGTCGGCCACCTGGCTGCTCGCGCTGTACGTCAAGGAGAGCGGCGCCTTCGGTGCCCTGTACGGCCCTCTCACCGCCTTCATCGCCCTGCTGCTGTGGGCCAACCTCACCGCCGTCGCGCTCTTCCTCGGCATCGCGTTCGCCGCCCAGCTGGAAGCCGCTCGCGCCGGCATCGCATCACCGGTCGGGCCGGACCCCGGACCGGGCAGGTGAGGCCGGCCGGGCAGTCGTTCCCCCGAGCGGGGGATCCAGGCGGTCTATAGGCATAGACCTTTCCAGGCGGGGCACTTGGAGTTCTGCTCGCGCTGCTCTGTGTCGATCACGGGCGTGAGCCATGGATGCAGCCTGTGCCTCGCGGCGGCGTCGGCCGCCGAGCGAGCTGTGCTTTGAGAGAGGAATCGCCATGCTCCTTCCGGCTGAGAAGGAACTGCGTGCCGCGCTGGCCCGGTTCGCCGAGGCGCGCATCGCCCACGACGTGCTCCCCACCGGTCGCACCAGCCGCGCTCTCGAAGACGCCACGTACACGCTCTGCGTGATCACCGACGCGCGCACCGCCGCCGACGCCCTGTTCGCAGCGGATGCACTGCTGCAGAGGTACTGCGCCGACCGTGAGGGCCCCACGCGAGAGGACAAGACGCTGGCCGCGTAGGAGGCCGAACCCGCGTGACGGGCGGCGGCTCCGCGGCACGGCATGTGAAGTGACGAGTCCGCCCTCTCCGACGCGGAGACCAACGTGATCATTGACGTGGCGCAGGGGGAGGGCTGGGACTCCGCCTCCCGTACGGTCCTCGGCCCCGTCAGCCGGAGGCTCGCCGCGAGCCGGGACGCCACGGGCGGGCAGTACGCCGGCTGGTACTGCGCGAGTGCGGGCGCCCGCAGCCGATCGCCGTGCTGAACATCGCATGGGCGCACGACCATGCCGGCGTGTGGGTGTACGACGAGCAGAGCCGCCGCTTCATGAGTTCGACCTGCGCCGCCTGGAACCCGGCCGGTTCTTCTGCCGCCACATCGCACAGTGGCGCTACGCCACCGAGACGATGAAGGAGCTCGCGGACGACGTGGGGCGCGTTCTCAGCGACCTCCACCCGGACGGCACGGGCGGGAAGTTCTCCCAACCCAAAGGCGCCCTGGGCAGCTCGCTGCACACCCTGGCCGATGTTCCGGACGAGGAGCGCCGGGTGACGCCCTCGGCCTTCGGTGACTGGGCGTGGGCGACGGCCCTGGTGACCGGCGGCCTCGCCGAAGAGGTCGACCTGCGGGACGCACTGGAGGAACTCCTCAGCGAGACGGGACGGCGCAGGTCCGGGAGGAGGACGGCCGAGCCACCGCTGCACATGAAGGATTTCCTCGGAGCGCGCATCATCGTCTCCGAAGAACCCACAACTGCTTGGGAGTTGGCGCTGCGGCCCGGAGAAACGTGCGGACGCTGTTCGGCGAGCGCGACGGCAGGCGGATCAGGGTCGGGGGCCCCGGCCGTTCAACGAGCAGTCCTACCGGGCAGGGGCTCTGTCCGTGAGGTCGTATCCACCCTTGATCACCTTGGAGTCGGCGGCCGGCGCCATGCATTTGCTCAGCAGAGGCGCGCCGTCCGCAGTGCCTCCGGAGAGCCCGATGCGGCTGGGACCGCTGCCCGAGCCGTCTCCCACGTAGAAGCTGATCCCCATGCGGACATGGCGTTTCAGATAGTCGTCCCAGGCACCGACGTTGCCCCCGGTGCGCACGATGCGTCCGGTCGCCGTGGCGGTGGGGCCGCCACTGGTCAGGCAGTCGACCTCGAAGTCACCCCAATTGACCTTCGCGGGCTCGCCGTTGGCGGCAGGCATCCGGTGGTAGATGCGAAAGCTGCCCCATGCTTTGTCGGGCTTGGTCCAGCCGACGCCCTTGAAGATGGCGTGGGCGTCGACGGTGACCTGGATGTCGTGACCGGCATCGGGGTACGGCGCGGCCGGGCGACTTGAATCGGGACATCACGGAACTCCATTCGGGGTCGTGGGACGCAGCGCCGGAGCGAGTGAACGACCCTTGCTCCGCCACGACCGACCCTCCTCAACATCCGTCCTGCACACGTCAGTCACCGGTCGCGACGTCTTCCGCCGTGTGGATGAGCTCGCCGGTGCAGCGATACCTCTTACGACGTAGGCGGCGATACGAGCGGAGCGCGGCGCTGAACCCCGGGCGATTGCGGGCTGCCGTGAGCGCGAGCGGGACAACCGAGGACCCTCACTCCGGCCAAGGCCGTGCGTGTGTGCTGGCCGCGCCGATCGCCGCTCTCGCCGCTCGTTCGACGAGTGAGATCCCGCTCTCCATCGTCGGATTGCCGTCGCTGAGGACCGAGACGAGATACCGGTGACCGTGGACCCTGACCTGGCCGACACTGTTGATGACCCACAGGCCGGTCGTGTTGCGCTGCAGCCAGCCGTTCTTGAGGGCCCATCGGGAGCCGGGGGAGCGGGCGGCGGACACGCCCCAGTCCTGGTCGTCCGTGATGCCGCCCATCAGGTTCCCGATGGCGGCGCGGGACGACCGGGTCAGACCTCTGGGAGCGGGCGGCGCCGACAGGCCCTCGGCGAAGACCGCCCGCAACAGCTTGACCTGGTCCGTTGCGGTGGTCCGGGTGAGACCCCAGCTGCCGGGGCCGGCCTGTGTCGAGGAGAGCCCCAGCCGCTCGTTCGCCGCAGCGAGTCCTTCGGCCTTGCCGATCGACCGCCAGAGGGCGTCAGCCGCTGCGTTGTCGCTCGTCCGGATCATCTCCTCGGCGTACATGCGCTCCGGGTACGTCAGCTCGCGGCCCTCGTCCTGTGCCTGGAGCAGCAGCGTCGCGAGGATGTTCACCTTGCTGATGCTCGCCGTGACGAAGGTCGTGTCCTCGCCGGACGAGGTGATCCGCTGGTTGGCGCTGTCCAGGTCGAGCACCGCCACCGCCAACCGCGTGTCGCCGTCCGGCAGGACCGGCCGGAGCACTCGCGCGAGAGTGGCACGCAGGTTCTCTCGCGGCGGCGCCGCGCGTCCGGGGGCGGGTGCGCCCGCCCGCACGGAGGGCGTTTGCGCCTCGTGCGCGTGAGGCGTGCCAGGGGCGGAGCAGGCCGCGAGCGACACCGCGACTGCGGTGGCGGCGCAGGCGGCGCAGACCCTCAGGGTGTGCGAGAGGAGGTGGTGAGTTGGGTGCATCCGGTTGGGCTGTCCGTCGTGCATGGCAGGGCAGGCCTCGGTGTTCCTGTTGGGCGGCGGAGAACAATCAGAAAATATGACAAATCGGATGCGATGGTGATGATTGGCGTCGGGGTCGGCGCGTCGTGTCGCTCGTCGGTCGCCGGCGGGTCCCGCGTCGGGTCGCGCGCGTCGGCCATTGCCTTCGGCTTCATTCATTGCAACGAGCCGTTGCGTTTGTCGGCAGAGTCATTGCTTCAATTTGGCGTCGCTCACCTGGTATTACGCACTCAAGCAGATTGACGCGATTGTGAATGCAACGTAGCTTTCGAGCAACGTAAAACACGTCGTATCGCGAGATGAGGAATGACGATGAGCGAGTCCCTCCACACCGTCACGACGCTGCCGACGGCTCGTCAGTCGGGCTGTCCCTTCGATCCGCCGGCAGAGTTGCTCGATGCCCGTCGGCACGGGCCCATCAGCCGCTTCACCCACGAAGGCGGAAAACCCGGCTGGCTGATCACCGGATACGACCTGGTCAGGTCGGTCCTGGCCGACCCGCGGTTCAGCTCGCGCAAGGAGCTCCTGAACGTGGGCGACTTCGAGGTTCCTCCGGCACCGCCCGGCGAGTTCCTCCTCATGGACGAGCCGCAGCACGGGCGCTACCGCAAGCCACTGGTGGGAAAGTTCACCGTGCGGCGGATGCGACTTCTCACCGAGCGCATCGAGCAGATCACCGCCGACCGCCTGGATGCCATGGAGAAGGCCGGGCCGCCGACCGACCTGGTGAGCGCGTTCGCCAAGCCCATCCCGACCATCGTCATCTGCGAGCTGCTGGGCGTGCCGTACCAGGACCGGGGCTCGTTCCAGGAGCAGATCGACACGTTCATGGGAGGCGAGACGAGCGACGAGGAACTGATTGCGGCCTACACCGCAACGCAGGAGTACCTCGCCCAACTGGTGGCCGCCAAGCGCGCGAACCCCACCGACGACGTCCTCAGCGAACTCACCGACAGCGATCTCACCGACGAGGAGTTGAAGGGGATCAGCCTGATCCTGCTGGCCGCCGGATTCGACACCACCGCGAACATGCTGTCCCTCGGCACCTTCGCGCTCCTTCAGAACCCGGCACAACTGGCCGCGCTGCGCGCCGACCCCGCGCTCACCGACCGGGCCGTGGAGGAACTGCTGCGGTACCTGAGCGTCGCCAAGACGTTCATGAGGACGGCCCTCGAGGACGTCGAAGTGGGCGGCCGAACCATCAAGGCCGGCACCACCGTCGTCCTGTCCTACAACACCGCCAACCGCGACCCCGAACGCTTCGCCGACCCCCACGCGCTCGACCTCCAACGGCCGGACACGGCCGGGCACCTGGCCTTCAGCCACGGCATCCATCAGTGCCTGGGCCAGCAACTGGCCCGCGTCGAGATGCGGGTCGCCTTCCGCGCGCTGATCGACCGATTCCCCACGCTGCGTCTGGCCGTACCGGCTGAAGAGGTCGGCCTGCGCCCGGAGACCGCCGACATCTACGGAGTGAAGAGCCTCCCCGTCACGTGGGACAAGGCGGAGTCATGAAAACGACGCACCTGCACGTCGACCGCGAGCGCTGCATCGGCGCCGGGATGTGCGCCCTGACCGCCCCCGAGGTCTTCGACCAGGATCCCGACGACGGCCGCGTGCTCCTGCTGCACACCGAGCCACCCACCGCCCATCGCGCGGCAGCACAGATGGCCGCCGGAGTGTGCCCTTCCGGGGCGATCACCCTCCGCGAGCCGGAATCCGGCAGTCCCTGACACGTGCCGACCGCGCCGAGAACGGATCGCTGCGGACGCATGGGTTCCGTTGCTCCTGTGAGTGTCGAGCGGTGGGTGTGGGGACGGGCGGATGCCCGTCGTGGCGACCGACGGCCGACGGGAGCGCGTGCGGAGCCGCTGCGAACGCTGCCGGGGGAGTCTCCGCCGGCCTCCAGGCCCACCGCCGACGACGCCCGATCGGCCCGCATACCAGTGCTCACCTCACGGGCGTGAAGTCCGGCAGGGTGAGGGCCGAATGGGCCGGTCGTCCCTCCGCGGGGGGCATCGCGCTGAGGTTGCGCAGCATGTCGTTGCGCCGCTCCAAAGCCCGAGCCGTGGTCGGGAAGAGTGCTGCGTTCCCGTCGCTGACCAAATCCTGGTTCGCGGTCACGAAGTCACGGGTGTTGTGCTCGTAGGCGGCGAAGCCCGCGGCGTGGTCCCGGGCGGCCAAGGACCCGGCGAGCATGTACGCGCCGACGAGCGCGAGACTGGACCCCTGTCCCGTGAGGAACGAGGGCGCGTACGCGGCGTCACCCACCAGCGCGACCCTGCCGCTGGACCAGCGGGGCAGGCGGATCTGGCTGACCCCGTCGAAGAACAGGTCATCCGCATCGCGCATGGCGGCAAGCATGCCCGGTACCTCCCATCCGGCGTCGGCGAAGACCGAGGCCACCAGGTCCCGTTGGGCTTCCGGATTCCGGAATGCGTCGAACGGCGGCTCCGGCTGGGAGAAGTTCAGGAAGCCGTGCACTTCGTCGTTGCCCCCCACGGCGTAAAGCACCGCTGCCCTGCCCGGGGTGTTCCACAGCACGGCCTCGTGGGAGAGCCCGAAGGTGTTGCGCATGGTGAACCCGGCGAAGCAGTAGCCGAGGTATCGGTGGAACTGCTCTTCGGGGCCGAACAGGAACTCGCGGGTACGTGAGTGCAGACCGTCCGCACCGAAGACCATGTCGAACGTACGCCTGCTGCCCCCGCGGAAGGTGACGTCGACCCCGTGGCCGGACTGTTCGAGGGTGTCGATGGAGTCGTTGAACAAGAACTCCACGTCGTCACGGACCGCCGCATGGAGAGCGTCGGTCAGATCCCCGCGCCGCACCTCCAGGTCCCGTCCCACGACACCGCCGGTGACGGCGTGCGGGCTGACCGAGGCCACCTCGCTGCCGTCCCTGTCGAGGAAGGTCAGCCGGCGCAGGTCGATGTGCGCGTCCCGCAGTCGGGGCAGGATTCCCATCCTCCGGACGACTTCAAGTGCGGTGCCGCGTACGTCGATGGGGTACCCACCGCCACGAAGTGCGCCTGCCTTCTCGACCACCGTCACGGCGAATCCGTAGCGGTTGAGCCAGAACGCGAGGGCGGGCCCCGCGATGCTGGCCCCGGATATCAGGACCTTGCGCCTCGGCGTCGTACGGACATCCCTCGACTCCCGCGACCCCGTCGACTCCCTCGGCAGGTCCGTGCGCCTCATTCCTTGACTCCTTTGCTCATGGTCCGGACGACAAGCAGGCACAGCACCGTGACGGCGCCGGCTAGGACGAAGCCGGTGACGAAGGCCGATTCGGCCGGGACATCCGACCCGGAGGGGGTCCCGGCGGTGAGGATGGCGCCACTGACCTGCACACCCACGGCGTAGCCGAGCACGCGAGTCACCAGAACCAGGCTGGTGGCGATGCCGGTGTCGCTCTGCTCGACGGTTGTGGCGGTGCTGGTCACGAGCGCTGTGACGCACAGGCCGTTGGCAAGCGCGATCATCATCTTGCCGATGACGAGATGCCAGACCTCGGTGTGCACGGCTGCCAGGGCGGTGAGCCCGGCGGCCATGATGACGATCCCGGCGGTGACCACGGCACGCGAGCCGAAACGCCGCGCCCCGATCCCGCCCAGCGGCCCGGCCAGCGACGCGGCCACGGCGCCGGGCAGCAGATAGAAGCCGATCTCGGTGGCGCCTGCCCCGAAGCCGTACTCGTCGGAGGACACCGCGAACAGCTGCGGGACAAGGTAGACCGGCACGGCGGTGCCGACGCAGATCACGAACGTCAGCACGCATGACCTCCACACCGCGGGCCGCGCCAGCATGCGCAGATCGACCATCGGCTCGGCCGCACGACGCTCAACGGCGATCCATCCGGTCACGAACGCGGCCAGAACCACGATGAGGGCGCCGAGCACGAGTGGCTGCGAGGCGATGTCGGGTGCCAGTGCGAGCACGAGCATGAGTGTGACCAGCGTCCCGCTCAGCAGAACCAGGCCGGGCCAGTCGACCCCGGCGCCGCCCGACCGGCCGGACCGGCCCGGCAGATCATGCGGCATCAGCCTGTTCACCAGCAGGGTGGCCCCGATGACCGCGATCGTCGGCAGCGCGAACATCCAGTGCCGGGAGAGCCCTTCCGCCACGGGCCCGGCCGACAGCGTTCCCGCCATCCCGCCGCCCACGAACAACCCGCTGACCACCCCGATGGCCACCTTCGACTCGCCCGCGGGGAGGTGTTCGCGCACCAGGATGAACGACAGAGGCAGCGCGCCCACCATCGCACCCTGCAGTACCTGGCCGAGCAGCAGCACGGGCAAGTTCGGTGCCAGGGCGGACACCAGGCCACCGGCCGAGACCACCGCCATCAGCCGTATCAGGACCCGTTTTCCGCCATAGCGGTCGCCTAACTTGCCTGCGACCGGTGTGATGAGCGCGCCGGTGATGAGGAGCACGATGCTGAGTAACGCCCCCTCGGCGGGACTCATGTCCAGCTCCCGTTGCAGAAGCGGGAGCGTCGGCGTCACCACCGACTCCAAGGCACCGGTGGCGACTGCCAGCATGCCGAGGGCCCCGACAGCGGCCCTCCCGATGCGGACCGGGGGAGCGAGCGTTGCGGTCATGGACGTCCTTTCCGTCATTGCCGGGCGAGTGAGGGGTCGGCCGCACGCGTTGTGCTGCCGGTGCAACCCGGGGCAGTGGCAGCCGAGTTGGCGCATGAACGGCTCGCCGGGCGGAGCGGATGTACGAGTGCGGCCCGTGCCACGAGCTCGAGATTACACTACACCGTGCAGTGTAGGACGGTTACGATGTACCCATGCCGACCACGAAGACACTGCGCGAGGGGTCCACGCCGAAGCGGGCCGCCATCCTCTCGGCGGCCCAGGAACTGTTCCTCGCCGACGGCTTCGACCGGTCCAGCGTCGACGCGGTCGCCGCCCGGGCCGAGGTGTCCAAGCGGACGGTCTACGACTACTTCGGCGACAAGCAGACGCTGCTGAAAGCGGTCGTCGACGCCGTCGGCCAGTCACTGGTCGCCACGATCCGGCGCACTCTCGACGACACCCTCACCGGTCTCACCGAGGACGCCGAACTCGAGGACGCCCTAGTCACGTTCTCGATGCGCATCGCGACCGACATGCTCGGCTCGGCGGAGTACGCAACCCTGCAACGTCTGGTCCGGGCGGAATCCGCTCACCTGCCGCACCGGGGGTACAACTCCATGGCCGACACCCCCGACGAGGCGATTGCCGAGCGATTCGCCGCCCTCGCCGCGGCCGGGCTGCTCGAGGTCCCCGACCCTCGCCTCGCGGCCGACCAGTTCATCGCGCTGACGTTCGGTGTCGCGCTGGACAGGCTCGGTTCGGCGAACGCCACGGAGGATGCCCGTGTCCGGCCGCTCGTCGTCGAGGGAGTGCGGACGTTTCTCCGGGCGTACCGAACCAGGTAGGGCTGGGGGCGTGGACCCTTCAGTCCACCGGATGCCCGGGCTCAATGGAAAGGGCATCGGAGAGCCGCAGTAGCGCCGGGCCGTCGGCCTTCCCGCCCTCGCTGCCCTGCACGGGATCCAGGACGAAGCCGACGTGGTCGCCGGCGTCGATTCTCTGCTCGACGCTGCCGACGAACCACGCGCACGCGTCCTGCAGCACGGCGGCCCCACTGTGCCCCCGGGCCCAAGCCGCACGCGCGAACTTGTCCACCTGGTGACCGGTCTCGCCACCGAACAAGGCGGCGAGTTCCTGCTGCTCCCGGGTCAGCAGATGTACGGCGAGGAAGTCGGCCGCACAGGCCACCTCATATGTGCGGTTCACCTTCGACAGCCACACCACGAACCGCACCGGCCGGATGGAGCACTGCGAGGCGAACCCCACGAGACAGCCCGCCCGCTCGTCCCCGGCCGTGGCCGTGACGACGTACATGTCGGGGTCGAGCCTGCCGGTGAACGCGTCCATGCCCACCATGTTCGCCTATCCGCCCGCTCCCGCCGGCGCATGAACCGGCACGGTCGGGACCCGTCGCGGCCCGACCCGTTCGGCCTGGTGGCGCACGCTGCCGTGCTGCCCAGTTGGCCGCCCTCGTTGCTGCGCTCCTCGCCTCGCGAGATGCTCGGTGGTCCCATAGGGTCACGGTGCCGATACGAGGAGCGCTGATGTCAGGACAGTTTGAAGCGACGGTCGAGGTCGATCGACCCGTCGAGGCGGTGTTCGAGTACCTCGCCGACGGACGCAACGATCCGCAGTTCAGCCCCCGAGTGCTCGGGATCGAGCGGGTTCCGGACGCCCCGACCGCCGTCGGCACGGTCTTCCGCAGCACGGTCAAGGACGCCGGCATGAAGACCGCCAGGGAGTTCCGCGTCACCGACCTCCAAGCCCCGGTGCGAATCCGGTGGGCGGAGGTGTCGAAGAACATCGTCACGGCCCGCGAAGGCGGCTACGACCTGGAGTCACTGACCGGGGGCAGGACTCGGGTCCGCATTTACAACGTCCTGGAGGGCCACGGCGTCGGCAAGCTCCTGGTAGGCCTTGCGCTCACCGCCGCCCGCAAGGATGCCGACGCCTTCGGTGCCCGGATCAAGGCAGCGGCTGAAGCGGCGATCGCGCAGCTCTGACGTCTTTCAGGCGGACGCCAGCGGCACAGGCTGCCGTCACGGCGGAATCTGCCGGCCATCCATAGGGTCGTGCACGGGGTGATGTCATGGTGCGGGGTCCGGCTGCCGCCGACCGGCCGTGGTTCGACCTCGTTGCCGAGCGCGGCGGCGGCTCAGCGCGTCCTCCGCGCCGAACAGGCCAAGATCTACAAGCCCCTCCTCGACGTCCGCCCCGAGTACCTCAACTCCGGGTTGCAGGAGGTGCGCAACGAGTTCGGCTCCTTCAACACCTCCCTCCGCGAGGGCCTCGGCATGGACGGTCGCGCATTGCGTGCCCGCAATCCCCGGGCCACTTGAAAGTGTTCGGCAGATAGTGAATTCGGAAGGGAAGCCCTAGCGGAATTGCTTCAGAATTCGCTGAGCTTGATGCCGGAACTCGTAACGCAGGAACGGGAATTGCGGTATTATGGCGGAAGTGAAGTAGGTGAGCTTACGTCAGGTGCGGGAGGCAGGGCCGGATGCCGGAGAGAACATCGAATTCGGGAAGTACGGGGCTCGCGGCATCAAAGGCCACGAGGCAGTCGCCCGCCAACTCGATTCACTCACCGGTTTCATCACCACCCCCGTGACCGCCCGCCGGGGCCTGCTCGCCCGCCTGCACTACCTCACCCGCACCGACCACGCCCGAACCGCAGCCCGTGAGGCCGGCCTCACGGTCACCGACCGCACCCTCAAGGCCTGGCTGGACGGCAGACGAAGCCCATCGAGGGCAAACCTGGCGCGCATCGAGACCGCCTACCGCGTGGTGCGCCGCCACAATGTCTCCCGCTACCTGCTGGCCCGCCTCAACCGCGAAGGCCGCGGTACCCGGGTCGAGTTCCACCCGCTCAACCAGTCCCAGGTCGACCGCCCCCGCCAGCGCGTCGTACAGTTCCGAACCCTCAACGTCCGCCACTGGGACCGCGTCATCGAGGCCTGGACCCGCGATGACGAGCAGGCCCTGGACGATGCATGGACCAGCGACGCGGTGGTCGACCTCGGCTCCGAATGGGGCCAGTACGAATACGTCACCACCATCGGCTTCGCCGCCTGATCCCGCATGGGCGACCGAACTCTCATCCGCGCTGACGGAGGTACGCCTCCAGCTCCGCGGCCCCGGTCAGCATCGCCCGCCCGCGGGCGGACAGTCGGCCGCGCCAGTCACACAGCGCGGCCTCCAGGGGTTCCGGACCGCCGGCCGTCCGCACCTGGCGGATCAGCGGGGCGATCTGCTCCAGCAGGTAGCCGCCCCGCCTGAGTTGATGGGCCAGCCGGGCGTCCCGCACGTCGGTCTCGTCGTAGCGGCGGTACCCGGTCCGCGGGTCACGGCGAGGCGTCACCAGCCCGACGCGCTCCCACTTGCGCAGCGTCGCGGGCCGGATTCCCAGTTCCTCCGCCAGCGGCCCGATGAACGTGCCGCCGGGCCCGGACACCGCGACCGGCCCGGACTCCCTACCGGGCTCGGCCGCTGTAGTGGGCGCCAGGTCGTGCAGGGCGCGTTCCACTGCCTGGACGGTCCGCCGGTCGTCGAGGAGCTGGGCGTGGCTCTCGTCGATGAGACGGAACGCCTCGTCGTCCGCGCCCCGATTCACGGCCCGCATGATCGACGTCGCCGTCCGGTGGCCGTGCCCGGACACCAGCGCGAGAAAGGCGCGCAGGGCCCCCGCGTGCAGCGTGGTGTAGGTGCGGTGGCCGTGGGGTGTGCGGCCGGCGGCCGGAAGGATGCCGGCCTCCTCGTAGTTCCTGACCGCCTGCGTGGACAGACCGTGCCCGCGCGCCAGATCAACCGGCCTGAGCCGTTCCCCGGTTTGAAGGTTTTGCCCCATGCTCCTGCCGATATCGCGTGAAACTTTCAACCGAAGGTTCAACGATACCGTTGAAGGCATGCCCACTCACATCAAGGATGCCGTCCAACCCTTCCAGGCTGCGGCACTCATGAGGCTGCTGCCCGCCCGGCCCCGGCTGCTCGCCCTGGGCGAGCCCACCCACGGGGAGGACACGCTGCTCGCACTGCGCAACGAGTTGTTCCGGCAACTCGTCGAGCAGGAGGGCTACCGGACGATCGCGATCGAGAGCGACTGCATGATGGGCCTGGTCGTGGACGACTACGTCACCTCCGGCAGGGGGTCTGTCGATGAGGTCATGGAGCACGGGTTCAGCCACGGCTGGGGCGCCCACACGGGCAACCGCGAGCTCGTGCGCTGGATGCGCGCCCACAACGACGGCCGGCCCGCGTCCGAGCAACTCCGCTTCGCGGGTTTCGACGGCCCGCTGGAGATCACCGGCGCCGCGAGCCCCCGACAGGCCCTCAGCGCACTCCACGGCTACCTCGCGGCCCGAGTGGACGTGGATCTGCTCCCCTGCACCGCGGAGACACTGGACCGCCTGCTCGGTGCCGACGATCGGTGGACCGAGCCCGCCGCGATGATGGACCCGGCCCAGTCCGTGGGCCGGTCCGCCGACGCCGGTCAACTGCGGCTGCTCGCCGACGATCTGGTCGCGCTACTCGACGCCCAGACCCCTCACCTGCTCACGGCGACCTCGCGGGACGACTGGGACCGGGCACGCCTGTACGGGCGTACCGCGACCGGCCTGCTGCGCTACCACCACTGGATGGCCGACACCTCACCGGCGCGCATGACCCGGCTGTGCGCACAGCGGGATCTGATGATGTCCCACAACCTCCTCGCCGTTGCCACTCGCGGCCCGGCATTCATCCACGCCCACAACTCCCATCTCCAGCGGGAGAAGAGCACGATGCAGATGTGGGAGGGGCCGGTGCAATGGTGGAGTGCCGGTGCACTGGTGAGCGCCCAACTCGGTGCCGAATACGCCTTCGTGGCCACGACCCTCGGCACGATCCGACACCGAGGAGTGGACACCCCGCCCCCCGACACCTTCGAAGGGCTCCTGTACGCGCTCCCGGACGACCGCTACGTCATCGACGCCCCGCGCCTGGCCATCGCCCTCGGCGACACGCCGCCCGCGCTCCGCGAATCCTCCTGGTTCGGCTACGCCCCGTTCGACCCGGCCCACTTGGCGGACACCGACGGCATCGTGTTCGTGAAGGACGTCCCGGACGTCCCGCACGGCTGAGGTCAGCGCAATGAGTCGATGTTCTCGCTCACCCAGTCGTCGTAAGTCCGCATCGGGCGGCCGATGATGTCCTGCACGGACGGCCGCTGGTCGACCGTCCACTGAACGAGTTCGTCGAAGCGGGCGCCGTACTCTTCAAGTGCGTACAAGGTCACGTCGATCGCACCGTCCGGCCAGCCACGGCGTCGCCAGATCTCCCGACTCTCGTCCGCCGTCAGATCGACCGTGCCGATGTCGCGGCCGAGAGCGGTCGCGATGCTCCGTATCCGTGAACGTGTGCTCAACGGTGGGCCCACAGCCTCGACCACATTCCCGGTGTAGTCGTTGCTGATCAGGGCTGCGGCCGCGACGGCGGCGAGGTCCTCCTCGTGGATGAAGGGGTAGTGGCCCTGATCGAGGAAAGCCTCCCGGATCACCCCGTCGGCGCGGACGGTGTCGGACCAGTCCGACCCTGTTGCCGGGTAGGTGCCTTCAAGCACGGCGCCCATCACAGCCGACGGCCGGATGTGCGTCCAGGCGATGCCCGAGCGCTCCACCGCCTTCTCGATCGCCAGCCAGAACCAGGTCTGGGGCGGATTGGCCGCCTCGTACTCGGGTCCATGCGACGACAACACGACGACTTTGGCGGCGCGGGCGTTTCGCGCCAGGGCGAGGGCGTCCTGGACCGTCGTCGGCTGGGCACCGGCGAGGAACACCGCCTCGACACCGTCGAAGGCCCGGGCACACTCCAGCGGCCGGGTGATGGACCCTTCCACGACGTCGACGGTGTCGGGCCAGCCATCGCACTGGCCCGGCTCCGCGATCACCCGCACGTGCCGACCCACGGCAAGCAGTCGTCGGGCCAGGCACCGGCCGACGATCCCGGTCGGGCTGTTGCCTTCGTCCCTGCGCGGGCTGACGACGGTCAGCAGGCAGATGCCTTCGGTGACCGGCTTCTTCTCACTCTGCTCGAACCTGTCCACAGCAAGACCTTCCAACGCGTGAGCGGAGATCTTGCACCGGGACCGGCCCCGGCCACCGGACGGCCTCTGCCGCGTCCATGGCCGCAGGGCCTCACGGCTGCGGATCGAGGCCGGGAAGTCTACCAGGGCGTACTGCGACAACTCCGTTGACCGCAGGCCCAGTAGGGCCCGGGCGTGCACGAGCGGCCTTCAGGACGCGCTCCGTTGATGGTAGGCGTTGGGGACATCGGCGAGTGGCCGGGCGGATGACATGTGCGCTGACGAACGACGGAGGTGTGTGGCGGCGTGGACGCGGTGACATCGCTGTACGGCGATGAGGTGCTGCTGGAGCGGGACCGGGCCGGCGACCCCTGGGGGGAGTGGACGCGGCAGCACTCGCACAGGCCGTGCGGGCCCAGGCGGGGCGGGCGGTGGCGGGCAGGACCAGCCGTCGGAGGCGCCGACCGGCGTCATGACCCGCTCGCGCAGCCGGTCCGGCAGGGCACGGCCGAACAGGACCGTGAGCACCAGAGCCGTCAGGTTCACCCGCACGTCGTTGTAGGCCCAGCCCGCGCCGGGCGCACCGCCCGCCGATTCCGTGCCCTCGCGGGTGCTCTGCGCGCGCCAGGTGATCGCACGCCCGTGGGCCGTGCCGAACTCGGGTGCCCTGGACCTGGTCCGTATCGGCATGCTGTGTCTGCGCGGCGGGAGATGGGCGGAGCGTCAGGTCCTGTCGCGTCGCTGGATCGAGGAGCTGTGGACTCCCTGCCGGGTCAAGCCCGAGTACGGCCTGTCGTGGTGGCTCAACGACGAGGGCACGGTGTGGCCCGGGGCCCCGTGTACGGGCCGCTGCGCCCGCGGCAATGGCGGCAGCCACCTGCTGTGGGTGGACCGGGCGCGCGACCTGGTGATCGCCTCGTGCTGGGGCGCCGAGGTGGAACGCCTCCTGGCCGAGGTGTCATCGGCGGTGCCGCCCCGCGTGACGCGCAGGGGGCGTTTCCCGCTCGTCCTACGCCAGGTTCTCGACAATCACCCGCCTCGCTTGGCGTAAGGACCAGGCACTCCGGGTGCACTCCGGTGCGGGCTCCGGTCAACTGGTGACCGTCGCAGCGAAACGAGGAGCCACATGAGTGCCCTGCCTTTGAAGAACGGCTACACGACCATCGATCCGCGCCTTGACCGGGTCCCGCAGTTCGACGAGCGCAGCAGGGACTTCCCGATTCGGGCGCTGGTTGCCGAGCGTGCACCGTTGCGCTCGGCCGGATGGGCCTGTCCGAGCTGGCTCGATCAGGGCCGCGAGGGTGCCTGCGTCGGCTTCGCCTGGTCCCATGAGCTCATCGCCACCCCCGTGCAGGTACCCGGCGTGGACGACGGATTCGCGCGCAAGGTGTACCGGGAAGCACAGCGGCTCGATGAATGGCCCGGTGAGGACTACGAGGGTACTTCGGTGTTGGCGGGCGCCAAGGCGGTCGTTGCCCGTGGATACATGGAGGAGTACCGCTGGGCGTTCGGTGTCGACGACGTACTGCGCACGCTCGGCTACTTCGGCCCCGTCGTCATCGGTGTCAAGTGGTACGACTCGATGATGGAGCCGGCCCCGAACGGACTGCTCGAGGTGTCTGAGGGTGGCTCCGGTGGCCATGCGATCCTCGTCCGCGGTGTCTCGTTCAAGGCGCGTCTCAACGGACACAACGGCACGATGCCCGTTGTGCGGCTGCGCAACTCATGGGGGCGTGACTGGGGTGTCGACGGTGACTGCTATCTCCGCGTCGAGGACCTGGAGAAGCTGTTGGAGGATGCCGGAGAAGCGTGCGTCCCGGTCACGCGTACGACCGGCCCGCTGATGGCTCCGGAGGCGGACCTCGACATCCTGCGTGAGACCGGCGAGGTCGACTGAACGCCCCTTCGCCCTCTGAGAGTTCCTGACACAGGTGTCTTCACGTCCAGGCGAGTGGACGAAGATCCGGTCAGCCGAGACTGAGAAGGCCGGCTTCGACGACGGCGCGGCCGAAGGGGCCGGCGAGTTCGGCGAGACGTTCACAGTCGGCGTCCCCCAGGACGGCGTAGGCGGGGAGGGCCAGGCGGTCGGTGCGGTCCTCGATGTGGCGGCGCAGGTGCACGCCTTCCGGGCTGAGGGAGTCGCCGTCGAGGAGACCTCGCGTGCGTAGGCGCTCCTGGGTGTCGGCCCACTCCTCCTCGGGCCATGCACGGCTCGCCTTGAGGAAGTCGACGGGGACCTCACCGGTCGCGGCGTGCAGCACCAGGGCCTCCAATCCTCCGACGCCCTCGCTCAGCAGACACGCGACATGGCCGTCTCCACGGAACTCCCGGAGCAGTGTCTGTGCGTGCCACAGTTGCAGTACCGGTTCCTCCGGCCACGGCAGTGCGGCATGCGCGGCGAACAGCGGGCGGCCCTGGGCGTGTTCGCAGGCCGCCTCGGCGGCCCGGCGGGTCAGTGCCAGCACCTCGTCGAAGTCGGGCAACCCATGGATTCCCGCCCGTTTCAGGGCTTCCCCCGCTGCTGCGTACCGCGCGTCCAACACCTGCTGCGGTGTAGTTGCGTCCCAGGCTCCGTCCACCGCCTGCCGTACGACATCGGGGTTGAAGTTGTAGAAGGTCGAGATGACCAGTTCGGCGGATGAGCGGCCGAACGCGGCGCTCCTGGAGGTGAAGTACCCGGCGCGACGGCTCAGGCCCAGGTCCGCGTACCGTCGCCTTCCCTCGGGGACGAAGTAGATCATTGCGTGGACGGGCTCGAGGCGGCGCCAGGCCGCACGCGCAGTCTCCATGGGGTCACCTCTGCGGAGTCGACGAACGGGATATTCGCTGCGGGGTCAGTTCTCGCCGTGCGCGCGCAGGTGTTCCAGCAGCAGGCGGCTCAGTGTCTCGGGCGCCTCCTCGGGGATCCAGTGGCCGACGCCCTCGAGGGTCTCGAACCGGTACGGCCCGTTGACCCATCGCTCGGTCTCCTGCGCGGCTGCCGGGCCGAACGCGATGTCCTCCGTGCTCCAGACATACAGCGTGGGCACGTCGATGACGTCGATCGCGCCGTCGGGGCGGCCGGCCCGGTACCAGTTCAGTGCCGCGGTGAGGGCGCCCGGCTGGCACAGGTGGCGCACATAGGCGTCCGCACTGTCCTGCGGGACCCCTCCGTCGTAGAAGCCGCGAAGCTCCTGGGCATCGTGGGCGAGCATGCGCACCTCGGTCGCGGGTGTGTCGCGCCAGTCGAGCATGTACTGGGAGCGTTTGCGCTGATCCTGGTCGGTGCGCAGGGCGGTGGCCAGTGCGCCGGGGTGCGGGGTCGAGACAACCGTCAGGGTGCGTACGCGGCCGGGGTGGGTGTGCGCGGTCCACCAGGCCACCGCGCCTCCCCAGTCATGGCCGACCAGGTCGAAGGCAGGCCAGCCCAGTTCCTCACTGATCGCGATCACGTCATCGACGAGAAGGCCGATGCGATAGTCCTCGGGCCGCTGGGGGCGGGCACCGGGGGAGTACCCACGCTGGTCGGGTGCCACCACCCGGTAGCCGTGCGCGGCCAACGCCTCGATCTGCCGTCGCCACACCAGCCCCGTCTGCGGGAAGCCGTGCAGCAGCAGCACCGGGCGGCCTCCGGGCGGGCCCGCCACGATCGCGTCGAACGCGCCCGCACCCGTGGAGATGCTCAGCTGAGTCACGATCCACCTCATTGTACCGACTGGTCGGTACCCTCCCGGGAAGGAGGTGGACTGTCAAGACTCCAGGTTGATTGAATCTGACGTCGAATTCAACTATAACGAGTGGCCAGGCCGACTCCTGCCGCCCCTGCAGCCATGACATGCGCAATCGAGCCGGCTTGCGGCGTTCGGAGCTCCGGCCCCGACGGTCCCGGGCGAACCGGACCAACAGAAAACAGTGAGGCGACATGAGGGAAGCAGTCATCGTTTCGACGGCACGGACGCCGATCGGAAAGGCTTACCGAGGTGCGTTCAACGACACCCCGGCGCAGGAACTTGCCGCCCATGCCCTTTCGCACGCCGTGCAGCGCGCCGGGCTCGAGGGAGGTGAGGTCGAGGATGTGATCTTCGGCTGCGCTGTGCAGCAGGGGTCCTCGGGTTTCAATGTCGCGCGTCAGGCCGCTCTGCGCGCCGGGCTTCCGGACATCGTGTCGGGGATGACGATCGACCGGCAGTGCTCGTCGGGTCTGATGGCCATTGCGACTGCCGCCAAGCAGATAGTCGCGGACGGAATGCAGGTCGCTGTCGGCGGCGGCGTCGAGTCGATCTCCTTGGTCCAGAACGACCACATGAACACCCACCGCATGGCGGATCCCTGGCTCGTCGAGCACAAGCCGGACATCTATCTGCCGATGCTGCACACGGCGGAGATCGTCGCCGAGCGCTACGGCGTGAGCCGGGAACGGCAGGACGAGTTCGCGCTGGTGTCGCAGCAGCGCACCGCCGCCGCGCAGGACGCCGGCCGATTCGACCGTGAGATCGTCGCGCTCGACAGCGTCAAGAAGGTCCTCGACAAGCAGTCCGGGGAGGTGCGGGACGAGGCTGTGACCCTGACCCGGGACGAGGGCAACCGCGCGTCGACGACGCTCGAGGGCCTGGCCGGGCTGGCGCCGGTGCTGCCGGACGGTCAGGTGAGCGAGCATTCCGGCGTCACGGCGGGCAACTCCTCGCAGTTGTCGGACGGGGCCTCGGCGTCGGTGCTGATGGAGTCGAAGGAGGCCGAGCGCCGCGGACTGGAACCGCTGGGCGTCTACCGGGGTATGACCGTTGCCGGATGCGGGCCGGACGAGATGGGCATCGGGCCGGTGTTCGCCATTCCGAAGCTGCTGAAGCAGCACGACCTCACCATGGACGACATCGGCCTGTGGGAACTCAATGAGGCGTTCGCTTCCCAGGCGTTGTACTGCCGGGACGAACTGCACATCGACCCCGAGCGGTTCAACGTCAATGGCGGCGCCATCTCGGTCGGCCATCCGTACGGAATGACCGGTGCCCGACTCGTGGGGCATGCCCTCATCGAGGGCAAGCGCCGGGGCGTCCGGTACGTGGTGATCTCGATGTGCATCGGCGGCGGAATGGGCGCAGCCGGACTGTTCGAGGTTGCCTGAGGTGCCGACCGTGACGGAGAAGGCACGAACCGCGGTCCTCGCGGACTTCGGTGGGGTCATCACCTCCAGTGTGCTGCAGGCTTTCACCGACTTCGGCGCCTCGCTCGGCGGCGACCCACGCCTGCCGCTCGACCTCCTCCGCCGGGACGAGGCATCACGCACCCTCCTCGTCGACCACGAGTGCGGCCGTATCGACGCCGAGGCATTCGAGCGAGGATTCGCCGAACGGCTCCGTGCACACGGCGCCGACGTGGTGGCCGAGGGGCTCACCGCCCGCATGCAGGCGGCAATGTCGATCGACCAGGACATGCTCGCGCTGCTCGGTGATCTCCGGGCCGCCGGCCGTCCCGTTGCGCTCGTGTCGAATTCCTTCGGCACTGGAACCTATGACGGGGTCGAACTCGCCGCTGTCGCCGATGTGATCGTCATCTCCGCCGAGGTCGGGATCCGCAAACCCTCCCGGCGGATCTACGCGATCGCATGTGAACGCCTCGGCATCGACCCCGAGGAGGCGGTCATGATCGACGATCTGCAGCAGAACCTCGACGGAGCGGCGCGGATCGGAATCGAGGGCGTGCTGCACACCAGCGCCGCCGACACCCGTCGCCAACTCGCCGAACGCTTCGGGATCACCACCTGACGATCCATCGGAAGGCACGCTCATGACCAGCGTCTTCGATCCTGTGTGCCGCCACGCGGCCGCCACCCCCGACAACATCGCACTGCGCGGCGCCACGGATCAGTGGACCTACCTTCAGCTGCGTGACGCGAGTCTGCGGTACGCGGGTGCCCTGGTCGCCGCGGGACTTTCCCCGGGGGACCGGGTGCTGCTCGCGGCGCCGTCGGTGCCCGAGTTCGTGGTGGCCTACCTCGGGATTCAGGCCGCGGGCGGTGTCGTGGTGCCGGTCAACACGATGTCCACCCGGGCCGAGGTCGAGTACGTTCTCGCCGACGCCGGATGCTCAACGGCGATCGCATGGCACGCCCTCGGCCCCGCTGTCGCGGAGGCGGCCGCCGCGCTCTCGGTGCCCGCTTGGACGCTGTCCCCGGGCGCGTCGGTCGCCGCTGCGCCTGTCGGCGTCGTCGACCGGCATCGCGACGAGACCGCGGCCATTCTGTACACCTCGGGAACCACGGGCCGGCCGAAGGGGGCCCAACTCAGCGTCGGGAACCTGCTGTCCGCCGGGGAGATCGGCGCCGAGTGCAGCCGGGCATCGAGCGCCGACCGCACCGGCACCGGACTCCCGCTGTTCCATGTGTTCGGCCAGGCATCGGTCATGATGGCGACCCTGACCGTGGGCGGCTCGATGTCGTTGCTGGCCCGCTTCGACCCGGCGTCGATGCTGGACATGCTGCGCCGCGACCGCCTCACCATCATGGCCGGCGTGCCGACCATGTGGAACGCGCTGCTGCACGCGGCGGGTGACGCGAACCCGGCGGACTTCGCCGGGCTCCGTGTCGCCGTCTCCGGCGGGGCGTCGCTTCCCGGGGAGATCGCCCGGGCTTTCGAGGCCCGCTTCGGCTGCACGATCCTCGAAGGGTATGGGCTCACCGAGACCACTGCGTTCGGCACCTTCAACGACCTCGACCGCGGCGGCAAGACGGGGTACACCGGCAGGGCAGTGCCGCGGATGCAGGTCCAGGTGCGTGACGACGACGACAACGAGTGCCCGCCCGGCGACGTCGGCGAGGTGCACATCAAGGGGCCCACGGTGATGCGCGGCTACTGGAACCGCCCCGCGGACACCGCCGCGGCCCTCTCGTCCGACGGCTGGTTCCGGACGGGCGACCTCGGTGAAACCGACACGGACGGGGACCTGCGCATCGTCGACCGTCTCAAGGACCTGATCATCCGCGGTGGTTACAACGTCTACCCCGGTGAGGTCGAGGAAGTTCTCTACGAGCATCCGGACATCGTCGAGGCGGCCGTGATCGGCGTTCCCGACGAGCACTACGGCGAGGAGGTGGCCGCGCTCATCGCAGCCCGGCCCGGTTCCGAGCTCGGTGCCGCCGAGGTGTCGGGCTGGGCGAGGGAGAGGCTGTCCGCGTACAAGATCCCCCGCATCGTCCGGTTCGTCGACGCGCTGCCCAAGGGCCCGACCGGGAAGATCCACAAGCGGTCCATCGACCGTAGCGCTCTGGCCCGTGACACACCGAGCGTCGACGTTGCCGCCGACCGCCACTGAGTGTCCCCACCTTACGGATTGTGAGCATGGTGTCGGATTCAAGTACAGTTTCCGGGATGGACACCACCGCTCCCGAGGAGATCGACGGCGACGAGGCGCCCCCCATGGCGCCCCTCTCGCACCTTCGCGAGCCGCCTACGACGAAGCGCGGAGCTCGGACACGGGCCGCACTGGTGAAAGCCGCACGGAAGGTGTTCGAGCGGGACGGCTACCTCGACACCCGCCTGACCGACATCACCAAAGAAGCTCAGTGCGCGGCGGGATCCTTCTACACCTACTTCGCCAACAAGGAAGAGGTGCTCGCCGCCGTCCTCCTGGAGGCACAGGAGGACATGATGCACCCCGGCATGCGCCGGGTGCAGGACACCGACGATCCCTACGCGGTGCTCGAGGCGAGCAATCGCGCGTACCTCGAGGCATACAAACGGAACGCGAAGCTGATGGGCCTGCTCGAACAGGTCGCCCAAGTGGAGCCGGAGTTCCGTGAGTTCCGAAGCCGGCGGGGCGACGCGTTCATCCGGCGCAACGCTCGCGGCATCGCCGACCTGCAGGCACGCGGCGTGGCAGACCGTGAGGTCGATCCGATGATGGCTTCCCGTGCGCTGTCGGGCATGGTCAGCGTCATGGCCTACAACGCCTTCGTACTCGGCGGACGCCAAGAAGAAGGTACGCCGTCGGACTTCGAGGAGCTCGTGTCCACGGTCACCCGGCTCTGGGCGAACGCCCTCCGCTTCCCCGACCACCGCTGATCCGGCGGCTGGACCGCCTGCCTCAGAAGCACCCGGCACCGCCGGGTGCTTCTTCTTTTCCCGCCTCCTTGTGCAGGGGCCGGCCGGATGGTTCTTCCTCGCGTGGCACTCCGCATCCTGCTATTGAACTTGACGTCGGATTCAACTATACATTTCGGCAGAGCACGGCCCACGATCTCCGGGCCATGCCCGGCCTCGCCCGCCCAGCCACCGAGAGGGTTCGCTGTGAACGTTGCACAAAGAGTCGCCGTCGTCACCGGTGGTGGCGCAGGCATCGGCGGTGCGCTGGTCGCACGGCTCGCCCGCGCGGGCGCCCGGGTCGTCGTCGCGGACCTCGACGCGGACGGCGCGCGGGTGGTGTCGGAGCGGGTCAACGCCGACCATCCGGGAAGCACCGTCAGCGCCGGCGCGGACGTGTCGGACACCGAGCAGATCCAGCAGTTGGCCGACCTGGCGGAGAGCACCTTCGGTCCGGTCGACCTCTACTTCGCGAACGCGGGCATCGCCGGGGCGCCGGGCCTCGACGCGAGCGAGCACGACTGGGACCACTCGATCGACGTGAACCTGCGAGCCCACATCCGTGCGGCAAGGCTGCTGGTACCTCAGTGGCTCGAGCGCGGTGAGGGCTACTTCATCAGCACCGCCTCGGCGGCCGGATTGCTCACCCAGATCGGCTCCGCCACGTACGCCGTCACCAAGCACGCTGCCGTCGCCTTCGCCGAATGGCTGAGTGTCACCTACGGCGATCGCGGGGTCCGTGTCAGCTGCCTGTGCCCCATGGGGGTGAACACCAAGCTGCTGTCCTCCGGGGAGGACTCCGGGGACGCGCTGGGAAGAGCCGCGACGCGGGCCGTCACCTCCGCCGGTGACGTCCTGGAGCCGGCCGAAGTGGCCGACGCCGTCCTGGCCGCCATCGAGGACGAGCGCTTCCTGGTCCTGCCCCACGAAGAGGTACTCGAGATGTACCGGCACAAGGGCTCGGACTACGACCGGTGGCTGCGCGGCATGCGTCGGTACCAGAGCGCCCTGCTGGCGCAAGGATGACCGGCGCGCCGGGCGAGCTCGTCCTCGCCGAACACCGAGGGCCGGTGCTGGTGCTCACCTTCAACCGGCCCGCCAAGCTGAACGCCTGGACCGACGAACTCGAGGACCGCTATTTCGCCCTGCTCGACGCCGCCGAGGACGACCCGGACGTACGTGCCGTCGTGGTCACCGGCGCGGGACGCGGATTCTGCGCCGGAGCCGACCTGCACCTGCTGCAGGCGGTCGGCGAGGTCGCCGAGGCGGACAGGGCACGGCGCCGTCCGCGGGACATGCCACGGACCCTGCGCAAACCCCTGATCGGAGCGATCAACGGGGTGGCCGCCGGCCTGGGCATGGTGGAGGCGCTCTACTGCGACATCCGCTTCGGCTCGCCCTCGGCCCGGTTCACCACGGCGTTCGCGCAACGCGGGCTGATCGCCGAGTACGGGATCTCCTGGCTGTTGCCCCGGCTGGTGGGGCACAGCCGGGCAGCGGACCTGTTGCTGTCGAGCCGCATGGTGGATGCCGAGGAGGCATTCCGTGTCGGACTCCTCGACCACCTGGTCCCCACCGCCGACGTGGTGGATGCCGCTGTCGCGTACGCCGCCGATCTGGCGAGGCGCTGCTCCCCGGCATCCATGGCCGTCATCAAGAGCCAACTGAGCGACGACGCCGACGGTACCTACGCCGATTCGGTGAGCCGGGCGGAAGGCCTCATGCTCCGGGCCTTCCGCGGGTCCGACGTCGTCGAAGGCGTGGCCAGCCATCTGGACAAGCGCCCGCCCAACTTCCCCTCCCTACCCGTCAGGAGTTCGGATGTCCCTGTTTGAGATGTCGGACCGCGCCAAGAAGTACCGGGCGGATCTGCTCGCGTTCATGGATGCACGCGTCTACCCGGCCGAGGCGGTGTACCACGAGCAGATGCACGCGTCGGGTGACCCGCACTTCCACCCGCCGATCCTCGAGGAGCTCAAGGCCGAGGCGCGCAGGCGTGGACTGTGGAATCTGTTCCACCCGCACCCGGACTGGGGCCCGGGTCTGACCAACCTCGAGTACGCGCCGCTGGCGGAGATCATGGGCCGCAGCCACATCGCCTCCGAGGCGTGCAACTGCAACGCGCCCGACACCGGCAACATGGAGGTGCTCACGCTGTTCGGCAGCGACGAGCACAAGGAGAAGTACCTCAAGCCCCTGCTCGACGGAACGATGGCGTCGGCCTTTGCGATGACCGAGCCGCGTGTCGCCAGCTCCGACGCCACCAACATCGAGCTGCGGATGGAGCGCGACGGCGACGAGTACGTGCTCAACGGCCGCAAGTGGTTCGCCTCGAACGCGATGCACAAGAACTGCAAGGTGCTCATCGTGATGGGCAAGACCGACCCCACGGCGGCCCCACATCGCCAGCAGTCGATGATGGTCGTCCCGATCGACGCCCCCGGGGTCACCGTGGTCCGCAATCTGCCGGTGTTCGGGTACGCGGATCGCGAGGGCCACGCGGAGATCATCTTCGAGAATGTCCGGGTGCCGGCCAAGGACGTACTCAAGGGCGAGGGCGAGGGTTTCGCGATCAGCCAGGCCCGGCTCGGGCCCGGCCGCATACACCACTGCATGCGTGCCATCGGCGCGGCCGAGCGGGCGCTGGAACTCATGTGCCGGCGCGCACAGTCACGGGTGACCTTCGGCAGCCCAGTTGCCGAACGGTCCAACATCCAGGACTGGATCGCGGAAGCGCGTATCGACATCGAGATGATCCGGCTGCTCACGTTCAAGGCCGCGCATCTCATGGACACGGTCGGGAACAAGGAGGCGCGCACCGAGATCGCGGCCATCAAGGTGGCGGCCCCCAACATCGCGTTGAAGATCGTCGACCGCGCGATTCAGGTGCACGGGGGAGCGGGGGTGACCGACGACTTCCCCTTGGCGATGATGTACGCGAGTCTGCGGACGCTGCGGCTTGCGGACGGTCCCGACGAGGTGCACAAGCGGGCCATCGCCAAGCAGGAACTGCGGCAGTACCGCGACGCGGCGACGACGGCGGCGAACTGAGATGGCAGGACTCGACCTCACCGGTCGCACCGCCGTCGTCACCGGGGCTTCGCGCGGTATCGGGCTGGCGATCGCCCAGGCCATCGCCGAGGCCGGCGCGAACGTCGTCCTCACCTCCCGGTCCCAGGAGGCGGCGGACGCCGCCGCTGCCCAGGTCAAGGGCACGGCGGTCGGCGTAGGAGCGCATGCGGTCGACGAAGAGGCGGCCCAGCGCTGTGTGGATCTGACGCTCGAGCGCTTCGGCAGCCTGGACATCCTCGTCAACAACGCCGGAACCAACCCGGCCTTCGGACCGGTCATCGACCAGGACCACGGTCGGTTCGCGAAGACCTTCGACGTGAACCTGTGGGCGCCCGTTCTGTGGACGGGACTGGCCACGCGGGCCTGGATGGGCGAGCACGGCGGGGCGGTCGTCAACACCGCGTCGGTGGGCGGCATGGCCTCCGAGGCGAACATCGGGTTGTACAACGCGTCGAAGGCCGCACTGATCCATCTCACCGGGCAACTGGCCCTGGAGCTCTCGCCGAAGGTCCGCGTCAACGCGGTGGCACCGGGTGTGGTGCGCACGAAGCTGGCCGAGGCCCTGTGGAAGGAGCACGAGCAGGAGGTGTCCGCCTCGGTGGCGCTGGGCCGCATAGGGGAGCCTGCCGACATCGCCTCCGCGGTCGCCTTCCTCGTCTCGGACGCCGCGAGTTGGATCACCGGCGAGACCATGGTGATCGACGGGGGTCAACTGCTCGGTGACGCACGGCCGTTCAGACAAGGCGCCGGCATCGGTGTCTAGCGCGGACAGCGGCGGACTCGACGCCGGGGCGGTGAGCTGAGGCTCACCGC